>NZ_CP054918.1:6042863-6660096 GCF_013364195.1 Streptomyces sp. NA04227 | reverse complement strand
GTGCAGGTGTGCCCGCCGCTGTTCGTCAGGCGGATGAGGGCGATCTGCTGGTAGGTGGCGTCCATGTCCGGGCGGCCGCCGTGCGCCGAGTCCCATTCGTAGCGGAGTTCACCGGTGTGGCAGCGACGGCTCCCGGCAACGGACGAGGAGGCGTTGGCGGCCTTGCTCGATACGCCGTCCCGGGAGACCTCCGCACCGGCCGGGACGAGGTCCCGGGCCACGGCTCCTCCCGAACCACCCTGCTGCGAGGCGGACTTGGCGGCAACGGACTTGACCGTGTCGGAGTGCGCGCCGTCCACCGGGGACGACCCGTCCGACGAGCCATAGGCGGTGACAACGGAGCCGAGCGCGACAACCGCAAGCGAGGCGGCGGCACAGCGGCGGGCCAGGGCCAACTTGACGTTCATGGTTCCCTCTCCGGCACCGGTCGCTCACCCCGGTGCCGATTTGTCTGGAGTGCGTCTTACGGCCCGTAAGAGGCACTGCTGCGACCGGGAGTTCAGCCGTAAATGTCCGGAAGTGGTAACGGCCAGTCAGGCGGAACCCTTCGGGACGAGTTGCCGATTCACCAGGACGCCCCCACCGGGCGTACCCACCGCCCAGCTCCAGCTGAAGGACCTTGAAGTCGTCCGCGGCGGCCCGCGCGATCGCCCTCGAAGACCCCGTCGGCGGCGACCTCGACGTCGGCGTCGGCGTCGGCGTCGGCGTCGGCGTCGGCGTCGCACAGGACGGGCGCGGGGTTGTGGCGCCGCCGCCTCGCCGCCGGTGACGACTCCGCTCCTCCGCACCGCACTCACCCTTGACGGTTGCCCCCTCTCCTCGAGCACGCCACACCCGAACACCCACCCGCTCAAAGTCGTGCACCTCTGAAGCACGCAACGACATCAAGTCACCTGTAAGCAGCGCCAGTTGGGCCCCATCTCAAAGCTCGGGCACAATTTACACACATCCCCTCCACACACCGGCCCCGTTGGTCTAGATTGACCCTGCTTCAACCGCTCGGCCACGAGGCCAGTGATAAATGATCTTTAAGTACGGCATTACGGAAGGCCTGCAGTCGCGTCCCCGGCGCCAGACGTCGGGGTGATCAATTCGGGGAGCCCGAGAGGGGCTTCGGGTGTGGGGAGCACCCGAGGTTCGACGGGTTCCCGTGCATCCCAGGAACTCCGGCGGGACATACAGGTCCGCTGTGGCCTGGGCGGGTTGTTCAAGTTGCGCCGAAGTAGCCGGGATGTCGTGTACCGGGAGGTGGGGCCTCCCGTAGGAGAACAGCGCGGCGCGGGGGGCGATGGGCCTCCCGAGGGGAGAGGGCGTGCAGGGGGCGGCGGGGACCGCCTCCTGGGGGGAGGAACAGTGCTGGGCGAGCACGTCGAACCACTGGGGACCGGGGGGTCTGTACGCCAGGGGGAATTAGTGGGCCCCTTTCCGTCGACGCGCGGGCGTCCGGCGAAGGGGGCAATCAACCGGCCGGTGAACGACTGGGAGCAGCGGTACCGCCGTGCCGTGATCGCCAGCGACACCTTGGCCACCGCCTTGGTGGTGGCGGCGATCGGCAACTTCTTCGGGGCGCGGGACGCGGCCAACTGGCACGAGAAGTGGGGCATTCTCGCCTTCGGTACCGAACTGCTCGTGCTGGGAGCGCTCGCGGTGGGCCGGTCGTGGGCTCCGGCCGTACTCGGCCAGGGCGCCGAGGAGTTCCGTCGGCTCGGACGCGCGCTGTTCACGGCGACCGTCGTCCTGGCGCTCGGCGGGATCGCCCTCACCTCGCGCAACATCAAGCTCTGGATATTCGTCGCGATCCCCGCGATCGCGCTCGTCACCATGACCGCGCGGTATCTGCTCCGCCTCGGGCTGCACAAACAGCGCAACGAAGGACGGTGTCTGAGACCGGTGCTCGCTGCCGGGAGCCCGGCCACCGTGTGCGATCTGATCACTCGGACCCGCAAGTTCCCGCATCTCGGCTGGCGGGTGGACGCGGTGTGCACGACGGACGGTCACGGACTCGACGGTGACCAACTGGACGGAGTGCCGGTCGTCGGCCGGCTGACGGACGTCGCGGGCCATGTCCATCGCGACGGCTACCGTGTCGTCGCGGTCACACCGGACCCGCACTGGTCGCCGGAGCGGTTGCAGCGGCTGGCCTGGAACCTCGAAGGCAGCGATGCCGAGATGGTCGTGGCCCCCGTACTGATGGAGGTGGCCGGCCCGCGGCTGCACGTCGACGCGGTGCTCGGGATCCCGCTGCTGCGGGTCAGCATGCCGGCCTTCACCGGGGCGCGCCGGGTGATCAAAGCGGTCGTCGACCGGATGGGCGCGGCGATCCTGCTGATGCTGTTCGCGCCGCTGATGGTGCTCGTCGGGCTGCTCGTGCTGGTGGACAGCCGGGGCGGGGCGTTCTACCGCCAGCGCAGAGTGGGCAAGGACTGCCGCGAGTTCACCATTCTCAAGTTCCGCACCATGGTCGCCGGGGCCGACCGGGCACGTGCCGCACTGGCCGACCGCAACGAGGGCGCAGGCCTGCTGTTCAAGCTCCGCCGGGATCCGCGGGTGACCCGGGTGGGCGCGGTGCTGCGCCGGTACTCGATCGACGAACTCCCGCAGCTCTTCAACGTACTCACCGGATCGATGTCGCTCGTCGGCCCGCGGCCTCCGCTGCCGGAGGAGTCCGCCGCGTACGGCCCGGACATCCGGCGGCGGCTGCTGGTCAAGCCGGGGCTCACGGGCCTGTGGCAGATCAGCGGGCGCAGCGACCTGCCGTGGGAGGAGGCGGTCCGGCTCGACCTGCGGTACGTGGAGGACTGGTCGCTCGCCCTGGACGCGGTGATCTTGTGGAAGACGCTGCGGGCGGTGCTCCACGGCAAGGGGGCCTACTGATGCGCGGGGGGCTGCGGCTCAACCGGCCGGAAGGCGCGCGGATCGCAGGCCACAAGGGCCTGCCTGGGGAGGGGAACGGGGCATGAAGGTCAGCGTTTTCGGGCTCGGCTACGTGGGCTGTGTATCGGCCGCGTGCCTGGCCAGCATGGGGCACGAGGTCATCGGGGTGGACGTGAACCAGGTCAAGGTCGACCTGGTCAACGACGGCAAAGCCCCGGTGGTCGAGGAACGGATCGGCGAGCTCATCGCCGAGGTGGTGCGGACCGGAGCGTTACGCGCCACCGCCGACGTCCGCGAGGCGATCAAGGACAGCGAGATATCACTGGTCTGCGTGGGCACGCCGTCGGAGCCCAACGGCAGCCTGTGCACCACGTATCTGGAGCGGGTCACCGAGCAGATAGGCGCGGCGCTGGCCGAGCGGGGCGGGCGGCAGACCGTCGTGTTCCGCAGCACCATGCTCCCGGGCACCTGCCTGAACCTGCTGGTACCGATCCTGGAGAAGTACGTCGGCGGCACGGCCGGGGTGGACCTGGGCGTCGCGGTCAACCCGGAGTTCCTGCGCGAGGGCACCAGTGTGCGGGACTTCTTCGACCCGCCCAAGACCGTCATCGGCGAGCTCGATGCGGCGAGCGGCGACGCGGTGGCGGCACTGTACGACGGCCTGCCCGGCGAGGTGTTCCGGGTGCCGGTGCCGACGGCCGAGGCGATCAAGTACGCGGACAACGCGTTCCACGGCCTCAAGATCGGCTTCGCGAACGAGCTGGGTGCGGTGTACCGGGCGCTCGGGGTGGACTCGCACCAGGTCATGGACGTGTTCCTGGCCGACCGCAAGCTGAACATCAGCCCCGCCTACCTGCGGCCCGGCTTCGCCTTCGGTGGCTCCTGCCTGCCCAAGGACCTGCGCAGCCTGGTCCACGCGGCGCAGCGGGCCGACGTCTCGGTGCCCATCCTCGCCCACGTGCTGCCCTCCAACTCCGCACATCTGCAACGCGCGGTGGAGCTGGTCGAGCGCACCGGCAAGCGCCGGGTGAGCCTGTTCGGGCTGTCGTTCAAGCCCGGCACCGACGACCTTCGCGAGAGTCCGCTCGTCGCGCTGGCGGAGACACTCTTCGGCAAGGGCTACGACCTGCGGATCCACGACGCGAACGTGAGCCTCTCCCGGCTGATCGGCGCGAACCGCGAGTACATCGAGACCCGGCTGCCGCACCTCGCCGAACTGCTCGCGGACTCCGTCGACGAGGTGCTCCAGCACGCCGAGGTGTGCCTGGTCGGGACCAGGGACCCAGCCGTGCTGTCGGCGCTGCCGCATGGCGACGGCCCGGTGATCGTCGACCTCATCCACCTTCCCGACGCCGACGCGCGCCGGGCCGAACCGGGGTACGTGGGCCTTGCTTGGTGACGCAATCAGCGGCGACCGGCCGGACCGGCGCGCGCTGATCCTGGTGGAGAACCTGTCGGTGCCCTTCGACCGGCGGGTGTGGCAGGAGTGCACGACGCTGCGCGACGCGGGCTGGACGGTGGACGTCATCTGTCCCCGGGGCGAGAAGCGGGACACGGAGCCGGAGACGGTGATCGACGGGGTGCGGATCCACCGCTACCCGTTGCGCGCGGCCACCGGCGGACCGGCCGGCTATCTGCGGGAGTACGGAACGGCGTTGTGGCACACGGCCCGGCTGGCCCGCAAGGTCGGACCGGTCGACGTGGTCCACGCCTGCAACCCGCCCGACCTGCTGTTCCTGCCGGCACTGTGGCTGAAGCGGCGCGGCGCGCGGTTCGTCTTCGACCAGCACGACCTGGTACCCGAGCTGTACCTGTCCCGGTTCGGCCGCGGCGAGGACCTGCTCTACCGCGCCGTGTGCGCGCTGGAACGGCTGACCTACCGGGCCGCGGACATCGTGCTCGCCACGAACGAGAGTTACCGGGACGTCGCGGTGCGCCGCGGCGGCCGGCGGCCTCAGGACGTTTTCGTGGTGCGCAGCGCACCCGCGGTCGACCGGTTCCAACCGGTGCCGCCCGAGCCGGAGTTGAAGCGCGGCAAGCCTCATCTGCTGTGCTACCTGGGCGTCATGGGCCCTCAGGACGGCGTCGACTACGCCTTGCGGGCCCTTGCCAGGCTGCGCGACGAGCTCGGGCGGACGGACTGGCATGCGGTGTTCGTCGGCGCGGGCGACGCCTTCGACGCGATGGTGGAGCTGTCCCGGCGGCTCGGCCTGTCCGAGCAGGTGCAGTTCACCGGGCGCGTTCCGGACGCCGACCTGGTGCGCTACCTGTCCACCGCGGACGTGTGCCTCTCCCCCGACCCGCGCAATCCGCTCAACGACGTGTCGACCATGAACAAGGTCCTTGAGTACATGGCGATGGGCCGGCCGATCGTCTCCTTCGACCTTCGGGAGGCGCGAGTCTCCGCCGGTGACGCCGCCGTCTACGCGCCCGCCAACGACGAGGCCGAGTTCGCCGGGCTCATCGCACAGCTCATGGACGATCCGGAGCAGCGCGCCCGGATGGGCAAGATCGGCCAGGAGCGGATCAGCGGGCAGCTTTCCTGGCGGAACTCGCAGGCCTCGCTGCTCGCCGCCTACGCCGCGGCCTGCCGTGACCGGACCCCGGTGCCGCCGGGCGGCCGGGTTCGCACAGGGTGGAGGCCGCGCGGTTGAGCGAGGACACGATACGCCTGGTCACCATCGGGCGGATTCTCCGTGGGCGCCTGCGGCTGCTCGCCGTCGTCGCCGTAGTGGGCGCGCTCGTCGGGTACGGCATCTCGGTGCTGTTCCCGCCGCGTTACACGGCCTCGGTGTCGGTACTGCTGCCGGGGCAGTGGGAAGAGCGCGAGCTGCTGACCCAGACGGAGATCGCGACCAGTTCGTCGGTGCTCGACCGGGCGGCTGCCACGCTCGGGAAGGGCGTCAGCGGCGAAGAGTTGCGGGATCGGGTGGGCGCCAAGGCCGCCGACGGGAACATCATCAAGATCTCGGGTACGGCCGGCAGCCCGGAGCGCGCGCAGCGGCTCTCCGACCGGGTGGCGCGGGAATTCGTCACCTTCGCCGCGCGGCTCGCGGGCGAAGGAGCAGGCTCCGACGCGGCCACGGCGCCCGAGGCGCTGCGGAAGCGGGTGGCGGAGACCAACCGCCGCATCACCGACCTGGCCAATGCGACCGATCCGGGGCGGAGCGTGGAGAGCGTGCAGGCCCGCACCGAGCTCGAAAAGCTGCGCACCACACTGCAGGAGGCCGTAAAGAAGCTGGATGAGGCCGAGGGGGCGACCGGCAGGGCGGGCCTGGTCGTCATGGGCCCTGCGGCCAGGCCGACGGGCGAGGCGCCGCCGACGAGGGTGCAACTCGTCGTCGCCGGGGCGCTGTTGTTCTTCGTGCTCGCGGTCGTCGGCCATCTCGCCGCCGCCCGGGTCAACCGTCGCCCGCGCACCGAACCGGAGATGGCAGCGGCCCTGGGCTCGGCACTCCTCGGCACTGTCGACGTGCCCGGTGAACGGTCCGCGAACCGGCCCGAAGGGGGTGGCCCGCGGGTCCGGATCCGCCGGCTGTTGGGCGTCGACACCCGGTGGGACCTGCCGACCCCGCGGAGTTCGGGCGACGAGGCCAGCAGGCGGATCCGCTACCGGCGGGTGTGCGCTCGCCTCCGGGAGGAGCTGGGCGCACCTCGGCGGCTGCTTGTCGTCGTGCCGAACGGCGACGAGATCGCCCGCCGGGCCGCCGGGCGGCTCGTCGAAGAGGCCGGGAGCGTTCCCTCCCTGAGCTCTTCGAGCAGCGGATATCCCATGTTGCGGGTGGTGGAGGTGTCGGTGTCCCGGCCGATGGTGCCGGACCGCGACGCCGAGTCCGGTGTCCTGGTCGTGCTCAGCGCGGGCCTGTGGACCGCCGGGGAACTCGCCGGTATCGCCGAGGCGTGTGCGGACGGCAGGCACGAGGTCGTCGGCGTAGTCGTCGCCGGCACGGTCCTGGCCCGTCCGGAGCGGGCTCCGGAGAACGCCGACCGGGTGCTCGCGGTGCGCGGCCGGGTAACAGGAGGTTCCGGGTGACGACGAGCACGACATCCCAGTCGTCGGCCGCGGCTCCACTGATCGACCTTCAGGCGCTGGTGGTGGCGGTGCGCAGACGCCGCCGTCTGTGGTGCCTGGTGGCGCTGCTCGGCCTGCTGGCGGGCGTGGCGGTTGCCGTTCTGCGGCCGCCGTCGCCGTCCGCGGTGACCAAGGTGCTGGTCGCGCATCAGGAGGACCAGCCGAACGACACCGGAACGCTGATCCGTACCGATGTCGAGCTGCTGCGGACCACACGGATCGCGAGCGAGGCCCTGCGGTCCCTGAAGTCCCGGGAGAACCCGGAGGACTTCATGGCGGACTACCGGGGCACCGGCGTGACCAACAACCTGCTGCGGATCGATGTGACGGCCGACAGCGACCAGGAGGCGGCGGCTCGGGCCGGGGCGCTGGCCGACGCGTTCGTCGCGGACCATGTGAGGCGGATGCGGGAGAGGGCGAAGGCCGAGGCCAAGGCCCTGCTCGACCAGCGTGACCGCATGCGCGAGGAACTCGTCCAGGTCAACGGGGAGATCGGCGACGGACCTGCGGGGAGCGGCCCGAAGGAGTCGGCGAGAACGGAGACGCTCTTCGCCCGCCGGGCCGAACTCACCACGCGGATCGCCGATTTCGGCCAGCGCGCCGAGGAGGCGCGCGTCGGTACGCCCCGGCTCGTCGCCGGTACGCAGGTCGTGGACGCCCCGCGCGCGGTGCGCCACTCCCTGCCCAAGGCCGCTGTCACCAACGCCGGGATCGGGCTCGTCCTCGGGCTGGTCCTCGGACTCGCGGTGGCCGCGGTCGGCTCGGTGGTGGCGGACCGTCCCGTGCTGCGCCGGGATGTCGCGGCGAACCTGGGCGCCTCGGTCATCGCGGAGCTGCGCCACGTACCACGCCGTCCGGTGTGGCAGCTCCCACGGACGCGGGCGGCACGGGCAAGGCTCACCACGACCCTGGCCCGCACCGTGCGCGGCTCCTCGGAGCCGGTGTCGCTGCTGGAACTGGGCTGTGCGCACAGCGCGAGCACGATCGCCCTGGACGTCGCCGAAGAACTGGCGGCCCAGGGGCCGGTGGTCGTCGTCGACGGTCTGCCCGGCCCGCAGCTCGCGGGCCGCCGACCGCAGCCGGGAGCGCCGGACGTGGTCAGCGGCGAGGGCGCCGCGACCGTGCCGCACGAGGTGCGCCGGCTCGGCGTCGGCTCGGTCGGGCCCGGCACGGCGTGGACCGACCTCCGGTTCCTCGGTGGCCAGGCCGTGCTCGTCGTGCGTGCCGGGCACGGCAGCGCCGCATGGCTGCACACCGTGGCGCGGCAACTCGCGGACCTGGACATCCCGGTGCTCGGTGTGGTGCTGATCGACCCCGATCCGCGTGATCGCACCGACGGCACCCTGTGGGACGGGCCGCACACCGCGCTGCGCGGCCCTGCCCCGCGGCCGGCCCGCCACAACGGCAGGGGCCTGCTGCGAACGGAGCGGTCGCCGGTTCCGGCCGCACGGGTCCCGGACAGCGACCAGGAGGCGCGGTAGAGATGTGTGGCATCGCAGGCACGTACCGATGGCCGGACGGAAAGATCGTGACCGACCGGCTCACCGAGACCCTCGCCCACCGCGGCCCCGACGGGGCGGGCCACTACAGCCACCCCGCCGGTGACGGCGAAGTGCACCTCGGCCACCGCCGGTTGGCTGTCGTCGACCTGTCCGGGACCGGCGCCCAGCCCATGGTCTCGGGCGGCCTCGCCCTGACGTACAACGGCGAGCTGTACAACGCGCCGGAGCTGCGTGCCGAGCTGGCAGCCGCGGGGGTGCGCTTTCGCGGTACCTCCGACACCGAGGTGCTGCTGGAGGCCTGGCGGCGCTGGGGCACCGACTGCCTGACCCGGCTGCGCGGCATGTTCGCGTTCGCGGTCTTCGACGAGCGAACCGGTGAACTGGTGCTCGCCCGGGACCAGTTGGGCATCAAGCCGCTGTTCCTGCTCCGGCGCGGCGGGGGCCTGGTGTTCGCCTCCGAGCTCAAGGCGCTCGCCGCCGCCACCGGCGAGTCGCTGCGGGTGGACGAGGCGGCGCTGGTGGCTTCGCTCCTCTACTACTGGGTGCCGGACTCGCGCTGCGCGTTCCGTGAGGCGGAGAAGCTGCCGCCGGGGAGCTGGCTCAGGTTCCGGCCCGACGGCCGGGTGGAGCGCGGCCGTTACTGGCACCTGAAGGACGTCGCCGCCGAGGGCCGGGAGCGGGCCCGCAGCGGCGAGCGGCCGGACCTGGCCGCCATCGTCGAGGAGTCGACCCGGCGACACCTGCTCTCCGACGTACCCGTGGCGACCTTCCTCTCCGGCGGCCTCGACTCCAGCTACCTGACCGCCCTCGCGGCCCGCCACCAACCCGGGATCTCCGCGTACACGATCGGATTTCGCCCCGAGGACGCCAAGTTCGAGGCGATGCCGGACGATCTGCGCTACGCCCGGCAGGTGGCCGAGCGGTTCGGCGTCGACCTGCACGAGATCGAGATCGCCCCGAACGTGCTCGACCTGCTGCCGCGGATGACGTACCACCTGGACGAGCCGATCGGCGACCCCGCCGCGATCAACACGTTCCTGATCTGCTCGGCGGCCCGGGAGGCCGGGGTCAAGGTGATGCTCTCGGGGATGGGCGCCGACGAGCTCTTCGCCGGGTACCGCAAGCACCTGGCAAACCTGCTCGCGCTGCGCTACCAGCGCGTCCCGGGGCCCCTGCGGCGCGGGGTGTCCGCGGCCGTGGACCGGTTGCCGGTCGCCACGGCCCGCAGGGGGTACCGGTCGGTGCGCTTCGCCAAGCGGTTCCTGTCCTTCGCCGAGTTGCCGGAGGAGACCGCGTTCCGGCGCAGCTACACCATGTACGACCAGAACGAACTGCTCGCCCTTGTCGACCCGGACCTGGCCGGGACGGTCGAGGACGTGCTGAGTGAGCATGCGGACATCTACGAGGACAACGACCTCGACGACTTCGTCAACCGCATGTGCCTGGGCGACGCCCGGATGTTCCTGCCGGGCCTGAACCTCGCGTACACGGACCGCTCCAGCATGGCCGCGTCGACCGAGGTACGGGTGCCGTACGTGGACGTCGAGGTGGTCAAGGCGGCGTTCGCGGTGCCCGGCGACCGCAAGATCGTCGGACGGCAGGGCAAGGCCGTCCTCAAGGAGGCGGCCGCCTCGGTCCTGCCCCGGGAGATCGTGTACCGGCCCAAGGGCCTGTTCAGCGCCCCGCTGCGCGCCTGGATGAGCCGGGATCTGGCACCGCTGGTGCGCGAGGTGGTCAACGACGGCGTCCTCGTGAACTCCGGGCTCCTGCGCCGCGACGCGCTGGCGCGCATGGTCGCCGAGGACGCCGCCGGGCAGCGGGACTTCTCCAAGCATCTGTGGCATGTGCTGACCCTCGAGTACTGGTACCGCGGCGCGACCTCCGGGTCCGGCGAGAACGCTCACGTGACGGCTTAGGAACACGCCGAGAAACAAGGGGACTTCGGGTGAAACAGGTTGTACAGAACTACAAGAGCGGCGAGTTGGCGGTGCTCGACGTGCCGGTGCCGGGGTGCAAGCCGGGCGGTGTGCTCGTCCGCAGCGCCTACTCGCTGATATCCACCGGGACCGAGCTCATGAAGGTGTCCGAAGCCGGCATGTCGATGCTGGGCAAGGCCCGCTCACGTCCGGACCAGGTGGCCAAGGTCATGCAGAGCGTGGCCACCAACGGGGTGCCCGCCACCTACCGCAAGGTGATGGGCAAGCTGGACTCCTACACGCCGCTCGGCTATTCGCTGTGCGGGGTGGTCGAGCAGGTCGGCACCGGGATCGACGACGTGAAGGTCGGCGACCTCGTGGCCTGCGCCGGCAACGAGCACGCGCTGCACGCCGAGCTGAACTGGGTGCCGAAGAACCTCTACGTCCCGGTGCCGGACGGCCTCGCGCCGCGGCACGCCGCCTTCGGCACCGTCGGGTCGATCGCCATGCAGGGGGTCCGCCAAGGCGAGCCGCAGCTGGGCGAGGTGGCGTTGGTCATCGGCCTCGGACTGATCGGGCAGTTGGTCGTGCAGCTCCTTTCCGCCTCGGGGATCCGCGTCGTCGGGGCCGACCCCGATCCGGTGCGCTGCGAGCTCGCGGAGCGCATGGGCGCCGCGACCTGCGGCGCTCCCGAGTCCACGGCCGTCGAAGCCGCCGTCGCCGAACTCACCGGCGGTCACGGTGTGGACCAGGTGTATCTGGCCGCGGGCGGCGGCAGCAACGAGCCCGTCGAACTGGCCGCCCGGCTCTGCCGCGACCGCGGCCGGGTCGTCGACATCGGCAAGTGCCGCCTGGACCTGCCGTGGAACGCGTACTACGAGAAAGAGCTCGACGTCCGGTTCTCGCGCAGTTACGGCCCCGGGCGCTACGACCCGGAGTACGAGCTCGAGGGGCGGGACTACCCGATCGGCTACGTGCGCTGGACCGAGCGCCGCAACCTGGCGTGCTTCCTCGATCTCACGGCCCGCGGCAGCGTCGACGTGGAGCCGTTGATCTCCCACATCGCGGACTTCGACGACGCCGTCGAGACGTACCAGCGCCTGAAGGACGGCGACTTGAAGGCCGTGGCGGTGCTGTTCCGCTACCCCGAACACGCGGGGCAGGCGGCGGCCCCGGCGGTGGCCGTGCCCGCGGTGAAGCAGCCCAGGGGCAGAGTGTCCACCCCGGCCCGGGCTGCCGGGACGCCGGTGCGCCTCGCGTTCGTCGGCGCGGGGAACTACGCGACGTCGATGCTGCTGCCGCACCTGGCGGAGCGCGACGGTGTCGCGTTGTCGACGGTCGTCACCACGACGGCGCTGTCCGCGGCCAACGCGAAGCGGAAGTTCGGCTTCGCCGAGGCGACCACCGACCTCGACGCCGTGCTCGGCGACCCGTCCATCGACGCGGTGTTCGTGGTCACCCGGCACAGCTCGCACGCCGAACTGACCCGAAGGGCACTCCTGGCGGGCAAGACCGTGTTCGTGGAGAAGCCACTGGCCCTCACCGAGGACGAGCTGGCACGTGTGCTCGCCGCGGTGGAGGAGTCCGGCAACGACCGGCTGCAAGTGGGCTTCAACCGCCGGTTCGCGCCGCTGCTGCAGGAGGCCAGGAACCGGTTCGGCACCCGGACCGGTCCGGCGAGCCTGCGCTATCTGGTCAACGCGGGCCAACTGCAGCACGGCAGCTGGTACCTCCAACAGGGCACCGAGGGCTCGCGGTTCGCCGGTGAGGGCGGACACTTCATCGACACGGCGAGCTGGCTGCTCGGTGCCGATCCGGTCTCGGTGTACGCGGCCGCCCCCTCCGGCAACGAGGACCTCCAGGTCGTGCTGCGCTACCCGGACGGGTCCACCGCCACCATCAGCTACGTCACCACCGGCGCATCCGGCTTTCCCAAGGAGACGCTGGACCTGATCGCGGACGGCAAGGTGCTGCGGTTCGACGACTTCGCCCGTGCCACGGTGTTCGGCGGCCGCCGTAATCGGTGGGTCAGTTCGCGGCTGCCGAGGGCCCGGGACAAGGGTCAGTCCGCCGAACTGGCGGCGTTCGTCAAGGCCGTACGGACCGGCGGGCCGATGCCGGTGCCGCTTCAGTCGCTGGTCGCCACCACGGCGGCCACCCTCGCCGTGCGGACCGGTCTGGCCGGGGGCGCGCCGGTGACGTTGGAGAGGGCGCGATGACCGTGAGCTCGGGGAGTCCGGGCTGGTACCTGCGGCGGCTGTCCCGGATGGGACCGCGGGAGGTCGGCGGCCGGGTGGGCGACGCGGTGCGCAGGCGGCGCTGGCGGTCGGCGCGGCCCAAGTGCCCGAGCGTGACGGTCGCCCGGTTCACCGCGGTACTGCCCGCCGAGGCGATCGCCGCGATACCTCCGGACGCCGCGAAACGGCTCATCGCCGAGGCGGACCGGCTGATGGCCGGGCGGGCCGAGTACTTCGGGGTGGTCCGCGACGACCTGGCCGACCCGGACTGGTCGTACGACCCGAAGACCGGGCGCCGGGCCCCGGGCGGCTATGCCTTCGACGTGCCCTACCGCGACGAGGAAGCGGTAGGGGACATCAAGCAGATCTGGGAGCTGTCCCGGCACCAGTACCTCACCGTGCTCGCCACCGCCTACGCGCTCACCGGCGACGAGCGGTACGCCGAGACCGTGGCCGCACACCTGCGGTCGTGGTGGACGGCCAACCCACCGCTCCGCGGCGTGCATTGGGTCAGCGGAATCGAGCTGGGCATCCGGCTCCTGTCCTGGGTGTGGATCCGCCGGCTGCTCGACGGCTGGCCGGGGGCGGTCGCGCTGTTCGAGGGCAACCCGCTGGCGGTGAACCAGATCTGGCACCACCAGCGCTGGCTGGCCGCCTTCCCCAGCCGGGGCTCTTCGGCGAACAACCACGTCATCGCCGAGGCCACCGGGCAGTTCGCCGCGGCCTGCGCGTTCGGCTGGTTCCCCTCCTCGGCGCGCTGGCGCACCGAGGCCCTGCGGTCGCTGGAGCGGCATCTGCGCGGCAACACCTTCGACTCGGGCCTCAACCGCGAGCTGGCCACCGAGTACCACGGCCTGGTGCTCGAACTCGGCCTGGCCGCGGTGGCCGAGGCGGATGCCGCGGGTGTGCCGGTCCCCGACTCGATCCGGCTGGTGCTGCTGCGGATGTCCGACGCGCTCGCGGCCGTCGTGGACAACCGATTACGGCCGCCGCGCCAGGGGGACGCGGACGACGGACACGGTCTGGTGGTGGACGGCGCGGGCACCGACCGCTGGGCCTCGCTCCTCGCGACCGGGGACGCCGTGTTCGGCCGACTCGCCTGGTGGCCGGAAGTGACCGGCACCGATGTGCGCACCCCGCTGCTCGCCGCGCTCATCCGGCCGTACCCGACAGAAGGAGCCGCGACTGCCGTGACCCGCCCGGCAAGTCGGCCGGGCCACTTCGCCGACGCGGGCATGACCATCCTGCGCGGCCCGGCGGGGATCTGGTGCCGCTGCGACGGCGGTCCGCACGGCTTCCTGTCCATCGCCGCGCACGCCCACGCGGACGCGCTGTCCGTGGAGGTCAGACACGACGGGGTCGACGTGCTCGCCGACCCGGGGACGTTCTGCTACCACGGCCAGCCCGAGTGGCGGCAGTACTTCCGGTCGACCCTCGGCCACAACACCCTGCGACTGGACGGCGGCGACCAGTCCGTCTCCGGCGGCCCTTTCCTGTGGACCCGTCAGGCCCGCAGCCGCGTCCTGGCCGCGGACACCTCCGGCACCGCCCACGGGGGGACGGCCCGCTGGTGCGCCGAGCACGACGGGTACCGGCCCTCCGTGCACCGCCGCCGGGTGGAACTGACCGCCGTGAGGCAGGAGTTGCGGGTGATCGACGAGGTCCGCGGCGACCGGCGGGCCGTACACCTGGCGTTCCACCTCGGCCCCGCGATCACCGCCGACCTGGTCGGCAACCGGGCCGTGCTCACCTGGGCCCGGGACGGCGAGGCCCGCTCCGCGGTGCTCGACCTGCCCGAGCAGCTCCGCTGGCGGGCGCATCGCGGCGAGAGCGCCCCGCCGCTGGGCTGGTACTCCCCCGGCTTCGGGCGCAAGGAACCCGCCACCACGCTGGTCGGCACCGGTTTCACCGACGGCGTGCGGGGGTTCACCACCGTACTCAGGTTCGCGGCCGGGGAGGACGCGTGCTGATCAAGTGGCGGCGCTGGGCGCTGCCGACGGCACCGCTGGCACTCGTCCTGACGGCGGCGACCGGCTGCGACAGCACGCCGAGCGCGCGGCCGCAGCCGACCGCCGGGCCGTCCACGTCCGTGGCCCGGGTGTGCGCCGAGCCCGCTGCCGGACCGGCGCAGGCACCGGCGGGCGCGGTGACCATCGACCCCGCCGTGGTCGGTGACCTGGCCGCGAAGACCGACAACAGCCCCCCGCACACCACGTTCTGGCTTCGGCCGGGCACGCACAGGCTCGAACCGGACCGCTACGCCCAGGTCGTACCGAAGAAGGGGAACCACTACCTCGGCGCGCCCGGCGCGGTGCTCGACGGCCGCAGGACCAACCAGTACGCGTTCGGCGGCAGCGCCCCCGACGTCACCCTCCGCCACCTGACCGTGCAGCGGTTCGTCGCGCCGAACAACGAGGGCGTGGTCAACCACGACATGGCCGACGGCTGGGTGATCGAGCACGCGACGATCCAGCACAACTCCGGCGCGGGGCTGATGGCCGGTGCCCGCCAGCAGGTCCGCGCGAGCTGCCTGCGCGGCAACGGGCAGTACGGAATGAACGCCTACAAGACCGGCGACTCGATCCGTGGCCTGGTGGTCGAGGGGAACGAGATCGTCGGCAACAACACCGACGACTGGGAGCGGCGAAAGCCCGGCTGCGGCTGCACCGGGGGCATCAAGTTCTGGGCCGTCAACGGCGCCGACATCCGCGGCAATTGGGTGCACGACAACCGCGGAGCCGGGTTGTGGGCGGACAACAACAACAATGACTTCCGCATCGAGAGCAACGTCCTGGAGGCCAACGACGGCGCCGCGCTGATGTACGAGACCAGCTACAACGCGGTCATCCGGAATAACACGATCCGGCACAACAACTGGGTCGAGGGCCGTAAGAGCGCCGAGCGCGGCGACACCTTCCCGTACGCGACCGTCTACGTGTCCGAAGCCGGCGGCGAACCACGGATCCCAGCCCGCACGGACAAGATCGAGATCTACCGGAACGTGCTGGAGAACAACTGGAACGGCATCACCCTGTGGGAGAACGCCGACCGGTTCTGCAACAGCCCCGCCAACACCTCCACCGGCTACTGCACGTTGCTGGTGAAGGACACCGGCCGCTGCACGCGACCGGCGATCACCACCGCACCGCTCCACGCCGACTGCCGCTGGAAGACCCAGCGGGTGGACATCCACGACAACCGCTTCGTCCTGGACCCGTCCGTCGTCAAGTGCGCGGCGGACTGCAGCCGCATGGCGGTCCTCGCCAACTACGGCACCTATCCGAACTGGTCGCCGTACAAGGGCAAGCGGGTGGCCGAGGCGATCACCCACCACCAGCACAACCGCTGGCACGACAACGCCTACCGCGGGCCGTGGAGCTTCGTCGCGGGCGACGTCAGCCGCGAAGTCGACCCCGGGCAGTGGCAGAACACGCCCTACCGGCAGGACGAGGACAGCACCTTCGACCCGCGGGCCGGTGGTTGACATGGCCGGGAACCTGACGCACGGTGCGCTGCCGGGCGGACCGGGCACGGCGGGCGCGGCGGGCGCACAGCCCGACGCCCCAACACGCCCTGTCGGCACACCAAAAGCAGTCGGGATCGTCTGGGCGTTGCTGGCCCTCAACACGCTCGGCTCCGCCGGAGCGAAGACCGTCGTCCCGCTGCCCCGCTCGCTCATCCAGATGGCCACGATGGGCGCCCTGGCCGCCGCGTTCGCCCTGGCGCTCGCGCTCAATCTCCGGCTGCTCGTCCGCCCCAGCGCCTTCGTCTTCCTGCTCACGCTGCTCCTGGTGCCGAGCGTGATCGCCAGCGCGAACCTGGAGGTCGGGTACGGCGCGCTGTTCCGCTGCGCCCGGCTCGCTCTCTTCGTCGGCACGCTGTGGCTGCTCAGCCGCTGGTGGGACGGCGGCCTGACCTTCGTCCGGCACCACATCCGGATGTACTTCGCGGTGCTCGTCCTGGTGGCCGCGGGCCTGGCCGTCTCACCGGGCACGGCCATGCCCGAGTACTACGGCGGACGCCTGGTCGGCGCGTTGTGGCCGCTCACCCCGCCGCAGATCGGACAGTACGCCGCGGTGATCACCGGGCTCACCGTGCTGCTCGTGCTCGGCCGCCGGACCACCGGGGCCGGGGCGGCGGTGATCATCGTGCCGTCACTCGTCCTGCTCGCGCTGACCCATACCCGCACGGCCACGCTCGGCCTGCTCATCGGGCTGGCACTGGCGATCGGTTCGCTCGTCCTGACCAGCGCGGCCGCCCGCCGGTTCTTCGCCTGGACGGTGCTGTGCGCCACGGTGGCGGCGGCGGCGTTCAGCTCCGCGCTGCGGGCGTGGTTCCTGCGCGGACAGAGCCAGCAGGACCTGACCGACCTCACCGGTCGGGCCAAGGTCTGGGACGCCCTCCTCGCGGCTCCCCGGACCACCGGGGAGAAGGTGTTCGGCACGGGTCTCAGCGACAAATCGTTCAACGGGCTGCCGATCGACAACAGTTGGCTGGCCGTCTACCACGAGCAGGGTCTGATCGGCGTCACCGTCGTAGCGGCGATGATCACCGTCCTGGGCGGCGTCGCGCTGCTGCGGCCGCCCTCGCTGCCGAGGGCCTGCGCGATCTTCCTGATCAGCTACTGCGCGATCTCGTCGTACACCGAGGCCGGGCTCGGTGACGCCTCGCCGTATTTGCTGCATCTGGCCCTGGCCGCCTCGCTGCTCGCGGCGCCCGACGCGGCAACTCCCGTGTCGACGGCCGCGGTTGCTCGACGACGTATCCCGCGATGGACCCGGAGGTGACCTTGCGCATGCACGTCCTCGTAGTGCACAACCGCTACTCCTCGGCGCAGCCGAGCGGGGAGAACCGGGTGGTCGACGAAGAGGTGGCGCTGCTGCGCGCGGCCGGCCACCAGGTCGACCTGTTCGAGCGGCGCAGCGACGACATCGCCGCCCGGTCCCTGCTCGGCAAGGCCGCGGTGCCGCTGCTCGTGCCGTGGAACCCGGCGGTCCGCGCGGAGCTCGCCGCGCGGCTGCGGACCTCACGCCCCGACGTGGTGCACGTCCACAACGTCTTCCCGCTCCTGTCGCCCGCGGTCCTCGCCGCCTGCGCCGACGCCGACGTGCCCGCAGTCGCCACGCTGCACAACTACACCCAGGTCTGCCCGCCCGGCACGCTGCACCGCGAGGGCCGGCTGTGCACCGAGTGCGTCGGGTCGACGGCGTCGCTCCCCGCTGTCCGGCACGGCTGCTACCGCGGCTCCCGGCTGGCGACGGTGCCGCTGGCGGTCAGCCTGTCGGTCAACCGGCGGCGGTGGTGGTCCGGCGTGGAGCGGTTCTTCTGCATCTCCGCGGCGCAGCGCGACCTGCTGGTGCGCTCCGGCATGCCGCCCGAACGGCTCGCGGTGAAGCACAACTTCGTGCCCGACCCGGGCGCCCGCCGGGCGGGCGACGGCGAGCATCTGCTCTTTCTCGGCCGGCTCGCGGAGGCCAAGGGCGTGCGGCTGCTCATGGCCGCGTGGGACGAGATCGCCGCGGGCGGCGGTGTGGGTGTGCCGCTCGTGCTCGCCGGTGCGGGGCCGCTGGAGCGCGAGGTCACCGCGTGGGCGGCGGGCCGGGACGACGTGCGGTGTGTGGGCCTGTGGGACCCGGAGCAGTGTCGGCAGGCCCTCGCGCGGGCGGTCGCCGTGGTCGCTCCCTCGATGGTCCTGGAGACGTTCGGCCTGGTGGTCGCGGAGGCGATGGCGGCCGGGGTCCCGGCCGTCGCCGCCGGTCACGGCGCCTTCGTCGAACTCGTCGAGGACGGGGTGACCGGGCTGCTGCACCGGCCGGGCGACCCCGCCTCGCTCGCGTCCTGCGTACGCCGGATCGCGACCGATCGGGCGCACAACCAAGAGATGGGCCGGGCGGCCCGGCGCCGTTACGAGCAGGGGTTCAGCCCGGCCGTCGGCCTGGAGCGCCTGGTGGAGGGGTACCGCACCGCGATCGCGGGGCGGTCCGGCGGCGGGGACGTCCCGCCGCCGACAGGAAACGCGAACACCGACTCGCGACGGGGCACCCGCGCGAGCGGAGATGGGGGGAGCAGATGACAGGATGCCGACTCTGCGGCTCGGCGGCGCTGGCGAGCGTCGTCGATCTGGGGGCGACCCCGCCGTGCGAGAGCTTTCTCGCCGCGGACCAACTGGACCAGCCGGAGCCCGCGTACCCGCTGCACCTGCGGGTCTGCACGGACTGCTGGCTCGCACAGATCCCACCGCTGATCACGCCGGAGGAGACGTTCACGCAGTACGCGTACTTCTCCTCCTACTCGACCTCCTGGGTGGAGCACGCACGCACATTCGTCGCCGACGCCGCGGAGCGCCTCGCACTGGGCCCCGACTCCTTCGTGGTCGAGGTCGCGAGCAACGACGGTTACCTGCTCAAACACCTGGTGGACCGTCGGATCCGCTGCCTCGGCATCGAACCGTCGGTGAACGTCGGCGCCGCGGCGAGGGAGTCGGGAGTGCCCACCCTCACGGAGTTCCTGGACCCGGCCACCGGCGCCGCCGTCCGAACCGAACACGGCCCCGCGGACCTGGTCGTGGCCAACAACGTGTACGCCCACATCCCCGACGTCGTCGGATTCACCCAGGGGCTGCGCGCCCTGGTCGCCGACGACGGCTGGGTCTCCATCGAGGTGCAGCACCTGCTGAGCCTGATCGAGCGGAACCAGTACGACACGATCTACCACGAGCACTTCCAGTACTACACGGTCGCCTCCGCGATCCGGGCGCTCGCGAGCGGCGGACTCGCGCTGGTGGACGTCGAGTTGCTGCCCACGCACGGCGGCTCCATCCGGCTGTGGGCCCGCCCGGCCGAGGCGGCGGGCGAGCCCTCCCGGAGCGTGGCCGATGTACTGGCCCGCGAGAAGGCCGCCGGACTGCAAGAACTGTCCGGTTACGCCGAGTTCTCCGCCCGGGTGGCCAAGGTGCGCCGGGACCTGTTGCGGTTCCTCGTCGAGGCGGCCGAGCGCGGCGAGACGGTCGTCGGCTACGGCGCCCCGGGCAAGGGCAACACCCTCCTCAACCACTGCGGCATCCGGCCCGACCTGCTCGCGTACACGGTCGACCGCAACCCCTACAAGCACGGCAGGTTCACCCCCGGCACCCGGATCCCGGTCCTGCCGCCCGAGCGGATAGCCGCCGACAAACCGGACTACGTCCTCGTCCTCCCGTGGAACCTGCGGGACGAACTGGTCGAGCAACTGTCCTTCGTCCACGCCTGGGGCGGCCGCCTGGTCTTTCCCATTCCCGAACTGAGCATTGTCGAGGTCACGCGATGAAGGTCGTACTGTTCTGCGGCGGTTACGGGCTGCGCATGCGCAACGGAGCCTTCGACGACATGCCCAAACCGATGGCGATGGTCGGCCCCCGGCCGCTGATCTGGCACGTCATGCGCTACTACGCCTACTTCGGGCACACCGACTTCATCCTGTGCCTCGGCTACGGCGCCCACCACATCAAGGACTTCTTCCTCAACTACGAGGAGACGGCGTCCAACGACTTCGTACTGCGGGGCGGGCGCACCGAGTTGCTGTCCACCGACATCGCCGACTGGACGATCACGTTCGCGCAGACCGGCATCGAGTCACCGATCGGGGAGCGGCTGCGCCGGGTGCGGCACCACCTGGACGGCGACGAGATGTTCCTCGCCAACTACGCCGACGTGCTCACCGATGCCCCGCTGCCGGAGATGATCGACCGGTTCGCCCGGCGTGACGCCGGTGCGTCGATGACGGTGGTGCCGCCGCAGTCCTCGTTCCACTGTGTGGACCTGGGCGAGGACGGCCTGGTGGGCGGCATCACCGCGGTGAGCGAACTGCCGCTGTGGGAGAACGGCGGCTACTTCGTGCTCCGCCAGGAGATCTTCGACCACATACCGGAGAACGGCGACCTGGTGGCCGACGGCTGCGCCCAACTGGCCAAGCGCGGACGGTTGGTGGCGCACCAGCACCGCGGCTTCTGGAAGCCCACCGACACCGTGAAGGAGCGGGCCGCGCTGGATGCCGCCTATGCCCGGGGCGACCGCCCGTGGGCCGTGTGGGAACGCGACGGCGCAGGGATCGGCGCGAGCGTCGGCCGGGACGGCGCCGGAGCGAGAGCGTGCTGAGGCTCGGGGCCGGGCACCTGGACCGGATCGTCGCGGTGGGCGCGCACTGCGACGACATCGCCATCGGTGCCGGTGGCACGCTGCTGACGATGTGCCTCGCGCGGCCGGGTATCCGTATCGACGCACTGGTGCTCTCCGGCGGTGGCAGCGAACGGGAGCAGGAGGAAGAGGCCGCGCTCACCGCCTTCTGCCCGGGCGCCGACCTGCGGCTGACCGTGCTCAAGCTGCCGGACGGACGGCTGCCCGCGTACTGGGACGAGGCCAAGGCCGCGGTCGAGGAGCTGCGCGAGCGGAGCGAGCCGGATGTCGTGCTTGCCCCGCGTACCGACGACGCGCACCAGGATCACCGCGGCCTGGCGAAGCTGATCACGACCGCCTTCCGCGACCACCTCGTCCTCGGCTACGAGATCGTCAAATGGGACGGCGATCTCACCCGACTCGCGGCCTACCAGCCGCTGTCGCCGGAGGTCGCCGAACAGAAGGTGCGGCTGCTGCAGGAGCACTACCCCTCGCAACGGCACCGGCCCTGGTACGACCGGGAGGCCTTCCTGGGCCTCGCGCGCATCCGCGGCATCGAATGCCACGCGCGCTACGCCGAGGCGTTCGCCGCCACCAAACTCACACTCGACCTGGGGGACTGAACCTTGCGCGTGCTGCTCACCGGACACCAGGGCTACCTGGGCACCGTGATGGCCCCGGTCCTCGCGGCCGCCGGGCACGAAGTCGTCGGCCTCGACTCGGGCCTGTTCGCCGACTGCGTCCTCGGCCTTTCCCCAAGCTCTTCGAGCAGGGGATACCCCATGCCCGCGGACCCGCCCGGACACGACGTGGACCTGCGCGACGTCACGCCCGACCACGTGGCCGGTGTGGACGCCGTGATCCACCTGGCCGCCCTGTCCAACGACCCGCTGGGAGCCCTCGCACCGGACCTCACCTACGACATCAACCACCACGCCTCCGTGCGGCTGGCCCGCCTCGCCCGGGACGCGGGAGTGCGGCGCTTCGTGTACGCGTCGACCTGCTCGGTCTACGGCGCCGCCGGCGGGGACGGCCTGGTGACCGAGGACGCCCCGCTGCGCCCGGTGACGCCGTACGCGGAGTCCAAGGTGCGGGTGGAGGACGACCTGCGGGCGCTGGCCGACGGCGACTTCAGCCCGGTGTACATGCGCAACGCCACCGCCTTCGGCTACTCGCCCCGGCTGCGCGCCGACATCGTGCTGAACAACCTGGTGGGCCACGCGCTCCTGTCCGGCGAGGTCCTGGTGCTCTCCGACGGCACCCCCTGGCGCCCGCTGGTGCACGCCGCCGACATCGCACGGGCCTTCACGGCGGTGCTGACCGCGCCGCGGGAAGCGGTGCACGACCGGGCGTTCAACATCGGCAGCGAGATCAACAACGTCACGGTCGCCGAGATCGCCGAGCAGGTCGCCGAGGCGGTGCCCGGCTCGCGCGTGGTGATCACCGGGGAGACCGGTGCCGATCCGCGGTCCTACCGGGTGGACTTCTCCCGACTGCGCGCCGCGCTGCCCGGCTTCGACTGCGAGTGGACGGTGAAACAGGGCGCGCTCGAACTCGCCGACGCCTACCGGAAACACGGACTGACGCGGGAGGACTTCGAGCGACGTTTCACCCGCCTCGCCGTGCTGCGCGCGGCGTCCGACGCCGACGCCGTCGACGGCACCCTGCGGTGGCGCCGATGACCACGACCGGCGAACAGATGCACGCACTGGTGGAGCGGCTGTACCCGCTGTGCCGGAGCATCACCGGCGACGGTGTGCGCGCCAGTCTCGACATCGTCGGCGAGTACATCCCGCTGCGGACGCACGAGGTGCCGACCGGGACACAGGTGCTCGACTGGACGGTGCCGCAGGAGTGGAACATCCGTG
Organism: Streptomyces sp. NA04227; assembly: GCF_013364195.1. Taxonomy (NCBI): domain Bacteria; kingdom Bacillati; phylum Actinomycetota; class Actinomycetes; order Kitasatosporales; family Streptomycetaceae; genus Streptomyces; species Streptomyces sp. NA04227. The sequence goes on along the minus strand of NZ_CP054918.1, from coordinate 6,637,477 downwards.
ACGCCTACATCGCCGACTCCGCAGGCAACCGGGTCGTCGACTTCGCCGCGTCCAGCCTGCACGTGCTCGGCTACAGCGTGCCCGTGGCGCGGACCATGCCGCTGGCCGAACTGCGCGCGCACCTGCACACCCTGCCGGACCATCCGTCCTGGGTGCCCTACCGCACCAGCTACTACCAGCCGCGATGGGGTTTCTGCCTGGCCCAGGAGACCCTGGACGCGCTGCCGGACGGCGACTACGAGGTATGCATCGACTCCACCCTCGCCGACGGCCACCTCACCTACGCCGAGCACGTGGTCCCCGGGCAGGTCCCCGACGAGGTGCTCGTCTCCTGCCACGTCTGCCACCCGTCACTGGCCAACGACAACCTGGCCGGTATCGCGGTGGCGACCTTCCTGGCCCGGGCGCTGGCGGAGCAAACACCTTGGTACACCTACCGGTTCCTGTTCGCACCCGGCACCATCGGAGCGATCACCTGGCTCGCCCGCCACGCGGAGCGGATCGAGCATGTCAAGCACGGGCTGGTGCTGGCCTGCGCCGGAGACTCGGGCCAACTGACGTACAAGCAGAGCAGGCGCGGCGACGCGGAGATCGACCGCGTCATGCGGCACGTCCTCGCCGCCTCCGAACGCCCGCACCACGTTGCCGAGTTCACTCCCTACGGCTACGACGAGCGGCAGTTCTGCTCCCCCGGGTTCGATCTCGGCGTGGGCTCGCTCAGCCGCACCCCGTACGCCGGCTACCCCGAGTACCACACCTCGGCGGACAACCCGGACTTCGTGTCCCCGCGGGCGATGGCGGACACACTCGCCGTCTGCCGCGAGGCGTTCACCGTCCTGGACCGCAATCGCCGCTACCTCAATCTCAGCCCGTACGGCGAACCCCAGCTCGGCCGAAGGGGGTTGTACGACTCGCTCGGCGGTCGCAGCGACGCGAAGCAGGCCCAGCTGGCCATGCTCTGGGTGCTCAGCCTCTCCGACGGCGAGCACGGTCTGCTGGACGTCGCCGAGCGGTCCGGCCTGCCGTTCGACACCGTCGCCGCCGCGGCCGACGCCCTGCACGGCGCCGGGCTGATCAAGGCGTGAGGTCGATGACCACCGAGCGGGAGAAGCCGACGACACCGGCGGACCGGGCCGGGCCCGCCCGGCGCACCGCCAAGCGCGCCATGGTCGGCCGGCTGTCCTGGGGGCTGGCCGACCAGGCGGTCTGCAGCATGACCAACTTCGCGGTGGGAATCTACGTGGCCCGCTCGCTGGGGCTGGCCGCGTTCGGTGTGTTCAGCCTGGCCTGGGTGACCTACGGCGTGGTCCTCGGGGTCTCCCGCGGCCTGGCCACCGACCCGCTCGTGGTGCGCTTCAGCGGCGTACCGGACGCCAACTGGCGCTCGGCGGCGGCCAGTTCGTCGGGTACCGCGCTCGGCGTCGCCGTCGCCGTCTGCGCGGTCTGTCTGGTGGCGGGGTCGGCACTCGGTGGCCGCGTGGGGCCCGCTTTCGCCTGCCTCGGCGTCGTGCTGCCGGGACTGCTGCTGCAAGACGCCTGGCGGTTCTCGTTCTTCGCCGCCGGCACCGGGCGCAAGGCGTTCGCCAACGACCTCCTGGGGGGCATCGCGCTCGTCCCGGCCATGGTGCTGGCCGCCCGCGCGGGCACCGTGGCCGCTTTCGTGCTCGCCTGGGGCGCGGCCGCCACGGTGGCCGCGGGATACGGCTGCCTCCAGTCCGGCATCCGGCCCCAACCGACCGGCGCGCGCCGGTGGCTTCGCGACCAGCGCGACCTCGGCTACCGGTACCTGGTCGAGAACGTCGGCGTCAGCGGCGCCGGCCAGTTGCGGGCCTACGGCCTCGGCGCGATCGTCGGATTCGGCGCCGTGGGCGCGGTCCGAGGCGCCGAACTCCTGCTCGGCCCGTTCCTCGCCGTGCTGATGGGGCTCTCGCTGGTCACCGTCGCGGAAGCGGCGCGGGTACTACGACGGGCCCCGCACCGACTGCGCACGTTCTGCCTCCTGCTCGGCGGCGGACAGGCCGCCGCCGCACTGCTCTGGGGCGCTGCGCTGCTCCTCGTGCCCGGCCGGGCCGGCGAACTCGTACTCGGCGATGTCTGGCACTCCGCCTCGCAACTCATCGTGCCGGCCACGCTCGGCGTCGCGGGCGCGAGCCTCGGCGTCGGCGCCGCGGTCGGGCTGCGCGCCCTGGCCGCGGCCCGGCGCAGCCTGCGCTGCCAGCTGTTCGCCTCCCTCTGCTACGTCGGCGGCGGACTCGGCGGCGCGACCGTGGCCGGCACGGTCGGCTCGGCCTGGGGCGTCGCCGCCGCCACGTTGAGCGCCTCAGCCGTGTGGTGGCTGCAACTGCGGTCCGCCCTGCGCGAGCACGACCACCCTCCGATCCCCGAAGTGAGGACGACATGACCGCCCTGCCCCGGCTGAGCATCGGCCTGCCCGTCTACAACGGCGAGGAGTACCTGGCCGAGTCGCTCGACGCCCTGCTCGGCCAGACCTACGAGGACTTCGAGCTGGTCGTCTCCGACAACGCCTCGACCGACGGCACCGAGGACATCTGCCGCCGCTACGCCGCGCGGGACTCGCGCATCCGCTACCTCAGGCTGCCCCGGAACATCGGCGCCGCACCGAACCACAACTACGTATTCACCCAATGCCACGGCGAGTTGTTCAAGTGGGCCTCGCACGACGACCTGTACGCCCGGGACCTGCTGCGGCGCTGCGTCGAGGCGCTGGACGAACGGCCGGACGTCGTCCTCGCGCACGCCGACCAGGCGGTCATCGACGGCGAGGGCCAGGTCAAGGTCCCCTACGAGTACGGGCTCGCCACCAATTCACCGCACCCGCCGGAGCGCTTCCGCAGCATGCTGTTCGAGCCAGGCGGCGACGACTTCTACGGCGTGATGCGGGCCGAGGTGCTGCGCCGGGTGAAGCCGCACGACAGCTACCACCACGCGGACCGCACGTTCGTCACCGAGATCGGTCTGCACGGCCCCTTCCACCAGGTACCGGAACTCCTGTACTTCCGCCGCGACCACCCCACCCGCGCCGAACGCGCCAACCCTTCCAAGCGCTCCAGGTGCGTCAACCTGGACCCGCGCCGAGCAGGCACGCTGCACCCCACGCCCAGGCTCCTCGCCGAGTACGTATGGGGCTTCGTCGCGGCGATCCGGCGGGCGCCGTTGTCCTCGGCCGACCGGCGCGCGTGCTACTGCCACCTCGCCGCATGGATGGCGAGCCGGGCCCGGCCCGGCGCCGGCGAGCGGGTCGAGGACCGCACCCCGGTCGACCCGGCCCTGCTCACCGTCTCCGTCGACGCCCTCGTCGCCGGCCGTGAAGGCAGGCAGGCGTGACCTCCGCGTACGAAACTCCGGTGCGCGTCGGGGTGTTCGGCCTGCTCGGCTCCGGCAACCTCGGCAACGACGGCTCGCTGGAGGCCGTGCTCGGCTACCTGCGCGCCGAGCACCCGAACGCGGTCGTGGACGCGCTGTGCGGCGGACCCGAAGTCGTCGCGACCCGGTACCGGATCCCCGCGACGCGACTGCACTGGTACCGCGGGGAGTACCGGACCGCCTCGCGCGCGGGCGCCATCGCGGCCAAGGCCCTGGGCAAACTCGTCGACGCCGCCCGCACCGCGGCCTGGGTACGCCAACACGACGTGGTGATCGTGCCGGGCATGGGCGTCCTGGAGGCCACACTGCCACTGCGGCCGTGGGGCTTCCCGTACTCCCTGTTCCTGCTCTGCGCGTCCGGCCGACTGTTCGGCACCCGGGTCGCGTTGGTCGGCGTAGGCGCCTCCGAGATCGGCGACCGGCCGACCCGAGCCCTGGTGCGCTGGTCGGCGCGGCTCGCCACCTACCGGTCGTACCGCGACGCCCAATCCCGGGGCGCGATGCGGGCGATGGGCGTGGACACCGCGCGCGACGAGGTCTACCCGGACCTCGCCTTCGCCCTGCCGACGCCGCCGAGGAGCGAGCCGCAAGGCCCGCCCGGCCCGGTCTGCGTCGGCATCATGGCCTTCCACGGCGGCAACGACGACCGCGCCCGGGCCGAGGAGATCCACCGCCGCTACCTCGACGGAACGACGCGCTTCGTCCGCGCGCTGGTCGAGGACGGCAGGCCGGTCCGGCTGCTCACCGGCGACGAGGTCGACCGGCCGGTGGTCGGCGCGATCCTCGACGCGGTGGATTCGCCACTGGTCACCGCCGCCGAAGTGGCCTCGCTGGCCGACCTGATGAGGGAGATGGCGGCCGCCGACACCGTGGTGGCGACCCGCTACCACAACCTGATCTGCGCGCTGAAGGTCGGCACACCGACGCTCGCACTCAGCTATGCGGCCAAGAGCGACGCGCTCATGGCGCGGATGGGCCTTGCGGCGTACTGCCACCCGGCTCGCGAGGTCGACGCCGAGCGACTGCTCGAACAGTTCCGGGCGCTGGAGCAGCGATCGGCGGAGGTACGGCGAACCCTCACCGAGCGAAACCTGACCGTCGCCCGGCGCCTCGAGCAGCAGTTCACCGCCTTGACCGCAGCCCTGTTCCCGGCCCCCGACCACACCCACGCCCCCACCCATACCCACACCCACACCCTGCGGGAGGCTCCATGAAGGCGACCGAAGTCCCGGAGATAGACGGCGCGTACCTGTTCGAGCCGACGCCGTACACCGACGAGCGCGGCTTCTTCTGCCGCACCTTCGACGCCGACGTGGTCCGCTCGGTGGGCCTCGACCCGGGCGCCTTCACCCAGGACAGCGTGTCCCGCTCGGTCCGGGGCGTGCTGCGCGGCCTGCACCTGCGCTCCGGAGCCGGTGAGGCCAAGCTCGTGCGGTGCTCGTACGGGAGGATCTTCGACGTCTTCGTGGACCTGCGGACGGACTCGCCGACCTACCGCAACCGGGCCTCCTTCGAGTTGTCCGGCGAGACCCAGGCAACCCTGTACATCCCGGCGGGGTGCGCGCACGGCTTCCAGGCGCTGACCGAAACCGCCGACGTCTCGTACCGCATCGACCGCCCGCACGACCCGTCCGAGGACGTGACGATCGCCTTCGACGACCCTGAACTCGCCATCCCCTGGCCGCTGCCGGTCACATCGATCTCCAGCCGCGACCGGGAGGCACCGGGACTCGTCGAGGCCCTGAAGCAGGTCGAGACTCCGAAGAAGCAGGTCGAGACCCCCAAGAAACAGGTCGAGACTCCGAAGCGGAAAGAGAGCTGAAGTCGGCGTGGACAACGAAGAGTTCGCCCTGCCTCGGTCGCGGCAGGCCACCGAGCGGCTGCACGCGCTGGTCCCCGGTGGCGCGCACACCTACGCCAAGGGCGACGACCAGTACCCCGAGAACCTGGCCCCGGTCATCAGCCACGGCCGTGGTGCCCATGTGTGGGACATCGACGGCAACCGCTACCTCGAGTACGGCTCCGGCCTGCGGTCGGTCAGCCTCGGCCACGCCCACCCACGCGTAATCGAGGCGGTACGCCGGGAACTAGACCGCGGCAGCAACTTCGTCCGGCCGTCCATCGTGGAGGTCGAGGCCGCGGAGCGCTTCCTCGCCACCGTGCCGACCGCCGAGATGGTGAAGTTCGCGAAGAACGGCTCCGACACCACCACCGCCGCGGTGCGCCTCGCCCGCGCCGCCACCGGGCGCCCGCGAGTGGCCGTCTGCGCCGACCATCCGTTCTTCTCCGTCGACGACTGGTTCATCGGCACCACGCCGATGTCCGCCGGGGTTCCGGCGGCGACCAACGAGCTCACCGTGACGTTCCCTTACGGGGACCTGGCCGCCACGGAGGAACTGCTCACCCGCTACCAGGGCGAGATCGCCTGTCTGATCCTGGAACCCACCACCCACACCACCCCTGCCCCTGGCTCTCAACTCCTCCCCCACTCCCCACTCCGTTCGGGCGCAGGGACCCCCGTGTGCAGGGAGGACCCCACGCCTGGCTACCTCGCCGGACTGCGCGAACTGGCAGACCGGCACGGCTGCGTACTGATCTTCGACGAGATGATCACCGGCTTCCGCTGGTCCGAGGCGGGCGCCCAGGGCCTGTACGGCGTCGTCCCCGACCTCTCCACGTTCGGCAAGGCGCTGGGCAACGGATTCGCCGTCTCCGCGCTGGCCGGGCGCCGCGAACTGATGGAGCGGGGCGGGCTGCGTCACTCCGGGGACCGGGTGTTCCTGCTGTCCACCACACACGGCGCGGAAACGCACGCCCTGGCAGCCGCCATGGCCGTGCAGACCACCTACGTCGAGGAGGGCATCACCGCGCGGCTGCACGCCCTCGGCGAAAGGTTGGCCGCCGGTGTGCGCGACGTGGCGGCCGGCATGGGCGTCGGCGACCACCTCGTCCTCCGGGGCCGCGCCAGCAACCTGGTCTTCGCCACCCTCGACGAGAACCGTCAGCCGTCGCAGCAGTACCGCACCCTGTTCCTGCGCCGACTCCTCGCGGGCGGAGTGCTCGCCCCGTCGTTCGTGGTGAGCAGCGCACTCGACGACGCCGACATCGACCGCACCGTCGACGTAGTGGCCCAGGCATGTGCGGTGTACCGGAAGGCACTTGAGGCCGCCGACCCCACGCCCTGGCTGGGCGGGCGACCGGTGAAGCCGGTATTCCGCCGCTCGGCGTGAGGCGAAGTGGTCCGATCGGGACGTGATGCGGCGTGAAGCGATCCGACGTGACGTGACGCGGCGTGACCTGATGTGACGTGACCTGATGTGACGTCAGTGGCGCTCCCGCCGAACGGCGTCGGCCACCCGATCGTCCCGCCGGTCGGCTGTCCGGTCGGCCATCCGGTCAGCTGTGCGGTCGACCAGCCACGCCGCCGCCGGTGTCACCGCCAGCGCGGTGCACCAGCCGCCGAGGACGTCGGTCGGGTAGTGCGCGCCCAGGGCGACCTGCGCCCAGCCCATGGCGGCGCCGGCAACCAGCGCCGCGGCGAGCACAACTGAGGTGCCGACCGCCCTGCCCAGGCCGAGGCGATCGGCCGCGAGCAGGGCCACCACAAACGCCAGCGCCGTGAAGAAGGCGGTGTGCCCGCTCGGGTAGGACAGGTTCCCGCCATGGATGGTCCGTCCCACCAGGGGCTTGAGCAGCCTCGTCGTCCCCACGGCCATACCGGCGCCGACAACGACGAGCACCGCCGCGCGAGGACGCCGCAACAGCAGGCACCCCGTCACGGCGCCCACGACCAGCGCCGCCGCCCCGACGGGCTCCCCCCAGAAGTCCGTGGCCAGAGCGATATCCCGCCACGGCGACCGCACATCGCCCACCGCCGACTGGATCCACACGTCCACCCTGCCGGGCCGGCTGTGCCCGGCGTACAGGACCCCGAACACGACGACCACCAGCGCGGCGAGGACCGCGACCGGCCCGAGCCACGCGCGCAGCGACGGGGGCAGCACCGCGGACCGGTGGGCAGCCATGAATCAGCGCCTTCCTGTTTCCGACCGCGCCCCACGACATCGGATGGACGGGCTGCGCGCGGCAACACTGCCCAACAACGCGGTCGCGGCAAACCGCCTTGTGGTGCGCGGGTCAGCACTCCGCGCGCGGGCGTCCAGTGCGCAACGGATACACATGACCGCCGGCAGCTCCGGCGCCGCCCTGCCCTTCAGCCCTCGTCCCCAAACGGCAAAGAGTCAAGGTCCCCATCGAACTCCCATGCCCCCGCAGCGAGTTGATCCACCCCCGACCCGCCGTCAGCCGTACCCGGCAGCGCCTGCTCGGTCCAGATGCACTTGCCGTTGCCGGTGTAGCGGGTGCCCCATTTGCGGGACAGTGCGGCGACGAGTTGCAATCCGCGGCCGCCCTCGTCGGTGTCCGCCGCGCGGCGGATGTGGGGCATGGTCACGCTGCTGTCGTACACCTCGCAGACCAGGCCGCCACTGCGCAGCAGCCGCAGTCGTGGGGCGCCCTTCGCGTGGCGCAGGACGTTGCCGATCAGTTCGCTGGCCAACAGCTCCGTGGTCATCACCAGGTCGTCCAGATCCCAGGCGGCAAGCTGCTCGCGGACGTGTCGGCGGGCCTGGCCCGCTGCCTGCGGCTCGGCGGGAAGCGACCAGGAGGCCATCTCTTCGGCGGGCAGCGCGTGTACGCGGACGACGAGGAGGGCGGCATCGTCCTCCGTGGCGTGCTGCCCGGCGGGAAGCAGTCCCGTGGTGAGGGTGTCGCAGAGCGGGTCCAGGTTCTGGGCCTGTTCCGCGCCGGACGTCCGCAGGAGGCTGCCGAGTTCGGCCAGGCCGGCGTCGATGTCGCGCCGGGCGGACTCGACCAGGCCGTCGGTGTAAAAGACGAGCAGGCTCTCGTCGGGCAGTGGCAGTTCCGCCGTTTCGAACGGCGGGTCCGCGGCGCCCAGCGGCGGGTTCGGGGTGTTGGGCAGGAACCGCAGGCTGCCGTCCGGGTGGAGGACCGCCGGCGGCGGATGCCCGGCGCTGGTGAACGAGCAGGACCGGCTGGTGGGGTCGTAGAGCGCGTACAGGCAGGTGGCGAACGAGTCCTCGCCGAGGCCGCCGACGACGTCGTTCAGGTGGGCCATGATCTCGTCCGGGGGCAGTTCGAGGTCGGCGAGGGTGCGGACGGCGGTGCGCAGACGTCCCATGGTCGCCGCCTCGGACAGTCCGTGGCCCATCACGTCGCCGATGACGAGCGCGACGCGCCCCGCGGACAACGGGATGACGTCGTACCAGTCCCCGCCGACCTCCATGCCCCGCCCGGCGGGGAGGTAGCGCGCGGCGGCGGTGCAGGCGGGCAGCACGGGCAACTCGCGTGGGAGCAGGCCTCGTTGCAGTTCCTGGGCGCGGGTGTGCTCGGCGTCGTACAGCCGGGCCCGCTCCAGGGCCTGTGCGACCAGGCCGCTGATCGCGGTGAGCAGGGTCCGCTCCTCACCCGACAGTCGGCGAGGCCCGTCGAAACCGATCACACACATGCCGAACGGGCGGCCCGAGGCGGTCAGCGGCAGGAAGGCCCACGCCTGTCCGCCCCGCTCGCCGGGCCGGCCGGCCACGTCGGGGTAACGGGCCATGTCGGGGTACCGGGCCACGAACTCCTCGGGTGAGGAGAGAAATACGGGGGTGTCCGCGAGAATCGCGTCCGCCGTGGGTGTGCCGGGCGCGACCGGACGGCCGTCCAGCCGGTCCAGGAATTCCTGTGAGTGGCCGACGGCACCGAGGTTGTGGACCCGGTCGCCCTCAACGGTCTGCACGATCAGGCCCGCGGCGCCGAACGGCGGCAGCACCCGGCGCGCCACCGCGTCCACCACGTCGCGCGAGGTGGTCGCCTCGGCGAGAGCCGTTGTCAACTCGGCGATACGGGCGGCTCGTTCGGCCACGGCCCGCTCCGCCGCCTGCTGCTCGGCCTCGCGCTGCCGCTGCTCCGTGACGTCGGTGAGATAGACAGTCGTGCCGTCGGGTACGGGGACCAGCCGCAGGTGGTACCAGCGTCCGGTGTCGGGCAGCAGGATGTCGAAGCCGGCCGGGGCGCAGTCGGCCACGGCTTCCCGGCAGCGTCTCTCCAGGTCCGGTACGCGCCGCACGGCGCGCAGTTCCCACAGGGTGCGGCCGGTCAGTTCCTCCTCCGGGGAGCCGAGGGTGCGTTCGGCCTCCCGGTTGACGAAGACGATCTGCCAGTCGTCGTCCACTGCCAGAAAGCCGTCGCTCATGTGCCGCAGGGCGCGGCTGAGCGTGTCCCGGACGGAACGGGACTCCGTGGTGTCCCAGACCGTGCCGACCATGCGGACCGGTTCGCCGCTGCGGTCGGGCACCACTTTGGCGCGTGACCGCGTCCAGCCGTAGCCGCCGTCCGGACGCCTGGCCCGGTACTCGACCTCGTAGAGGCTGCCGTCCGTGATGGCCTTCTCCAGGACCGCCAGGGTCGAGGGCAGGTCGTCGGGGTGGACGACCCTCAGCCAGCTCTCGACCGGCGGGACGGTGCTCGGGGTCTCGAATCCGAACAGGGCGGCGGCGGCTTCGTCCAGAGACAGCTCGCGGGTGCGGATGTCCCATTCCCAGGCACCGACCCTGACCTCGTTGAGGGCTTCCCTCAGCCGACTGCCGCGGGGACCCGCGGGTCGGGGCCCGGCGGGCGGCGGGGCCCCGGTCATCCGCTCCTGCGCCCAGGTGGCGGTGGCCCGCAGGAAGTCCCAGTGCTCGGGGGTGGGCTCGGCGCCCTCGCCGGTCAGTACGGTGAGGGCGCCGACCGCCTGTCCGCCGCTCAGCAGCGGTACGGCGGCCAGTCCCGTACCGGGCCAGGGTTCGGCGGATCCGGCGGGCACCCACACGCCGGTGCCGCGACGTACGGCGCGGGCCGGGGCGGCCGGTCCCTCCGGATCGATGATCTCCCAGGGCCTGGTGACCTCCGCCGGGAGCCCGGTCGTCGAGACCAGCCGCAGCGCGGTCCTGTGGCCCCGCAGATGCACGGTCCCGCCCCAGCCGCCCAGCTCGGTCACCGCCTGCTGGAGTGCCAGCCGGAACGCCTCGCTCTCCGTGACGTCCGGGTCGACGGTGGCGAGCAGGGCCAGCCGCTTGTTCATAGGGCAACTCTACTTTTTCCGGTGTGATCGGCGCGGAGCGCACGAAAAGGGCACCGGGAGATGTCGGGCCCGTGAGCAGGTGTCGAGCGGTGCGACGGCGGCCCGGCGGAAGGCGTTCCTCGTACGGAGATCCGATGATCAACCGTGATACCGGCCGTGGTAAATTCCGGGGATGTTCGAAAGCGGTGACTCGGCTCGCGCATCCACGTCGAGCTCGATGCAAAGCATGCATCGGGCCATGCAGATGCTCGAATATCTGGCCGAGAAGCCGATGCGGGCGAAGGAACTCGCCGAACGTACCTCCACGAAATGGGCGACCGCTCACCGGACGCTGGCCTATCTCCGCGAGCACGGATTCGTGCGCCGGGACGAGGCGACGGGGCTGCATTACGTCGGCCGTCGCCTGTTCGCCATCGGATCCTCATATCTGAGTGAACACCCCCTTTTCCATACGGGTGAGCCGCTGATGCGGACCGCCTCCGACCGGGTGAGCGGGTTTGTGCAGCTCGCCGAGCGTGACGCCTACGCGTCCATCGCGATCGCCAGCGTCGAGCCGCGCACTCCGATTCCGAGCCTCTCCTACGCCAACACCTATCGCCCGTACCCCCTGCATGTGGGCGCCAGGGGGCTCGTGCTGCTGGCCTTCGCCCCGGACGACTTCATCGACGCCTATCTGGGCCACTTCACGACCGTTGAGGGCGAGAGCGCCATCGAGGACGCCGACGCGCTGCGCACCGTCCTCGAACAGACACGGAGCGCCGGTCTCGTGGCCACCGAACACGACCTCACGTCGCCGACGGCCGCGATCGCCGCGCCCGTGCGCGACGCCGAGGGCGCCGTGGTGGCTTCGGCTTCCGTCGTGGTCGACGGACGGGAGGGCCGGCACGACCCCGCGGAGGTCCGGGAGGTCGTGCTCGGGCTGGCCAGGTCGCTGTCCCAGATGCTCGGGTGGCGGGGGCAGATCGGCCCTCGGTAGGCGCCGCCGGGAGCCGATGCGAGGGACCCCGCTGTGTGCCGCGTCCGGGAGGGCGGAGGACCAAAGGCGCGCCCGCCCTCCCCTGGTGACCGGTACGAGGAGCACTCGGTCAGCGATCCGCGGGCTCACCGGGCCAGGGGGCACCGTCCGCGACGAGTGCCTGATGCCGTATCAGAGCGCGAGGTGCGTCCACGGCCACCGCGGCCGTGGTGCGGCCGTCGCGGGTGTAGACCGCGACCAGACCGGACTCGCCCGGTGTTCCGGCGACGATGTGGACGCTGTCCTCGCTGGCCGGTGCGCCCACCATCTGCATCCGGGAGCCGAACTGGTCGGTCCAGAAGGAGGGCACCGCGTCGAGCCGTGACGGGGCGTCGGCCGCGGCGGCTCCCGCGACGATGTTCTCCGCCACGACGGTGGCCTGCAGGCTGACGTGGTTCCAGTGCTCCGACCGTACGGCGCGGCCGTGCCGGGTCGAGTGCCACCGGGCGGCGTCGCCGAGGGCGAGGACCCCGGGGACTGAGGTACGGCCCGCGTCGTCGCAGACCACTCCGTTGTCCACCTCGACGCCCGACCCTTGCAGCCACTCGGTCTCGGGGACACCGCCGAATCCGACGACCACCAGATCCGCGTCGAGGACCCGGCCGTCGGCCAGCCGGACACCGGTGACGCGCTCCTGTCCGACCAACCCGTCGACAGCGGTGCCGAGTTCGAACCTGGTGCCGTGTGCCTGGTGCAGGCGGGCGAAGTGATCTCCGAGCACGGGACCCAGGGCCGTGTACATCGGCACCGGTTGTACGTCGACCACGGTCACCCTGCGTTCGAGCGCGCGAGCGGCGGCCGCGACCTCGCAGCCGATGAAACCGGCGCCCAGGACCACGACACTGTCGGCGGCCGCCAGTTCGCCGCGCAGGGCGAGGCCGTCCTCCATCGTGCGCAGGACATGGACACCCCGCAGGTCGGCGGGGAAAGGGGGCCGTCGGGCGGAGGATCCCGTCGCGATCACCACGACGTCCGCCTCCACGGCAGAGCCGTCGTCGACGGTTACGCACGCCCTGCCGGTGCCGACGCGCAGCCCGGTGGCCCGGCGCCCCGTGCGCAGGTCGGCCGAGAGCGCGGCCACTTCGGCCTCGGAGAGCAGATACAGCGACTCGGGTTCGGCGCGGCCGGTGAGCAGGTCCTTCGAGAGCTGGGTGCGGTCGTAGTGGGCGCGGACCTTCTCCGCCCCGATCACCGTCACCCGGCCGTCGTGACCGAGCCGGCGCAGCTCCTGCACGAGGGACATCCCGCCGAGCGAGGCACCAACCACCACCACGTGCTCGGGCCCGGCCATCAGCCGGTCACCTCGAGTGCACGGGCGGGACAGGACCTCACGGCGCGTTCGGTCCTGGCACGCAGCTCGTCCCCCGGTTCGCCGTTCAGTACGACGACACGGTTCTCGTCCTCGTCCAGGTCGAACACGGCGGGGGCCTCGAGCATGCAACTGCCGTACCCGCGGCACTTGTCGAGATGGGCGATCACTTTCATGGCTTTACCTCTGAGTTTCGAAATGCGCCGGACAACCGGCTGCGACGGGGAGGGGAACCGGCCCGGTCAGCCGACGAGATAGCCGCCGTCGACGGGCAGCACAGTGCCGGTGATGTACCGGGAGCTGTCACCGGCCAGGAAGACGATCCCGTCGGCGACCTCGTCGGCCGTGCCGGGCCGCCGCATCGGGATCACGCCGCCGACCGGCACCGGCTCGTCCGGGACGTCCGTGGACGGGGCGTCGGCACGCAGCGCGGCCGCACTGGTCTCGAAGAGCCGGGTCGGGATCCAGCCCGGGGCGACGGCGTTGACCCGCACCCCACGGTCGGCGACCTCGGCGGCCACCTTCAGGGTCAGGCCCACCACGGCGTGCTTCGACGCGATGTACGCGGCGCCGCCACCGCGCGGGACGAGCCCCGCCGAGGAGGCCACCGTGATCACGCTGCCGTGGCGGCGTTCGGTCATGGCGGGAAGCACCGCGCGCAGCACGTTGGCGGTCCCCAGGACGTTGACCCGGAGCACCAGATCCCAGGTGGCGGCGGTGAGTTCGGCGAACGGCCGGTTCTGGTCGAAGATGCCCGCGGCGTGCACGACAGCCTCCAGGGGACCGAGTTCGTCCCCCGCGGCACGGACCGCGTCCGCGACGGCCACCCCGTTCGTGACGTCGACGGTATACACGGCGGTCCTCACGCCCGAGGCGCGCAAGGCTTCGGCGGTCTCCTGCGCGGCGGTTGCGGACAAGTCGCACACCGCCACCGCGTAGCCTGCCCGGCCGAGCGCCCGGGCGGCCGCTGCCCCGATACCGCTGCCCGCGCCCGTGACGAACGCCGCTTTGCGCTCCGGTGCGGCGGGGCTCATGATCCGGCCGGCTTCTTGACGCGCAGCAGATCGATCGACTTCCCGACACCGCCCGCGAGAGCGCTCTCGTACACCACGCGGGCGGCGACGAGATCCTGCAGCGCGGTGCCCACGGACTTGTAGACCGCGATGTCCTCCTGACTCTGGCGGGGCGCCCCGCCCGTGGCGAGGTCCGCGAGCGACCTCAGCTTGCCGTCGAGCACACCGGCCTCGTCCGCGGCGATCAGGTCACCGGACTCGCCGCGGGCCTGGGCAGGAGCGTCGCTCACGACCAGGGCGGCGCGGGTGATCACCTCGACGTCGATCTCGCGCAGGGCGGGCATGGTGGATCCGATCGACAGGACGGTCGCGCCGGGGCTGAGCCAGTCACCGCGCAGGGCCACCCGTCCGGTGCCCATCCCCGTGTTCGTGGCGACGACCACCACCGGCGCCGAGGCGGCCTTCTCGGCCGCGTCCACCGGCTCGACCGCGATCCCGAGGCGCTCGGCCATGCGGTCCGCGAACTGCCCACGGCGCTCGGCATTCGGGCTGAACACCGAGACTTTCGCGACGTCGAGAGCGGCACAGACCCCTTCGAGGTTGGTCTCGGCCTCCAGGCCCGAGCCGATCAGGCCGACCTCGACCGGGCCGTCCGGGCCGAGCAGTCCCGCCGCGACGCCGGTTGCGGCACCGGTCCGTGCGGCGGTGAGGTAGGCACCGTCCAACTGGGCCTGCAACTCGCCCGTGGCCTCGTCGTACAGGCCGATGAGGTACTGCACGCCGCCTGCGGCGACCTGGTTGAACACCTTGAAGCCCATGACGCCGGCGCCGCCGACGATCCCGGGCATGAGGCGGAAGAACCCCGGCTGGGTGTCCAGGTTGATGCGGTCGGGCAGTTGCACGGCGCCCTCGGCCTCGACGCGGTACCCGTCGCGCAGCGCGGCGACGAGCCGGTCCATCCGGAGGGAGGCGCGGACCTGTTCGTCCGTCAGGAGAAGCATGTTCGACAACTTTCTGCTGCGCGGCGGTGCCGCGGTCCGATTACGGGGAACTGGGGCCCGGCTCGGGGCCGAAGGGCTGGTCGAGGAACCGGGAGAACACGTCCGGTGTCTGCCAGCTGATGCTTTCGAGGGCGAGCGGATCGAGGCGGACGTGGTGCCCGAGCCGCAGCGACCGGATCTCGACGCGGTGGCCGTTGCGGGTGCTGATCTTGCTGATCCGCACCGCCGTGAACTCGTTCACCACGGTGAACTCGTCCTCGACGACGTCCTCTTGGGCGGGTGGACCGCCACCCGCGGGCTCGGCGTCGCCCCGCACTCAGATCACCATCCGCAGATGCGGCAGCCGGATCACGCTCTCGTCGAGGACGGCGGTACGGCTCACCAGGCCCCAGCCGTCCCGGCGGCGCCGCACCACGTCCCGGCGCCCCGCGGGAGCGAGGACAGCGGGGTCCGACTGATGCACGACGCTGATCAGCACATTGCTGTGGACGACGTACTCGCCCTCCCGCGTGCCGGGTTCGGCCACGACGTTGGTGACGAAGCGGCGGATGCGGTGCAGCGGCACCTCCCCCCAGGCGAAGTCGATGTGGTCCGGTTCGAAGCGGCGGGCCCACAGCGAGGCCAGCGAGTCCCGCGACTCGTGCACCAGGTCCGCTCCGGGGACGGTCGGCGCCAGCGAGGGGTCGTCGCGGGTGACGGTGACGGGCACCCGGTACACGAACTCCTCCTCGAGCAGGGGGAGCCAGTTCGGGTAGTCGTAGGCGTCGAGCAGCCGCGCCTCCACGTCGTAGAAGTGGCGCAGCGCGTCCCTCGTCGCCAAGTCCACGGCGGTGCCAAGAAGCCTGTCCGTACGTGCGTTCATCGTGCGGCCCTCCGTCCCGCGCCGGTGGCGACGAACGACTCGTCGTTCATCAACTCGGCCCAGCGTCGGTACAGTTCGCGCTGATTGGTCTCGGAGTGGTCGATGTCGTAGACGTCCCCGGGCCAGGACGTCCCGGCCTCCTTGGCCGCCGAGAGGCCGCCCTCGTAGACGAAGTCGGTACCCCTGGCGACCGCTCCGCGGCTCATGTCCGCGACGCTCGTCCAGTTCTGCAGGTCGTCCGTGTCGAAGATCCCGGCCAGCCCGACCATGCGCAGGTTCGCCCGCTGGGAATGGGCGCGCTGTTCCTCGTCGTACCAGGAGGGCACAAGGGCCCAGAGCATGAGCTCGCTGTGCATCGCGTCGAGCGGCTGCCAGACGCGGAACTGGACGTACGACACGGCCGGGGTGTCGTCACCGGAGGTGAGCGCGGCGGCGTCGATGAACGAGAGGTTCGGGAAGATGTTGCCGTGGAAGACCGACAGGCGTGACATCAGGTCGACCTGCCCGGCGTCCAGGTTCCGCGCCATGTCCTGCCACTTCTCGGGCGGGTAGCCGAAGAACATCGGCCGGTCGCCCGGCAGGTCGTAGTGCTGCACCCGGAAGGTGTGGCCGTTGCCCGCGACGACGCACCGGCCGCGCATGCCCGCCATCGACACCCCGTCGAGCTGGGGGAAGGCGTCGGTGTTGAGGTAGGCGCCCAGGTCGATGGGGCTCTTGTGGGTGGTGGCGAGGTGGTATCCGTCGCCGGCGAAGTTCTCCGAGCCGAGCTTCCAGTTGGTCCGGACCCGGGCCCGGGCCGGCGGGCCGACGGCCACCAGATCGCCCGCCTTGTCGAGGATTCCCCGCAAGTACCAGGCGGCGGGGCCGAGTTCCTCGGTCAGGGGCGGCGCATCGGGGTCCCAGCTCGCGAACACGAGCCCGTGGAAGCTCTCGACATGCGGTACCCGCACCAGGCCGAACGCCGACTTGTCGAAGGAGGCGCCGAAGACCTGCTTGCGCTCCGGAACACCCTTGAGGTCACCGGAGTTGGAGAACGTCCAGCCGTGGTAACTGCACCGGAAGTGCGAGGAGTTGCCGAGGTCGGCCCGGCAGAGCTGGGTTCCCCGGTGGGTGCACGAGTTGAGGAAGGCCCGGATCTGCCCGCTCTCGTCGCGGGTGACGATGACGTCCTCACCGCCGAGGTTGCGCGTCACGTAGTCGCCGGGGGCGGCGATCTCGCTCTCGTGGGCGACGAAGAGCCAGCAGCGCCGGAAGATGCGTTCCTGCTCCAGCCGGAACTCGTCGTCACCCCAATACGATTGCCGGCTCACCCGGGTCTCGTTTTCTTCTGCCCTGATCATCCGCAGCCTCCTGTCGTCCAGCACAGCGGGGGGCGTGTCCATATAGTGGATACGACATCCACTTAGTGGGTGCGGTGAAGGTACAGCCGCGACTATCGGGTGTCAACGCTCCGAGAGTTCCTCGGAAAGATCCGATTCGGCCCGGATTTTCGGCGCCCAGCGGGACTCCCGGGGCGCACACGGATCGCGCGGGCGAGGTCGCCGCATCCCGTCCCCCAGCAACCGCGAGCGAGCCATTGACCGGCCCGCAGTCGGCTGCTAGCTTCCGCACATCCACTAAGTGGTTACGGTATCCACTATCTGGATATTGCGCGTCGACCGGATTCGCGTCCGCGCCCAGTCCCGTAGAACGGAGCACCCACCCATGAGCTATTCGCGTCTCGAGGCCCGCGCCTGGGCCAAGGCGAACATGAAGGGCATCTGCGGCTGCCTGCTGCCGACCTTCACCGGCGACCTGAGCCGGATCAACGAGCGTGCCGTCCGGCACGACATCGACCTCGAGAAGAAGATGGGCATGTCCAGCGCGCTCATCGTCTCCGAGTGCGGGACCACCTTCGACGAGCTGCTCCAGGTCACCGAGATCGCGGTCGACGAGGCCGGGGACCAGCTGCAGACCGTGGTCCACGCCGCGCTGCCCACCCTCGAGGACAACATCCGCCTGGTGCGGGAGTCGGAGCGGCTCGGCGCGACCTATGTGCTCCTGTCGTACCCGCTGACCTTCTACCCGGCGACCGAGCAGGAGGTCTTCGAGTACACCAAGGCCGTCGCCGACAGCACGAACCTCGGGGTCATCGTCTTCGCGATGCACCTGTGGAACTTCCGCCGGCTGCACCCCAGTCACTTCTCGCCCGGGCTGATCGGCCGGATGATCGAGGAGATCCCCAACGTGGTCGCCGTGAAGACGGAGGTCGGCGGACCGGGCGTCGGCGGCATCGCGGAGATCTTCCACAAGTACCGCGACGAGGTCATCGTGATGGACCCGATCGAGTCCAACTCCCCGGCGTGGCACTCGATGTACGGGATGCAGTGGATGGGGACGTCGAACTACGAGGCGTACGGCCCCTGGGTCGCCCGCTACTTCACCCTCATGCGCGAGGGCAAGTTCGACGACGCCATGGAGATCTACTGGAAGATCCACCCGGTGCGCGAGGCCGACTCCGCCGTCGTGGGACAGGCCGTCGCCGGCACCGCCATGGTCCACCGCTATCTGTGGAAGTACCAGGGCTGGCTGAACGGCTTCAACGGCGGCCCCATGCGTGCGCCGCTGTCACGTCTCAACGACGGGCAGATGGCTCAGTTGCGAGCCGCGGCCGTGGCCGCCGGCCTGGACGTCACGGACTCCCCCGACAGCGAGTTCTTCGTCGGCCGCAACCCGGCGTGACCCCCGGCATCCCACTCGACGTAGCGAACGAAGGACCTTCGATGACGACGTCCACCCCACTGCTGTACTCCGACCTCATCATCGGCGCCGCACCCCCGGACCGCCGCCGCGACACCATCGAGGTGCTCGACCCCTCGTCCGGCGAACTGCTCCACCGAGTCCCGGACGGGACCGTCGGGGACGGTCTGGCCGCGGTCGGCGCGGCCGCGGAGGCATTCGGCCCCTGGCGGGCCACCAGCCCTCGCGAGCGGGCCGAAATCCTGCGCCGCTGCTGGGAGTTGATGACGGAGCGGAAGAACGAGATCGCCACGCTCATCTCGGCGGAGAACGGCAAGACCCTCGCCGACGCCCAGGGCGAGGTCGCCTACGCCGCGGAGTTCTTCCGCTGGTACGCCGAGGAAGCCGTACGGGCGGTGGGCCAGCTCGGCAGCTCGCCGGGCGGGGCCAACAACATCATGGTCGCCTACCAGCCCATCGGCGTCGCCGTGCTGGTCACCCCGTGGAACTTCCCCGCGGCCATGGCCACCCGGAAGATCGCCCCGGCGCTGGCCGCCGGCTGCCCGGTGGTCCTCAAGCCCGCCGCCGAGACCCCGCTCACCAGCTACCTCATCGCCCGCCTGTGCAAGGAGGCGGGCGTGCCGGACGGCGTCATCAACGTCGTCACCACCAGCCGTTCCGGCGAGGTGGTGCGCGCGATGCTCCACGACCCGCGGGTACGGGCGCTGTCGTTCACCGGCTCGACCGAGGTCGGACGCGTCCTGCTGCGCGAGGCCGCGGACACGGTCCTCAAGTCCAGCATGGAACTGGGCGGCAACGCGCCCTTCCTCGTCCTCGACGACGCCGTACCGGACGAGGTCGTCGAGGGGCTGATGATCGCGAAGATGCGCAACGGCGGACAGGCGTGCACCGCCGCCAACCGCATCTACGTGCACCGCTCCCTCGTCGGGGAGATCTCCCGGCGCCTGGCCGCCCGGTTCGCCGCGCTGGCCGTCGGTCCGGGCACCGACCCGGCCAGCGAGTGCGGGCCGCTGATCAACGACCGTGCCGTGGACAAGGTCGCCGCTCTGGTGGACTCGGCGGTCGCGGCCGGGGCGAAGGTCCTCACCGGCGGCGAACGGCCGGAGCGCAAGGGGGCGTTCTACACGCCCACCGTCCTGGTCGACGTCCCGCCGCGGGCGGACATTGTCCGCGAGGAGATCTTCGGTCCGGTCGCCAGCATCATCGCCTTCGACACGGACGAGGAGGCGGTCCGGGCCGCCAACGACACCCACCTCGGACTCGCGGCGTACGTGTACACCTCCGACCTCCGCCGCGGTCTGCGCATCGCCGGCGAACTGGAGGCCGGCATGGTCGCCGTCAACCGCGGACTGCTCTCCGACCCGGCGGCGCCGTTCGGCGGGGTCAAACAGAGCGGGCTCGGCCGCGAGGGCGGCGCCGAAGGAATGCTCGAGTTCATGGAGTCGAAGTACATCGCCACCTCCTGGTGACCGCGTCCGCGAGCGCGGACCGACCAGCAGGACCGGCCGGCAAGAAAGCGAGAGTCACATGTCCATTCCCACCCCTCATCCGATCACGAGTGTGCGCTCGGTGGCGATAGCCGTCGAGGACCTGCCGGTCGCGCGCGCCTTCTACCGCGACCTGTGGCAACTGGACCTGGTCACCGAGGAGCAGGGCAGGAGCTATTTCGGGTCCGGATGCCCGAGCAACTACATCGTCAAGCTGCGCCAGAACGACGTCGCCGGCATCGAACTCACCACCTTCGACGTCCAGGACCGGGCAGGCGTGGACCTGTTGTTCGAACGCGTGGTCCGCAGCGGTACCAAGATCATCCGCGAGCCGGGTGAACGCCCGGAGTTCGGCGGCGGCTACTCGTGCGCCTTCTTCGACTGCGACGGCCGGGCGATCGAACTCGCCACCGAGGTCGAGCAGCGCGCCCACCGCCCGGTCGAGCGCGGCGAGTCGAGGCCCAAGTACATCAGCCACGTCGTCTTCAACACCAACGACGTGAACCGGGCGGTCTCCTGGTACGGCGAGGTCCTCGGCTTCAAGATCTCGGACTGGCTGCAGAACTTCTTCTGCTTCATGCGCACCGGAGGCTGGCACCACATCGTGGCGTTCGCCCAGTCCAGGCACACCAGTCTCAACCACGTCTCCTTCGAGCTCAACGGAGTCGACGAGTTCATGCGCGGCACGGGACGGCTGAAGCGGGCGGGTCTCGAGCCGCTGTGGGGCCCGGGGCGGCACGGCGCCGGCGACAACACCTACTCGTACTACCAGGAACCGTCGAGCGGCTTCGTCATGGAGATCACGACGGAGCTGATCCAGATCGACGAGGAGCACGGCTGGACGCCCAAGGTCTGGGGCACCACCCCCGAAGAGCAGGACCAGTGGGGTACCGCCAACGCCTTCGACGAGCTGGTACTCGCGAAACTGACGCCCGCGAGCGACCCCGTCCTGTGGACACCGCCGCGCGTCTGACGGCGCGTTGCCCATGTCCCGTCCGGCCCCGGTGACGTACTCCCGGGGCCGGGCGAACCCACGGACCCCTCGGCCGGGCCGAGAGGTTCCGCCACCAGAGACAGGCAGGTATCAGCAGGTATGAGTGACATGGACGGCTGGACACGACTCGCCACGGCTCCGGCCGTGGCGAGGAGAGTACGGCGCGCGGGCGATGTGACCGACGCCGTCGGCCCCCGGCGCTTTCTGCACGCGGGACCCCCGCTGGGGCAGGACGACCTCGTCGGCCCGATGCGCGGTGCCGTCCTCGGAGCACTGGTCCTGGAAGGCGAGGCCGGGGACCTGCGGGAGGCGGCGGAACTGCTCGACTCCGGTGAGGTGACCCTGGCGCCCTGTCACTCCGCGGGCGCGGTGGGCGCCATGGCCGGGGTCGTCTCGCCCCGGATGCCCGTCGTCGAGGTCGAAGGAGCCGACGGCAAAACGGCGTTCGCCCCGCTCAACGAGGGCCTCGGCGAAGCACTGCGCTTCGGCGCGAGTGGCCCCCGGGTCCTTGACCGCCTGCGGTGGATGGGCGAGGTGCTCGCCCCCGTGCTCGACGACGCCCTGGCCGCCGTGGACGGGATCGATGTCGCCGCGGCCCAGGCGGAGGGCCTGCGCCGCGGCGACGAGTGCCACAACCGCAACGTCGCCAGTACGGCGGCGCTGGTGGCCAGGCTCGCCCCGGCCGTCGTACGGGTCGCCCCCGACACCGAAACCGCCGCCGCCGTCCTGGAGTTCCTCTCCGGCAACCCCCACAGCTTCCTGTCCTTCTCCATGGCGGCCGGGAAGGTGATCGGCGACGCCGCGCACGCCGCGGGCGGCGCTCCCGGACTGGTCACCGCCGTCTGCGCGAACGGCCGTCGGATGGGCCTGCGGGTGACCGGCGTCGACGGCTGGATCACCGCGCCCGCGCCCTTGGGACAACCCAAGCTGTTCTCCGGCTTCACCGCCGAGGACGCCTGCCCCGCGATGGGCGACTCCTTCATGACGGAGACCATCGGACTCGGCGCCTTCGCACTGACCGCGGCGCCCGCCATCAGCTCCTTCATCGGCGGCACCCACGAGGAGGCCGTCGCCCTCGTCGGCGCGATGCGGCAGATCTGCCGCGGCACCAGCGAGCGGTTCCTCCTGCCCGCCGACGGATTCGCCGGTACGCCGGTGGGCATCGACGTCCATCTGGTGTGCCGGACCGGTATCGCCCCGGTGCTCAACAACGGCTTCGCACACCGGGATCCGGGCATCGGCCAGGTCGGCGCGGGCCTGACCCGGCTGCCGATGCGGCCGTTCCTCGCGGCACGGGACGCTCTCGCGGAGGACGGCCGGTGACCGCGACGCCCGCCGCGCACCCTCGGGGTGGCCGATGAGACAGGACGCAGCCGGGCACGACGCCACGGCGCTGGCCGCGGCGGTACGGGCCGGGACACGGTCGGCGCAGGAGCTGTGCCGAGCCTCGCTTGCCGCCGCGCTCGACGCCGACGGCGTGTTCTGGGAGGTCGACCGGGCGGCGCTGGAGAGCGCGCGCGACATCGACCGGCGTGCGGCGCGCGGCGAACCGCTGGGGCCGCTGGCCGGTGTACCTGTCGCGGTGAAGGACAGTTTCGACGTTGCCGGACTGGCGACAACGGTGGGACTGCGTACGCCGGTTCGAGTGGCCGACGCGGACTCGGCGGTGGTCGCGCGACTGCGCGCGGCCGACGCCGTCGTCATCGGCAAGACGGCGATGGACCAGTTGGCCTGGAGCATGACAGGACAGGCCCCAAGAAGACCGCCGTGCCCCAACCCCGCCGTGCCCGGCGCGCTGCCCGGAGGCTCCTCCGGTGGTTCGGCGGCCGCCGTCGCGGCCGGGATCGTCCCGCTGGCGATCGGCGGCGACACCGCCGGATCGGTGCGGGTGCCCGCCGCCTGGTGCCAGGTGGTGGGCATGAAGTTCTCGCACGGCAGCGTGGCACTCGACGGCTGCGCGCCACTGGCCCCGTCGATGGACTGCGCCGGGGTGTTCGCCACATCGGTCCGCGACTGCGGGCTGGCGGCCGAAGTGCTCGGGGTTCCCGGGGTTCCCGGGGTTCTCGGGGGGAGCGGACGGGAGCACACCGCGGCGCACCTGCGGATCGGGGTTCCGTCCGGCCTGGAGGCCGACGGCCCCATGGATCCCCGGGTCGCCGACGCGTTCCGGGCCGCCCTCGAACGCATCGCGGACCTCGGGCACAGCGTCGCCGAGGTCGGGTTCGAGCTGCGTCCGCGAGGGATGGGCCGCGTCCTCGTCCACGAGCTCGCCGCGCAGTGGGCGGGCCGCGTCGAGCCCGACGAGCCGGACGTGCGGTCCGCGCTCGGCACCGGTACGCGTATGGAAAGCGGCGCCGTCGAGCAGGCCCGGGAGGCAGTGGCGTTGGCGGCTCAGCGCACGGCGGCCGCGTACGCCGGGGTCGACGTCGTCGTACTCCCCACCGCACCGGTCCCGCCGCCGCCCACCACCGAGCCCGCCGCGGTCGTCGACGCCTCGCGTTTCACCCGCGCCGCCGGGGCCTACGGCTGGCCGGCGATCTCCGTACCGCTCTGGCCCGAAAGCCCGCCCGTCGCGCTTCAGTTGATCGCGCCTCACGGAAAGGACCACCAGCTCATGGACCACGCCGAGCAACTGTGGAGGGCACTCGCATGCTGAACGCCCCCGCCGACAGCACCCGGCCGGTGCTGTGGACGCCTTCCGAACAGTGGATCGCCGCCGGCGAACTCACCCGTTTCCAGGACTGGTTGGCCCACGAACGGGGGCTCGCCTTCGACGGCTACGACGAACTCTGGCGCTGGTCGGTCGAGAACACCGAAGGGTTCTGGAGGGCGGTCTGGGACTACTTCGAGGTACGGGCCGACGGGGATCCCACCACGGTGCTCACCGGCACCATGCCCGGCGCCCGCTGGTTTCCCGACGTGGCGCTCAACTACGCCGAGCGGATACTCGTCGGACGCGACCCCGAGCGGGTGGCGCTCGTACACGCCTCCGAGTCGCAGGCACCGGTGGAGGTCACCTGGGCGGAGCTCACCGACCGCGTGACGCGCGCCCGCGCCGGACTCGTGGCCGCCGGGGTGGGCCCCGGCGACCGGGTCGCGGCCTACCTCCCCAACACACCGGAGGCGGTGGTCGCACTCCTCGCCACGACGAGCCTCGGCGCCGTCTGGTCGGTGATCGCCCCCGAGACGGGGGCGGCGAGCGCGCTGGACCGCTTCCGGCAGATCGAACCCTCCGTGCTGATCACCGTGGACGGATACCGTTACGCCGGGCGCGAGTTCGACCGCCTGGACCAGGTACGCGAGATCGTGGCCGGCCTCCCGACGCTCACCAAGGTCGTCGTGGCCGACCGGTTGCGCCCCGGCAGGCCACTCACCGCACTGACGAACGCGGTCATCTGGGACGACTTCTGCGCCGACCGGGCACCTCTGGAGTTCGCACGGGTCCCCTTCGACCACCCGCTGTGGATCCTCTACTCCTCCGGCACCACCGGGGCGCCCAAGCCGATCGTGCACGGGCACGGCGGGATCGTCCTCGAACACCTGAAGAAGCTGCACTTCCACGTCGACGCGCGGCGTGACGACCGCATCCTGTGGTTCACCAGTACGGGCTGGATGATGTGGAACTTCCTCGTCGGCGGCCTGCTCACCGACGCGGCGGTCGTGCTCTACGACGGCAGCCCGCGCCACCCGGACACCGCGGCGATGTGGGACGTGGTGGAGGCGACACGGACCACCTGCTTCGGCACCAGCGCGGGCTTCCTCACCGCGTGCCGCGCCGACGGGGTGCGGCCGCGCGAGGGCAGGGACCTCGGGCGCCTGCGCGCGGTCGGCTCGACGGGCTCGCCGCTCACACCGGAGGTCTTCGACTGGGTGTACGACGAACTCGGCCCGGACCTCTGGCTGTTCTCGTCCAGTGGTGGCACCGATGTGTGCACCTCCTTCATCGGCGGCGTGCCCACGCTGCCGGTCGTACAGGGCGAGTTGCAGCGCCGCTCGCTCGGTGCGCCCATCGCCGCCTGGGACGACGAGGGACGGCCGCTGACCGGCGAGGTGGGGGAACTGGTGCTCACGGCGCCGATGCCCTCGATGCCGGTGAAGTTCTGGGGCGACACCGACGGCAGCCGCTACCGCGACGCCTACTTCGGCCACTACCGCGTCGAACCGCCGGTGTGGCGCCACGGGGACTGGATCGAGATCACCCCGCAAGGAGGGGTGGTGATCTACGGCCGTTCGGACTCGACGATCAACCGGGGCGGCATCCGGATGGGCACCAGCGAGATCTACCGCTCCGTCCTCACCCTGGACGCGGTGGTCGACGCCCTGGCCCTGGACATCGTCGAACCCGACGCCTCCTCACGCCTCGAACTGTTCGTCGTCCTGGCCGCCGGTCACGAACTCGACGGGGAACTCGAACGTGCGCTGGCCGCCCGGCTGCGCACGGACTGCTCCCCGCGCCACGTCCCGGACGCCGTCCACCGCATCGACGAGGTGCCCCGCACCCGCTCCGGCAAGCCCCTGGAGGTCCCGATGAAACGGCTCCTGATGGGCGCCGAGCTGGAGCGCGTCGTGGACCGCGATGCCGTGGTCAACCCGCAGGCGCTGGAACCCTTCCGGCGGCTCGCGCGGCAGCGGGCGGACGCACGTGCCCGCTGAGCCGGGTGCGAGCCCGGCCGTCCGCGTCGAGGAGGCGGAACCGGGCATCGCTCTCGTGACCCTGGACCGTCCCGCCCGGCGCAACGCACTCGACGCCCACACCCTCGGCGAACTGAGCCGTGTCTTCGCGGAGTTGGATGCCCGCGCCGCGGTGCTGACCGGAAGCGGGCCCTCGTTCTGCGCGGGCTACGACCTGCACAGCGTCGCAGGCCCCGACTTCGACCGGCTCGCCGAGCCCCTGATCGCCCATCCCGCCCATGCGGTGTTCGACGTAATGGAGAACTGTGCGTTCCCGGTCGTCGCCGCGATCGACGGTGCCGCCCTCGGCGGCGGTCTTGAACTGGCGTGCAGTTGCGACGCCCGAGTCGCCACCCGCGGCGCGGTGTTCGGCATCCCGGCCGGTGCTCTCGGCCTCGTGTACTCCGACACCGGGCTGCGCCGCTTCGCCTCGGTCTGGGGCGGCGCGCTGACCCGCGAGATGCTGCTGTTCGGCCGACGCGTGGACGCGCAACGGGCCTGGCAGACCGGCGTCGTCGCGGAACTCGCCGACGACGGGGCCCAGGTCGAGGTCGCGCTGCGGCTCGCCCGGCGCGCCGCCCGGCTCGCGCCTCTGGCGACCGCCGCCAACAAGCGGATCGTCGGCGGCGTCCTTGCCCCGGCGTCCCCGCCCCCGTCGCTCGACGCCGCCGGCCTGCGCCGGGCCTGCTTCGGCCCGGACGGGGAGCTGCGTGCCGGCGTCGAAGCCTTCCTGCGCGGCGGCGCGGGCGTACACCCCTTGCCCGAGCGACAGCCGGAGCAGCCGGGCGAGACCCGCGCCCACTCCGCACCCTCGCGGCACACAAAGCCCTGACCACCGCGAACGCGCCCTGGCGGCGCGCTCGGTGAGCAGCGGATCCGGGCCGGTTTCCCGCCGGAAGAGAAGTCGTCATCGCCATTGACGCGGCATCCCGGCGCACTTATCGTCTCGGACACGGTATCCAGCAAGCTGATTCGATATCCATTTAGTGGACATCGAGCTCTTCACGGAAAGTGAGGCAGTCCCTTGGCCAAGCGCATCGTCGACCTCTCGATGACCGTCGACACCGACCCGACTCTCGAGGGCAAGGGGGTCACGCTCGTGCCCCACTCCGAGGGCGCCAAGTGGAACAAGGACAACTACGACATCGACCCCCAGGACTGGCCCACCCCCGGCGAGGCCTACGCCATCTGCAACCTGGAGATCACCGACCACACGGGCACGCACATGGACGCCCCGTGGCACTTCGGTCCGCGCAACGCGGACGGCACGAAGCCGAAGACGATCGAGGAGTGGCCGCTGGAGCGCTGCATCGGCGACGGCGTCATCATCGACATCCAGGACTGCGAGGACGGCGAGGAGGTCTCGCTCGAGAAGCTCAAGCGCAAGTTCCGCGAGATCGACTACACGCTCAAGCCGGGCGACATCGTTCTGTCGAAGACCGGCAACGACAAGTTCTTCGGCACCGAGGAGTACATGACCCGGGGCGGCGGCATGGGCCGCGAAGCCCTGGAGTGGATGCTCGACCAGGGCGTCACCACCGTCGGCACCGACGCGTGGAGCTACGACCGCCCGTACGCCGCCTGGGCCGCGGACTACCACAAGCACGGCCACGACCCGAAGTTCCTCTGGCCCTGCCACCTGCTGGGGCTGGAGAAGGAATACGTCCACATGGAGAAGATGGCCAACCTCGACAAGCTGCCGCCGCACGGCTTCCAGGTGATCGCCATGCCCCTGAAGATCGCGGGCGGCACCGCCGGACCGGTCCGGGCCATCGCGATCATCGACGAGGACTGACGTGGCAGCCGACCTCGACCTGGTGACCGAAGTGCCCGGAGTCCTCTCGGGGACGGCCTGGCACTGGGCAGGCACGGTGGACCAACTCGTCTTCACCTCCGGCCAGATCGGCTGGGACGAGCAGGGTGAGGTCGTGGGCGCGGATGATCCCGTCGCCCAGACCGAGCAGGCGTTCGCCAATCTCGCCCGCACCCTCGAAGCGGCCGGCAGCTCGATGGACCGGATCGTCAAGATCACGGGATTCATCGCCCGGCCCGACGCCCTGGAGGAGATCCGGTCGGTCCGTGACCGCTGGCTCCCGACCCGGCCCCCCTCGACGTTCGTGTTCGTCACCGGGCTCGTACAGCCGGAACTGATCGTCGAGTTCGAAGCCATCGCGGTGAAGAAGGGGTAACCCTCCCCCGGCCGGGTGCCTCCCCGAGAACGACGGCGGGGGAGGCACCCGGTGCCGCAGCTCGCGCGGTGTCCGCGGCGCCTGTTCCCGCACCCTGTCGGCGGTGGTGGCAGTGCTGGTGCTGGTACTGCGCCGCCTTACGTGCTGTCGGTGATGCCCCGTGCGTACACCGGCCCCGCATCACACCGGGACCGTGCCCGCCGAGCACCGCATCACCCGCCGCCACGCGCCGCCGGACACCCCACCGCCAGGCCGTATCCCCCGCGCTCGCCGAACTCCCCGTAGTGCGCACGCTTTTCGTACCCAACCGCGCCTCGCACTCTCCGCGCTCCCCACGCGACGACCTGGCGCTCGCGGCCCTTTGGCCCCGGCGCCCGGACTGCCGTTCCCCTCACCGCACCACACACGCGGTCACCTCGTACGGGGCGGCGGCACACCGCCCTCCCCCACGGCCCGGCAGTCCCGCTTTCCTCTCCCCCGTTCCCCTCTCCCCCTCTCCTCTCAGGGTTTCCTCTCCCCTCCCACCTCAGCGTCGGACGGGCGGGCCCCACCGCTCTCCCGGGACACCGCCCTTCGAGAAGGGACATTCACCCATGTCCGATGACATCTACGCTCAACGCTGGCGCATGCTGGCTCTCCTCGTGGCCGGGTATCTGGGCCTCACCCTCAACTGGTTCAACATCACGGCGGCGTTCACGCCCATCAGCGATGGTCTCGGGGCGTCCTTCACGCAGTTGGCCTTCCTGA
This sequence comes from Streptomyces sp. NA04227, assembly GCF_013364195.1. NCBI lineage: Bacteria > Bacillati > Actinomycetota > Actinomycetes > Kitasatosporales > Streptomycetaceae > Streptomyces > Streptomyces sp. NA04227. The sequence goes on along the minus strand of NZ_CP054918.1, from coordinate 6,608,937 downwards.
TCGCGCTCTTCCTGATCGGCTACGGCGTGGTGCACATTCCCGCCGGTCTGCTCGCGACGCGGCTCGGCCTCAAGCGCACGCTCGTCCTCGGCCTCGCCCTGGAGGGCGTCGGCGGGATGCTCTCGGGAATCGCCGTTGGCTACCCGGACCTGGCCGTCTACCGGGTGATCGCCGGAATCGGCGGATCGATCTTCCTCTCGGTGTCCGTGGGCGCGGTCAGCGTGTGGTTCCGCAACCACGAGATCAATTTCGCGCTGGGAGTCACCGGTGGTGCGGCGTTCAGCGTCGGGGCCGCGCTCGGTCTCTACGGCTGCGTCGCCCTCGGTGACGCCCTGGGCTGGCGGATGATGCTGGGCGTCTGCGGGGCGTTCACCCTCGCCGTCGCCGCCGCCTGCGCCCTCTGGTTCCGGACGCCGCCGGACGTCGGCGGCCTCGCCGGGGCGGAGATCACCCGCGCCGGTCTCGCCAAGGCGCTGGGGGACCGGCAGTTGTGGATCTACGGCGGAGCCATGGTCGGTGTCTACGGCGCGTACATCACCGCCTCCCAGTTGCTCGGCGAGTACGCGATCGACGAACACGGCTTCAGTGAGAGTCAAGGGGGGCTGCTGGGCGCCGTGTTCGCACTGGCAGGAGTACCGGGCAGCCTTCTCGGCGGGTACGTCGCGGACCGGCTCAAGAACTACCGGATGATCATGGTCATACCGTTCCTGGCGATGAGCGCCGCCCTGTTCCTGGTCCCCGTCCGCTCGGTTCCCCTGCTGTGGTTCCTGGCCGCGCTGATCGGATTCCTGTTCCTCTTCAGCTTCCCCGCGTGGCTGTGCGTCCCCGTCGACGTCTCCCGTATCGACGCGGAGCACATCGGCACAGCCATCGGGCTGATGCTCACCCTCGCGGCCGTCGGCGGCTTCCTCCTCCCCGTGATCTTCGGCAAGGTCGTGCCCGCCGCGGGCTACGGTGCGGGCTGGGCCGCCCTCGGCGCCCTGTCCCTGCTCACCGCCCTGATCGGTCTCTTCGGCCGCCCGGGACCGGTGGCCGAGGACACGGGCGAAGCCGCACCGGCAACCGAAGCCGCCTGAGGGCGTGCCGGTGGGGCTCAACTCCTGGGCCCCACCGGCAGGCTGGTCAGGTCGGTGCTGATGCTTCCGCGAACAGTGGGGCCAGCAAATCCTCGGGTCAGCGGCCCTTCTCGGCAGGCTCAAGGATCGCCACGCACTCCACATGATGCGTCATAGGAAAAGACGTCACTAGGTGAGGGACCTGCTATATCGGCTGGTCAACACCATTTTGGGGCTCTCCTGGAGGCCCCTTCGGATGCCCGGAGTGTCTAACGAGCGTCACGATCTGCCACAGTGGCTTCCCTCGTGAATCGCTTCGGCCAGGTCTGCCAAGAGCACGTCAGTCACTAGTTCCTCGACCACGGCGGTGCCGTGGTCGGTCATGGCGCAGGTCAGTTCGGGGTCCCAGGGAGCCTCGGTGAGGCGGCCTGGCGGGGGGCCGTGCGGCGTGCGGGCGACGGCGGCGCGGTAGTCCGCTGCTGTCATACGCCAGGGGCGGGCAGGCGTCTTGTCCAGGAGATACGCGGCGATGCGGATGCCTTCGCCGTCGAAGTCGCCGTGATAGCGGAGGCTGGCGCCCTGATCCGCGAGAAGGCGGAGGAGGTGGATGGCCGCGCTGTTGGGCCAGCCGGAGGTGCACACGAGCGGCGGACAGTCCGGGCCGAAGCGGCGTACGGCGAGGGCCAGGATGCTGGGGTTTTCAACGGCGTGGACGACGGGTGCGGGATCGGAGGCGAGGGTGAACTCTCCCGGGGCCCGCAGTTGGGCGAGGGTCAGGCTGGCGGCCTGACCGGCCTCGGCACAAACGCGGGCCACACGGGACAGTGGGCCGCCACCGGCCGGACGCAGGCCGCCGACGAGAACGGTGGCCGACAGGTCGTCGTCGGCGACACCTGCCCGGGCCCACAGGGCGCGCCGGGCCGCCGCGGACTCCGGTGCAGCGGTGTCGTGGAGGGTCGCTAGAGCGCGGAGGACGAGGGTGGACAGGCGGGTACCGTCGTCGAGTGCGTGGGCGTCGCCTTTCAGGACCCGGGCAGCGAAGACGGGCAGGGGCTCAGCCTGAGCCGGGAGTTCCCCGAGCACGGTCAGCGCGTCCGCGAGCAGGGTTCGGGTCAGCTGCGGTGAGCCACCGACCAGACCGGTGGCTCGGCATGACGCGGTCCAGTCGGCGAGCGCGGGCTGGGCCCGCACAGTGGCGTGACCGTCCAACCATGTCCACAGCTCCGCACGTTCGTCCTCCTTGCGGCGCCGTTCGCCTGCACGGTCATCGAGTGGGCCGACGAGTTCGGTGACGGTTTCACGCACCGTACAGCCGGACAGTTCCGTGACAGCCTCTTCCAAGCGGGCCAGCGAGACGGAGGGGCGAGGGTCCGGCAGGCGGTCCAGACCCAGAAGGTCGGCGAGGGCCTCGCGCTGAGCCTCGTCGAGCGGTCCGAGGCGCACCCGATTGACGGGGCGGCCGGAAGAGAGACGGCTGTGGACCGTGTGCCAGAGCGGGCGGAGTTCGGGGCGGCGCAGGGTGCGTTCGCCCGGGGCGGGTTCCGTGTGGGTCATCCCACCTCCAGGTCGGTGCCGTTCCAGACGAAGCGAGCGCTGGTGACAGCGTCGTCGTCCCCGCCGGTGAGGAGTTGGTGGACGGCGATGCCGGGCAGTTCGCCGTAGGTGCACCATTCATGGTCGGAGGTGATCACGAGATCAAGGTCGAGTGTGGTGAGCAGGGCGAAGACCTGTCCGCGGTTGACCGCGTCGACACCGACGAAGACCTCGTCGAGCAGGATGGGCCGGGGTGCCAGGGGCACGGCCTCGTAGTGGGCGGCGACGGCGGCGAACAGCGGCAGGTGCAGTGCGATGGCCTTCTCTCCGCCGGAGAGTGCGCCGTGCAGCTTCTTGGTCAGCGGCTGCCAGCCGGTTCCGTTCGCCCGGTCGAGGCGGACGGTGAAGCGGTGCCAGGCGGTGTAGTCGAGCACCTCGCCGAGTTGCTCCTCCCAGCTCGCGGCCGTGTCACTGCCCTTGGCCTCCTCGATACGGGCGCGGAAGAAGGCGTGCAGGGCTTCCCGGTCGGTCTCGTCGACCCGGCCGGGGTCCTTGAGCAGGAGTTGACGGGCGGTGCGGGTGCCGTCCGGGAGATCCGGACGGACGTCCCAGACAAGCTGGACGGCGACGTTGGAGGCGGTACGGACCCGCTCGAGGTGTCTGTTCATGCGGTCGACGAGTTCGCCTGCCTGGCGGATGCGGGCCGCGAGGTGACGGCGGATGTCACCGGTCAGGATCTGGTCGAAAAGACGCCGCTCGGCGGTGGTGATGTCGTCACGGCTGCGGTCGCGCTCCTGAGTGAGCGTGGTGAGCATGCCCGCCGCCCCCACGCGCACGCCGTCCAGGGTGGCGGTGAACAGCTGGATGTCGTCGTCGGGCTCCAGGTCCAGGTCGGCACGGGCGCCAAGTCTCTGACGGGCCTCGTGGACCGCTTCGGAGAGACGAGTCGCCGCGTCGCCCAGATTGCGAGGGGCGTGCGGGATGCCGGGCCACTCCGCCGCTGTGGCCCGGGCGGCCTCCAGGGTGGCTTTGGCGCCGTCACCGGCGTCGAGTTCCGGTGCGATGCCGGCGTCCTCGGCCAGCCCGACCAGGCACAGATGCCGGAACCGGTGAGCCGCGGCGTCCCGGGTTCCGACGGCCTGTTCCCGCCGTTCGGCGTCCTGACCACTGGTGGCCCGGAGTCCTCCGATGCGGCCTTCCAGGCGCAGCAGGAGATCGGCCGCCCTGCGGGCCTCCTCACGACAGCGCCGCAGTTCGGCGCGTGCCTCGGCGACACGCGCGACGATCTGCCGGTAGTCCTCACCGACGGTCGCCTCCACCGCCTCAAGACGGGCCTTCAGACCCGCTGCCTCCGCTTCGGTGGCAGCCGCCGCCTCGGACTGTTCCTCGGCGGTCCGGAGCGATCGGTCTGCCAGCGCGGTCAGTTGGCGGGCCTTGTCGGCAGCGACGGTCGCGGTAAGGCATGCGTCCACCCAGCTGTCGGCCGTATCCCGGAAATTGTCGACGTCGACGGAGAGTTCACGCAACCGGTCCCGGTCGGTGGGCAGTCCGTGTTCGGCAGCCCGGCGGCTGAGCGTGCGCAGGGCGCCCGCCACGTCGGTCTCACACCGGGCCAGGTGCGCGGCCGCGTCACGCACGGCGTCGTCCCGGGCAGCCGCCTTCGCCTCGGCTCGGTCCCAGTCGCGTCGGCGGGCGTCGAGGTCCCTGTGGTCGGGTCGAGCAACACGGTCGGCGTCCAGCAGGACACGACGGGCGTCGAGGCCTCTCAGTCGGTCGTCGACCACGGCGAGGGAAGCGTTCACCTGGCCGATGTGCTCAGTCAGTTCACTGATCCTGCGCTGCCGGGCCCGCTGCCGGGCCGGCGCACCGATGTACGCGGGTTCCGGCTTGCTCCAAGTCCCGGTGGCCAGCGCGAGACGCCAGGCGCCGTCGGCCGAGACGGCCGCGGAGTGACCGCCGGGCAGCGCCACGCCGTATGCGACACCGGCGAGGATGCGGGTCACGGTGTCGGCCGGAACGGGGATGTCTTCCTCGGGCGTCAGCACGTCCAGGAGACTGGGCCCCTGGGCTGTCAGAGCCAGGGCGGCCTCGGCGCGGGTGTCGTGCCCTGGCAGGGTGATCCCGTCGTAGGGGCTGACCCAGGCGTCCAGGAGGCCCGATGCCTCCAGCGCCGCTTCCACCGCGGCCTGAACAGGGAGCGGGACATCTTCACGGAAGGCGACCAGCCGCCACAGCGGTGCTCCCGCCGTCGCCGTGCGGACGGTGGTGCGGGTGGGCGGAGGCGGTGGCGGGAGGTCTGTCTCGCCGCTGAGCCGTCGTACCTCCTCCTCAAGTCGGTTCCGCTCGTCCCGCAGTCCCTGACGCGCGGCTCGGGCGGTGGCCTCGACCGTTGCGATCTCCTGTTCCAGCGGGCGTGCGGCGGCTTCGACGAGGGCCCTCACGTCGGCTTCCGCCGCCGCTCTGGCCGCTAGTTCCCCAGGGTCGGCGATACGCAGTTCCGTGCAGCCCTCGGCCCAGGCGAGGAGCCGTTCCGCCTGCGTGGCAAGGGCCTGGTCCCAGGCGCCGGACGCCTCGTCCCGACGGGCGATCGCCTCCGCGAGCCGGGTACGGGCCTCGTCCAACAGATCCTCGCCGGCGCCCCGGTCGCGTACCGCAAGGTCGTGGGCGTCGATCGCCTCGGTGATGAGGGTGACCTGCTGTCGTCGGGCGGTGACCGCGCCCCGGAGAAGCCGACGGGCCTGTCGGGCCCCGTGCTCGCCCACCGTTCGTCTCATGCCTTCGGAGGGACGGCCTCCCTCCTCACGAACCGTGCCGTCGGAGAGCGTCACCGTGGGATCCGCGTCGAGTATCGCCTTCACCTCGTGGTGGATGGATTCCATACCCGCCGCCCGAGCCGACCGACGTGTTTCCTCTCCCGCTTCACGCGCGTGCTCGTCGAGTGCGCGGGCCCGACCCGCCGCCTCGTCCGAGTGCCTCCTGTCCTTCTCCGCCCCGACCTGAGCGGTCTGGGCGGTTGCGTGCTGTCGCCCGGCGGCGGCTACCGCGTCTTCCGTGCGGCGGCGGAGCCGGTCGAGTTCCTCGCCCTGCTTGTACGTGCCGCTCTCACGCAGCCCTTCGACGGTCTCTTCCAGGGCGTGTGCCTGCAGCTCCTGTTCTTCGCGCCGGGCCTGGGCCGACTCACGCTCCGTCAGCGCCTGTGCGAGTTCCTCGGCGCTCTGCCGGGCGGCACGGGTGAGGTCGTCCATCTCGGTGGTCGCCGAGATCAGAGCGGCCGAGCCGGCCCGCAGAACCCGTCGAGCGTAGGCGCGCTGCCGGGATGCGACGGTCTCGGCTGCCGTCACCTCCTCGCCCAGCCGCTTGAGGTGTTCGCGCTGACGGTCCAGTCGTTCGAACCCCTCGGCGAGTTCGGCGATCTCTCCCTCGCCCAGCGGGGGCAGAGCTCGTGACAGCAAAGTGGACAGCAGGGACGGGTCGAGCCGTTCGGACAGTTTGGGCTGGCGCAGCTGGAGCAGGGCGGACAACAGCGACTCATAACGCTGCTCACCCATGCCTGCGAAGAGTTCACGCCGGACAGCGGTGCGATAGTCAGTGGCCGAGGCGTGTACATCGCCGCGGTCGCGCAGGGCTTCGACGAGGGCAGCACGGGTCAGGGGCTGATTCGACTCGTTGACGAGGAGCACACCGTCGGTGTGGGCGATCCTGGAGCCGGTGGTGAAGTAATCAGCGTGCACCCCGCTGGTGTGCACGCTCGCCTGCAGGCGTGCACCGCAGCCGAACCATCGTTCGGTGCCGTCGTCGCCGACGCGGTGGAACTCCATCCACACGTATCCGACGCGGGTCTTGCCGGAGGTGCCTTCGCCGAGCAGGTTCCAGTGCATGGTTCGTTCCGAACCGCCGAACGTGGAGAGGCGGTTGGGCCGGAGGCTGGCGTCGAAGAGGAAGGGGAGCAGAAGCTCCAGGGCCTTGGACTTGCCCGAGCCGTTCTGGCCGCGCAGCAGCAGGCGCCCCTGGTGGAAGGTGAAGGTCTCGTCGTAGTAGCGCCAGACGTTGAGGATGCCCGCGCGGTGCGGCTGCCACCGGTTGCGGGCGGCGTCCGCCTCTTGCCTCGGCGGCCCGGCCGATTCGGCCGCCTCCTCCGGCCGTCGCGGGAGGGGAAGCTCTGTCACACTCACTGCTTGTCTCCTTCTACGACACCGCCACCGGAAGCCGTGGTGCCAGCCATCTCGTGCGGACTCACGCCCGATTCCGTTCCGACCGATCCTCCGGATCCGAACTCGTGGTCTCTGTCAGGCGGTAGCGGTACGCAGCCGGGCACGCGACGACACGGTCCCCTGCTCGGCGGGCGAGGCCGGCGTCGCGCAGTACGCGTACGGCGTCCTCGGACAGCCGGGCCGCGCCGTCCTCGGACTGGTACGCCTTGGCCCAGCGCGGGAAGCGGAGCAGCAGGTCCGCTCCGGCCTCGGTGAGCTGCTCGGGCAGCATTCCGGCAGGCGCGGCGCACAGCGGCTCCAGAAGGAGTAGCGCGGCAACCCGGGCAGTGGACGTGTCGTCGGGAAAGCGGACATCGGTGGCGAGCCCGTCCAGGTCCACGAGCAGGAAGCCTTCGGCTCGTTCCTCCAAGAGGAAGCCGGCCTGCTCGACCGAACGGCGCAGGATCTGGCGTCCGGTCAGGGAGGTGACGTATGCCAGCTCGTCGTCGGCGAGGTCCGCCCGGTACAGCACGGGGTCGTCGAAGAGCCTGCGCAGTACAGAGTGACGCAGCCTCAGGTTGCGTTGTGCATCCGTGGTGGCGGTCTCGCTGTGTGCCTCGTCGGCCGCCCCATCGAAGACTGCGCCGCCGTAGCGGCGCTCCCGCACAAGGCCCATGAGGAGTCCCTCGAACCGCGCCGGCACCTCGTCCGGTGGTACGGCGAGTCGGGAGGCGCCGACGGGTGCGGCGGGCAGCCGCATCAGCAAAGTGGTGTCCACGCGGTAGAGGACCTTTGCCTCCGCGGACTCGACGTACGTCTCGGTCGTGCCGTCCACCGCGCGCAGTACGTCGTACGACTCCAGCAGCTTCAGGACATCGACGAATGCCATTCGCTCCGGCTTGTTGACCGGGTCGAACGCGGCCAGTGCCCGATCGGCCGCCGTGGCCTGCACGACGCGATCGGCGAGCATGCCGATGGTTGTCATCGGCATCGACAGCAACTCGGCCGCGGTCACGCACAGCAGAACGTAGCGTCGGCGGTCGAACGGGGCCCGGGCGGAACGGACCCTGCGGGCCGGTCGGGAGGCGTCCGGGTTCGCGCGGACTTTGGTGAGGCGGGCGTACCCGCGGCGAGGCTCCACGACCAGGCTCCAGCCACACGTGTAATCGAACCACTGGGCCAGCGGCTCATGACGGCGTCGTACCAGTTCGAAGCCGGCCGGCTCGGCAGCCACGGTCAGTAGGGGGCGGGCCAGGAGGAGGCGGATGGCTCGCGCGATCTCCTCCCGTTCCGCAACGGCCAGTTGGTTGGCCAGCGTGCTCATCCCGCCGCCTCCTGCCACGCGGCGCGGCCGGCCGGGAGGACGTTCGCTCCGCCCGCCGCGGTGATGTGGACGACGTAGTCCGGACCGGTCAGTGAACCCTTCGCGGTGTGCAGTACGGCGGTGCGCTCATCGGGAGGCGGCATGAGCACGATCTCCACCCGGCCGTCTCCCGTCGTGGCACGCCGCCGGCCGGCCGCGTCCGGCCGAGCGGACAGAGCCCGGCCCAGCAGGTCGAGCAGGCGGTCGAAGACAGCGGGATCCATCGCGCCGAAGGAGGACAGGCGCACGGGTCCTTCCGTCTCCAGTTCCTGCCAGCCGCGCACGAGTTCCGCTCGCTCCGCTCGGGCCCGCTCGGCGCGCTCCGCCCTGACGGCCGCGACATCCCGCACCTTGGCCGTACGGGTGAAGCGCTCCGTCCGTCCGCTGGTCCGCAGCAGAGCCGACACCTCCACCGGCGGGGCTTCGGACCAGGAAAGGGACGACGGAATCAACTCCGGGTCGGGGTGGGCGAGGTGAGCGTGGCGGGCAGGGCCGAGGCCGAAGGCGGTCGACCACAGCCGGTGCAGGTCCTCTTCAGCGGGAGCCGCCGCGAACCAGCGCGCCAGTTCCCGGAAGTCCTGCACAGCGCTGGAGGAGCGGCGCCGCGACTCGTTGATCCGTTCCAGAACCTGCAGGAGGGAGACGATGGCCCGCCGGGCGATGTCGTGCAGCTGCTCGATCCGGGGCCGCGCCCCTTCGTCCGGAAGGAACCACGCCCGCAGACCCGCCCAGCGCGCCCGCCTGCTCTCCAGCCAGCCGGCCGCGGGATCCTCACCAGCCACCGGCGGCAGCTCGGCGCCGCGCAGGGCTCGCTCTCGCAGCACGGCGGTCCCCCGCTCCTCCACCCGGGCCACGGCGGCGGCGACCATCCCCCCACGCCGGTCGAGGTTGACCAAGAACTCCTGCAGATAGGCAACGGTGGCGGCCTTGACCTCACGGAAAACTTCCAGATCCGCGCCCTCTGCGCGCAGGAGCCGCTGCAGTTCGCCGTTGAAGGCCTTGGTGTTCTCCACCAAGGCCTCCAGATGCCCCTCCAGCTCCCGCAGCGTGCTGAAAATCTTGCGGTCGGCCGAGGCGGGTTCGTCGGACAGCAGGCACAGCTCGTCCAGTCTGTCGGCGATCGCCTCCAGCACGGCCGTCTGCAGCGCACCCGTGGAGGCAAGAACCTCAAGCGCGTGCCGAACTCCGGCGAGAGCGGCCTCACCCCGTCGAGTCAGCGAGTACTGCAGGTTGCGCCGCTCGTATTCCTCGGCCGTGCGGTAGTTCTCCGCGTGGTTGTGCACCACGTCCAGGAGCTCCCACTGCACGAGCTTCCTGAGCGCCTCATGCAGTTCCTCGTCCTCGGCCGCCGCCGCCCAGCCCACCCCGCGCAGCCGACCGCGCACCTCGTCGAGCCCCAGTGCCGTCTCCAGGTGCTCACCGGCCACCCCGAAGGCGTCCAGTACGGCCCCGTACAGATCGGACCTCTCCACCGTGGCGAATCGGAACATCTCCGGTGGAACTCTGTGCATGTCTGTGGGCCCCTCCCCTACCGCCTCGGCGGCATCCAGTTCTCCACCGTAAAGCTCGGCATCACCATTCAGGGCGAGTTCGCCGACAACGCGCACGCACAAGACTGCAGATCAGGTTGTGCCACGCCTGCACCTGCTCCACTCACTGCTCAAGGAGTCCGGCGAGCCGGACGTCCGCTGATCACGAGGGTGCACCAAGCGCTGCCGCTTGCAGCTCTGACGGCTACTCAGGACGAGCGCCGTTTGAGCGTCAGGAATTCCGAGCGGCGTAGTGACCCACAGTCGGCCTGGCGGCCGCTTCAGCATGACATCGCAGGTCAGTCCACTCTCAACCGGAGAATGCCCACTTGACCCGATGAATGACCGGAAACAGTTCGAGCAAGCCTCCAATCGAAAACCGCAGGTCAGCGGCGTGCGATACACAAAACGGGCGCAAGATCAATGTGCATGACGTGCGCGATGGGCGCTACGTGCGATCTCTGACGCACACCGCAGCGAGATCCCTGGCCCTCCACGGGGCCAGGATCTCGCCGTATAGCATTTGAAATGCCATACTCGTGCCATGGCTGACGACGACACCGACTTTCCTCCCGGCGACGGCCCCACCAGCGGCATCTCCGTCTCCCTCACGGCAGGCACCCTGCAAGCGATCCGTGAGCGGGTCGGCAAGCGGGGTGTGTCCGCGTTCCTGGAGAAGGCCGCGCAGCGGCAGATCGAGCGGGACAACCTGGACGAGCTGATCGCCGACTTCGACAAGGCCCTCGGCCCCGCCGACCCGGAGGCAGTGGCCGCCAAGCGCGCGAAGCTCACCGGCGGCACCTCCTCCGATGCCGGTGCGGCCGCGTGAGCGGCGCCCTGATCCTGGACAGCGAGGGCCTGGCCAAAGCCGTGCGACGCGACCGCGAGGTCCACGAGTGGCTCACCGCCGCCCGCGACGCCGACCTACCCGTGATCACCTCAGCCGCAGTCCTTGTCGAGGTGATCCACCCCCGGATCAACGACGCCGCCCTCAAATGGACGCTGTCCCGGCTGCGGGTCGAGCCGGTCATCCAGGCACTCGCCCAGTCCGCCGCCACCCTGCTGCGCGCGGCCGGAATGCACGGCCACAAGTACGCCATCGACGCCATGCTCTGCGCCACCGCCCTCGCTCAGCCTGGCCGAGTCACGATCCTGACGTCCGATGTAGAGGACATCACCATGCTCACCGCCGATCACCCCCGCGTGACCGCCGAGAAAGTCTGATCCGCGCCGGTTCGCCGAGCACGGCGTGACCCGTGCCCTCCGGATCGACCACCAAGACGTTCCCGGCGAGCGTGAACCGATGGTGTCCTGCCCTGCTCGGTTGGCGACGACGTTCGGAGCAAAGCTGGCCGAGGAGTCGGAGGACGGTCCGTGATCCGTCGGGGGCGACGAGGTCTCACGCGTCGCGACGGCGCACATTTCGGACGTCAGTCGGCTGCGACCGTCGCCCCGGCGTATGCCACCGCCGTCAGGGCAAGCACGGCGGCCGGTAGGGCCCGCACGGGCGGATCGCCGTGGCGCAGGTGGACAACCGCGGCCGCGGTCATCAGCAGCGCCAGCCCGATGCCGGCGGCCATCCCGAGCGGGGCGGAAGCCGGTCCGAGCAGCAGTCCGACGGCTCCGGCCACCTCCAGGGCGCCGACGACGCGGTAGAGGCCCGGTGGCATGTCGAGGTGCGCTGCCGCCCGGCGCATGAACGGCACCGCGGCGATCTTCCCCAGTCCCAGCGGAACGAGGACGAGGGACAGCGCGACGGCGAGGGTGATCTGTGCGGTGGTCACGCCGGCCGCCTCCGGCGTTCGGTGCTCAGGCGGACGAAGTGGTCGATGAGGTCGGGGGCATCCACGGCTGCCGGGTTGACGACCTGCTCGACGGGGGCGCCCTGGAGGAGGCGTTTGACGGGGACTTCGAGTTTCTTGCCGGTGCGGGTGTGCGGGATGCCCGGCACCTCGATGATCTCGTCGGGGACGTGGCGGGGTGAGGCGCCGGTACGGATCGCTTCCTTGATTTTCTCTCGGAGGGCGTCGTCCAAGCTCACCCCGGCGGCGAGGACCACGAACAGGGGCATCCAGTAGCCGCCGTCGGGTTCTTCTGCTCCGATGACGAGGGCTTCCGTGATCTCGGGGAGGCGTTCGACGACGTCGTGGATGTCTGCGCTGCCCAGGCGTACGCCGTTGCGGTTCAGGGTGCTGTCGGAGCGGCCGTGGACGATCACCGATCCGTGACCGGTGACGGTGATCCAGTCGCCGTGCCGCCATACGCCAGGGTACGAGGAGAAGTAGGCGTCGCGGTAGCGGCTGCCGTCGGGGTCGTTCCAGAAGTACAGCGGCATCGACGGCATCGGACGGGTGACGACCAGCTCGCCCACCTGATCCACGACCGGGAGGCCCTCGCCGTCGTACGCGACGAGCGCCACGCCGAGATGAGGTGCGGACAATTCCCCCGCCCAGACAGGAGTGTTGGGCGCGCTGCCCGCGAAGCCGGACACCACGTCCGTGCCGCCGCTGACGGACGCGAGCAGGACGTGGTCGCCGACGTGGTCGCGGACCCAGGGGTAGGCGGAGGCCGGCAGGGCGGAGCCGGTGCAGCCGACGACGCGGATCGACGACAGGTCGTGCCGGGACAGGTCGATGCCGTACTTGGCCATTCCCAGCAGGTACTGGGGGCTGGTGCCGAAGACGGTCACCCGGTGGCGTGCGGCGAGCTCCCACAGGACGTCGAGCTGGGCGAAGGGTGCCGGGCTGCCGTCGTAGGTGCAGGTCGTGGCGCCGGTGAGCAGCGTGGAGGCGACCAGGTTCCACATCATCCAGTGGGTGGTGGTGTACCAGAGCAGGCGGTCGCCGGGGCCGAGGTCGGAGTGCAGGCCGAGGGTCTTCAGGTGCTCCAGCAGGACGCCGCCGTGACCGTGGACGATGCCCTTGGGCAGACCGGTGGTGCCGGAGGAGAACACGACCCACAGAGGGTGGTCGAACGGCACCGGCGTACACGTGAGCTCCTCGGCGCGAGTGGCCGCGTCCTCCCACGGCACCACCAGCGACGGGAACGCTCGCGAAGGCCACGACAGGCCCACGTGGTCCACCAGCAGCGTCGCCTTCAACGTCGGAAGGTGCGCGGCCAGTTCACCGGCGGCCTCGCGGCGGTCGTGGGTGGTGCCGTTGAAGAGGAAGCCGTCGGCGGCGATCAGGACGGTGGGTTCGAGCTGGGCGAAGCGGTCGGCGGCCGCCTGGGGCGCGTAGTCCTGCCCGCAGACCGACCACACGGCGCCGATACTCGAGGCGGCGAGGAACGCGACGATCGCGTGCGGGGTGTTGGGCAGGTAGCCGACGACCCGGTCGCCCTGGCCCACACCCAGCTCGCGCAGGGTCGCGGCCACCGAGGCGACCTGGGCGCGCAGGCGGCCCCCGGTCACCTCGCAGCAGGAGCCGGTCTCGTCGAGGGCGATGATCGCCACGTCCTCGTCGGCCAGGTCGCGCAGGGCGTGGTGGGCGTAGTTGAGGGTCGATCCGGTGAACCAGCGGGCATCGGGCATCCGCTCCTCGGCCAGCACCTGCTCGTACGGGGTGTCGGAGTCGATGTCGAAGTACTCCCACACCGCGCCCCAGAAGCCTTCCAGGTCGGTGACCGACCAGCGGTGCAGGGCGGTGTAGTCGGTGCCGTCCCTTCCGGTGTGGCGGGCGAAGTCCATGATGCGGCTGTTCGCGACGGCCTTGGGGTCAGGGGTCGTGAAGGGGTCCGGCCCGGTCATCGTGTGACGCTCCTCAGCAGGCTTTTCTCGGCGGTCTGTTGAAGGGGGAGGGCGCTGCGCGTGGTGTGCAGGAGAGTCGCCCAGGTGGCGGTGTCGGTGAAGTCGCTTCCCCCTGTCGGGACGACGTCCGCGACGACGCGGTCGGGGCGCAGCAGCACGGCATCCGCCCGGCCATCGCGCAGCCAGGCAGCGAGGGTGCCGTCGTCGCCGAGGCCGGTGACAGAGATCGTCCGGGCGCCGAGCGCATGGGCGAGGGCGTTCAGTGCGGGCCAGGGTTCGGTGGCGGTCAGGATGGTGAAGGAGTCACCGAGCAGCTCGTCGAGGCGGGTCCGCCGCCCGCCGGTGGTAATCCATGGTTGCGGGCAGTGGGTGCCCGCGAGGCCCCTGCGGATGCGGCGTCGGACGAGGGGTCCGGCGGTCAGGGGCGGGCTGAGGTCGCGGCCGGCCAGCTCCGTCAGGCCGGGTATGCGGCAGGCCGCGGCCAGGAATCTGCGGCGCAGTGCTGCGGCGCTGTCCTGGCCGCCGGTCATGGCCCAGCCCATCGCGACCGCGAGCCGTATGACGTGGCGGGCGTGCGGCTTGCGTTCGCTCTCGTACGTGTCCAGGAGCCGCTCGTCGCCGCCCTGGCCCAGGACGCGGGCGAGCTTCCAGGTGAGGTTGTAGGCGTCCCGCAGTCCCGCGCACAGCCCCTGTCCGACGAACGGAGGGGTGAGGTGGGCGGCGTCGCCGAGGAGGAAGACCCGTCCGCTGCGCCACCGGTCGGCGATGCGCGCCCGGAAGGTGTACTGGGTCTCGCGGACGACCTCGAAGTCACCGTCGTCGGAGGGCGGCAGCCATGGCGCGACCAGCTCGCGGACCGGCTCGTCGCCGCCCTCGAGCCGGAACTCCCAGCGGTAGCGGTCCTCGCCGACGCGCATGAAGGTTGCCGGGCGGTGTGGGTCGCAGACTTGGTCGACGCCTTCCCAGCAGCGGACGTCGGCGTTCGTGCGGACGTCGACGACGGTCCAGCGTTCCTCGAAGCGCAGGTCCTCCCATACGGCGCCGATGGCGTCGCGGGTGAGGCTGTTCGCCCCGTCGCAGCCGAGGACCGCCTCGGCCCACAGTTCGTGCTCGCCGTCGTCATCGCGGTAGGTCACGCGCACGGGGCCTGCGCCGTCCGGGGCGACCCCGGTGACCTCCACGCCGCCGCGCAGTTCGCACTGCGGGTTCCGGGCGAGGGCGTCGCGGAGCAGTCGCTCCAGCTCGGGCTGGTCGAACATGCTGGTCTGCGGGTAGCCGTGACGGCCGTGCTCGGCACGGCGGAACTCGGCCATCACCCGGTGCCGGGCGTCCAGCAGCCGCAGTCCGTTCGCCGGGCGGGCGATCGCGGCGAACTCCTCCCCCACGCCCGCGGCCTGGAGGATCCTGCGGACCTCGTCGTCGGTGGCGACGGCGCGCGGGAGCGGGTAGACGTCCCGGTGGCGTTCCAGGACGACGGTGCGCACTCCGCGCCGGGCGAGGAGGAGGGCGGCGGTCACGCCCACCGGTCCCGCGCCGATGATCACCACGCGTACCTGCTGTTCGGTGCGGCTCACCTCATGCCCCTACTTCGCGTCCGTGACGGAGGTTCGCTGCTCGCCGAGGTCGATCCGGCCGTCCGGGGTCGCGATCGTCGCTGTGATCACGTCTCCCGCGTGCAGGTAGTGCGGGTTCTTCGCCTGGGACTTGAAGAACGCCTTCCACTTCATGGCGGGCGGCAGCAGCGCGCCGATCTTCTCGACCGGCTTCGGCGGGGCCTTGAGGGCCGTGCCGCCGGGCGTGCCGGTCAGCAGCAGGTCGCCGGGGTCGAGGGTCTGGAATCGAGCCAGCAGGGTGAGGGCCTGCGCCGGGCGGACGATCATGTCGGCGAGGGTGCGGTCCTGGCGCAGCTCGCCGTTGACCGACAGCTTCAGCCTGAGGTCGAGGAGATGGGCGAAGTCCTCCGGCTCCAGCAGGGCGAGGTACGGGCCGGTCGGCGTGAAGGTCGGGTAGGACTTGCTCTCGTAGAACTGCGTCTTGGTCAGCTGGACGTCGCGCGCGCTGACGTCGTTGGTGACGACGAGCCCGGCGACATACGACGGCAGGTCCCGCTCCTCGACCGTGGTGCCGATGGGCAGGGTGGCGCCCATGACGAGCCCGAGTTCGACCTCGTAGTCGAGGAACTTCACGTGCGAGGGCCGTACGACGGTGTCGCCGGGTCCGCTGACCGAGCCGGACGCCTTGCGGAAGAAGGCGGGCGGGATGTCGCCCGTGAAGCCCGAATCACGGGCGTGGCTGCGGTAGTTGACCATCTGGGCGACCACCCGGCAGGGGGTGGTGACCGGCGAGAGGACGGCCAGGTCGGCAACGGGCGTGCCCGCCTCGGTCGAGCGTGCCGCCTCTCGTACGGCGTCACGGTCGGCGATCAGCTCGGCGGTGGTGGTGGCCTTGGTGTCGAAAGGGATGGCCCGGTGGATTGGGGTCTCCCCTGCTCGAGCGGAGTCGAGAGCTTGGGGACGGACGACCCACCATCCGTCGGCGGTGCGCAGGACGTTGGTGCTCATGTCAGTACCTTCGTGAGGGGATTGGGGGTTCAGGACTTGGCGGCTCTGAGCAGGCCCAGCAGGCGCGCCGGGTCCATCTCGTTGTCGCCGCGCAGGGCCTGGATGACGTCGCGGACCCGCTGCGGGGAGGGACTCGCGCCGAGGAAGTCACGCGTGGCCGGTGGACCCCACTGGGCAAGACCGCTGGTCGACATGGGCGCCCACCCGGGCTCGACGTCGCTGGAGAACAGGTCGCCGTCGGCGAAGTGCTCCAGCATGAAGCGGTCGGGGTCACGCCAGTAGTCGAAGAGCTGGCTTCCCTGGATGTGCCGACCAACGCCCCAGCTGCGCTCGTATCCGCGTTCCTTGAGGTATTCGCCGCCGACGGCGATCGAGTCCAGGTCGGTGACCTGGTAGGCGGAGTGGACATAACCGGTCCCCGGTCCCAGGTGCATGGCCAGCGTGTGATGGTCGGCCGGCACGCTGCCGAGGTCGCAGCGGATGAACGCCATGGTCGGACCGCGGTCGCGCTGCCCGTCCAGGAAGAGGAAGTCGGACACGATCATCCCCAGCGTGTCCAGGTACCAGTCCAGGGCCCGGCCGAACACGCGGGTCTCCAGGACGACGTGGCCCAGCCGCTGGATCCGGGACGGCTCGCGCGGCGGGCGCTGCGTGGCGTTCGTACGACGATGGTCCGTGCCGAAGTTGAGCAGCAGCGGCGGCTGCTCGGGCAGCGCCGGCAGCTGCTCGCCGCAGTGCACCACCCGCACCGGGAAGCCGGACGGATCGAGCAGGTCGACAGCCTTTCCGCCGCCGGGCACGTCCGCGTCACGCACGTCGGACCCGGTGGCCCGCGCCAGCCGGTCCAGATCGGGCCGCTCCTCCGCACGGAACGCCGGGCCGATGAAGCGGGACGTACGCCCGCGCCGGATCACCATGCACGGCGAGCCGGCGAACGTGCCGCGCAGCCACAGCTCGCTCTCGGTGCGCGCGGCGACCTGGAAGCCGAAGTCCCGGGCGAAGACCTCGGCCCGCCTCAGGTCGGGCTTCTCGAACTCCAGCCAGGCCAGGTCCGCGACCTTGATCACGGGATTCCGGGAGCGGCCGGGATGCTCGCCCCGCAGGGCTCCCTGTTCGCTGTGCAGGTCCTGGTGGGCCGTCTTGGCATCGGCCCCGTGGACGCGTGTTTCAGACATGGTGCCCTCCGAGCAACATTGCCGTAATGAGGAAATCATCAACTTTGACAGTTCCGTCGTCAAGATGCTCCCGGCAGAAAATGATGGATACATCAGAACTGCAGTCGCCATCGCCTGCGCGGTTAGACTTTGCGCATGCCTACGTCAGCCCCGCCCAGCAACCGATTCGAGCGACGTCGCGCGGAGACCCGTAGCGCGCTCATTCGCGCCGCCCGGCAGATACTCGCCGACAGCGGGGACACCGGCATCAGCATCCAGGCAATCGCCGAGCGTGCCGACGTGGGCTTCGGCTCCTTCTACAACCACTTCGAGTCGAAGGCCGAGCTGTTCGAGGCGGCGGTGGTGGACGCCCTGGAGGAGTACGGCCGGAACTTCGACCAGCGCCTGGCGGAGATCGACGACCCTGCGGAGCTCGTCGCGGCGGGCTTCCGCCTCAGCGCACGCATGGCCGACTCCCACCCCGAACTGATGCAGGTCCTGCGCCGTCGGGGCCTCGGTCACATCCACTCGGACAACGGCCTGGCCCGGCGGGCGCTGCGTGACATCGAGGTCGGCACGGCCTCCGGCCGCTTCACCGTCGCCGACCCGACTGTGGCCCTGTCCGCACTGGGCGGCACCCTGCTGTCCCTGGTGGAGCTGAGGTTCACCCGCCCCGACCTGGACGGTGACGAGGCCGCGGTGAACCTGGCCGAGATGGTCCTGCGCATGCTGGGCGTACCACCGGACGACGCCCACGAGGTCGCCCGGCGCCCCCTCCCCGGCCCCGCCTGAGACGACCACTCCTACCCGGCGGCGGACGAACCCTGCCGAAAGGCGACCGAACGGCCGGCGAAGGCGGCGTCGATTCCGTCCCGCGTGGTGGTGACGGACCGCAGGTGCAGCCCCTCGGGGACGTTCTCCAGCGGGATGGGATCTTCCAGGGCCCTGTCCAGCAGGGTTTTCAGTGGAGGAAGCAGCTCGCCCCGGACGCCGCATCCACGAACCGGCCTGCCTGATCAGTTGACCCAGCGGACGCCCCCTCACGAGCGCGCGAACCTCGCATCACGGAACGTCACTGTCGAGAGGCGGACAGGCAGAGGCAGTCAACAGCTCGGCAGCCAGCGTCCCGGCCACTTCAAGGTGCCCACCGCCACCCAGCCGAGGGCTCCGCCCGGCGGTCGCCAATCACGCATGACGACCCATCAGAAACCGCGCCGTCCGTGCGTCAATCGTGCGTCACGTGCGTCGAATATGCGTCAAGGTATCGCACCTAACGCACGTAACGCCCATAACGCACACTCGGAGAAACGCCAGGTCAGCGACCCTTTTCGGCAGGCTCAAGGATCGCGACGCACTCGACATGATGCGTCATCGGAAACAAATCAAACGCCCTCAACGTCCGCACCCGATACCCCACTTCACCGAAATACCCGATGTCCCGCGCCAACGCCGCCGGGTCGCACGCCACATACGCGATGCGACGTGCTCCCAGCGAGGCGAGGTGTTCCACAGTGGGGCGGCCGGCGCCCGCGCGCGGCGGGTCAAGGAGGATCAGGTCTACTTCGGTGATGCCGGTTCGGGGGAGGACCGAGTCGACCTTGCCGTGTTCGATGCGGACGCGGTCGAAGTCCTGGAGGTTGTGGCGGGCGTCCTCGACCGCGCGCTTGGAGGATTCGATGCCGAGGACGGCGCCCTTGTCGCCGAGGCGGTCGGCCAGGGCGCCGGCGAACAGGCCGACTCCGCAGTACAGGTCGAGCGCCATCTCGCCCTTGCGGGGCATCAGGCCCTGCATGGCCGCCTCCACCAGGACGTCCGCGGCCTGCGGGTGGACCTGCCAGAAGCCTCCGGCGCCGACGCGCCAGGTGTGGTCGGCGGCGCGTTCGCGGACGAAGGGCCTGCCGTGGACGCGGTGGACGCTGCCGTCGCGCTCGTGGACGCGCAACACCGAGACGGGGCGGTCGAGTTCGACCAGAGGGAGCCTGCCGCCGGGGCGCGGGGTGAGGATGACCTGACGGTCCTGGGAGCCGGTCGCGGCGATCGCCTCGACTGTGTCCATGCCCGGCCATTCGCGGCGTTCGATGCCGAGTTCGTCGACGCCGGGGGCCGCGATCATGCAGTGGTCGATGACCTCGACCTCGTGGGAGCGGTGCCGTCGCAGGCCCACCCGGCCGTCCGCGTCGACCGCGTACTGCACCCGCGTCCGCCAGGCGGGCACCTCGCCCGCGGGGAGCTTGTCGCCGGGGGCCGGCATGACGGTGCCGTCCCAGCCCGCCTCCTCGGGGGTGAGGCCCGCGAGCCGCTGGAGTTGCTCGGCGATCACCTCGCCCTTGAGGCGGCGCTGGGCGCCGGGCTTGGCGTGCTGCCAGTCGCAGCCGCCGCAGCGGCCGGGGCCGGCGTACGGGCAGGGCGCCGCTACGCGGTCCTTGGCGGGCTCGAGGATTTCCACGGCGTCGGCCCGCAGGAAGCGCGCGCCCTCGTCGCCCTCGGTCACCCGCGCCACGACCCGCTCGCCGGGCAGCGTGTGCCGTACGAAGAGGACCTGGCCCGCCTCGGTCCGCGCGATGCAGTGGCCGCCGTGGGCCACCGGGCCGACCTCGACCTCGAACTCCTGGCCCACCAGCGACGTCTTCTCTCCTGCCGCGGGCTTGGCCTCCCCCGCCGCGGACTTCCCTTGGCCCGCGGCCGAGTTGTCCCGGCCCACCGGAGATTTCCTGGGTTCTGACGACATGCGGGGTGGCTCCAGAGCTACGGGGAAGGACGGCCGGTCGACTGGCTGGCTGCGGGCGCGCCGGTGAGGGGCGGGGCATGTGCACTGCGCACACCCCGTGATCCGCCTCGACGTGACGACACCGACGCCAGCCCACCAGTCTAGGCCCGCCCGGAACCGCCGATCACCACCAGCGGTTTCCGGCTGCCTCCGGCCCTTGCCACCCGGCCCCGGCCGCTCCGCTCAGCCCTTGCCGTTCGTCTTTGCCGTGTCCTTCGGGCGCTTCTCGACGGGGCCGCGGCGGACCGAACCGGGCGCGTTCCACTCGGCACGCTTGCGGGCGCGCTGCTTGGCGGCCTCCGAGGACTCCAGCTGGTACGGGACGGAGGTGACCATGACACCGGGGGTGAACAGCAGCCTGCCCTTGAGGCGCAGTGCGCTCTGGTTGTGCAGCAGGTGCTCGTACCAGTGGCCCACGACGTACTCGGGGATGATCACGCTGACCACGTCGCGCGGGGACTCGCGGCGGCGGCTCTTCACGTACTCGATGATGGGCCGGGTGATCTCGCGGTAGGGCGAGGCGAGGACCTTCAGCGGTACGTCTATGCCGCGGCGGTCCCACTCGGCCCTGAGGGCCTTGGTCTCGTCCGGGTCGACGTCGACGCTCAGCGCCTCCAGGGTGTCCGAGCGCATCAACTTCGCGTAGGACAGGGCCCGCAGGGTGGGCCGGTGGATCTTGGAGACCAGGACGATCGAGTGGACCCGCGAGGGGCGGACGATGTCGTCGGAGGGGGTCTCGGGGGCGGAGATCTCCTCGGCGACCGCGTCGTAGTGGCGGCGTACGGCGCTCATGGTCACGTAGAAGATGACCATGCCGAGGAGGGCGACCCAGGCGCCGTGGGTGAACTTGGTCAGCAGGACGACGACCAGGACGAGGCCGGTGAAGAAGGCGCCGAAACCGTTGATCGCGCGCGAGCGGTGCATGCGGCGGCGCGCGGCGGGGTCCTTCTCGGTGAGCAGGTGACGGTTCCAGTGCCGGACCATGCCGATCTGGCTGAGCGTGAAGGAGACGAAGACGCCGACGATGTAGAGCTGGATCAGGCGGGTCGAGTCGGCGCCGTAGATCACGATCAGCAGGGCGGCCGCGCCCGCGAGCAGCACGATGCCGTTGGAGAAGGCGAGCCGGTCGCCGCGGGTGTGCAACTGGCGCGGCAGGTAACGGTCCTGGGCGAGGATCGAGCCGAGCAGCGGGAAACCGTTGTACGCGGTGTTCGCGGCGAGGAAGAGGACCAGTGCCGTGGCCGCGGCGAGCAGGATGAAGAAGAACGTGCCGTCGCCGAAGACCGCCGCGGCGACCTGGGAGATGACGGGATCCTGGACGTAGTCCTCGCCGACCGGCACCCCCTTGTCGAGGAGGTCCTTGGCCGGGTTCTCGGCCATCCGCACCTTGGTGGCGGCGGCCAGGCCGATGATGCCGCAGAACATGGTGACGGCGAGCAGGCCCATCATCGCCAGCGTGGTCGCCGCGTTCTTGCTCTTGGGCTTGCGGAAGGCGGGGACACCGTTGCTGATCGCCTCGACGCCGGTGAGCGCGGCACAGCCGGAGGAGAAGGCCCGCAGCAGCAGGAAGACCAGCGCGAATCCGGCGAGACCCTCGTGCTCGGGGTGGATCTCGAGGTCCGAGGTCGGCGCGCGCATGGTGTCGTCCAGGACCAGACCGCGGTACGCGCCCCAGCAGATCATGGCGAACACGCCGAACACGAAGACGTACGTGGGGATCGCGAAGAGCTTGCCGGACTCCTTCACGCCGCGCAGGTTCATCAGCGTCAGGAGCACCACGACGGCGACGGCGCAGAGCACCTTGTTCTCGACCACGAACGGGATGGCCGAGCCGAGGTTCTCCACGCCGGAGGAGATGGACACCGCGACGGTCAGGACGTAGTCGACCAGCAGGGCGCTGGCGACGGTGAGACCCGCCTTGGGGCCGAGGTTGGTGTTGGCCACCTCGTAGTCGCCGCCGCCGCTGGGGTAGGCGTGCACGTTCTGCCGGTAGGAGGCGACGACGGTGAACATCAGCACGACGACCGCGAGCGCGATCCACGGGCTGAAGTGATAGGCCGACACACCCGCGATGGACAGGACCAGGAGTACTTCGCCGGGCGCGTACGCCACCGAGGACAGCGGGTCCGAGGCGAAGACGGGGAGCGCGATGCGTTTGGGAAGGAGCGTTTCACCGAGCCGGTCGCTGCGCAGTGCGCGCCCGATGAGGATCCGTTTGGGCACGTCGGTCAGTTTGGACACGCAGAGGATCGTAAGGCTTGCGCCAGAGCCTCGCTAAAGCGGCTCATGTTTTCTTGACGAGACGTCCATCGGTCGCCCGGGCCGCGGTTGCCGCGAGGGCGACGTGGGCAGGGTTTCCGGCGCCGCCGTCACCCCTGCTTTGCGCACGGGGTGTCGGTGTTGCGGGGCGTGCGGCATAAGCTCGGCAGCGGGGCCCGGGCCGACGCCGGTGGCCCGACGTTGTTCCCTGGACTGAGAAAGAAGTGTGAGCAGGGTGTATTCGCAGGTCAGCGGCGAGACCAGAACTGCGGGGTACAGGTAGGTGCACATCGTCATCATGGGCTGCGGACGAGTGGGCTCCGCCCTCGCGCAGACCCTGGAACAACAAGGGCACACCGTCGCGGTGGTCGACCAGGACCCCACCGCGTTCCGTCGGCTCGGCGCCGGCTTCGGCGGGCGCAGGGTGACGGGTGTCGGCTTCGACCAGGACACCCTGCGCGAGGCGGGCATCGAGGAGGCGGGCGCCTTCGCCGCCGTCTCCAGCGGTGACAATTCCAACATCATCGCCGCGCGAGTCGCCCGCGAGATGTTCGGCATCGAGAACGTCGCCGCCCGGATCTACGACCCGCGCCGTGCGGAGGTCTACCAGCGTCTGGGCATCCCGACCGTGGCCACCGTGCGCTGGACCGCGGACCAGATGCTGCGTCGTCTGCTGCCCTCGGGTTCGGAGCCGCTGTGGCGCGACCCGACGGGCGGTGTGCAGCTCGCCGAGGTGCATGCCGCCAACTCCTGGGTGGGCGAGCGGATCAGCCGCCTGCAGGAGGAGACCGGGGTGCGCGTCGCCTTCCTGACCCGGCTCGGCGAGGCGGTCCTGCCCACCTCGCAGACGGTTCTCCAGGAGGGCGACCTGGTGCACGTGATGATGCGTACGGACGAGGTCGAGAAGGTCGAGGCGGCGTTCGCCGAGGGCCCCGAGGAAGGCGGTCACTGATGAGGGTCGCCATTGCCGGAGCCGGGGCGGTGGGCCGTTCCATCGCGGGCGAGCTCCTTGAGAACGGCCACGAGGTCCTGCTCATCGACAAGGCGCCGACCGCCATCTCGGTCGAGCGCGTACCGCAGGCGGAGTGGCTGCTCGCCGACGCCTGTGAGATCACCTCCCTCGACGAGGCCGCGCTGCAGCGCTGCAACGTGGTCATCGCCGCGACCGGTGACGACAAGGTCAATCTGGTCGTCTCGCTGCTCGGCAAGACCGAGTACGGGGTGCCGAGGGTGGTCGCGCGGGTCAACAACCCGAAGAACGAATGGCTGTTCACCGAGGCCTGGGGCGTCGATGTCGCGGTCTCCACGCCGCGTCTGATGTCCGCCCTGGTCGAGGAGGCGGTCAGCGTGGGCGACCTGGTGCGCCTGCTGCGCTTCAGCCACGGCGATGCCAACCTGGTCGAGCTGACCCTGCCGCCGGAGTCGGCGATCGCGGGCACCCGCGTCGGCGAGGTCGAGTGGCCC
This sequence comes from Streptomyces sp. NA04227, assembly GCF_013364195.1. Lineage (NCBI taxonomy): Bacteria > Bacillati > Actinomycetota > Actinomycetes > Kitasatosporales > Streptomycetaceae > Streptomyces > Streptomyces sp. NA04227. The sequence continues at coordinate 6,585,314 of NZ_CP054918.1, read as the reverse complement.
GAGGACACCTCGCTGGTCACCATCATCCGCGGGAACCGGGTCCTGGCCCCCACCCCCGAGGACTCCCTGGAAGAGGGCGACGAGCTGCTGTTCGTGGCGGCCCAGGCCCGCGAGGAGCAGCTGGAGGACCTGCTCTCGGTGCGCCGGGGGGACGGGGACTGAGCCCGGGCGGTGCGTACGGGGGACCGTGCGCACCGCGGGACGGGACGAGACGTGAGAAGGGGCCCTGCCTGGTGGCGGGCCCCTTCTCACGTCCGGTGCGGTGCTCAGGAATCGCGTCGGTGGCGGCCGCTCGTACCGGCCGGGGTGTCCGCGGTCTCCGCGTCCGCCCCGTGCTCCGGTGACGCACGGCGTTCCCGCTCCTCCTTCTCGGCGGCCTCCGCTGCCTCCGCCGCTTCCATCTCGGCGAAGACGTCGATGGGCGCGGGCGCCTTCGCGAGGAAGAGCCAGGTCAGGTACACGGCGAGCAGGAACGGCGGGATCTTCAGAGCGACCAGGACCCAGCCGAGCTGCTCGGTGTCGGCCCACCAGTACAGCGGGAAGAGGATCGCGCACTTGGCGAGCAGGATCAGGCCCCAGGCGTAACTGGCCTTGGCGTACGCGGACTTGCGGCCGGGGTTGCGGGTGCGCCAGGAGAGGTTCTCCTTGAACACCGGGCCGAGGATCAGTCCGATCAGCGGCACTCCGGCGAGCGTGGTGATGATGTACGCCAGGGCGAGGCCGAGGGTGTAGAGCATGCCCGGCAGGTAGAAGTCCTTGGCGTTGCCGGTGACGGTCGCGAAGATCACGCCGAAGGCCACACCGAAGACGCCGCTGAAGGCGTGCTTGACGGTGTCCCTGCGGACCAGGCGGACCGCGACCAGCAGCAGTGAGACCGCGAGCGCCGCGATGGCGGAGACGTGCAGGTCCTTGTTGATCGTGTAGATGGTCACGAACAACAGGCCGGGGAGCACCGTCTCCACCATGCCGCGCAGGCCGCCGAACGCCTCGAAGAGGGCGGCCTCCGTCACGGCCCTGGAGTCGTCCTGGTCAGCGCTGCCGTCCTGCGTCTCGCGCTGTCCGGTCGGCTTGTCGAGGGACGTCAAGAGTTACTCCCGTCCGAGCGGTCTGAGTTCGTACTTCGGGTTGAAGAGCACCCGGCGGCCGTGGCTGAGCGAGATGCGGCCGGAGGCTATCAGCCTGCGGCCGGGTTCGATGCCCACGATCGAGCGCCGTCCCAGCCATACCACGTCCAGCGGGGCCGAGCCGTCGAAGAGTTCGGCTTCCAGGGCCGGAACTCCGGCGCGTGGCCGCAGGGTTACCGTGCGCAAGGTACCAGTGACGGTCACGATCTGACGGTCCTGGCAGTCACCGATCCGGGTACAGCCGGCGGTCTCGGCGGCGTCCTCTCTCAGCTCTTCCGATTCGAGATCCTCCTGGGACGCCGAGATGTCGGCGAACCGGTCGAGCATGCGCCGGAACCGGCCGGCCGGCTTTCCAGAACGCGAAGAGGCACTCATAGGGGAAGCGTACCCGCGGCCGTTGACGTCAAGTGAACAGGTGCGCGCGACTGTGCAGCATCTCGCACACACGGTCCGCGCATCGTCCAGCTTCGGCGCGCGGGACGGGTACGAGCGGCCGGTTCAGCTCTCGAAGCGGTACCCCATGCCCGGTTCGGTGATGAAGTGGCGCGGGTGGGCCGGGTCGGCCTCCAGTTTGCGGCGCAGCTGTGCCATGTAGACGCGCAGATAGTTGGTCTCGGTGCCGTACGAGGGGCCCCAGACCTCCTGGAGCAGCTGCTTCTGGCTGACCAGACGGCCCGCGTTGCGCACCAGGACCTCCAGGAGGTGCCACTCGGTGGGCGTCAGACGCACGTCCCGGCCGTCCCGGTTGACCTTCTTGGCCGCCAGGTCCACCGTGAACGCCTCGGTGGCGACGAGTACGTCCTCCTCCCCCGGCCCGGTGGGCTCCGCGCGACGTACGGCGGCGCGCAGCCGGGCCAGGAGTTCGTCCATCCCGAAGGGTTTGGTGACGTAGTCGTCGGCGCCCGCGTCCAGCGCCTCGACCTTCTCGTCGGAGCTGTGCCGGGCGGAGAGCACCAGGATCGGTACGCGGGTCCAGCCGCGCAGGCCGCGGATCACCTCTACACCGTCCATGTCGGGCAGTCCGAGGTCGAGGACGACCACATGGGGGTGCCGGGCGGCGGCGAGCCGGAGGGCGTCGGTGCCGTCGGCGGCCGCGTCGACCTCGTATCCCCGTGCCCGGAGGTTGATGACGAGCGCGCGCACGATCTGCGGTTCGTCGTCGACGACGAGAACTCTGGTCGCGCTCGCGGCGCCCGGCCCGGAGGAGGGCTGCGGCATCTGCGCCTGCCTTTCTGTGCTGCTGTGTCGCGTGTGCTCTGCTGCGTTGCTTCTGCTGGGTTGCTGCTGCTGGATTGCTTCTGCTGGATTGCTTCAGTCCTGCCCGGCCGCTGTCACCGACCGCGGCCGGGCGTCACTGTGCGTTGCTCACCGCTTGTTGCTCACCGCGGCCCTCTGTTGCCGTGTGCTGCCGGTCCCCACTGGTCGCGGGGCGGCCTCTGCCACGGCGGGTGCCGGGCGGGCGGCGGTCGCGGCGCGCAGGGTGAGCACCATGGTGAGCCCGCCGCCGGGGGTGTCCTCCGCGCTGAGGGTGCCGTCCATCGCCTCGACGAAGCCGCGGGCGACGGCGAGGCCCAGGCCCACCCCGACGCCGCGCGGGGCGTCGCCGTGGCGCTGGAAGGGCGCGAAGATGCGTTCCTTGGCGTCGTCGGGGACGCCGGGGCCGCGGTCGACGACGCGCAGTTCCACGCGCTCGCCCAGCGCGCTGGCGGCGACCACGACGCGCAGGCCGTCGGGGCTGTACTTGACCGCGTTCTCGACGACGTTGGCGACCGCGCGTTCAAGGAGCCCGGGGTCCACGGCGACCATCGGCAGCGACTCGGGGATGTCGAGCCCGACGCTGGACTCGGGCACCCCGACGAGTGCCATCGGCACGACCTCGTCGAGGTCGAGCTCGCGGATGAGCGGGGTGACGGTGCCGGTCTGCAGCCGGGACATGTCGAGCAGATTGCCGACCAGGTGGTCCAGCCGGTCCGCGCCGTCCTCGATCCCGGCGAGCAGTTCCGCCTGGTCCTCCTCGGACCAGGCCACGTCGTCGGAGCGCAGTGAGCTGACGGACGCCTTGATCCCGGCGAGCGGCGTGCGCAGGTCGTGGCTGACGGCGGCGAGCAGGGCGGTACGGATGCGGTTGCCCTCCGCGAGCCTGCGGGACCGTTCCGCCTCGGACCGCAGCCGCTGCCGGTCCAGGACCACCGCGGCCTGGGCGGCGAACGCGGCGAGGACGCGCCGGTCCTCGGCGGGCAGCACCCGGCCGCTGAGCGCCAGGGCCATGGTGTCGCTGACCGGCACGTCCACATCGGCGTCCTCGGGCCGCTCGACGGCGGTTGACCCGACACTGCCCGCGACGGTCCAGGGCTCGACCTCGTTCTCGCGTTCGAGCAGGGCCACCGCGTCCATCGCGAAGGTCTCCCGTACCCGTTCGAGCAGGGCGTCCAGGGTGGTCTCGCCGCGCAGCACGCTGCCCGCGAGGAAGGCGAGGATCTCGGCCTCGGCGCGCAGCCGGGCGGCCTGGTGGGTACGGCGCGCCGCCAGGTCGACCACCGAGGCCACGGCCACCGCGACCGCGACGAAGATCATCAGGGCCAGGAAGTTCTTGGGGTCGGCGATGGTGATCTCGTGGACGGGCGGGGTGAAGAACCAGTTCAGGAGCAGTGAGCCGACCGCGGCGGAGACCAGGGCCGGGAGCAGTCCGCCGAGCAGGGCCGCCGCGACGGTCAGGGTCAAGAAGAGCAGGACGTCGTTGGCGAGCCCGAGGTGTGCGTCGAGGTTCGTCAGCTGGAGGGTGAGCAGCAGGGGCCCGGCGACCCCGACCAGCCAGCCCCAGAGAATCCGCTGCCGCCCGAGCCGGGCACCCCGGGCCACCGGGAGTCCGCGGCCCTTGGCGGCCTCCTCGTGGGTGACGATGTGTACGTCGAGGTCGGGCCCGGAGTCACGGGCCACGGTCACCCCGACGCCCGGCCCGAAGATGTACTGCCACGCCTTGCGGCGGCTGGAGCCGAGCACGATCTGGGTGGCGTTGACCCCGCGGGCGAACTCCAGGAGCGCGGAGGGGATGTCGTCGCCGATGACGTGGTGGAAGGTGCCGCCCAGGTCCTCGACGAGGGTGCGCTGGACGGCGAGTTCCTTGGGCGAGGCTGCGGTCAGGCCGTCGCTGCGGGCGATGTAGACGGCGAGGATCTCGCTGCCCGAGCCCTTGGCGGCCATCCGCGCGGCCCGCCGGATCAGGGTGCTGCCCTCGGGGCCGCCGGTGAGGCCGACAACGATGCGTTCCCGGGCCTGCCAGGTGGAGCGGATGCCGTGTTCGCCGCGGTACTGCTGGAGGTACTCGTCGACCCGGTCGGCGACCCACAGCAGCGCCAGTTCGCGCAGGGCGGTGAGGTTTCCGGGGCGGAAGTAGTTCGACAGGGCCGCGTCGACCTTGTCGGGCTGATAGATGTTGCCGTGCGCCATCCGCCGCCGCAGTGCCTGCGGGGACATGTCGACCAGCTCTATCTGGTCGGCCCTGCGCACCACCTCGTCGGGCACCGTCTCCTGCTGCCGCACGCCGGTTATCGACTCGACCACGTCACCGAGCGACTCCAGGTGCTGGATGTTCACGGTGGAGACGACGTCGATGCCGACGGCGAGCAGTTCCTCGACGTCCTGCCAGCGCTTGGCGTTGCGGGAGCCGGGGACGTTGGTGTGGGCGAGTTCGTCGACCAGGGCGACGGCCGGGCGCCGGTCCAGTACGGCGTCGACGTCCATCTCCGTGAAGCGCGCGCCGCGGTGGGTCAGCTCCCGGCGGGGGACGTGTTCCAGGCCGTGCAGCATGACCTCGGTCCGCGGCCGGTCGTGGTGCTCGACGTAGGCGACCACACAGTCGGTGCCGCGCTCCACCCGCCGATGTGCCTCGGAAAGCATCGCGTAGGTCTTGCCCACTCCGGGTGCCGCTCCCAGATAGATGCGGAGCTTGCCTCGTCCCATGGCCCCATTGTCTTCCCGTGTCCCCCATCTGCACTGCCTGCCGACGTTACAGCGGCCAATGTGGACATTGCGGGCGGGAGGGCACACGGGTGCATGTCCTTGACACAACCCTGATGCGGGGCGGCCCCGGACAGACCCAAGGGCCGTGCCGACGGGAGAGGTCCTGCGGGCACGGCCCTTGGGCCGGTGGTGTGCGAGCCGGTGCGCTCAGCGGATCTCGGTGATCTCCGGGCCGCGGGCGAGCTGGTCCACGCCGCCGGAGAAGCGGGAGCCGGCCTGGTCCTCCTGCTTGACACCGCCCTCGGCGACCATCTGGGCGTCGTCGGGCAGCTTGAGGACGATCGGGTCGCGCGGGGCCATCGGCCCTTCGCCACGGACCACGACGGTGTCCCGGAAGATCTGCTCCAGCAGACCGGCGGCCTGCGGCTGCACCGCGCCCTGGCCGGAGATCACACCGCGCAGGAACCAGCGGGGACCGTCCACGCCGACGAACCGTACGACCTGGAAACCGCCGGTGCCGTCCGGCAGCTTCACGGGCACCTGGGCCCGCAGCTCCCAGCCGAGCGGACCCTCGACCTCGTCGATCACACCGCCCTGCTGCGTGATGCCGGTGGCGATCTCCTCGCGCACCTCGCCCCAGATGCCCTCGCGCTTGGGTGCGGCGAAGGCCTGCAGCTGTACGGCGCTGTCGCGCAGTACGACCGTCGCGGCGACGATGGCGTCTCCGGCGACCTCGACCCGCAGCTCCATGCCCTCGACACCGGGGACGAAGAGTCCGCCGAGGTCGACCCGGCCCTCGGCGGGGTCCTTCACCTCGGTGCTGTCCCAAGGCCCGTCCGGACGCGGCTCCGGCTCGAGCCGGGCACGCTCGGCGCCGGGACCGGGTTCGTCCGCCGCGACGTCGTCGACGTCGACCTGCTCGGCCCCGCTCGCCGCCTCCGCCTCCGCGGCGGATTCCTTCTTGTTGCGACGTCCGAACACGTCACTGTCCTTCCCGGTCGGATACGACCGACGCGTATCGATTCCCGCCCTCTTGCCCACTGTCCCCCGGTCCTTGCCGTACCGGGCCGGGGATCTCCGGTCCGTCCACCGCGGCATGACCGCCGGTGGACCCGAAGCCCCCTTCGGCCCGGACAGATCCGGGAAGTTCCGCCACCTCGTGGAAGCGGGCCTTCTCAACCTGTTGGACGACCAGTTGGGCAATCCGGTCGAATCGCTCGAACCCCACGGATTCGCGCGGGTCGAGATTCACCACGATTACCTTGATCTCTCCACGGTACCCGGCATCGATGGTCCCTGGGGCATTCACCAGTGCGACTCCGCAGCGGGCGGCGAGACCGGACCGCGGGTGCACGAAGGCGGCATGCCCCTCGGGCAGGGCGATCGCGACACCGGTCGGCAGCACCACCCGCTCCCCCGGGGCCAGTTCGCACGCCTCGGTGGTCCGCAGATCGGCACCCGCGTCGCCGGGATGCTCGTACCGCGGCAACGGCACCTCGGGGTCGATACGTCGCAGCAGTACTTCGACGGCGCCGCCCCCGGTCACGGGTTCACCTCGAAGGCGCGGGCCCGGCGGACCTGGTCCGGGTCCTCCATGGCGGCCTTGATCTCCTCGGGGCGGCCGTTGTCGATGAAGTGCTCGACCTTGACCTGGATGAACAGGGCGTCGGCCCGGACCGCGACGGGTCCTTCGGGGCCGCCGATGCGTCCGGTGGCCGTCGAGTAGATCTTGCGTCCGGCGACCGCCGTGACCTCGGCCTCCAGGTGCAGCACCGAGCCGACGGGCACCGGCCGCTTGAAGTCGGTCTCCAGACGGCCGGTGACCGCGATGGCGCGCAGCAGCCAGTTCAACGAGCCGAGCGTCTCGTCCAGGGCGGTGGTCAGAATGCCGCCGTGGGCGAGGCCGGGCGCTCCCTGATGCACCTCGCGCACGGTGAACTCCGCGGTGACGCGCAGTCCTTCGCCCGCCCTGGCCTCCAGATGGAGCCCGTGCGGCTGCCCGCCACCGCAGCCGAAACACTGGCCGTAGTGGGAGCCGAGCAGCTCGCCCGGCGCGGGGGCTTCGGGATGCCGCTCGGGCACGACGGCGTCGGCCGGAGGGGTCAGGGCAGAAGTTGTACGACTCACAGGCCGAGACCTTACCGCGCGGTCGGCTCAGGGAACCCTTCGTGTCCGCGGCATGTGCCGGTGGCCCCGGCCGCCGCCCGGCCGGGCCCGCCCCGGGCGTTCGCCGAGCGGCCCGGCCCACCTCCCGGCAAGGGACCCCACCGGGCGTGCCAAGCTTGGGACATGCAGACCTCCGCCACTGAGTACGAAGAACGTCTGACCGCGCCGCGCTCCTGGTGGTTCGTGGCCGTCCTGGTGGGGGTCTCGGGCGGCCTGATCATGCTGCCCTTCGGCGCACTCGCCCTGCTCGGCGGCCTGGTCGCGGGCACCGCGGTGGCGGCCGTGGTGATCAGCTCGTACGGCTCGGTACGGATTCGCGTGGTGGCGGACTCGCTGGTCGCGGGCGAGGCACGGATCCCGTTGTCCGCGCTCGGCGACAGCCATGTGATGGACGCCGAGGAGTGCGCGGCCTGGCGTACGCACAAGGCCGATACGCGCGCGTTCATGCTGCTGCGCAGCTACATCCGCACGGGCCTGCGGGTCGAGGTCACCGACCCCGAGGACCCGACTCCTTACCTGTACCTGTCCACCCGCAACCCCGAGCGACTGGCGGCGGCGCTCGGTGGCGACGCGGGGCGCTGAGCCCGCGAAGGCGGTACGGACGCGGCAGCGGTACTGCCGTCGCGGCCGGGGCGAGACGTTCCGGCCGTACGAGGAGCTTGATCAGCGGCCGGTTTCCGGGCCGGGGTCGGCCGGGTCGATCGCCTTGACCTGGTCGGGGTCGGCCATCGGGAGCCGGTCCTTCTTCTCCAGCGGGGGCTGCTCCTTCAGCGCGTCCCAGGGGACCTGACGGGCGCGCAGGTCCTTGCGGATGCGTGCGGCGAGGTTGTGGGTGTCCCTGCGGTTCATCAGGGCGCCCACGGCCGCACCCACCATGAAGGGGATCAGGTTCGGCACGCTCCGGACCATGCGCTTCATGATCCGCTGGCGCAGATCGCGCTTCATCCGGCTGCCGAGCGCGGCGTTTATCGTGGCCGGTTTTCTGACATCGATGCCGCGTTCCTCGGACCAGGAGTTGAGGTACACGGTGGTGCGGTCCTTGAGCGAACCCTCCGGCCGCTGCCCGTAGACCTCGTACAGCTCCGCGATGAGCTTGAGCTCTATCAGCGCGACTCCGGTGATCTCGGCCGCCAGTTCGGTGGGCATCGCGGGCGGCACCGGAAGCATCGCCGCCGCCCCTACCCCCGCCCCCACCGTGGAGGTGCCGCCGGCCGCACCGGCGACCAGCTTGTCGGCGATCTCCTCCGGGCCGAGCCCGGGGAACTGCCGCCGCAGCGTCGCCAGGTCGCGCACCGGGATGCGTGGCGCGGCCTCGATGATGCGGTCCGCGAGCCGTCCCAGGCCCATCTTGGCGAGGCTGCCGCCCTTGCGTACGCCGTTCTTCACGGCCGCGACCCGGCCGCGGGACCCGGTTGGTCGGTCCAGGTCCGCTTCGCGGCCCGCCACGCGCTCGACTGCGACGCCGTTGTCGCTCGCGTCGGAGTCGGCAGCGGCGGCCGGTTGTGCAGGCGCGAGCGAGGCCGCGTGGCCTCGCTCGTCGTCACGTGCGCCGCCGGACAGGCCGTCGCGAGCCTCGCGCCGTCCCAGGCGCAGGCGTTTGCGTCCGTTTCCCGTCACGGCTTCTTCCCGCTCTCGGTCGCCGCGGCCGCTCAGTCGCAGTCGCGGCAGATCGGCTGGCCGTTCTTCTCCCGCGCGAGCTGGCTGCGGTGGTGCACCAGGAAGCAGCTCATGCACGTGAACTCGTCCTGCTGCTTGGGCAGCACGCGGACGGCCAGCTCTTCGTTGGACAGGTCCGCGCCGGGCAGTTCGAGCCCTTCCGCTGCCTCGAACTCGTCGACGTCGACGGTCGAGGTGGACTTGTCGTTCCGCCGCGCCTTCAGCTCTTCGATGCTGTCCTCGTTGAGGTCGTCATCGGTCTTGCGTGGCGTGTCGTAATCGGTTGCCATGTCGCTCTCCCCCTCTGGGTGTCTGCGGTGTCTCCAGCGCACGTAACGCGTGAGAGGCCGGTCTTGTGCCCGACCTGAGGCGGAGATTTTGCCTCACATCAAGGTCTGTTACTCAATCGACACCCAACCGGACTCCCCACGGGTGATCGGCTTGGGTGGCGAACGGGACCGTACACGGTCGCTGTCCGGGCGTTGACAGGGGCCACCCCCGTGTACTTCCCGTGTTTACCGCCCGGGGAAACCCGGCTTTTCCGGGCTATTCGGCGTGTTGTTCGGATACGGAGAGTGTCGGCCGGACCCCTGCGGGCTGTGACGGATCGCACACAAGCCCAAGGGTTGAGTCCCAGGAAATTTTCGCCAGAAGCGAACGCTGTATCCCGGGACAGCACTCCGAGTATCCGCTCACACCGGCAACGTGACACGCATCACCAGTCCTCCGCCCTCCCGGGGCACCGCGGAGATCCGCCCGCCGTGCCCCCGCGCGACCGAGCGCGCGATGGACAGCCCGAGGCCCACTCCCTTGTCGCTGCCCGTCCGCTCGGTGCGCAGCCGCCGGAACGGCTCGAAGAGATTGTCGATCTCGTACGCGGGCACCACGGGTCCGGTATTGGCCACCAGAAGCACGGCCTGGCCGCTCTCTTCGCGAGTGCTCACCTCGACCCAGCCGGGCTCCTCCGCCCCCTTGGCCGACGCGACGTTGTACCGCACCGCGTTCTGCACGAGGTTGAGCGCGATCCGTTCGAGCAGCACGCCGTTGCCCTGTACGACGACGGGCGCGCAGTCGCTGCGGATCTCGACGGCCTTGGCCTCCGCCTCGGCCCGTACCTGGTCGACGGCGTGCGAGGCGACCTCGGCGATGTCCACCGGGCCACGCTCGACGATCTGGTTGTCGCTGCGGGCGAGCAGCAGCAGCCCCTCCACGAGTTGCTCGCTGCGCTCGTTGGTGGCGAGCAGCGTCTTGCCGAGCTGCTGGAGTTCCGGCGGCGCCGAGGGGTCGGAGAGCTGGACCTCCAGGAGGGTGCGGTTGATCGCCAGCGGGGTGCGCAGCTCGTGGGAGGCGTTGCCGACGAACCTCTGCTGCGCCGTGAAGGCCCGCTGGAGGCGCTCCAGCATGTCGTCGAAGGTGTCCGCGAGTTCCTTCAACTCGTCGTCGGGGCCGTCGAGTTCGATCCGTCGCGACAGATCGGATCCGGCCACCTGCCGGGCGGTGCGGGTGATCCGGCCGAGCGGCGCGAGGACCCGTCCCGCCATGCCGTAACCGAAGGCGAAGGCGATCACGCTGAGGCCGAGCAGGGCCAGCAGCGAGCGGCTCAGCAGGTCGTCCAGGGCCTCCTGGCGCTGGTGGTTCACGCAGTCGTTCAGCGCCCGGTTGAACTCGTCCTGCGAGCCGCCCGCGTCCACGAGTGCGGGGCAGGCGTCCGAGGACACCTTGACACTGCCGTTGATGATCTTGAACGGGAGTTCGTTGCCGACATGCACGGCCTGCGCGGCGAGCAGATAGATGATCGAGAGCAACAGGATGCCCGCGATCAGGAACATCCCGCCGTACAGCAGGGTCAGCCTTATCCGGATCGTCGGGCGCAGCAGCGGGAAGGGCGGCTCGACGCGGCGCGGGTCCCAGGTGGGGCGCGGCGGAGTCGCCGGGGGTTGTGGGGTGCTGCTCACGGCGTCAGATCCGGTAGCCCGAGCCGGGCACGGTCACGATGACCGCCGGTTCGCCGAGCTTGCGGCGCAGCGTCATCACTGTTACCCGTACGACGTTGGTGAAGGGGTCGGTGTTCTCGTCCCAGGCCTTCTCCAGGAGCTGCTCGGCGGAGACGACGGCGCCCTCGCTGCGCAGCAGCACCTCCAGGACGGCGAACTCCTTCGGCGCGAGCTGGATCTCCCGGCCGTCGCGGAAGACCTCGCGCCGGTTGGGGTCGAGCTTGATCCCGGCGCGCTCCAGGACCGGCGGCAGCGGGAGGCTGGTGCGCCGGCCGAGCGCGCGGACCCGCGCGATCAGCTCGGTGAAGGCGAACGGCTTGGGCAGATAGTCGTCCGCGCCGATCTCCAGGCCCTCGACCCGGTCGCTGACGTCCCCGGACGCGGTGAGCATGAGCACCCGGGTCGGCAGGCCGAGCTCGACGAGGCGGCGGCACACGTCGTCACCGTGCACGAGCGGCAGGTCACGGTCGAGTACGACCACGTCGTAGTCGTTGACCCCGATGCGTTCCAGAGCGGCGGCGCCGTCGTACACGACGTCGACGGCCATGGCCTCCCTGCGCAGTCCGGTGGCCACCGCGTCGGCGAGCAGCTGCTCGTCCTCGACCACGAGTACGCGCACGTGTCGTCCTTCCTGTGGGCCCGCGGGCCCGGTCCTGGGGTGGAGTCTCTCCATCCTGCCCGTTGAGTCCGTAAACCGGCGGTAAGGCGGTCGCGCGCGGAGCAGCGGCAGGCGGGCGCGCGTAGATGACGGCCGGCACGCAAGGTCGCGCCCCGGACGGCCCAACGGGCACAGATTTTCTCGTGGAATCGAGGTTTCCGTAGAAGACGGCAGGGGGAAGACGTCTGCACACCCGCGATCAGGCCCGCCGCTGTGGCGTACCACGAACCGCTTTCCGCAAAGGCGGGGCGGCTGCGATCGGACCTCAACCATTGGGCACACCCCCGTGCCACCGACCACGACCCAGGACGAGGGGGCGCAACCATGGACGCTTTCACGACAGGACTTATTCAGCGCATAAAGGCGACCGAGGCCGACCTCGACCAGGCCCGGGAGACGGGCGACGACTTCCTGGCCGAGGTCGAGCAGTCGGAACTCGACGACCTGCGCAGGCTCGCCGCCGACCACGGCGTACAGCTCGGCGCTTCGCAGTCCTGACCCACGCACGACGAGGGCCCCGGTGGCGGAACATGTTCCGCCACCGGGGCCCTCGTCCGTGTCCGGCGCCGCTCAGCCGTCGTGCCAGGCGCCCAGCTTCTCCAGGCGCCCCTGGAGCTCCGCGAAGAGTCCGGGCGAGGCCGCCACGGTCAGCTCGCCGGAGGGCGGCTCACCGGGACGTCCGCCGGTCAGCGCCCCCGCCTCGCGGGCGATGAGGTCCCCGGCCGCGAGGTCCCAGGGGTTCAGGCCCCGCTCGTAGTACGCGTCGAGCCGGCCGGTGGCGACGTCGCACAGGTCGATGGCCGCCGAACCGCCCCGCCGGATGTCGCGCACCTGCGGGATGAGGCTCCTGGCCACCTCCGCCTGCTGGGCGCGGCGCTCGGCGAGGTAGCCGAAGCCGGTGCCCACCAGGGCGAGCGAGAACTCGGGCGCCGGGCGCACCCGGGCCGGGGTGTCGTTGAGGAACGCGCCCTGCCCGAGGACGGCCCGGCAGGTCTCCCCGCGCATCGGCGCGTGCACCACGCCGACCAGGGTCTCGCCGTCCTTGCGTGCCGCGATGGACACACACCAACTGGGCAGTCCGTAGAGGTAGTTGACGGTGCCGTCGACCGGATCGACGACCCACTCGACCCCGCTGGTGCCCGGGATGCTGGCGCCCTCCTCGCCGACGATCCCGTCGTCGGGCCTGCGGTCGGTGATCAGGCCGGTGATCAGTCGCTCGGAGGCCAGATCCATCTCGGTGACCACGTCGACCGCGCTGGTCTTGGTGGCGGCGACGCCGAGGTCGTCGGGGCGCGAGTCGCGCAGGAAGTCGCCCGCGCGGTGGGCGGCCTCCAGGGCGAGTTCGAGGAGTTCGTCCCTCAGGTGATCGGTCAACGCGGTCCCTCCGGCGGTGGTACGGGCGAGGTGTGCTGGGTTCGTGCTGGGCGGCCGCTCCAGGGCGTGGCGGTCGGCCGCCCGGCGCTGTGTGCGGTGCCCGTCAGGCGTACGGGCTGTCGGCGCCCGCCGCCGCGGGCTTGGGTGTGCGGGCCGGGCAGCAGCCGACCGGACACAGGTCGTGGCTGGGGCCGAGCGCGCCGAGCGCACAGCGTTCGACGGGCAGCCCGCGTTCGGCGGCCGCGCGCTCCAGGACGAGTTCGCGTACGGCGGCGGCGAACCGGGGGTCGGCGCCCACCGTCGCCGAGCGCCGTACCGCCAGGCCGAGTTCGGCCGCCTTGGCGGTGGCCTCGGTGTCCAGGTCGTAGCGGACCTCCATGTGGTCCGAGACGAAACCGATCGGTGCCATGACGACGGCGGGGGCGCCCTCGGCCTGCACGGCTTCGAGGTGCTCGCAGATGTCCGGTTCCAGCCAGGGGATGTGCGGGGCCCCGGAGCGCGACTGGTAGACGAGCCGCCAGGGGTGCTCGGTGCCGGTGGCCTCGCGTACGGCGTCGGCGATCAGCCGGGCGACCTCCAGGTGCTGCGCCACATAGGCACCGCCCTCGCCGTGCTCGGCCGCCGGTCCCGAGGTGTCCGCCGCGGCCACCGGAATGGAGTGCGTGGTGAAGGCGAGATGGGCGCCTTCCCGCGCCTCGGCGGGCAGTTCGGCGAGCGAGGCGAGCACGCTCTCGGTCATCGGCCGTACGAAACCGGGGTGGTTGAAGAAGTGCCGGAGCTTGTCCACCCGCGGCGGGGTCAGCCCTTCGGCCCGCAGCGTGTCGAGTGACGCGGCGAGGTTCTCCCGGTACTGACGGCAGCCCGAGTAGGAGGCGTACGCGCTGGTGGCGAGGACCAGGATCCGGCGGCGTCCGTCGCGGACCGTCTCGCGCAGCGTGTCGGTGAGGTACGGCGTCCAGTTGCGGTTGCCCCAGTAGACCGGCAGGTCGAGTCCGTGCCCCGCGAAGTCCACGCGCAGGGCCGCGAGCAGGGCCCGGTTCTGGTCGTTGATGGGGCTGATTCCGTCGAACAGGTAGTAGTGCCGCCCGACCTCCTTCAGCCGCTCCGGCGGGATACCGCGGCCGCGGGTCACGTTCTCCAGGAACGGGAGCACGTCGTCGGGTCCCTCGGGGCCTCCGAAGGAGAGCAGCAGCAGGGCGTCGTACGGACCGGGATCAGGCGCTTCGGACATGTCCGTGATCCTGCCACCCGGGCACGGCGCCGCCGAACGCGACCGGCCCGGGGCGGCCACCGGGCCCGTGCGGCACCCGACTTCCACGGCGCGAAAAGGCGGGCCGCACCGACCGGTGAGTATGATCCCCTTTCCACCGGCGGGCGGTGGCCGCGCCGGTCTCCGGTGCTCCTGATCGGGGACCGCGGTGCGCGGCTCACGAGGAATCGTCACGCGCGCCCGCCGCGCCGCTCGGGAGGGACCTGCACATGCCGAAGAACAGCGGTGCCTGGCGCAACTGGGCGGGGAACGTCGTCGTACGCCCCGCCCGCGAGGTCACCCCTGCCTCGGTCGAGGAGCTGCGGGCGGCGGTAATCGAGGCGGCCGCCGAGGGGCTGCGTGTCAAGGCGGTCGGAACCGGCCACTCCTTCACCGCCGCCGCGGCCACGGACGGTGTTCTGCTGCGGCCCGATCTGCTCACCGGCATCCGGGAGATCGACCGTGCGGAGGGTACGGTCACGGTCCTCGCGGGCACTCCGCTGAAGCGGCTGAACAAGGCGCTGGCCCGCGAAGGGCTCTCGCTCGCCAATATGGGCGACGTCATGGAGCAGACCGTCTCGGGTGCCGTCAGCACCGGTACCCACGGCACCGGTCGGGAACTGGCCTCGATGAGCGCGCAGTTGCGGGCCCTGGAGCTGGTGACCGCCGACGGGGATGTGCTCACCTGCTCCCCCGAGCAGAACCCGGAGATCTTCTCGGCCGCGCGGATCGGTCTCGGCGCACTCGGTGTGCTCAGCGCGCTCACCTTCGCGGTGGAGCCGCTGTTCCAGCTCACCGCCCGCGAGGAGCCGATGAGCTTCCAGCGGGTCACGGCCGAGTTCGACGAACTGCACGCCGACAACGACCACTTCGAGTTCTACTGGTTCCCCCACACGGACAACTGCATCACCAAGCGGAACAACCGCAGCCCGGGCCCGAACGCCCCCGTACACCCGGTCCGCGGTTTCCTGGAGGACGAGGTCCTGTCCAACGGGCTGTTCCAGGTGGTCAATTCACTCGGCCGCGCGGTGCCCAGGACGGTGCCGGGACTGGCCCGTCTCTCCAGCAGCGCACTGTCCGCCCGTACGTACACGGACATTCCTCACAAGGTCTTCACCAGCCCACGCCGCGTGCGCTTCCTGGAGATGGAGTACGCCGTGCCGCGCGAAGCGCTGGTGGACGCGCTGCGCGAACTGAAGTCCATGATCGAGCGCTCGGATCTGCGGATCAGCTTCCCGGTCGAGGTGCGCACCGCACCCGCCGACGACATCCCGCTGTCAACCGCCTCGGGACGCGAATCGGCCTACATCGCCGTGCACTTGTACCGGGGCACGGCCCCCCGCGCGTACTTCTCCGCCGCGGAGAGCATCTTCACCGCGTACGAAGGCAGGCCCCACTGGGGCAAGTTGCACACCCGCGACGCCGCGTACTTCGCGGAGTCCTACCCGCACTTCGGCGAGTTCGCGGCGCTGCGCGACCGGCTCGACCCGGACCGGCGCTTCGACAACGCCTACCTGCGCCGGGTACTCGGGGACTGAGCTGACGCTCGGGGAGCGGGCTGCCGCTCGGGGGCCGGGGGCGCCACTCGGGGACTGCCCGGCCGGGCAGGGCCGCCCGGCCCGTGGGGCCGACTGCGGGACGGTGTGGCCTGCGGTGTCGACCGGCCACCATTCCCGGGACCCTTCGAACTACCGTGCGGGACACGGGACTTCGGGAAGGCCGGCAAGGCATGCGGCCGCGCGGTGGCGTACGGGCGTCTCGCGCGGTGCGTACCGGCCCCTCGCAGCGGACTCGGCGTCAACTTCCTTTCCCTTCAGGGTGATTGCGCAAGAACCGGAAGATTCGCCGGAATTGAGGATTCCTGGCGAGGGGATTCCGTGAAGAACACCACGTTGGGTGACCGTCACCAGGGCATGCAGAAGGGCCGAGTTCGGCCCACCCGAAGAACTTCAGTGGCGCGCCGAGCCCCCGACGTGGCACGAATGGAGTAGTGTGACGAGCCCTGGGTCAGGTCTCCCGCCAGGGTGACGGGGGCCCTACAGGACCGCCAGGAGGGGGACTCGTTGCACAGGGTGACCGAATTGGTCACTTAGCGTTGCGAACAGGTAACCGTGCCATAACGGCGGACCAGGGCTCACGCCCGACACGCCGGGCAACTCGGCAAGGTAGTGGCAGGTCGCACCCGGGCAGGCCACACTCGACTAGCGGAAGCAGCGACGCAGGTGACGTCGGCAGGCACCACCCGGGAGGTCCCCATGCCCGAACTGCGTGTCGTGGCCGTCTCAAACGACGGCACACGACTGGTGCTCAAGGCTGCGGACAGCACGGAGTACACGCTTCCGATCGACGAACGTCTCCGCGCCGCCGTGCGCGGCGACCGTCCGCGCCTCGGGCAGATCGAGATCGAGGTGGAGAGCCATCTCCGCCCGCGCGACATCCAGGCGCGTATACGAGCAGGCGCCACCGCGGAAGAGGTCGCACAGCTCGCGGGCATCCCGGTCGACCGGGTGCGCCGCTTCGAGGGCCCCGTGCTCGCCGAGCGCGCCTTCATGGCGGAGCGCGCCCGCAAGACCCCGGTCCGCAGGCCCGGCGAGAACACCGGCCCCCAGCTCGGCGAGGCGGTGCAGGAGCGACTGATGCTGCGCGGCGCCGACAAGGACACCGCGCAGTGGGACTCCTGGCGCCGCGACGACGGCACCTGGGAGGTCTGCCTCGTCTATCGGGTGGCCGGTGAGGGCCACACCGCGAGCTGGACGTACGACCCGCCCCGGCGGCTCGTCCAGGCCGTGGACGACGAGGCGCGCTCGCTGATCGGCGAGTCCGACGACATCGCCGAGCCGGAGCCGAGCTTCCCGTTCGTCCCGCGCATCGCCCGGCTCCCCCGGGACCGCGCCGCCGAGCGCCCGCAGCCCTCGACTCCCGCGCCGGAGCCCGAGGAGGCACCGGTGGTGGCCGCCGCCGCGGACTCGGGCCGTGACTCGCTCACCAGCCTCCTCGAGGCAGTGCCGAGTTTCCGTGGCGACCTGGTCGTACCGGAGCGCCCTGCCGCCGGTCCCGTCGAGCGCACCGCCGAGGAGACCTCGGTCGAGGCGGAGCCCGAGGCGGAAGAGCCGCCCGCCAGCGCCGCGTCCGCCGGTGCCGCCTACGCGGACGTGCTCATGCCTCGCGCCGTGGCCAGCCACCGCGACCGTCTCGTCGGCTCCACTGACCGGCAGGCGGAGGCGGACGGCGTACGGCCGGGACGCCGTGCCGCTGTGCCGAGTTGGGACGAGATCGTCTTCGGTACGCGGCGCAAGAAGGAATAAGGAATAGGGAGCAGCTCGGACAGCTGGACTGCTGGAACAGCGGTCAGGAGTGGCGGGGCGCGGCTTGGACGGGATGTTCGGTCGCGCTCTGTCCGTCGTCGTGCTGCGCTAGCGATGAGCTGCGAGCGATGAGCCGCTACATGATTGAGCGTGATTGAGGGTGCATCCCGTCAGGTGCACCCTCAAATCAATGTCGCTCCACACTGATCCAGTCTTGTCCGTACTGATCCAGCCTTGCCCGCTGCGCTCTACGTTGATCTAGATCTGCACACACTGGTCCATGTTGATCCAGTTCCGTCCATACCAGTACACGTTGATCCAGTTACATGCACACCGGTACACGTTGATCCAGGTCCCGCCGCACCGTCCGCACTGATCCATGCTGTCAACACTGGATCACATTGATCTAGGTTCACCTACACCGCCGACATCGCTTGGACTGCCCCGAGACCGTTTGCATTGATCAACACTCTCTACGTTCAGTCCATACAGGCCTACATGGGTCCACACGAGTCCATAGCAATCCACTTTGGTCCATGTCAGTCAATGTGGATCCATATGGATCCACATTGACTGACACCGGTACACGCGGATCCACATTGACTTGCCCAACGGCAGCCCAACGCCATGGGACGAGCACCGCGACGGTCCGCATGCTCCCTCGCCCCACGGCGGGCGCCCCGTACCGACCATCCCGATCGGGCCCGGTCCACAACGACGCGGCATGGACCGCACAGACCGGACGGACCGCACGGACCGACGCAGACGCTACGGATCGCTCGTCACAGACCGTCCCGATCAGCCCCGACCCCTCAACCGCGCTCGGCCCCGATGGCCACAGGCCGGGACGTGTCCGAGGACCACTCCGACCACGAACCCACATACAGAGCGGACTCGATACCGGCCACCTCCAGGGCGAGCACCTGCTGGGCGGCCGAGACGCCCGAACCGCAGTAGGTCCCGACCCGCTCGGCCCGAGTGGCGCCCAATTCGGCGAAGCGGGCGGTGAGTTCGGCGGCGGGCCGCAGCAGGCCGTCGGGGCCGACGTTGTCGGCGGTCGGGGCCGAGACCGCGCCCGGGATGTGGCCGCCGACGCGGTCGATGGGCTCCACTTCGCCGCGGTAGCGCTCGGCGGCGCGGGCGTCGAGCAGCAGCCCGTCCCTGGCGAGCTTCGCCGCCGCGTCGGCGTCCAGGACGGGCATCGCGCCGGGAGCGGGCACGAAGTCACCGGCTTCCGCGGTCACGGCGCCGCTCTCCAGGGGCCCCTGCCAGGCCGCGAGGCCCCCGTCGAGGACGCGTACCGCGGTGTGTCCGGCCCAGCGCAGCAGCCACCAGGCGCGGGCCGCGCCCCAGCCGAGACCGCCGTCGTAGACGACGACCGAGGACCCGGCCGAGACTCCTGCCCGCCGCATCGCGGCGCCGAAGAGTTCGGTGTCGGGCAGCGGGTGGCGTCCGGCTGCTCCGGGCGTGGCAGCCAGTTCGGCGTCGAGGTCGACGAAGAGGGCTCCGGGGAGGTGGCCTGCCAGGTAGGCCTGCTGCTGATTCTCGCCGCCCATGGGCTGGAAACGGACGTCGAGGAGTACCGGCGGACGGGCACCGGCGAGTTCTTCGGCCAGTGCCGAGGCGGAGATCAGGGAAGTCATGCCCACATCCTCGCCCACACCCGGGCCGGTCGCGGGCACCCCGGTCAATCCGTGCACATCAACGCGCAATGCCACAGGGTGTACGGGCGAGGGCACACGGTGTACAACTGATCGACGCCATTCAGCAAGCGGCCGGACACGCACCGGAGTCGTCCGCGGGGCAGGGCTCCCACGCGGGGCGCGGTGCGGCGTGCCCGTATCGCAGGGAACCGATGTCCTCGCCGAGGTGCCGTACCGGCCGTCAGGCGGTGATGCCCGGCCGGACGGGTACGCGACTGCTGGCACGGGCGTCGGCGCGGGGGCACGGTGGACGGTGACGGCCCCGGAGGGGGCAAGAGGAGAGTGACGATGAGCGAGGCACAGCAGCCGACGACACCGCGAACCCGCGACGGGGCACCACCCCGCTTGTCCGGCGAGCCATGCTGGGTGAGCCTGATGGTCCACGACCTCGCCGGAATTCAGAACTTCTACGGTTCCCTCTTCGGCTGGGAGTTCGAACCGGGCCCCGAGCAACTCGGCCCGTACGCGCGGGCGCTGCTCGACGGCAAGGACGTAGCGGGCATCGGGCAGCTGCCGCCGGAAAGGCACCTGCCGGTCGCCTGGACGCCGTACCTCGCGACCGAGGACACGGACCGCACCGCCGAAACCATTCGGCTCTGTGGAGGCACCGTCGGAGTGGGACCGCTGGACGCCGGTGAGGCGGGCCGGCTCGCCATCGCCTCGGACACCGCGGGCGCCGTCTTCGGTATCTGGCAGCCTGCCGAGGGTCTCGGCACGGCGGTCAGCGGCGTCGCGGGCGCACCGGCCTGGAACGAGCTGGTCACCCGGGAGACCGAGAGCGTCGTCAAGTTCTACCAGGCGATCTTCGGCTACGAGGCCGAGACGGAGGCGGAGATCTCCGCCGACTTCGACTATCTGACCCTGCGCCTGGCCGGGCGGCCGGTGGCCTCCATGCACGGTGTCGGCCAGTCGCTGCCCCGCGATCGCGGGGCCCACTGGATGACCTTCTTCGAGGTGGACGACCCCGAGCTCGCCGCCGAGCGGGTCGACGAACTCGGCGGCCACGTCCTGCACCCGCCCGAGGACGGGGCCCACGGCCGGATGCTCACGGCGGCGGACCCCGAGGGTGCCCTCTTCACCCTGATCCGTTCGGCCCACCGGCACCGTTCGGGCTGAAACAGCTGCCCGGGGGCGGGAGTTGACGGTGCGACGCGTGCAGCGGGGCGCGCAGGCGGTTGCCGCGAACGATGTCGCAGAGAGGATCGCGGAGGGGTCGCAGACGGGGGTCGCGAAGGGTGTGACGGAAGCTTTGGCGGCGGAGACGAGGCCCGTCACGGTGCCGCCCGAGCGGGGCAGCCTCGGGTCGGTGCGGGGCCAAGTCCCGTACCGACCGGCCCGGCCCCTCCTCTCCCCTCCCGGTACGGTCTCGCCCCGAACACAGCCCCTCCCCCGTCACTCCACCATGGGCTCGTGCAGATCCAGGGTGTACCAGTCCAGCACCGTGCCGTCCTTGCCGAACGTCCGCCCGCCCGGGGTGAATCCCGCCCGCCGGGCGACTGCGGCGGAGGCCAGGTTCTCCGGTTCCACCCGGATCACCGCCTGCTTCCCGCCCGCGGTCCCGGCGTACCGGGACGCCAGCAGCACCGCGCGGGTGGCGAGGCCCCGGCCCCGCCAGGACGGGTAGAGGCCGTAGGCGACGTTCACCTGGCCCGGGGCGAGACCCTCCACCCCGAACCGGAGATCGATGGTCCCCGCGAGCACGCCCTCGGTCCCGGCCCGGACCCCGAACGCGCGGAGAGAACCCTCGGACTCCCACTGCTCCAGGCAGAGCCGGAAGTACGCTTCGGCCTTCTCACGCGTACTCGGGCCGCCGCTGAGCCACCGGACGAGGAGTTCGTCCTCCCCCGCCAGGTGCGCGTCCAGATCGTCCATGCGCAGCGGGGACAGGGCCACCACCCCGTCGGACAGCCTCACTTCATGCCTCTCACGCATCTCGTGCATCCGGTGATTCTTGACGCCCGGGTCGCCGTGCGCCATGGGAATTCCGGTGTTGCGTGCACCAGTTGGCAAAGTCGCCGATGACCGCCAAACCTCTTGTGGGCCACGGCACTTCGGTCCTCGGCTGTTCAGAGCCGTGGTGGCAGGGGACCAAAGCGGGCGCGATGGTCAGGCGGCGGGCCCGGGCTCGGGCGGCGGGAAGTACCGCAGGAACCAGTCGCGGGCGAGGTCCACCACCGCTTCCAAAGCGCCCGGTTCCTCGAAGAGATGGGTCGCCCCGGGGACGACGGCGAGTTCGCTGGGGCAGTTGCCCAGGCGGGTTTGTGCCTGCTCGTTGAGGCCGAGCACCACACCATCGTCACCGCCGACGATCAACAGGGTCGGCGCGGTGACCGACTCCAGAGCGGCCTCGGCCAAGTCCGGCCTCCCGCCCCTGCTCACCACGGCGACGGCTTCGCTGTCCGCCCGGGCGGCAGCGGCGAGCGCGGCGGCCGCACCGGTGCTCGCGCCGAAGAACCCGTACGGCAGCCGCTCGGTTTCGGCCCGGCCGCGCAGCCACCCGGCCGCGGCCGCCAGGCGCTCGGCGAGCAACGGCACCGCGAAGACGTTGGCACGGTCGGACTCCTCCTCGCGGGTGAGCAGGTCGAAGAGCAGCGTCGCGAGCCCGGCCCGGTTGAGTCCGGCGGCGACGTACCGGTTGCGGGGGCTGTGCCGCCCGCTGCCGCTCCCGTGGGCGAACAGGACGATGCCGCAGGCATGTTGGGGAACGGAGAGCGTGCCCTCCAGTCGCACCTCACCGACGGCGAAGCTCAGCTCGCTGTCCACGGCCCGGCCCTCCGCACGGTTCCCCTGGGCGAACCACCGTCCCGCCCCGTGCCCGTACCCGCATCCCCATCCGCATCCGCATTTGTACGCGGTTCCTCACCCGTCGACCGTTCCCCGCCCCCGCGTGGCCCACTGCCCCCGCGCAGTTCCTCGGCAGCCCGGTCCAGGCAGGCGACCACATCCGCGTCCTCGGTCTGGGCGAAGTCGTCGTAGAACTGTCCGACCGAGAAGAAGCCGGGCGGGGTGTGCGGGCAGACGTACTCGTCGGCCGCGTCACCCAGCGTCTGTGTCCAGCCCTGCGGTGCCACGGGAACGGCGACCACGACACGCTCCGCGCCCCGGGCCCGTACCACCTGGCAGGCGACGCGCGCGGTGGAACCGGTCGCCACCCCGTCGTCGACGACCACCACGACCCGCCCCGCGAGCTCGACCGGCGGGCGGTCGCCGCGGTACAGCGCGGCGCGGCGCTCCAGTACGGCCCGTTCGCGGGTCTCGGCGGCGGCAACCTCCGCCTCGGAGACTCCGGTGGCCGCGAGTACCCGGCTGTTGAGGACGCGGGTGCCGTCCTCGCCGATCGCTCCCATGCCCAGCTCGGGCTGGGTGGGCACACCCAGTTTGCGCACCATGCACACGTCCAGCGGGGCCTTCAGTACCCGTGCCGCCTCCAGTGCCACCGGGACACCGCCCCGGGGCAGACCGAGCACCACGACCGGAGCCCCGCGCAGGTGGCCGAGGTCCGCGGCCAGACGACGTCCGGCCTCGACGCGGTCACGGAAGAGCATGACGAGCCCCCGGCCGCGCACGGACGGGCAGAGCCATCGCGGTCACCTCCGCGAAACGACTGCGCTCCGGTTCCCTTCCATGCTGCACCCCGCCGGGC
This sequence comes from Streptomyces sp. NA04227, assembly GCF_013364195.1. Lineage (NCBI taxonomy): Bacteria > Bacillati > Actinomycetota > Actinomycetes > Kitasatosporales > Streptomycetaceae > Streptomyces > Streptomyces sp. NA04227. The sequence continues at coordinate 6,562,482 of NZ_CP054918.1, read as the reverse complement.
GGGCCCGTCGACCCCCTCTGCCACGCGGCGACGATCAGGGGCGCATGCGCGCGGTCAGGACTCGGTGACGGGGAGTACGTCCGGCGAGAGCGCGGCGGCGTGTGCGGTGGCACTGGTCATCCGGCTGCGGTGGTGACGTCGGCACAGGACCTCGTAACCGACTTCCTCCAGCGCCTGGTTGACGTCGCCGACGACGACCTGGGCGCCTTCGACGACCATCTTCCCGCCGACCGTACGGGCGTTGTGCGTGGCCCGGGCTCCGCACCAGCAGAGGGTCTCCACCTGGAGGGTCTCGATGCGGTCGGCGAGTTCGATCAGCCGCTGCGAACCGGGGAAGAGCTTGGTGCGGAAGTCCGTCGTGATACCGAACGCGAAGACGTCCAGGCCGAGTTCGTCGACGATCCGCGCCAACTGGTCTATCTGCTCGGGAGCGAGGAACTGTGCCTCGTCCACGATGACGTAGTCCGCGCGCCCGCCGCGCGAGAGATGCTCGACCACATGCGCGTACAGGTCGATCCGCTCGTCGGCCTCGATCGCGTCGGTGACCAGACCGAGGCGCGAGGAGAGCTTGCCCTCGCCGGCCCGGTCGTCCCGCGTGAAGATCAGGCCCCGCAGACCGCGCGCCGAACGGTTGTGGCCGATCTGCAGCGCGAGCGTGCTCTTTCCGCAGTCCATGGTTCCGGAGAAGAACACCAACTCGGGCATGGGGAAGGACGGCCTTTCGCGTCGTGGGGGGGCAGGCGAGGTGGAGGCGGGAGGGTCAGGTGCGCACTTCGAGGAGCGGAACGAGTTGTTCCGTCGCTGTCATCGAACCATGGTTGCCGACCATCGCCGACTCCTTCGGTTCCAGGCGCGAGGCGATGATCAGGGCGTCGTCGTGCGCCGCGGCGATCACATCGCCCAGCCGCCCGTACACCCGCTCGTCGATCCGGGGGCCGAACCAGCCCGCCTCGATGGCCTCTTCACGGCTCGCGATCCAGAACCGGTCGCCGAGCACTTCCCGCCACACGGTGAGGACGTCGGCCTCGGCACCGGGGACCGCGTAGACGTGCCGGGCCCGGCCCTCGCCGCCGAGCAGGGCGACTCCGGCGCTGAGTTCCCAGTCCTCGTCGAAGTCGAGACGGTGGTGCTCGTCGAAGGGGATGTCGATCATGCCGTGGTCGGCGGTGACGTAGAGGGCGCTGCGCGGCGGCAGTTGCTCGGCCAGCCGTCGTACGAGCCCGTCCACGTAGCGGAGTTGGGCCCGCCAGGCCTCGGAGTCCACCCCGAACCGGTGGCCCGCGCCGTCGAGTTCGGAGTAGTACGTGTAGACCAGCGTCCGGTCGTCGGCGGCGAGTTGGGCGGCCGCCACGTCCATGCGTTCCTCGCCGGAGGTCCGGCCGATGAAGGAGCCGCCGCTGAGCGCGACCTTGGTGAGCGGGGTGCTCTCGAACGCGGGCGAGGTCACCTGGGCGGTGCGCACTCCCGCCCGGTCGGCGAGCTGGAAGACGGTCGGATGGGGCTGCCAGGCCTTCGGCGGCGCCCAGGGCTGCCAGCGCAGCTGGTTCATCAGCTCGCCGGTGCCGGGGTTGCGCACGGTGTAGCCGGGGAGTCCGTGCGCACCCGGGGGCAGGCCGGTGCCGACGGAGGCGAGCGAGGTCGCGGTGGTGGCCGGATAGCCCGCGGTGAGCGGGCGTCCGGTGCCGCCGCGCGAGGTGTGCAGCAGGGAGGTGAGGAAGGGGGCTTCGCCGGGGTGCTGCCCGAGCTGCTGCCAGCCGAGGCCGTCGACGAGGAAGACGCAGACCCGGTCGGCGGGCGCGAGTTCGGCTATCCGCGCCTGGGTTCCGGGGACGCCGAGGCCCGCGGCGAGCGTGGGCAGCAGATCGGCGAGCGAACCCGTGCCGTACTGCGGGACGGGCGCGGTGCCGAGGGCGAGCGGCTCGGGTTCGTCCCAGGTGGGCTGGGCCATCAGTTCCGGACGTCCGAGGTCGCCTCGGACAGCGCCTTGGCGAAGGCGAGGGTCTGCCGCACGGTGTCGGCGCCGTCACCCGCCTCGCTCACCCGCAGGCTGAGGTCGTCCGCCGTCGAGTTGCCCGTATAGCCGTGGTCCGCCTCGCAGTTGGGGTCCCCGCAGGCCGCGGGCTCCAGGTCGATGCGGGAGACGGCGCCCCAGCCGATGGTGAGGACGACCTCACGGGGCAGGGTTCCGGGGGTGTAGGACTCGGGGTTCGCGACGACCCGGCTGACCACGACGGAGGAGATACGGCCCAGCTTCACCGACTCGGTGGAGGTGGTGGCGTACGGGCTCGGCGAGGTGGCGTCGGCCGCCTGCTCGTCGGTGTGGCTGACGATGAAGCGGGTGCCGGTCAGGACGAGGACCGTGACATGACGGCGGACCTCGTTGGCGTCGAAGGTGGTCTCCTGGTGGACCAGGTACGAGCCGATGGACTCGCCTCCGACGGCGGCCTCCACGGCTTCGGCCACGAGAGCCGGGTAGTAACCGCTGCGCTCGATCGCCGCGCGCAGCCCCTGGGTCGTCGTACTGGTCTTGGCCATGCGGCCATCCTACGGCCCCCGCGGGCCACTGCGGTGCGTGCGTGCACAGGTCAGTACGTGGGCAGCGTGCGCGGACCGAGCTCCCCGCGTACCGGCGGCGGGGCCAGGCGCAGGCTCGCCCCGAGCACCGAAAGCCCCTCCTTGGCGACCACCACCGGCTCCAGGGTCACCGCGACCACCTCCGGATGATCGTCGACAAGACGGGACAGACGCAGCAGCAGCTCTTCGAGGGCGGCGGTGTCCACGGGCGCGGAACCGCGCCAGCCGAAGAGGAGCGGTGCGGTGCGGATCGCGCGGATCGCGGACTGGGCCTCCCGGTCGGTGACCGGAATGAGCCGGTGCGCGGTGTCGCCGAGCAGTTCCGAGGGCGCGCCGGAGAGCCCGAAGCTGAGGACCGCTCCGGCGGCGGCGTCGATCACGGCGCGCACCACGGTGTCGACACCGCGGGGCCGCATCGGCTGCACCACGGGACGCAGTTCCGCCGCGCTGCCGAGGTTGCCGGTCAGCTCGGCGTAGGCCTGCCGCAGCTGGTGTTCGTCGGCGAGGTCGAGACGTACACCGCCGAGGTCGGAGCGGTGCCGCAGATGCGGTGCGGTGGTCTTGAGCGCGACCGGATAGCCGAGGGCGCGCGCCGCCGCGACGGCCGCATCGGCGCTGGGCGCCTCAGGGGCGGGCAGCACGGGAATGCCGTAGGCGGCGAGCAGCGCCTCGGTGTCCACAGGCTCCAGGGTGATGCCGCGCGGGTCCGCGCCGCTGCGGGCGAGCAGGTGCTCGATGAGGGCGGCGGCCCGGTTCTCGTCGATGTCCTCGTACTCGGGCACCCGCCCCGGCCCGGCCGCCTGGTCCCGCCGCCACTGGGCGTAGCGGACGGATTCGGCGAGTGCGCGTACGGCTCGTTCGGCGGCGGGATAGGCCGGGATACGGGCGGCTCGGGTGCCGGGCGGGGGTGGGGTTGCCGGGGCCGCGGCGCCGGGGGTGGGCGGGCTCTGCGGCGGGGGTGGCGTCACGGTCGGTTCCCCTGTCGGCGCCTCGGTCGGCGGCCTGGACGGTGCGGCGGGGCCGGACTGGGTGGCGGGCGCGGGCTGGGCAGCGGGCCCGGACTGGGCGGACGAGGCGGACACTGGCTTGGGCGCGGTGCTGGTCGCCGCGGACAGAGCCCGGGCCAGACCGCCGAGTTCGAGGTGGACTACGAGTACGGGCTTGTCCGGGAACTCTGCGGCCGCGGCGCGCAGGACCTGGGCCAGTGCCTCGTCGCCCGCGCCGTCCTCGCCGACCGCGGGGATCGCGGTGACCACCACGGAGTCGCACAGCTCGTCCGCGAGCGCCCCGCGCAGGGCGCGGTGGAAGTCGGCGGGTGTGGCCTCGGTGGTGAGGTCGAGGGGCCGCAGCGGGCGCAGACCCTCGGAGAGACAGGCGTCGTAGCTGAGCAGTCCGAGCGACTCGGAGTTGCCGAGGATGGCCACGCGCGGACCGCCCGGCAGCGGCTGGCCCGCCAACAGCAGTCCCACGTCGACCAGTTCGGTGATGGTGTCGACGCGGATCACCCCGGCCTGCCGCAGCAGCGCCGAGACGGTCGCGTAGGGCAGGCGGCTGGCGCGCACCTCGTGGCCGAGCGGGGCGACCCCGCTGTGCCGTGCGCCCTGCACCACGACCAGCGGCTTGGCGGCGGCGGTGCGGCGGGCGAGGCGGGTGAACTTCCGCGGGTTGCCGAGGGATTCGAGGTACATCAGCGCGACGTCGGTGTCCGGGTCCTCGTACCAGTACTGCACAAGGTCGTTGCCCGAGACATCGGCCCTGTTGCCCGCCGAGACGAAAGTCGAGACACCGGTCAGACCGGTCACGCCGCCACCACGCCGATGCAGGCTGGAGAGCAGGGCGATGCCGATGGCGCCGGACTGCGCGAACATGCCGATCCGGCCGGGCCGCGGCAGTTCGGGAGCCAGCGAGGCGTTCAGCATGACCTCGGGCGCGGTGTTGATGACCCCGAAGGTGTTCGGCCCGATCAGCCGCATCCCGTACGAGCGTGCCTGGCGCAGGAGTTCACGCTGGCGTTCGCGTCCGGCGGGGCCGCTCTCGGCGTACCCGGCGGAGAGTACGACCAGGCCCTGCACACCGTGTTCCCCGCATTCGGCGACGACCTCGGGGACCTGTGGGGCGGGTACGGAGATCACCGCCAGGTCGACCGGTTCGCCGATCTCGCTCAGGCTCCGGTGGGCGGGGACCCCGTCGAGCTCGTGCTGCTGCGGGTCGAGAGCGCGGTTCACGGCGTGCACGCGGCCCTTGTAGCCGACGGCGAGCAGGTTGCCGAGCACGGTGCGGCCGACGCCGCCCGGCCTGCGGCCCACCCCGATGACCGCCACCGAGCCGGGGCGCAGCAGCCGTTGCACGGAGCGGGCCTCGGCGCGCTGTTCGCGGCCCCACTGCACGGCGAGCGAGGCCTCGGTGGGCTCCAGGTCGAAGGCCAGCCGTACGACGCCGTCCTCGAAGCTGCGCTCCTGCTGGTAACCGGCGTCCGTGAACACCTTGATCATCTTGGAGTTGGCGGGCAGCACCTCGGCGACGAAACGGCGGATGCCGCGTTCGCGTGCGACGGCCGCGATGTGTTCGAGCAGCGCCGAGGCGACTCCGCGGCCCTGGTGCGCGTCCTGGACCAGGAAGGCGACCTCGGCCTCGTCGGCGGGCGCGGAGGCGGGGCGGCCGGTCGAGTCGATCCGGTCGTAGCGCACGGTCGCGATGAACTCGCCGCCCACGGTGGCCGCGAGCCCCACCCGGTCCACGTAGTCGTGGTGCGTGAAGCGGTGCACGTCCCGTGCCGAGAGCCGCGGGTAGGGCGCGAAGAAGCGGTAGTACTTCGACTCGTCCGAGACCTGCTCGTAGAAGCTGACCAGGCGGTCGGCGTCCTCGGTGGTGATGGGTCTGATGCGCGCGGTTCCCCCGTCGCGCAGCACCACGTCAGCTTCCCAGTGGTCGGGGTAGATGTGCCGGTCCGACGGCGTCTGCATGGCCCCAGCGTAAGGGTCATCCGCCTGCGGCGACCCGTGCGCGCGGGTGCGGGTGCGGGCGGGGGGCGCGGTCCGCCGCCGCACCGCCCACCCGTCCTCCTGTGGCGGACGCGGCGGGTGCGCCACACTGGGTTGGGAGTCGAGCGGAGCTGAACGTACTCACGGAGGGCGGCACGGATGGCTGAGCGTCGCGTCAGGATCGGCTGGCCGCAGGGGCTGCACGCCCGTCCCGCGTCCGTCTTCGTACGGGCGGCCGCCGCGTCGGGGGTACCGGTGCGGGTGGCCAAGGGCGAGGGTGCCCCGGTGAACGCCGCGTCGATGCTGGCGGTGCTCGGGCTCGGGGCGATGGGCGGCGAGGAGATCGTGCTCAGCTCGGACGTCGAGGGGTCCGAGCAGGCTCTGGACCGGCTGGCGCAGCTGGTCGCGGAGGGCCTCGACGAACTGCCCGAGACGGTCTGACGGCCCGCCCGGTCACCGGCCGGATTTCCGGGTACGGATTCCCGCAGCACTTTCCGCGACTTTCGGGCACGCCGGGCCACCTGTTCGCGAGAATTAGGCGCGAACAGGTCGAGGGAAAAGCAGCATGCGTACGCACTTTGGCCGGTTCTCCACCACCGCCAAGGCCACGTATTCCCTTCGGTAAATCACTGTGGACAGCACAAGAAAAGCTGCAGGGAAATTGGCTATTCTTTGTATACGGTAGCGATGTTAATCAGGAGAGCTCGCCGTGTTTACGGCATGTTGCGAACTCCTCACGCGGGAGCGGTCCGGCGCGAACTTCAGCCGGTGGAAAGGCGCGGTCCGCTCACCGTGCAGGGCGGTCAGCGATCGGGCGCGCTCGGCGTCCCCGCGGGCCACGGCGTCGACGATGGCGCCGCGCTCGGCCCAGGAGTCGGCGGGCCGCCGCGGCGCCTCGATCGTGTACATCCAGGAGATCTTGTGCCGGAGCTGGGTCAGCAGTGCGATGAGCCCGGGGCTGTCGGAGGCCTGCGCGAGCGTCTCGTGGAACCAGCCGCCCAGTGAGCGCAGATCCTCGCTGTGCCCTCGTACGGACCGCTCCTGCCCCAGCCTGACCAGGCCCCGCAGCACCTTGAGATGGGATTCCGTGCGGCGCTGGGCGGCGCGGGCTGCGGCGAGCGGTTCCAGGGCGGTACGGATGTCGAGCAGGTCGGCGGCCTCCTGCTCGGTCGGCTCGGCGACACAGGCCCCGGCGTGCCTGCGGGTGAGCACGAAGCCCTCGGCCTCCAGGGTGCGCAGGGCCTCGCGCACCGGCACCCGGGAGACCCCGTAACGCCGGGCGAGGACTTCTTCCGTGAGGCGCCCGCCCCGCTCGTGGACCCCCGAGACGATGTCGTCCCGGATCGCCGTGCACACCGAATGCGCGGGAATGCGCATGACCGGACCTCCGCATTGATCCGCGCGAAACACTCTGCTTTGTCGCGCGCGCCGCTCACCGGCACGCGTTAGACGACTCTATTGCAGTGTGACTTGATTTCCGACGGCGAAGGGGAATCCGGGGATATTTTTTGGACAACACAAAAGCCCTCGGCGGGCAGGCCGAGGGCTTTCGTGGCATTTCGCACCGAGGTGCGCTCCCGGCCGGGAGCGGCGCCTCAGAGATTCACGCCGTGGGAGCGCAGATAGGCGACGGGGTCGATGTCCGAGCCGTAGTCCTCACCGGTGCGCGCCTCGAAGTGCAGGTGCGGCCCGGTGGTGTTGCCGGTCGCACCGGCGAGTCCGATCTGCTGACCGGGCGTCACCGACTGCCCCACCGCGACCCCGATCGAGGACAGGTGGCCGTACTGCGTGTACGTCCCGTCGTGCATCCGGATCACCACCTCGTTGCCGTAGGCGCCGCCCCAGCCCGTGCTGACGACGGTGCCGCGGCCGACGGCCCGGACCGAGGTGCCGGAGGCGGCGTGGAAGTCGACGCCGGTGTGGCTGCCGGAGGACCACATGCCACCACCGGCGCCGTACGAGGTGGAGACGTACGAGCCCTCGACGGGCAGGACGAAGGCGTTGAGGCGGCGGCGCTCCGCGGCACGTGCCGCGCGCTCCTTGGCAGCCCGCTCGGCGCGTGCCTTGCGCTTGGCCTCCTCGGCGCGGCGCTCGGCCAGTTCGGCGGCCTTCTTCTTGGCGGCCTCGGCAGCGGCGGCGGCCTCCTGGGCCTCGGCCTGAGCCTCGATCCGCTCGGCGAGAGAGGTGCCGACCCGGTCGATGGCTATCGCCCCGGCCAGTCCACTCTGCTCGACGGACTCCTCGGCGGCCCCGGCGGGTGCCGCGAGACCGCCGAGCACCCCGGCGGTGGTGAGTGCGGCGACACCGGCCGCGGTGGCGGACGTCCTGGTGAGGCGGCTCGGTCTGCGGTGTCTCCCGCGGGCACGGGTGATCGCCATGGGTGTGGCTGGTCCCTTCCTTCCCTCTCGCCTACCGGGTTAGCTGACGGGTTCGGAGCAGGAAGTCTCCTACGGACGCCCGCGAGGGCGGCCGATTCACCCCAGGAACTGAACTCCCGGACCGCGAAGGGCCCTTGGAGGCGGGTCCCCGGCTCCCCCGGCTCGCGCCTTCGGGGGACTCGGCGATGACTGTCCGGTGCCGCGGATGCGGCGCGCACATGACGAACAGCCGGAAGGACGCTAAGCGGGAGAGGTGGTGCGACCAAACCGATTCGGTCTTTTGTCGCCCATCACACAGGACATAGCGGTGCGTTCACCAGAAACCAGACAGCGAACGGCCCCGGTGGCGGTGCCGACACCGGGGCCGTTCGCTGCCGGCCCACGGACCGGCGACCGGTCCTACTGGCCGGTGACCACCGTCACTTCACCGATGCCGAGCGCACGCACCGGCTCCTCGATCTCGGCCGCGTCGCCCACCAGGACAGTGACGAGCCGGTCGACCGGGAAGGCGTTGACCACGGCCGCGGTCGACTCCACGGTGCCCGTCGCGGCGAGCTGCTGGTAGAGCTGCCCCTGGAAGTCGTCGGGCAGTTCCTGCTCCACCTGGTCGGCGAGCGTCCCGGCGACGGCGCCCGCCGTCTCGTACTTCAGCGGGGCGACACCGACCAGGTTCTGTACGGCCACATCGCGCTCCGCGTCGGTGAGACCGTCCGCCGCGAGGGTGCGCAGCACCTTCCAGAGGTCCTCCAGGGCGGGGCCGGTGGAGGCGGTGTCCACGGAACCGGAGATGGCGAGCATCGCCGCACCCGAGCCGTCCTGCGCGGAGCGCAGCACCTGGCTGAAGGCACGCACGCCGTAGGTGTAGCCCTTCTCCTCCCGCAGCACCCGGTCCAGCCGGGAGGTCAGGGTGCCGCCCAGGCAGTAGGTGCCGAGCACCTGGGCGGGCCAGACCCGGTCGTGGCGGTCCGCGCCGACCCGGCCGATCAAAAGCTGGGTCTGCACCGCGCCGGGACGGTCCACGATGACGACCCGGCCGGTGTCGTCGGCGGTGACCGGCGAGGGGCTGCCGGTCACCGCGGCACCGCCGGTCCAGGCGCCGATCGTGTCGCCGAGCAGCGCGTCGAGGTCGATGCCCGCGATGTCGCCCACGACCACGACGGTGGCCGCCGCGGGACGCACGTACTTCTCGTAGAAGGCGCGCACGGCGGCCGAGTCGATCGCCGCCACCGTCTCCTCGGTGCCCTGCCGGGGCCGGGACATCCGGGACTCGGCGGGGAAGAGCTGCTTCGACAGCTCCTTGGCCGCGCGGCGGGCCGGGTTGGCCGACTCGTGCGGGATCTCGTCGAGCCGGTTGCGTACGAGACGCTCGATCTCGCTGTCGGCGAACGCGGGGGCGCGCAGCGCGTCGGCGAGCAGCCCGAGCGCCTTGGCGAGCCGGGAGGCGGGGACTTCGAGCGACAGCCGCACACCGGGGTGGTCGGCGTGCGCGTCGAGCGTGGCGCCGCAGCGCTCCAGCTCGGCCGCGAACTCCTCCGCGGAGTGCTTGTCGGTGCCCTCCGAGAAGGCGCGGGCCATGATGGTGGCGACTCCGTCGAGCCCGGCGGGTTCGGCCTCCAGCGGGCTGTCGAGGAGCACCTCCACGGCCACGACCTGCTGGCCCGGGCGGTGGCAGCGCAGCACGGTGGCGCCGTTGTCGAGCCGCCCGCGCTCCGGGGCGGGGAAGGCCCACGGCTTGGCGTCGCCTGCGGTGGGCTGCGGGTGGAACTTCATCATGGCGTTCACTTCGCCGTCTCCTCGTCCTCGGTACCGGCGGCGTCCTGGTCGGCCTCGGCGTCCTCGGCCGCGACGGGCTCGTACACGAGGACGGCCCGGTTGTCCGTACGCAGCCGTGCCTTGGCCACCTCCCGCACTTCCTCCGCGGTGATGTCGAGCACCCGCTGCACGGCGGTCAGGGCGAGCTGCGGGTCACCGAACAGGACGGCGTAGCGGCACAGTTCGTCCGCGCGGCCCGCCACGGTGCCGAGCCGGTCCAGCCACTCGCGCTCCAACTGCGCCTGCGCGCGCTCCATTTCCTCCGCGGTGGGGCCCTCCGCGGCGAACCGGGCGAGCTCCTCGTCCACGGCCGCCTCGATGTCGGGCACCTCCACATCGGCGGAGGTCTTCACGTCCAGCCAGCCCAGCGAGGGCGCACCGGCCAGCCTGAGCAGACCGAAACCGGCGGCGACGGCCGTACGGTCGCGGCGCACAAGGCGGTTGTACAGGCGCGAGGACTCGCCTCCGCCGAGCACCGTGAGGGCCAGGTCGGCGGCGTCGCAGGCGCGGCTGCCGTCCTCCGGCAGCCGGTAGGCGGCCATCAGCGCGCGCGCCGGGACCTCCTCCTCGACGACCTCGCGCAGTTGCTCGCCGATGGTCTCCGGCAGCTCACCGCTGCGCGGCGCGGGCTTGCCGTCGTGCCCCGGGATCGAACCGAAGTACTTCTCGATCCAGGCCAGCGTCTGCTCGGGGTCGATGTCACCGACGACCGAAAGCACCGCGTTGTTCGGCGCGTAGTAGGTCCGGAAGAAGGACTGCGCGTCCTCCAGCGTCGCCGCGTCCAGGTCCGACATCGAACCGATCGGCGTGTGGTGGTACGGGTGCCCGTCCGGGTAGGCGAGCGCGGTCAGACGCTCGAAGGCCGTGCCGTAGGGGACGTTGTCGTACCGCTGGCGGCGCTCGTTCTTCACCACGTCGCGCTGGTTGTCCAACGACTGCAGGTCGAGCGCGTCCAGGAGCGAACCCATCCGGTCCGCCTCCAGCCACAGGGCGAGTTCGAGCTGGTGGGTGGGCATCGTCTCGAAGTAGTTGGTGCGCTCGAAGCTGGTGGTGCCGTTCAGCGAGCCGCCCGCGCCCTGCACGAGTTCGAAGTGCCCGTTGCCCTGCACCTGTCCGGAGCCCTGGAACATCAGGTGCTCGAAAAGGTGCGCGAGGCCGGTCCGGCCCGGGACCTCGTGGCGGGAGCCGACGTCGTACCAGAGGCAGACCGCGGCTACCGGAGTCAGATGATCCTCCGAGAGCACCACCCTCAGGCCGTTGGCCAGGCGGTGCTCGGTCGCTGTCAGGCCGCCTGAGGCCGCCTGCGCTGTGGCCGTGTGACCCATGGGCATGTACGTCCCTTCGATCGAGTGCCGCTGCACCCGAAGTTGTCGTGGTTGTCGTAGCGGTGAGCGGTAAGGGGCTGTGTCCGTCGTGTCCGTGTCCCGTGCGGTGTCCGTCCTCCGGCCCGTGTGCCGGTGCGGCGAGCGCCGTGCGGATAATGCGCTGCCACTGTATGCAAGCGTGCTGACACCTGCCGAAGTTCCCGCGGACGGCACGCTGTGGGTGAACATGGGGCGTCCAGGATCCGGTCCGCGCCCCGGCTCGCGAAGACCCCTTGAGCGCCCCCTCGCGCACGCTTGCGACGGGTCGCGGTCGGCGTTGTCGGTACGCAGGTCCACAATGGTCGGCGTCAGATCCCGTTCATGTTGGTGAAGGAGCCGCAGCAGCGATGGCCCGCCGCAGCACGAAGACCCCGCAGCCCGGGGAGGAGTTCGAGGAGCGCATCCTCGACATCGACGTCGTCGACGAGATGCAGGGCTCCTTCCTCGAGTACGCGTACTCGGTCATCTACTCGAGGGCCCTGCCTGACGCCCGCGACGGAATGAAACCGGTCCACCGCCGGATCGTGTACCAGATGAACGAGATGGGCCTGCGCCCCGATCGCGGCTATGTGAAGTGCGCCCGCGTGGTCGGCGAGGTCATGGGTAAGCTCCACCCGCACGGCGACGCGTCCATCTACGACGCCCTGGTCCGCATGGCCCAGCCGTTCTCCATGCGGCTCCCGCTCGTCGACGGACACGGCAACTTCGGCTCGCTCGGCAACGACGACCCTCCCGCCGCGATGCGGTACACGGAGTGCCGCATGGCCGACGCCACGAGCCTGATGACGGAGTCCATCGACGAGAACACCGTCGATTTCGGGCCCAACTACGACGGCCAGGAGCAGGAACCCGCCGTTCTCCCGGCCGCCTACCCGAACCTTCTGGTCAACGGCTCCTCCGGGATCGCCGTCGGTATGGCGACCAACATGGCGCCGCACAACCTGCGCGAAGTCATCGCCGCGGCACGCCATCTGATCCGTTATCCGAACGCCGACCTCGACGCCCTGATGCGCCACGTACCCGGTCCGGACCTGCCCACCGGCGGCCGCATCGTGGGACTCTCCGGCATCCGCGACGCGTACGAGAGCGGCCGCGGCACCTTCAAGATCCGCGCCACGGTGGCGGTGGAGAGCGTCAGCGCACGCCGCAAGGGGCTCGTCGTCACCGAACTGCCCTTCACGGTGGGGCCGGAGAAGGTGATCTCGAAGATCAAGGACCTGGTCGGCTCGAAGAAGCTCACCGGCATCGCCGATGTGAAGGACCTCACCGACCGCGCGCACGGGCTCCGTCTGGTCATCGAGATCAAGAACGGCTTCGTACCGGAGGCCGTCCTCGAACAGCTCTACAAGCTGACGCCGATGGAGGAGTCCTTCGGCATCAACAACGTGGCCCTGGTGGACGGTCAGCCGCTCACCCTCGGCCTCAAGGAACTGCTCGAGGTCTATCTGGACCACCGCTTCAACGTCGTACGCCGACGCAGCGAGTTCCGCCGCGGCAAGCGCCGCGACCGGCTGCACCTGGTCGAGGGCCTGCTCGTGGCCCTGCTCGACATCGACGAGGTCATCCGCCTCATCCGCTCCAGCGACAACTCCGCCCAGGCCAAGGAACGCCTGATGGGCCACTTCTCGCTGAGCGAGGTGCAGACCCAGTACATCCTGGACACCCCGCTGCGCAGGCTCACCAAGTTCGACCGCATCGAGCTGGAGTCGGAGCGCGACAGGCTGACGGCGGAGATCGAGGAACTGACCCGCATCCTCGAATCCGACACCGAGCTGCGCAAGCTCGTCTCGGGCGAACTCGCCGCCGTGGCCAAGAAGTTCGGCAACGACCGGCGCACCCTGCTGCTCGAATCCTCCGGCGTGCCCGTACCGGTGACCGACCTTCAGGTCGCCGACGACCCGTGCCGGGTGCTGCTCTCCTCCACCGGCCTGATCGGGCGTACCGCGACCGCCGAGCCGTTCCCCGAGGGCGGCAAGCGTGTCAAGCACGACGTGATCGTCTCCGCGGTGCCCGCGACCATTCGGGGCGAGGTGGGCGCGGTCACCTCGGCCGGGCGTCTGCTGCGCCTCAACGTCGTGGACATCCCGCAGTTGCCGGAAGCGGCCACCGCCCCGAACCTCTCCGGCGGCGCCCCGATCGCGGAGTTCGTGTCCCTGGAGGACGACGAGACGCTGGTCTGCCTGACCACGCTCGACGAGTCCTCACCCGGCCTCGCGCTCGGCACCCAGCAGGGCGTGGTCAAGCGCGTGGTGCCCGACTACCCGTCCAACAAGGACGAGTTGGAGGTCATCACCCTCAAGGAGGGCGACCGGATCGTCGGAGCGGTCGAACTGCGCACCGGCGAGGAAGACCTCGTCTTCATCACCGACGACGCCCAACTCCTGCGCTACCAGGCCTCCCAGGTGCGTCCTCAGGGCCGGGCAGCGGGCGGCATGGCGGGCGTCAAACTGTCCGAGGGCGCCAAGGTGCTCTCGTTCACGGCCGTGGACCCGGCGGTGGACGCGGTGGTGTTCACCGTCGCCGGATCCCGCGGCACCCTCGACGACTCGGTACAGACCACGGCCAAGCTGACCCCGTTCGACCAGTATCCGCGCAAGGGCCGGGCCACCGGCGGCGTCCGCTGCCAGCGCTTCCTCAAGGGCGAGGACTGCCTCTCGATCGCCTGGGCCGGACCCGCCCCCGCTCGCGCCACACAGAAGAGCGGCGCGGCCGCCGAACTCCCCGAACCGGACCCGCGCCGCGACGGCTCGGGCGTCTCGCTGGCGAAGACCGTGGCGGCTGTGGCGGGGCCGGTTTAGGTGGGGTTGGGGATGCGGATGTAGGTGGGGTTGGCGGTGTAGGTGGGCGGGCTGCCCTTGCCAGTGGGTTGGAGTGCTGGTGGGGGCCGCCCGACCGACCGCGTCGACGGAGCAGGACGCCGCGGCTGTCAGAGGGCGGGGGCTCGGGCGGCTGTGGCGTCCGGCTCTGCTGTTGCGGGTTGCTCGTCCGAGGCCCGCTCGTGCGGAGGCTGCTCGTGCGGCGTCTGCTCTTCCGGCGTCTGCTCTTCCGGCGTCTGCACATAGCGGAGTACGCCCCACATGCTGTGTTCCTCGGGACTGTCCTGCGGCCCGTTCTGGCGGCAGGCATCCAGCTCCCGTTCCAGAGCTGTGGCGTCGAAGTCCGAGCCAATGAACACGAGTTGCGTCGAACGGGAGGCGCCGACCGCCCACCGGTGCGGGGTGAACCGCAGGAACCGCCCCACGGCATGCACCTCGTACGCGTTCGCGCTGTCCCCGGCTCCGAAGTCCACCTGCCCCTTGATCCGGTACAGGCCCTCCGGTCGGCTGTCCAAGAGATCCAGCAGGCGCCGGGGGTGCAGGGGGGTCTCGCTGGTGAAGGCGAGGCTCTTGTACGTGGTGTGCAGGTGGGGGTGGGGACGGGGGTGAGGATGTGCGCAGACGTCGGAGTCGCAATCGCGGCCGTTGGGATCGTGGTCACCGGCCTGGTCCTGGAACCGTAGGTCGTCGAAGGAGAGTTGGCCGAAGCGTTCGGTGACCGGCTTACGGTCGAAGAGCAGCTCCGGGTCGATCCGGCCGTAGACCGCCTCGACGATCGCCGCCCGGTCGGTCAGATCCGCAACCAGGCGACGCACACGAGTCGTCTCCTCCGCGCCCACCCGGTCCGACTTGTTGACGACCACGAGGTCGGCCACGGCCAGATGCCTGTCGATCTCCGGGTGCCGCTCCCGAGTGGCGTCGAACTCGGCCGCGTCCACGACCTCCACCAGTCCCCCGTACACAATGCGCCGGTTCTCACTCGCCAGCAGCATCCGTACCAGTTCCTGCGGCTCGGCCAGACCGCTTGCCTCGATCACAATGATGTCGATCCGCGCCGACGGCTGGGTGAGTTGGTCCAGGAACCCGTCCAGTTCACTCACGTCCACGGCACAGCACAGGCAGCCGTTCCCCAGCGACACCGTCGAGTCCCCCAGGCTCCCCGCGACCGCCATGGCATCGATCTCGATCGACCCGAAGTCGTTCACGATGGCGCCGATACGGCTCCCTCCGCTGCTGTGCAGAAGATGATTGAGCAGCGTGGTCTTGCCGGATCCCAGAAAGCCCGCAAGGACGACGACCGGGATCTGCTCCTCGCTCAAGACGACACCTTTCGAACGGGCGCAGGGCACGCCGTGACCATGGACGGGATGACTGCGTCAGCATACGAGCGCGGTCGGACAGTGCTGATGCGTACCGATCCACGCCGGGCCACGCCGATCCATGCCGGTCCACGTCTATCGACGCTGATCAACACGACTCAATAGTTGCCCATATCTACAAGTAGGTGTACGCACCCACTTGCACCAACCCAGGCGATCCATATCGATCCACATGAGTCCATGCCAATACACATTGACGCGCCTCATGCAGACATGACACGACGCGTCCATGTTGATCCACCCTGATCCGCAAACTGCACGAGGTTGCTGGTTGACCTGGATCGATCAAGCCTGGCTCGCATCGCATCGCCTGGAGCAATCCACAGCGATCCACGCCAGTGCATAGTGATCCATATTGATCAAGCTCAGGCGGTGACGCCCGCCCCCGGTACCGCCAACTACGCCAGGCGACACGGGGACATGGGGACATGGGGACATGGCAACAACCGGAGCAAACTGACAGAGCAGCTGAAGCGGACAGATCCCCGCACAAGGCTGCCTCGACCCATCCCGTTCCGGAAGGAATTTCCCGCCCATGCCCGATCCCCGCCTGACCTTCACCGGCACGGTGCTGGATGCGCCCAACGCCCCTGAACTCGCCCAGTTCTACGTACGGTTGCTCGGTTGGGCAGTCGTCACGGACGAGCCGGACTGGGTGAAGCTCGCGGCCCCCGACGGCGGGGCCGCGCTCGCCTTCCAGTCGGAGCCGACGTTCGTACGGCCGCGGTGGCCCTCGGCTCCGGACGATCAACAGATGCAGATGCACCTCGACTTCGAGGTCGACGACCTGACTGCCGGCAGCGCACACGCGGCGGCTTGCGGCGCCGAACTCGCCCCCTACCAGCCCCAGGACGACACCCTGGTGTTCCTCGACCCTGCGGGCCATCCGTTCTGCCTCTGGGTTCGCACATAGGTCGGCAGACCGCACCGACACCGCTGCTACCGGCCGTCCCTCGACCGCCCTCCGAGGTCCGAACACCCCGTACCCGTATCCCGGAAGACGTGAAGGCCCGAAGCCCCGCCAGAAAGCAACAAGCACCGGGGGCACGCCGCCCAGTGGAGCCATCGGCGCCAACCGGACCGAGGCCGGACCGCCAACTCAGCGGTCCGGCCCTTCCCTACCGCGTTCAGTGCCGCCCCCGCCCCCGGCTTCCGCTCCGCCGGCGAACTTCCACTCGACCACGGCGCCCGTCGCCGACCCGCAACCTGTATCCGGCTTCCGACTTCCGGCAAACCGGCACTCAGTCCCGGATCGGCTCAGGTACAGGCACGGGCGGCACCGGCCCCACATAACGGGCCGCAGGGCGGATGATCTTCGAGTCCTCGGCCTGTTCGAGGATGTTGGCGCTCCAGCCGATCACACGTGCCGAAGCGAAGGTCGGGGTGAACATCTCCCGTGGCAGCCCGCAGAGTTCCATCACCACACCCGCGTAGAACTCGACGTTGGTGTGCAGGGCACGACCTGGCTTGAGCTCGGCGAGGATCGCCTCCACCTGACGTTCCACCTCGACGGCGAACTCGACGCGAGGGCCCCCGAACTGCTCGGCGATCCCACGCAACATGCGCGACCGCGGATCCTCGGTCCGGTACACCGGGTGCCCGAAGCCCATGATCCGCTCCCCGGCAAGCACGCGTTCCCGAATCCACGAGCCGATGCGCTCGGGGCTGCCGATGGCGTCGAGTGTGTCCAAGGCCCTGCTGGGTGCGCCGCCGTGCAACGGGCCCGACAAGGCGCCAACGGCTCCGGCGAGACAGGCAGCGACATCGGCGCCCGTGGATGTGATGACTCGCGCGGTAAATGTTGACGCGTTGAATCCATGGTCGATCGTGGAGATCAAGTACTGCTCAACCGCCCGCGCATACGCGGGTTCCGGTTCGACCCCCGTCAACATGTACAGGTAGTTGGCGGCATAGGGCAGGTCCTCGCGCGGCGCCACCGGCTCCAGCCTGCGGCCGAGACGGTGCAGTGCGGTGAGCAGAGTCGGGGTCACCGCACAGGCGGCCAGGGTCTCGGCACGGCGCCGCGCGCCGTCGGTGTCGTACACGGGCAGGAAGCCCTCCGCCGCACCGAAGAGCGAGAGCGCGGTCCGCAGCCCGGCGAGGGGGCCCGAGCGGGCACTGGCCTCGGCGAGCGCAGGCAGCACGCCGTTGACCGCATCGGGGATGCTCCGCAGCGCAGCAGTCTGCCGCCGGAACTCGGCACTCTGCCCCGCATCGGGAAGCGCCCCGTGGACCATGAGGTACCAGACATCCTCGAAGCTCCGCTTCTGCGCGAGTTCCACGGCCGAGTACTGCCGATAGTGGTAAAAGCCCTCACCGCCGCGAACGTCCCCGATCGCAGTCCGGGTGACCACCACACCGGCCAGCCCGCGTGGCGCTTCGATTACCCCGTCGCCGCTCGCCGCGAGGCCCCCGCCTCCACCGCTGGACCGCAGCCCCGCACCCGTCAGCCCCGCACCCGTCGAGCCGCTCGGATTCACCTCCTCCACCGTGCCGCCCTCGCCGCCCTTGCCGTTGGGCGTCTCCCCCGTCGGGTTGAGTGCGGGCGAGTGCGACGTGCCATTCGCCGCCTGGTCAACCATGTCGGCCGCGGCACCGGTCGGGGAGGTACGACCGGCGTCGCCCCGATGAAGAGGCCGAGGGGGCGCCGCTGTGGTGTGCGGCTGCCGAGGCCGGTCCGATGCGTCTGCTGTCGATGCGTCTGCTCGCGAGTTGATCGGCATGTTCATCGCCTGCCTGCTCCCGTCGTTCGGCGAGGAACCTTGATCAGGTGCCCCAACCAGTCATTTCTTGATCCTGACTGTCAATGATTGACTTGACTGTTGTCAATATTGATCGAGTCAATACACATTCCTTCTCCAGTGCAGAGATGACAGAGAGTTGCCGATACGGTGACGCCATGACGGACCCCCAGCAGCCGACCTCACCGCACGCCGACACCGCCCCTCCGCGGATCACGACCCGAGAGGCGGCGGAACTCCTGGGCGTGAAATCCGAGACGGTGTACGCCTACGTCAGCCGCGGGCTGCTGAGCAGTCAGCGTGCATCCGGCCGCCGGGGCAGCACCTTCTCCCCCGACGAGGTCGAGGCGCTGGCCCGCCGCAACAGCCGTGAGCGCAGGCCGGAGCCGACCACCGGAGACTTCGCGGTACGCACCCGGCTCACGTTCATCGACGAGGACAGCTATTACTTCCGCGGAGTCGACGCGACCCGCCTGGCCACCCGCCACAGCTTCGAGGAGACGGCCGAGTGGCTGTGGACGGGCACCCTGAAACCGGGGGCCGAGTTCACACCGCCCGGCACCCACCTCAACGCCGCCCGCAAGGCCGTCGCCGCGCTGCGCAAGGACAGCGGACCGCTCGACAAGCTGCGCGTATCCGCGATCGCGGCCGCGACAGTGGACCCACTGCGCTTCGACCTGTCCCCCAAAGCCGTCCTCGGCACCGGACGCACCCTCATCCCCACCCTGGCCGGGGCGCTCCCCCCGGTCGCCGGCCCCGTCACCGCGGGCGGCCCCATCGCCGCCCTCCTCTGGGGACGCCTCACCCATCACGCACCGGACGAGTCCACCCTTCGTGTCCTGGACACCGCCCTCGCCCTGCTCGTCGACCACGACCTCGCAGCCTCCACACTCGCCGTCCGCGTCGCAGCGTCGGCCCGCGCCCATCCGTACGCGGCGATCTCCGCGGGACTGGGCGTACTGGAAGGCCCCCTGCACGGCGCGGCGAGCGCACTGGCTCACCGGCTGTTGCGCGAAGTGCTGGAGCAGGGGGAGGCAGGTCCGGCCGTCGCGGCCGAACTGCGGGCCGGACGGCCGGTGGCCGGACTCGGCCACCGCCTCTATCGCGGCGAAGACCCCCGCGCGCAGGCCCTGTTCACGCAGCTCGACAAGGTGCCCGCCGCAGCGCCCGCCCTTGCCGCGGCGAGGGACATCGTGGCGACGGCAGCACGTCACACGGGTCTGCACGCGAACGTCGACCTCGCCCTGGCCGTACTGACAGTGAGCTGCGGTATGGCGCCGGAAGCGGGAGAGACCATTTTCGCCATCGCGCGGACGGCGGGGTGGATCGCACATGCGATGGAGGAGTACGAGGAGCAGGCGCTCCGTATGCGTCCCAGTGGCCGTTACACGGGACCGCCTCCGCCACAGCCTCTGCCCACGGCCGAAACCGATCGAACATGACGCGCTTTGCCACGCGTGACGTGCGTTCAAGTGCGCCGCCGTTGCGGGGGTAGGGCAGGTTAGGCTCACCTCTGTGAGTACGTGCGCAACAGCCTCGCAGCACCTCGACGAGCCGCTCGCCGGAACCGCGGCCACGGCTACCACCTGGCTGCTCATCGAGCAGCCAGGTCCGTGGGGAGCACAGGCTCTCACCTGCAGCCATCTGGATCCGGAGGTGGGCCGTGCACTCGAATCGGCCGCTGCGGGCACCGGCGTGCGGGTCGCGCTGATACGGCGTCCGGGCCGCCATGCCGATGCGCACACCAACAGCGTGCGCCGTGTCTACGCGGCGCACACGCTCCCCGGTAACGCCTGGCTCCGTACGGCCACGCTTCAGGACCCGGCGGAGCTCCTGCGCCTCGACTTCACCGCTCTCGGCAAGGGCGACCGGACCGGCTTCGACACACTTCTCGGCGGCAGTCCGCACACCTCGCATCCCCTCGCACTCGTCTGCACCAACGGCAAGCGCGACCGCTGCTGCGCGCTGCTCGGCCGCCCGCTGGCCGCGGAACTGAGCGAGTCAGGGCAGGAGGGCATCTGGGAGGTCACCCACCTCGGCGGCCACCGCTTCTCCCCCACGCTGCTGGTGCTGCCCTACGGGTACGCGTACGGCAGGGCGGAGGCGCATGCCGTGAAGGACGTCCTGGCCGGTGTCCAGGAGGGACGGATCGTCACCGAGGGCTGCCGCGGTATGTCCGCCTGGGACCGGCCGGGCCAGGCCGCGGAACTCGCGGTGCGCACGTCCACCGGGGAACTGCGGGCCGACGTGCTGCGCGTCGAGCACACCGAGGGCGCCGCGCCCCGCTGGGAGATCACCGTGGCCCACACCGACGGTCGCCGATGGCTGGTTACCGTCGCCCAGGGCAGCTCGCTGCCACCGAGGCCGGAGAGCTGCGGTGCCGCGCTCGGTACCCCGGCGCGGATGGATGTCGTGGCGGTACGGGAGCTCGCGCACCAAGGGTGATTCGCGGCACCGCCGCCCTGATACGGCCGGGCTCGGCAGGGCCCCAGCCCCTGTGCCGGAAGGCCTGGACCGCCGCATGGCCGTGCGCGAGGCGGACGTCACACTCTTGCGTCCGCACCCGGCCTGCCCCGTACCGTTCGTACCCATGAGCCCGATATCAGCCACCCGACGACTACGCCTCGCGCTGCCCCGGCGGGCGTTCGCCCAGGTGCTGTTCATGCAGCTGGGGATAGCCGCGGGCGTGGCCGTGCTGGCTACGGGCCTGTTCCTCGCGCCACTCGGTGACCAGCTCGACGACCAAGCGATGCGGCGGGCACTCGCCGTCGCGCAGACCACCGCCACCCGCCCCGGTCTTCCCGCCGAGGTACGCGACACCCGCCCGGCGAGCGACGGTCCCGTACAGCGCGAGGCAGAGCGGATCCGGCAGGCGAGCGGCGCCGAGTACGTGGTGATCATGAACAACCGGGGCGTGCGCTGGTCGCACCCGGATCCGGCGGAGATCGGCCGTTTCGTGTCCACCGACCCTCGCGAGGTCCTGGCTGGGCACGAGGTCATGGAGATCGACGACGGCACGCTCGGCCGCTCGGCACGGGGCAAGGTCCCGCTGCGCGATACCGAAGGCCGGGTCGTCGGCGCGGTCTCGGTCGGCATTTCCTACGACAGCGTGCGGGCCCGGCTCATCCACGCGATTCCGGGCCTCCTCGCATACGCGGGCGGCGCGCTCGCCGTCGGCGCACTGGCCGCCTGGCTCATCTCACGGCGGGTCCACCGCCAGACCCGTGACCTCGCCTTCTCCGACATCGCTGGGCTGCTGGCAGAGCGCGAGGCGATGCTGCACGGCATCCGCGAGGGTGTGGTCGCGCTGGACGCCCAGGGCCGAGTGCGTCTGCTCAACGACGAGGCCCAACGGCTCCTCGGCATCGACAGCGACGCAGTGGGACGTCCTCTCGACGATCTGCTCGGCCCCGGCCGCACCACGGACGTACTGACAGGCCGGGTGACCGGCGCCGATCTGCTCACCGTGCGCGGGCCCCGCGTCCTGGTGGCCAACCGGATGCCCACCGAGGACGGCGGAGCGGTGGCGACGCTGCGGGACCGCACCGAGGTGGAGGAACTCGGCCGCGAGCTCGACTCCACCCGGGGACTCATCGACGCGCTGCGCGCCCAGGACCACGAACACGCCAACCGGATGCACACCCTGCTCGGCCTGCTCGAACTCGGTCTACACGACGAGGCTGCCGAGTTCGTCAGCGAAATCACCGGAGCCCATCGGGTCACCGCCGAACAACTGGCCGAGATGGTCCACGATCCACTGCTGTCGGCTCTGCTGGTGGGCAAGGCGACCGTGGCCGCCGAGCGCGGTGTCGACTTCTCGGTGACCGCCGACCCCGCGCTGCCCGACCGGCTGGTCGACGCCCGCGGCCTGGTGACGATCGTGGGCAACCTTGTCGACAACGCCTTCGACGCCGTGAGCGGAACTCCCTCTGCCCGGGTGGAGCTCGCCCTGCGAGCCGAGGGGCGCACCGTCGTCCTCCGGGTCGGCGACACCGGTCCCGGCGTGCCCGAGGGCGAGCGCGGCGCAGTCTTCGAGGAGGGCTGGTCCACCAAGACCCCGCCCGCGCACGGCAAGCGCGGCATCGGCCTGGCACTCGTGAAGAGGCTCGCCGATCGACAGGGCGGCAGTGCACGGGTGGACCGGTCCCCGAGCGGCGGCGCGGAGTTCACGATCGTCCTCCCGGAGGCACTCACCGAGGCCGACGTTCACGAGGAAGACGACCCTGGCTCCTGGGAAGGCACTCCCGACCGCCGCACCGAACCCGCGCCCGGCAGGGACCGCCGGACCGAGCCCACCGGGCGTTCCGCGGCCGGGCCCGAACGGCTCGACGTGACCTCCGGCGGCGACGAGGCGGGCACCGTGGCCGGGGCCGCGCCGGACCTTGCGGCTAGCGTGTCCGATCCGGACGGTACGACGCCCACGGTGACGGGAGAGGCACAGTGATCGAGGTCCTGGTCGTCGACGACGACACCCGGGTCGCCGACGTCAACGCCGCGTATGTGGCCCGTGTTCCGGGTTTCCACGTCGCCGGTACGGCACACAGCGCGACCGACGCCCTCGCCCAACTCGACAGCCTGCCTGTCGATCTCGTCCTTCTCGACCACTACCTGCCGGACGGCACCGGTCTCGATGTCGTCCGGACGCTGCGCGAACGCGGCAACCAGGCCGACGTGATCATGGTGACGGCGGCACGGGACGTGGCCACCGTACGAGCCGCGATGCGACACGGTGCGCTGCACTACCTCGTCAAGCCGTTCTCCTTCGCCGGTCTGCGGTCACGCTTGGAGGCGTACGCGAGGCTGGGCACCCTCGACGACGGCGGCGAGGCCGAACAGGCCGAGGTCGACCGGATCTTCGGAGCCCTGTCGACAACCGCCCCGCCCGAACTGCCCAAGGGCCACTCCCCCACCACCGCCGAACTGGTGCGACGCGCCTTGCGCGAGGCCGAGGGCCCGTTGTCCGCACAGGAGTTGGCGGATCGCACCGCGCTGAGCCGCCAGACCGCCCAGCGCTATCTCAAGCTTCTGGAACGCAGCGGCCGAGTCCGGCTGACGCTGCGCTACGGCGAGGCCGGCCGACCGGAACACCGGTACGCATGGGATTCCGGTCAGGCATCGCCCTGAACCGGCACAGCACGAGTCCCTTACGGGGCACGGTTGTTGACGGGCGACGGATCTGTAGTCCCGCCCACCGGTCTGTGGGCGTCGGCCGCGAGCCCCGGCGGAGGAGCCGTCAGACCGCCCCGGCTCCGGTCAGCGAGCGCACCTCGGTCTCCGCGTGCTTCGCCTCGTCGGCCTGTTCCCTGGACGTCACCGTGCCGATCCACCCGGCCAGGAAGCCCAGCGGAATCGAGACGAGCCCGGGGTTCTCCAACGGGAAGAGCTGAAAGTCGACGCCCGGGAACAGCGCCGTCTCGCTGCCCGAGACCACCGGGGACAGCACGACCAGCACCAGGGCGGGCACCAGCCCTCCGTAGACGGACCAGACCGCACCCCGGGTACTGAACCTGCGCCAGAACAGGGAGTACAGCAGCGCCGGAAGATTCGCCGAGGCCGCCACCGCGAAGGCCAGGCCCACCAGGAACGCCACGTTCAAGTCCCGCACCAGCAGGGCCAGTGCGATGGCGATCGCGCCGATCACGGCAGCGGCGACCCGCGCGACCGCGACCTCACTGTGCCTCTTGGCCCCCGCACGCCGGAGACTTGCGTACAGGTCGTGTGCCACGGACGCCGAGGAGGCCAGCGTGATTCCGGCGACCACGGCGAGGATCGTCGCGAACGCGATCGCCGCAACGACTGCGAACAGCACCGTCCCGCCCATGGAGTCGAGGCCGCCCCCGAGGTCCCCGGCGAGCAACGGCACCGCTGTGTTGCCCGCCGCGTTCGACTCACGCACCTCCTTCGTTCCGAGGACCGCCGCCGCACCGAACCCCAGCACGATCGTCATCAGGTAGAAACTGCCGATCAGGCCGATGGACCACACCACCGAACGCCTCGCCGCCCGCGCCGTCGGCACGGTGTAGAAGCGCGACAGGATGTGCGGAAGTCCCGCGGTGCCCAGGACCAGGGCCAGCCCGAGGCTCATGAAGTCAAAGCGGGCGGTCCAACTGCCGCCGTACTTGAGCCCGGGCGCCAGAAAATCGTCACCGTGCCCACTGCGCTCGGCCGCCGTGCTCAGCAGCGCGTCGAAGTCTCCGTGGAAACGGACCAGTACGAGCACCGTGAGCGCCACGGCGCCCCCCATGAGCAGGACGGCCTTGACGATCTGGATCCACGTCGTGGCCCGCATCCCGCCCATCGACACATAGATCACCATGAGCGCGCCGACACCGATCACGGTCCATGCCTGGGCAGCCCCGCTGCTGCCGCCGAGCAGTAGCGCCACCAGGCTGCCCGCCCCCACCATCTGGGCGACCAGGTAGAGAACCGACACCGTGACGGAGGAGGCTCCCGTGGCCACGCGCACGGGCTTCTCCCGCATCCGCGCCGCGACCACATCGGCCAACGTGAACCGGCCGCAGTTCCGGACGAGTTCGGCCACCAGCATCAGCACCACGAGCCAGGCGACCAGGAAGCCGACCGAGTACAGCAGCCCGTCGTAGCCGTACAGCGCGATGAGCCCCGAGATTCCCAGGAACGAGGCGGCCGACATGTAGTCGCCCGCGATCGCGAATCCGTTCTCCATGGGGGAGAACAGCCGACCTCCGGCGTAGAACTCCTCCGCCGATCCGTGCCTGTTCCGGCTCACCCACGCGGTGATCGTGAGGGTGACCGCGACAAAGACGCTGAAGAGCACCAGTGCCAGTGTCTGGTGATTATCCGTCACCGCTGCATCCCCCGCGTCCGCTCCTGCGTGTCCCAGCGGAGGTCGAGCGCCGCCCGGTCCCGGCGGAGCCGTGCGTGCCGCGCGTAGGCCCAGGTGAGCAGGAAGGTCGTCAGGAACTGTCCGAGACCGGCGAACATCGCGATGTTCACCACGCCGACCACGGGCCGCGCCATCAGTTCCGGAGCCGTCGTCGCGGCCACCACATAGGCCACGTACCAGAGGAAGAAGGCGATCACCGCCGGAATCACGAACCGCCGGTACCTGCTGCGCACTTCGCGAAAGGCCGCGCTGTGCTGCACGTCCAGGTAAATGCTGGAGGCACTGCACTCCGAAGCCCGGGGCTGTGGCACCCCTGGCTGCTCAGCGCCGACGGTCTTGTCAGGTTCCTCCCAGCCCGAGGCCAGCGCCTCGAACCAGGGATCCTCCAGCCGGACCTTGCCGCCTTCGTTCCCGACCTGCTTGTCCACCGAACTCTCCTTGCCCGTGCCGCGGATTGGTTGCGGCGCGTCATCAAGGATGGGCGGAATGTGACGATCCAGGTTTGGCTCCCTCCTCTCTTCACACCATCAGGTGATGGACCGGTCCGGCGGGCGGACAAGCCCGTGGGCATATGCGTAACGCACGGCCCCCGCCCGGTCCTTGAGGCCCGCTTTGGCGAACAGATTGTTGATGTGGGTCTTCACCGTCGCCATCGAGACCTGCAGCGCCCTGGCGATCTGGTGGTTGGACAGCCCCTCCGCGATGTGTACGAGCACCTCCTTCTCCCTGGTGGTGAGACCGTCCGGCACCTCCGACCGGGGTGACGAGTCCTGCGGTGCCGACAGGCGCTCCAGCAACCGACGTTGGACGGCGGGCGAGAATCCGGCGTCTCCGGCCAGCACGCTGTGCACGACGCGGACGATCTCCTCCCCGCCGGCGTCCTTGGTCAGATAGCCGCGGGCTCCGGCCCGCAGCGCCGGGAAGACCGACTCGTCGTCCCCGAACGTGGTGAGCACCACGACCTGCGTTCCGGGATGCTGTTCGCGGATCCGACGCGTCGCCTCGACCCCGTCGCAGCGCGGCATGCGCAGGTCCATCAGGACGGCGTCCGGAGCGAGTTCGGCCACCCGGGCAACCGCCTCGTTCCCGTCCGCCGCGGAGCCGACCACGGTGATTCCGGGCAGCAGGTCGAGAAGCATCACGATGCCTTCGCGCACCACGGTCTGGTCGTCGGCAACCACCACCCTGGCATTGCGCCGCTCCCCCGGTTCGGTCATGCCGGTACCTTCAACGTCACCTTGAATCCCTCCTCGTACGGCCCTGCCTCCAACGAGCCGCCGAGCAGTTCGGCACGCTCCCGCATCCCCAACAGGCCGTATCCGCCTCCCGCTTGCGAGAGTTCTCCGGGCGCTCCCCCCGAGTCCCGCACCGCGAGGGTGACATGGCCCTCCGCGTATTCGAGCCGAAGGTCGACCCGGGCTCCGAGCGCATGTTTGCGCACGTTGGTCAGCGCCTCCTGCGCCACCCTCCTCACCGTCTGGGACGACTCCGCGGGCAACTGTCGCGGCGCCCCCGTCACTTGCACCTCACTTCCTCCCGCCGCAGCGACGAGCGTCTTCAAGTACTCTTCCAACGGCGTCATATCGCCTCGTAGGGCGGAGAGCGCCTGCCGAGTCTCCTCCAGCCCTTGTCGCGCCATGCCTCTGGCCGCGACGACACGTTCCCGCACCACATCGCGCTCGGCGTTCTGGTCGAGCAGGACTCGCGCCGCCTCCAGGTGCACGAGTTGCGCGGACAGGCTGTGCGCGAGGACGTCGTGGATCTCCCTGGCGATCCGTGATCTCTCTTCGAGTGCCGCCGACTCGCGCTCTGCTCGCCGCGCGGCCCGTTCCTGTTCGAGTAGTCGCTGCGCGCTGCCGCGCGCCTCGGCGTCGAGTCGCAGGACGTAACCGGCGAGGCTCGTACCCCCCGCCGTCACCGTCGTGGTGAACCAGGAGCTCTCGTCCACGGACACAAAGGCAGCCAGGGCAAGCGCCGTTGTCGGAACGGCAGCCATGAGCGGCAGCCGTTCCAGCGCGGACACCACACAGCCGCACCACAGGATGAGCGCGACCGCTGAGAGCCCGGCGGCTTCGGCAACCATGCCCGCACCGAGCAGCATTCCCAGAAGCAACAGCGAGGGCCACAAGCGGTGTTCAAGGCTCGTCCGGAAAAAGGCCCAAGCTGTCGCCGCACAGCCAGCCACCCCTGCCCCGGCGACGACGAGCATCCCGGTGGAGAGCTCGGCATCCGCGAAGGCACTCCACATCAGAATGCCGATGACCAACGCCCGCACCATCCAGGTCAGTACGCGGCGCGCCAACGTCATTTTCGCCAGGGACAGCGCTTCGGGTGCGGGCCAGGCCTTCCACAGTCCCGGCCTCACGACCGCACTCGCCGTACGGAGCGAAGCATCGGGACGCGCTCGCCACCGGCTACGGCGAGGGTGGCCTGAACGGGTATCAGGGGAGCGGGGAACGGAACGGACATGGGCACCTTCATGGACGGACCAGCAGGAACGCCCTCGAAGTTACGCCGCTCAACCGTCGGCCCACATCGGATCAGGGGTGGATCCGGGGTGGATTCGAACCCTCCACCCTGGGGTGGAGACCAGCGGCTCCGGCCTCCACCCAGACCCTCTCGGAGCGGTCAGGCGTCGATGCGCGACCGGTCGAGGGTCGCCGCCGACCCCGTGATGAACTCCTTGCGCGGGGCGACTTCATTGCCCATGAGCAGGTCGAAGACCTTCTCCGACGACTCCAGGTCCGAGATGTTGATGCGGCGCAGCGTCCGGTGGCGCGGGTCCATGGTCGTCTCCGCGAGCTGGTCGGCGTCCATCTCGCCGAGGCCCTTGTATCGCTGGATGGAGTCCTTGTACCGGACGTTGGTGCGCTGCAACTCGAGCAGGGTGTCCCGCAGTTCACGGTCGGAGTACGTGTACACGTACTTCTCCTGGCCCTTCTTCGGCTGGGACAACTCGATGCGGTGCAGCGGCGGCACCGCCGCGAACACCCGGCCCGCCTCGACCATGGGTCGCATGTAGCGCTGGAAGAGCGTCAGCAGGAGGCAACGGATGTGCGCGCCGTCGACGTCGGCGTCCACGAGCAGGATGATCTTGCCGTAGCGCGCCGCGTCGATGTCGAAGGTGCGGCCGGAGCCTGCTCCTATGACCTGGATGATCGCTCCGCACTCGGCGTTCTTGAGCATGTCCGAGACCGAGGACTTCTGGACGTTGAGGATCTTGCCGCGGATCGGCAGCAGGGCCTGGAACTCGGAGTTGCGGGCCAGCTTCGCCGTGCCCAGCGCCGAGTCCCCCTCGACGATGAACAGTTCGCTGCGCTCCACGTCGTCACTGCGGCAGTCGGCGAGCTTGGCCGGCAGCGAGGAGGACTCCAGAGCGGTCTTCCGGCGCTGCGCCTCCTTGTGCTGGCGGGCGGCGATGCGCGTACGGGCGGCGGCGACCATCTTCTCCATGACGGCGCGTGCCTGGCCCTTGGCGTCCCGCTTGGTGGAGGTCAGGAAGGCCTTGAGTTCCTTCGCCACCACGTTCGCCACGATCCGGTTCGCCGCCGAGGTGCCGAGCACCTCCTTGGTCTGCCCCTCGAACTGCGGCTCGGCGAGACGCACCGTGACCACGGCGGTGAGGCCCTCCAGCGCATCGTCCTTGACGACGTCGTCCTCGGCGACCCGCAGCAGCTTCTGAGCGCGCAGCACCTCGTTGACCGTCTTGGTCACGGACCGTTCGAATCCGGTGACGTGAGTGCCGCCCTTGGGCGTGGCGATGATGTTGACGAAGGACTTCACCGTCGAGTCGTAGCCGGTGCCCCAGCGCAGCGCCACGTCCACCCCGAGGTCACGGGTGACTTCGGTGGGCGTCATGTGACCGCGGTCGTCCAGCACGGGCACGGTCTCCTTGAAGGTGCCCTGGCCCGAGAAGCGGAGGATGTCGCAGACGGGCTTGTCGGTCGCGAGGTACTCGCAGAACTCGCTGATGCCGCCATCGAAGCGGAACGACTCCTCGCCCTTGGTGCCGCCCTCGCCGAGGCCGAGCTCGTCGCGCACCACGAGAGTCAGGCCCGGCACCAGGAAGGCGGTCTGCCGGGCTCGCTGGTGCAGGGTGTCCAGGGAGAGCTTGGCGTCCTTGAGGAAGATCTGGCGGTCCGCCCAGTAGCGGATCCGTGTCCCGACCCGGTTCTTGGGAACCTTTTTGGTCTTCTTCAGGCCACCCTCGTCGAACGAAGAGTCCGGACCCTGCCCGGAGAAGTGGCCGGGGACACCGCGGCGGAAACTGATCGCATGCGTATGGCCGCCACGGTCGACCTCGACGTCGAGGCGCGACGACAGGGCGTTGACCACGGACGCACCGACACCGTGGAGGCCACCGGAGGCGGCATAGGAGCCACCACCGAACTTGCCGCCCGCGTGCAGCTTGGTCATGACGACCTCGACACCGGACATGCCGGTCTTTGGCTCGATGTCCACGGGGATGCCGCGTCCGTTGTCGCGGACCTCGACCGAGCCGTCGTCGTGAAGTACGACCTCGATGTGGTCGCAGTAACCACCCAGGGCTTCGTCGACGGAGTTGTCGATGATCTCCCACAGGCAGTGCATCAGGCCACGGCTGTCGGTGGATCCGATGTACATACCCGGGCGCTTACGGACCGCTTCGAGGCCTTCGAGGACCAGCAGGTGCCGCGCGGTGTAGTTGGAACCGTCACGGTCTGCTCCGGTCAGCAGCGCTGTGGACGGCACGGACGTCTCGGCGGTCACGCGGTTCGCTCCTCGCTGAATTTCAGTTGCGGCCCCAGTGGGTAAGGGGCCCGGCATCGGTCGCCGGTCAGAGGGTACCGAGGCCTGGTAGAGCCGTTGTCACGCCACCCTCGTTCAAACTCAGACTAGTGCAGGACCCTCACAGAATCGTACGTACGTACGATCGCTCGTTGGGGTGAAGCACACATCACGTTCCCAACGAGGCATGAACCATTTAGGCTCCGGGCACGTCCTTCTGAACAACCGGCAACCCAGCCGGGAGGACTAAGACACTGACAGACAGCGCGAACCCGTAAGACACATAAGACACGCAATACGGCACATTCGCCGCCAACCGTCAGCAACCAGCCGCCTACGAAGAGAAAACTTCAAGGAAATGCCGCGAGCGGGAACGTTTTCGGACTGGTTGGATGTTGACCCTGGTACGACAGCTCGTCGAGCTAGAGAAGAGGCGACGTGACTACTGTTCTGACCCCCGCGAGCCCGTTGACGGCCGCCGACCGCTGCGACCGCTGCGGCGCCCAGGCATATCTGCGCGTCGTCCTGTTGAGCGGCGGTGAACTGCTCTTCTGCGCCCATCACGGCCGGAAGTTCGAGCCGGAACTCAAGAAGATCGCCGCTGAGATACAGGACGAGACCGAACGGCTGAACGCAGCCCCTCCGAGCGCCGAGGAAGGCGAGCGCTGACACCTTCGGCCTCAACGACGAGCCACCCCGGCCCCATGGCCGGAATCGGGCGGCCGCCCCCGCCAAAGGGGCGGCCGCCCGCTCGCATTGTGTGACCGCCGCCTCGCACAATGTGTCACTTCGGACCGTCGACGAAGCCCTGCACCCCGGCGATTCGCGTGTATACGCCGGGACTCGAGGCGCTTCCGCAGCCGCCTCCCCAGGACACAAGGCCGATCAGGCGCCCGCGCGCGACCAGAGGCCCGCCACTGTCCCCCTGGCAGGCGTCCCGCCCTCCCCCGGGCTCCCCGGCGCACAGCATGCGCGCAGCCACGTAGCGCCCCTGCACAGAGCCCGGATAGGCCTTGGCGCAGGCACGGTCCGGCAGGACCCGTACCGTGGCCCCACGCAGCGCGTCCGGATAGTCCTCGCGGCCGCTGGTATCGCCCCAGCCGTAGACCCGGGCGGCGGTGCCCACGCGGTACGCGGTATCTCCCCGGCGGGCCATGGGGATCACGGCGCTCGCCGGCAACGGCTCGGCCAGTTCGAGCTTCGCCACATCACCGTCGTTGGTCGACCTGTCGTACGCGGGGTTCACGGACGCCCGCCGTACGGCGGTCTCACTCCCCGTTCGCATACGCAGATCCGCACGCCCGGCCACGACCCTCAGATCACGCACTTCCCGCAGTGGCACACCGAGCACTTCGCCGCTCAGACAATGGGCCGCCGTGAGCACCGTTGTGCGCGCCACCGCCACACCGCCGCAGAACTGGCCTCCCCGCCTGCCGCCGAACCGGTCACGGCTGGTCAGAGCCACCACCCACGGGCTCTCCCCCGGCCCCACCCGCTGTCCACCGACGACCGCGCTCTCGGCTCCCGCCGAGAGCGGAGCGAGCAGGGACAGAACGGCGGCACCGAAAACCAGAGCTGCAATCATGCGGGAGCCACGGCGCATACGCTCTCCTCACTCGTTGTACGGGGCAGCAAACCCAGGGTGAGTCAGTGGCGCGGCTCCCGCATCCTCGAACACGCGCGAGGCCCGGAACCTTGATCGGTTCCGGGCCTCGTACGGCTGTTGAGCGGGGATCAGTCCAGGTAGTCCCGCAGAACCTGCGAGCGGGACGGGTGGCGCAGCTTCGACATCGTCTTGGACTCGATCTGGCGGATGCGCTCGCGCGTCACTCCGTAGACCTTGCCGATCTCGTCGAGCGTCTTGGGCTGACCGTCGGTGAGGCCGAACCGCATCGAGACCACGCCCGCCTCGCGCTCGGACAGGGTGTCGAGCACGGAGTGCAGCTGCTCCTGCAGAAGCGTGAAGCTCACGGCGTCGGCGGGCACGACGGCCTCGGAGTCCTCGATGAGGTCACCGAACTCGCTGTCGCCGTCCTCGCCCAGCGGCGTGTGCAGCGAGATGGGCTCCCGGCCGTACTTCTGGACCTCGATGACCTTCTCGGGGGTCATGTCGAGTTCCTTGGCCAGCTCCTCCGGGGTGGGCTCGCGGCCCAGGTCCTGGAGCATCTGGCGCTGGACGCGGGCCAGCTTGTTGATGACCTCGACCATGTGCACCGGGATACGGATGGTGCGTGCCTGGTCGGCCATGGCGCGGGTGATGGCCTGTCGAATCCACCAGGTGGCATACGTGGAGAACTTGTAGCCCTTGGTGTAGTCGAACTTCTCGACCGCGCGGATGAGACCGAGGTTGCCCTCCTGGATCAGGTCCAGGAAGAGCATGCCGCGGCCGGTGTACCGCTTGGCCAGCGAGACCACGAGACGGAGGTTGGCCTCGAGCAGGTGGTTCTTGGCCCGACGCCCGTCCTCGGCGATGATCTCCAGCTCGCGCTTGAGCTTCGGGGCGAGCTTGTCGGCGCTGGCCAGCTTGTCCTCGGCGAAGAGGCCGGCCTCGATGCGCTTGGCGAGCTCCACCTCCTGCTCGGCGTTGAGCAGGGGGACTTTGCCGATCTGCTTGAGGTAGTCCTTCACCGGGTCGGCGGTGGCGCCTGCCGCCGCGACCTGCTGAGCGGGAGCGTCGTCCTCGTCCTCGTCGGACAGGACGAAGCCCTGACTGCCGTCCTCGGCGGGCTCCTCGCCGGGCTTGCCCGCGGCGACCTGTGCCTCGTCGACGGCGCCCTCGTCCTCGGTCGCCTCGTCGGCGTCCTTCTTGGACGTGGTCTTCTTCGCCGCCGCCTTCTTCGTGGTCTTCTTCGCGGCCGCCTTCTTGGCGGTCGTCTTCTTGGCCGCGGCCTTCTTCGCCGGTGATGCTTCCTCGGCCTCGGCGGAGACCTCGGTCGCCTCCGGCTCGGCAGCGGACGCAGATGCGGCCTTCTTCGCGGGGACGGACTTGGCGGCCACGGTCTTGGTGGCGGTGCGCTTGGCCGCACTCTTCGCCGCCACGCTCTTGCGTGTGCGCTTGGGCTCCGATGCACTGACCATCAGCGTCACACCCTCTTCCTCGAGGATCTGGTTGAGGCTGCGCAGTACGTTCTTCCACTGAGTGGCCGGGATCTGGTCAGCTTCGAAGGCCCGACGCACATCGTCGCCGGCGATCTGCCCCTCAGACTTTCCCCGCTCGATGAGCGCCAGTACAGAGACGGAATCGGCGATCTCCGGCGGGAGCGTACGGGATGTGCTGGCCGACACGAACAACCTCTCGGAACGATGGAAAACGGCTTCCGGCCCCGTCCACGAAGGACTGGAGCCGACGACCGCCGACTTGGGGATTGGCCGGCGACGCGGGCGGGGGCCGGGGAGATTCACAGCGCCGTGAACGGCGGCCGTATTCCCTCCTCGACTGTCACCTCTTAGGTCATCGCGCTGTTCCCGTGAGTGTTACGCCCAATCTGCGTGGCCCGAGTCACACCCCTTAAGGCCACAAATGCAGGCATACACGATCAAAGGCATACGCGAGACGTGCACGTCCGCCATCCGGATCGGTCACATCCGATCAGGAACGCCACTTCCTGCACCCCGCCCGGGTCGCGCCGTCGCCGGCGAACCGACACGAGCCCGGACGGAGTTGGTTGAGCAGTGAAGTATCGCGCGGCGCGCACGCCCGGCCCTCTCCCTGTGAATTCAGTGCTCGCGCGGAGCCGGAACCACGCGCTCCACCTCGGGGTGAACGGTGAGGAGTTGGCGCATGGCGCTCTCGGCGCCCTGGCCGTCGCCGTTGGCGAGGCAGTCCACGATGCGGCTGTGGTGACCGAGGGTCCCCTCGTGGGGGCGGTCACAGCCGGTGGAGGGCCCACCCGACACCTGGAGCGCTGCGGACACGATGCCGGAGAGGTGGTCGAGCATGCGGTTGCCGGCGACCTGGATCAGCAGGCCGTGGAACTCCGCGTCGGCCCGCGCGTAGGTGATCCCGTCGGCCTGAGCCAGCGCGTGCCCCATGATCTCGGTCAGGTCGGTCAGCCGCTGCTGGACGTCCTCACGTCCGTGGCCCGCGGCGAGCCGGGCGGCGAGCGGCTCGATCGTCCAGCGGAGCTCGCTCAGCTCGCGGCGCTGATCGTCCCGCTGGGGGCCGAAGGCGCGCCACTCGATGATGTCGGGGTCCAGCAGGTTCCAGTCGCTGACCGGGCGGACCCGGGTGCCGACATTGGGCCGGGCGCTGACGAGCCCCTTCGCTTCGAGCACACGCAGCGACTCGCGTACGACGGTGCGCGAGACCTCGAAGCGCTGGCCGATCTCCTCGGGAACGAGCGGGCGGTCCGCGCCGAGGTCCCCGGAAACGATCATCTGGCCCAGTTGCTGAACGAGTTGGCCGTGCAGGCCGCGGCCGCGGCTGCCTGCCGTCCGCCGGCCCACACGGCCGAGTTCCGGGTCGGCGCCCTCCCAGGCGGGCGGGCCGGGGCGGTCGACTCCGGGAGCCTCCGCGTAGGGGAAACGGTCGAGTTCGCCCGGTCCTGCGATCCCGGAATCCGAGGAGCGGGCGGCGGTCATCATGGTGTGCGCAAGGGTACTCACGACTGTTGTTGTCGGCCCGGTCCCCAACCCCCTTGAGGGCTTTGGTGAAAAGCACACGAAAGGGTGATCGCTTACCGCGGCCCAATTGACGCGTTCTCGAAAGGTTTTGAACGAATGGCACGTCATTACGCCCAATATGAGTGCCATATTGGACCGTTCGCAGCTACTGGGCCCTGCTCCGCAGCGAGATGACCACGTACGCGCAGGACAGCGCGAACAGCGACAACGACAGTGCGATACCCACGGGTTGAGTAGCCGCGCGCACCACCGCGGCGAAGTACTCCTGCGCTCCGAACGGCCACTGCACGAACGCCAGTGAGCGCAGCCGTGCCGGAAAGCCCGCCGCGCTGTGCGCAGAAGGGACATCCGCCACCCTGTTCAGCAGCGGGACCAGTAGGGCCGAGAGCCCAACTACCGTGGCCAGTCCGGCTGTTGTGCGCCGAAAGACACCTGCGGCCAGCAGCCCCACCCAGGCGCACCCGGTCACCACGCCCAGCCAACCCACCATGAGTAGGGGCCAGTCGTCGGGTACCGGACTCGGCTTCGGCCCGTATACGAGCTGTAGCAGAGCAGCGTCACAGCCGACCGTGAGCAGCGCGATGAGCACCGCGGCCATTCCTGTGACGGCGAGTTTGGCGCCCAGTAACGACAACCGGCGCGGAACGCTCGAGCGTTCGGTCGCCAGTACCGGATAGCGGAACTCCTCCCCGAAAGCCAGGGATCCGAGCACTCCCGCCCCGAGCGCGGCCGGAGGCAGCGGCAACTCTCGCGGCCAGGCGGCGAGTACCCGTTGCTGAGGCGTCTGCCCATTGCGTACCAGGCAGAACGAAATCACGGCGGAGACGAACAGGACCACGCCCAGAGTGAGATAACCGGCCCACACTCCCGACGCCCGGCGCAATTCATAGGTCAGAACACGCACCGGAATGCGTGCGGGACGGATGGTGAGCGGTGGTGGTAGTTGGGAGAGCTCGACGGCCTTCTCGGGACGGCCAGTTGTCGCCTTGCGTTCGGTCGCGGAGGGGGTGCGGGTGTGCTGATCGGCCTTGCCGTCGAGGAGAGCGGTACGCCGCACCGTCTCGCCGCCAGGACCGCCAGGACCGCCAGGACCGCCAGGTGAGGCTCCACCACCGGACCGGGGCGTATCTCCGCCCCGTACCGCGGTGCCGCTTTCCTTTCCGCTGACCGAACCCTGCACGGGGCTTGACGCACCCCAGCCCTCGGAGGGCTCCGATTCCCCCTTGCGCAGCCGGTCGCTCGCACCGGGGCCATCGGTTCCACCTTGCGCGGCTTCGGCGTTGAACCGTCTGCCGTCGATACGTACGGCTTCGCACGCCTCCAGCCGTGGGCGGGCAGGGGCAGGCGGCGCGTGCGCTTTGATACCCATGTCCCCCGTCTCGTCGGCGAGTTGGTGGACGAGAACGCCGTGCCGATGCGCGAGGTCACCGACATCCGCGCAAGAACTCCCGTACACCGAGAGCCGGTTGCCGTCCTCCTTCACCACCTCGACGGACCGGTGGGTCACCCGCGCTTCCTTGGTCAGCAGATCGGCGAGACGAGCCGCGTACGGACTGCGCACCGAGACTCGTGGGCGCAGTCGCGTGCGCGCGAAGTCCGCAACGGTCTGCTCGGCGACGATCCGCCCGCGTTCCAGCACCACCACGCGGTCCGCGACACCGGCCGCCTCCTTGGCGTGCTCGGTCGTGAACAGCACCGTTCCGCCCTGTGCCGCATGGGCGCGCAAGAGGCCGCGCAGCCACAGGGCCTCGCGACTCGACAGGTTCGCCGTGGGCTCGTCGAGGACCAGGGTGTGCGGGTCTCCGAGCAGCGCACCGGCAAGACCCAGGCGCCGGTCCATCCCGCGTGAGAGCCGCCCCAGGGGCTCACCGGCGAGTTCGGCGAGGCCCAGTACGTCGAGCACTTCCTCGGCACGTCCGGTGGGAGCGCCCACGGCGGCACACAGCATCCGGAGGTGACCTCGCACGCTCCGGGACGGGTGCCCCGAGACCTCGCCGACGAGTGCCCCGACTTCGCGTGCGGGGTGGTCGAAGACGTGGAGCGGCCGCCCCTTGAAGTAGGCGATGCCGCGGCCCGGTTGCAGCCCCAGCAACAGCCTGAGCGTGGTCGTTCTGCCGGAACGTGGCCCGCCGAGCAGCGCCGTGACCTGACCGTCGTGCGCCTCGAAGGACACGTCCTCCACGGCCGGCGGCAGTTTCCGGTACGGATGGCTGGTCAGTCCGATGGCCTGAATCATCGCTTCTCTCACGGGAGGTGCGACCGCTCGGCGGCCGGGGCCCGTCCGGATCGGGCACGGACCGGCCCCGCGGGTACCTCAGTAAGATAGCCTGAAATATCCGATTTTCTGGGAAGCTGCAACCGGTGGCGATCCGCGCTTCGTCCGTTGAGCCGGACTTCAGACCTCGGGTCGCAGCATCGGGGGGTTCAACAGCGTCGCGCCGCCCGCGCGGAACAGTTGAGCGGGCCGGCCGCCCTGCCGGGTGGTGGTGCCCCCGGTCGGCACGAGGAACCCCGGGGTTCCCGTCACCTTGCGGTGGAAGTTCCTCGGGTCGAGAGCGACGCCCCACACCGCCTCGTACACCCGGCGCAGCTCGCCGACCGTGAACTCCGGCGGGCAGAAAGCGGTGGCCAGCGAGGAGTACTCGATCTTGGAGCGGGCGCGTTCCACGCCGTCGCCGAGAATCCGCGCGTGATCGAAGGCCAGCGGGGCCGGGGGCTCCTCGCCGAGCCGGGCGTCCGACTGTTCCAGGAGTTCGTCGACCGGCGCCCATTTCGCGCTGTTGGCATCGCCCCCCGCCCGTGGCGCGGGCAGGTCCGGTGCGAGCACGAGGTGGGCGACGCTCACCACACGCATGCGTGGATCCCGCTGCGGGTCGCCGTAGGTCGCCAACTGCTCCAGGTGGGCACCCTTGACTTCGGCTTCCGGTGCCTCGGTCTGGGCGCAGAGCCCCGTCTCCTCGGCGAGTTCCCGGGCCGCAGCCGCCTCCAGGTCCTCGTCGTCGCGTACGAAGCCCCCGGGCAACGCCCACCGGCCCTGGAACGGAGGTTCGCCGCGCCGCACGGCCAGCGCGCACAGGGCGTGACGGCGCACGGTGAGCACAACCAGGTCCACGGTGACGGCGAAGGGCGGGAACGCCGAGGGGTCGTAGGGGGGCATGACGGTGATCATAGTCGTCTGCCTGACGATAAACATCCGGTTCGTACGGAGGGCCCACATCGGGATCCGGACGCATTGTGCGCGCATCGGCGGAAGTTGGAACCACTGCCGGACGGCTGCCGCGAACGCCCCCGTACTGTGCGGCAGCCACCCGTGCACGAGACTGCCCGGCTGCGGTGGTCACCGGCTGTTCCTCGCGCCGCGCCTGCCGACTCGGCGGCTCTGGGACGGGACACGCGGACCGTACTTCGGCGGGCGTCCCGTCACCGGCTTCGCGTGGTGGGGCGCCTGCTTCGGCGGCGTGGAGGGGCGGCGGGGCAGTGGCTTGATACGTCGCTCGGCGAGCGATGCCGGGTTTCCCGTCCCGGGGACCTCAGTCTTCCTCTCTGTGCCACTGCTCCTCGTCCGCGCCGCCTCCCGGTCCGCCCTGCACTGTCGGAGACATTTCCGGACCGCCTCCGGCTCGACCCCCTCGTTGCACGCGCGGTGCAGAAGCATGGCGAAGGTGTACTGAGGGTCTGCCGCCAGGGCCATGGCGAGAGCTTCGCGGGCCTCCAGCTCGTCGCCGAGCGACCATGCGACCCAGCCCGCGAGCGTCAGGGGCGCGGCAGCGTGTTCGCCATATCGCCCGACACAGCGCCGGGCCAGCGCTCGCCAGAGCCGCAAGGCTTGGCGCGCCTCGTCCCCTTCCATCCACTCCGCGGCCCGGTCCCGGGTGTCCCGGTCCTGCAGACCGAGGATCAACGCCGCTGCCTCGTCGTTGGCGACCAGGCCGTCGTCACGTCGGTCGGAGGCCGGCTCCCCGGTCGAGGGCGG
The DNA here is from genome assembly GCF_013364195.1 of Streptomyces sp. NA04227. NCBI lineage: Bacteria > Bacillati > Actinomycetota > Actinomycetes > Kitasatosporales > Streptomycetaceae > Streptomyces > Streptomyces sp. NA04227. The sequence continues at coordinate 6,524,209 of NZ_CP054918.1, read as the reverse complement.
CGCCTCGGCCAGGCGCGCGGTCAGGTGTCGGGCCAGGTCAAGGGTGTCCTCGGCCACCGTCGACCGTTCGGTCTCGCCGAGCATCCGGGGCACGAGCGCGGTGCACGCGGCGTCGAGTTCCCGTTCCTGTTCCGCGGCGCGAGGGGCCATTTCCCCACCCTCCGTCCGCCATGGGGTGAGCCGGGCGTGGAGATCCTCGAGGGAACCCCGTACCTGGATGCCCGCGAAGGTTGCGGCAGCTGCGAGAACGGAGGTGCCCGGCACTCCCATCGGGACACCCTCGGGCGGGCAGCACCCGCGCCCGGGGCAGCAGTACGACCAGAGCCTCCCTCCGGAGAGGCACAGGGCCTCCACCACAGGGACGTCGAGAGCGCCGCAGGAGGTCCGGAGCGTCTGGGCCAGTGGCCGGAGCCGTTCCATGACCTCGCGGCCACTCTCCCCTCCTCGCGGTTCCTGGGAGAGGTAGACGATCATTCCGTCGGGCTTGCCGCGTCGGCGTTCGATCCCGTCGATGAGGGACTCGGCGGTCTTGCGGGCGATCGTCGGCCACTCCTCCGCGCGGGCGGGGATGGCGAGCCTCGCGCGCCCGCCAAAGGTTCCGTGCCCGCCATCGGCGTGGATGGCGGCCAGCACGATGCTGTCTCCGGGCCGGTACCCGAGCAAATACGGGAGGGCATCGGCCAGTTCGGCCGCGGAGCGCAGCGTGATCGGCTTCTGTTCTTGGGCCGGGCCGGAGGACTTCGCGTACCGGTCGGCGGTGTTTCCGGATGTGTCGAAGGCTTCTGCCTCGTGGTGATTGGTCATGCGGCACACGATGGCCCGATTCGGGAAAACCCGTGGGGGCCTGTGGACAACTCAGGTCAGGGGCATGCCAGGAGTTGTCCACAGGATCGCGGGCGCGGTCGCCGGATGTCCGACCGATCGGGTTGCATGGGGGCATGAGCGAAGACCTGCGAACAACAGCCGACGCCGTCCTGGCCCGGCTCGTCGGCGATCCGACGGGCGGCGCCAGGCTGCGCGAGGACCAGTGGCTCGCCGTCGAGGCGCTGGTCGCCCACGGGCGCCGGGCGCTCGTCGTGCAGCGCACGGGATGGGGCAAGTCCGCGGTCTACTTCGTGGCAACCGCCCTGCTGCGGGCGCGCGGCAGCGGACCGACCGTGATCGTGTCACCGCTACTTGCCCTGATGCGCAACCAGGTGGAGGCCGCGGCACGGGCCGGGATCCACGCGCGCACGATCAACTCGGCGAACACGGAGGAGTGGGAGCAGATCCAGTCCGAAGTGGCCGAGGGGGCGGTGGACGTCCTCCTGGTCAGTCCGGAACGCCTCAACAACCCGGACTTCCGGGACCAGGTACTGCCCAAGCTGTCCTCGGCGACGGGTCTGCTCGTGGTGGACGAGGCGCACTGCATCTCCGACTGGGGGCACGACTTCCGGCCCGACTACCGGCGCCTGCGGACCATGCTCGCCGACCTGCCGCCCGGCGTACCGGTCCTCGCGACCACCGCCACGGCGAACGCGCGTGTCACGGCGGACGTGGCCGAGCAGCTCGGCACCGGATCCTCCTCGGACGCCCTGGTGCTGCGGGGCCCGTTGGACAGGGAGAGTCTCAGCCTCGGAGTGCTGCGGCTTCCGGATGCGGCGCACCGTCTCGCCTGGCTCGCCGAGAACCTCGGTCGGCTCCCAGGTTCCGGGATCATCTACACACTGACGGTCGCCGCGGCGGAGGAGGTCTCGGCCTACCTCCGGCAGCAGGGGCACATCGTCACCTCCTATACGGGCCGGACGGAGAACGCCGACCGTCAGCAGGCCGAGGACGACCTGTTGGGCAATCGCGTCAAGGCACTGGTCGCCACGTCCGCTCTCGGCATGGGATTCGACAAACCCGATCTGGGCTTCGTAGTGCACCTGGGTTCCCCCTCCTCCCCCATCGCGTACTACCAGCAGGTGGGCAGGGCCGGGCGCGGTGTGGAGCATGCGGAGGTGTTGCTGCTGCCGGGGCAGGAGGACGAGGCGATCTGGCAGTACTTCGCCTCGCTGGCCTTCCCACCGGAGACGCAGGTACGGCACACCTTGGACACGCTCGCCGCCGCGGGCCGCCCGATGTCGCTGCCCGCGCTGGAACCCTTGGTGGAGCTCCGCCGCTCCCGGCTGGAGACCATGCTCAAAGTGCTCGACGTGGACGGAGCGGTGCGCCGGGTGAAGGGCGGCTGGACGAGCACGGGTGAGCCCTGGGCGTACGACGCCGAACGCTACGCCTGGGTCGCACGACAGCGGGACGCCGAGCAGAAGGCCATGCGGGAGTACGCGCGCACCGACACCTGCCGCATGGAGTTCCTGCGCAGGCAGCTCGACGACGAGGAGGCCGAGCCCTGCGGCCGGTGCGACAACTGCTCCGGACCGCGCTTCGACAGTGCCGTATCGGCTGCGGCGCTCGGCACGGCCAAGGGAGAACTGGTCCGGGCCGGGGTGGAAGTGGAGCCCAGGAAGATGTGGCCGACCGGGCTCTCAGCGGTCGGTATCGATCTCAAGGGCCGGATTCCGGCAGGCGAGCAGGCGGAGGTCGGGCGGGCGCTGGGCCGCCTTTCGGACATCGGCTGGGGCAACCGGCTCCGGCCCTTGCTGACCGGCCAGGCATCCGACGGACCGGTACCGGACGATGTGGCGGGCGCCGTCGTCGACGTACTCGCCGACTGGGCCAAAGGGCCGGGTGGCTGGGCGTCCGGAACCGCTGAGGCACCACCGCGCCCGGTCGGCGTCGTGGCCATGGCCTCGGCCTCGCGCCCCGCGCTGATCTCGTCCCTCGCCGCACGGATCGCCGAGGTCGGGCGTCTGCCGATGCTGGGCTCGCTGACGTATCAGCCGGGAGGTGAGGAACTCCTCGCCTCCCGGAGCAACAGCGCCCAGCGGCTGCGGGCACTCGACAGCGCGTTGGCTCTCCCAACCGACCTGAACAGCGCACTGGCAAGTGCCCAAGGGCCGGTTCTGCTCGTCGACGACTTCACCGAAACGGGCTGGACCTTGGCCATGGCCGCCCGGTTGCTGCGCAGGGCAGGCGCGAAGGGGGTGCTGCCGCTGGTACTCGCGGTGCAGGGGTGAGGCAGGGAAGGCGGAACAGGGCGGCGTGGGAGGAAGACCCAACGGGATGGGGACCAACTGAGGCGTGGAGGAGAGGAGTCGGAGAGGCCGAGTATGGACGCCGGAAGTGAAGACGGGCTCAGGATGATCACGCTGCGGCGCGCGAAGGGGCCTCGCCGCGCCGGGCGGCCCGCACACTGCAGTCACCATCGCCACTGCCGTCACCCTCACCATCGCCGCTGCCATCGAAGTCACCGCCGCCACCGCCGTACGGCAGCGGTACCGAGCAGACCGCGGGCGAGGGTGCCGCACCACTTCGCCCGCCCGCCCCGTACAACGGCCCATCCCCCCGCCCGCCGCCTCCGTCCGCTCCCGCCCCACCCACCCCTTCTCTCCCGGAACGAAGGGGAGATATCGACCAACAACGAGGAATCGAGGCAGTGGCTCCAATTACTCGTTGCCGCGAACCTGAACGGAAGGAAGAATTGACGTTGCCTCTACGCGACCCGGGTATGGAATCGGGTTGACGTGGCGTGCCCCCGTGTTCCCTCCTGCCACCGCGGCGGGCGAGCGTCCGAAGGGAGAATGGTGACCTTCGGATTCGCGCAGCCCCCGCGAGAGCCGGACCGCGGCGCCCGTCGCAGCGGGCCGCTGCACTTCGCCCGTAGAGCCGATCCCGGCCGCTTGCTCGAACCGGACGAGTGGGCCGCCGCGGGAGTGCCCCTGCTGCGCGACCCTCGCCAGGTCGTCACTGGACTGTACGGCAGGCACTATCCGGCCCCGGCCACCGCGGTGGTCGCGGTGTTCGACGCCGAGGAGCGGCTGCGGGCAAGCGCCTCGTTCGAGCGGGCGTCGGCCTCGGACGGTTGGGCGTTCCGGAACGCGCTGCTGGCCCAGTTGCGACGCGTCATCCCGCACGATCTGCGTCGCCGCGCCCCGGCGCGTACGGCGGTGCTGCTCTACTGCCGTGACGGCGACAACCGGTGGACGGCAGAGGACGGCGCTTGGATGTGGGGGCTGCGGGACGCCTGTACCTTGCACGGCCTCCGCTGCGGGGCGTACATCGTCCTCACCCAGGAGGGGTGGCGGGTCGAGGGTGAGGGGCGCTCCGGGCGCAGTCCACGCACCGGGGTGTCGCCGACACCGCTCGCCGAACTGTCGGACAACGTGCCGTGCCTCCGCCCTGGCGGAGGGATCTCCGCACCCATGCGGCGCGCGGCGGCACGCTGACATCCGACGCATCGACGGTCGCGCTGACGCCCGACCCACCGAGCGGAACGCTCAAGGCGACGCTCCGTTGGTCCGTTCGGCAATTGGCCCCTGCCGCGACGCGGGCCCGGGTCGACCGCTCCTCCGGACGACGCCCGGCTCAACGGGTCGAGCGCGGGCGACGGCATCGGACAGGCAGCGTCGCCCCAGGCCGAGCGTCAGGGCTCAGGCCCAGGGGCGGGCCTGAGCCGTGCCACATGGCACGGCTCAGACACCCGCTCCGAGAATGGAGTTGATGCGCTGCGGGTCACCGCACACGATCAGCAGGGAGCCCGCCTTGCCGAGGGCGAGCGGCAGGGTGCTCGCCGCCGCCTCGTCCGTGCCGCCGTTGAGGGCGACGACCACGACGGAGCGGGTGGTCGCACGTGCGGCGGTGGTGGACTGGGCGTGGAAGACGTCGTCACCGGCGTCGTGCTGGGCCCAGTAGGCGGTCTCGCCGAAGGACAGTTCGTGGGCGGCCCAAGGGTGGGGATCTCCGGTGGTGATCACCAGGATCTCGCCGGGGGCGCGGCCGGAGTCCAGCAGCAGGTCGACGGCTTCTTCGGCGGCGTCCAGCGCACCCTCGACGGAGGCGGGGATGAGCTGGATCTGGGGCGTCGCACCGGCCGCTGCACCGGAGGGCGCCGTCTGCTGCTCACGCGGCGTGCGCTGAGCGGGTGCGGACGGACGTACGGGTCCGGGCCGGCCGGGTCGAGCGGGACGGGGGCCGGGTACGGGACGAGGGGTCGGCGCGGTACGGCTGCTGGCCGGGGTGGCGCGGGGACCCTGGGCACTCTCGTGAATCTGAGGCTCCTCGGGAAGGAGAGGCATGGGCTGATATTTATCAAACGCCGTTGCGACTCGCGTCGGCGGGTGGCGGTTGAGTCGGGACTTGCGTACGGACGCCAGGAATCAGAAGTCGAAGCCGAGTTGGCCCTCGATCTCCGGAATCGCTTCGTCCGCCCACAGGCGCGGCTTCCTGAGATGCCGCCACTGGGGCAGCGCATCAAGATACGCCCAGGTGAGACGGTGGTACGGGGTGGGGCCCCGTTCCAGCAGCGCGGCCTTGTGCACCGGCGAGGGGTAGCCGGCGTTGGCCGCGAAGCAGAAGTCTGCATGGTCGGCGCCGAGTTCGGCCATCATTTTGTCGCGGCGGACCTTCGCGATGACCGAGGCCGCGGCGACAGCGACGCAGGACTGGTCACCCTTGATCACCGTCCGTACCTGCCAGGGCGCTCCGAGGTAGTCGTGCTTGCCGTCGAGGATGACGGCCTCGGGTCGCACCGGCAGCCCGTCGAGGGCACGGGTGGCGGCGAGGCGCAGGGCCGCCGTCATCCCCATGGCGTCGATCTCCTCGTGCGAGGCGTGACCCAAGGAGTGGGCGGTCACCCACTTCCCGAGCACCACCGCGAGTTCGTCACGGCGTTTGGGCGTGAGGAGTTTGGAGTCGGTCAGGCCCTCGGGGGGCCGACGCAGTCCGGTGATCGCCGCGCAGACGGTGACGGGCCCCGCCCAGGCGCCTCGCCCCACTTCATCGATACCGGCGACGACCTTGGCGCCCGTGGTGGCTCGGATCGAGCGCTCGACGGTGTGGGTGGGAGGTTGGTACGGCATGGCACCTCCAGGGTACGACGTGGTGATCCGCCGCCGACACCCCGTCCCCCGTAAACGACACCCCGTCCCTCGTAAAGGAGTCGGCGCACGCGGGAAGGCGCTCGCGGTCGCGGCTCACCGCGCGGCCACCGGCACTTCCCGCACCCTTAACTTGCGTACACATCTGCGCGACACTTCTTGGGGAGCCAGCACCTCGTCGCGGCATTCCGGGGGCTCAACTGCCGTGCCCCGCCGCGAGTTGGCGACGGACGAACGCACCCCACGCGCCAAGCGCACCACCAGCCACGACCCACCGGTTCGGGACCATCACCCCGCCTCGAACGTGATCCGCGACCAGTGACTCGACCCGAGACGGGACACGACCCGCTCCCCCGGCATCGGTCAACGGAAGCCCATCTTCCGAACCCAGGCCGGGTGCCCAGCGAACAAGCGGCCGCAAACGATCAACCGGACACTCCCGCAACCACGGCCACACCCCGTCGACCCCAGAGCCGACCGAACCCGAACACCCCGAACCACAGTCCACCCCCACCCCTCCCCGTCCAACCCCCGCCCGCCCAAGGACACGCCGACAGGCACACAAAGAGCAGAAACCGTTGAGCAGTTGCGTTCACTGACAGTGAATGCCGCCTGAGCGAAACGGCGCATCTACGTTCGATAAAGACTTGTGGGTGACGTTCAGTGACAACTTCTCGGCTGAAACAGGATCAGAAGCCAGGCGCGGCCCGGCGGGGCAAACATCCCGGTATCGCGCTCACCGTCATCGCGGCATGCCAGCTGATGGTGGTGCTCGATGTGACCATCGTGAACATCGCGCTGCCTCACATCCAGACGGCTCTGAACTTCTCCACCACGGACCTGACCTGGGTGGTCAGCGCCTACACACTGACCTTCGGCGGTCTGTTGCTGCTGGGCGGACGGGCCGGTGACATCCTCGGCCGCAGGCGTGTGTTCATCGCGGGCATCCTGCTCTTCACGCTGGCCTCGCTGCTCGGCGGATTCGCCCAGGAGCCCTGGCAGTTGCTCGCCGCACGCGCGGTGCAGGGCGTCGGCGGCGCGATCGCCTCGCCCACCTCGCTGGCACTGGTGACCACGACGTTTCCCGAAGGCCCGGAACGCAACCGGGCGTTCGGGGTCTTCGCGGCGGTGTCCGCGGGCGGTGGTGCGGTCGGCCTGCTCGCGGGCGGCATGCTCGTCCAGTGGCTCGACTGGCGTTGGGTGCTCTTCGTCAATGTGCCGATCGGGCTGCTGATCGCCCTGGTGACGCCGCTGTACATCGACGAGTCCGAACGCCACCCGGGCAGGTTCGACATCGCGGGCGCACTGACCTCCACGCTGGGCATGGCCTCCCTGGTCTACGGCTTCATCCGCGCCTCCGAGGACGGCTGGCGGGACGGGATCACGCTCGGCTCTTTCGCCGCCGCCGTCGTACTGCTGCTGCTCTTCGCGGTCATCGAGGCCAGGGCCAAGGAGCCCATCACACCGCTGCGGATGTTCGCGGACCGCAACCGCTCCGCCACGTACGTGATCATGCTCAGCCTCGCCGCGGCGCTGCTCGGCATGTTCTTCTTCATCGTGCTGTTCGTGCAGAACGTGCTCGGCTACTCGCCGATCCGCTCCGGCTTCGCCTTCCTGCCGGTGACCGCGGCCATCGTCGTGGGTTCGGGTCTGGCACAGCAGTTCCTGCCGAGGTTCGGGCCCAAGCCGTTCATCGCGATCGGCTCGGCGCTCGCCGCGGCCGGGCTGGCCTGGCAGAGCTTCGTCAGCGTGGACAGCTCGTACGTGGACGGGGTACTCGGCCCGATGCTGGTGTTCGGCCTGGGCATGGGCATGAACTTCGTGACGCTGACCCTGACGGCGGTCTCCGGCGTCGCCCCGCACGAAGCGGGCGCGGCCTCCGGACTGCTCAACGCGACCCAGCAGGTGGGCGGTTCGCTCGGTCTTTCCATCCTGACCACGGTCTTCGGCACGGCCAGCCGTGACGAGGCAAAGGAACAGGTACGCGACTTCCTCGCGACGGCGACCCCCGCACAGAAGGCCGCGTTCGCGAAGACCCACGAGCTTCCGCCGCCCTGGAGCCACGAGGTCCTCGCGCAGGGCATCGCGACCGCGTTCCTCCCGGCGGTGGCGATGGCGGTGCTGGCGCTGCTGGTGTCCCTGTTCGTGGTCAAGGTCCGCCGCAGCGACCTCGACGCGCTCTCGGGCGCCGCCGGTCCCGGCGGCGCCTGAGAGGTGGTGGGGGAACCAGGGCCCGCCGGGCGCCCGCCCCGCCACCGCTTCCGCGACGTCCTCAGGCGACGGTCAGCCAGTCCGGCAGTTCCTCGGTCCGCTCCAGCCACTCCGCGGGCGGTGCCGCCCCTCCGGCGGCCACGATGCCGCCGACGATCGCGCAGTTGGTGTCCACGTCGCCGCCCGCCTGCGCGGTCGCCCAGAAGGCCGTGTCGTACGCGCCGAGGTTGCGCGCCGCCGCCCACAGGGCGAAGGGCACGGTGTCGTGGGCGCTGGTGCGCCGTCCGCAGCCGAGGACCGCGGCCACCGTCGTGGTGTCGTCGTAGTCGAGCATGTCGCGGGCGCGCCGCAGTCCGGCGGTGACGGCGCTGCGCGGCAGCAGCGCGACGACGTCGTCGAGCAGCTGCTCCCCGGCGGGCGGGCCGCCCGGGGCCGCGGCCAGGGCGGCCGCGGCGGCGACGGCCATGGAGCCGACGACCGCCTCGCGGTGCTGGTGCGTGGGGTAGGCGGAGATCTCGGCCTGATGGGTGGCCTGCTGGGGATCGTCCGCGTACCAGGCGCCGAGCGGGGCGATCCGCATGGCGGCGCCGTTGCCCCAGGAGCCCTGGCCGTTGAAGAGCGCGGCGGCCAGCTCCCGCCAGTCGCCGCCCTCGCGGACGAGCCGGAGCAGCCGGTTGACCGCGGGGCCGTAGCCGCGGTCGAAGTCGTGGTGCACGGCGAAGGACCGGGCCAGGGCATCCTGGTCGATGCGGTGGTGTGCGGCCAGCACGGCGACGACCGAGCAGGCCATTTCGGTGTCGTCGGTCCACTGCCACAGGCCGTACGGCAGCTCGCGGCGGGCGAGGAGAGGGTAGTTGTCGGGAACGAAGAACTGCGAACCGAGCGCGTCGCCGACGGCGAGACCGCGCAGACTGGCCAGGGCGCGCTCCAGGCGCCGGGCTTCAGCGGGACAAGGGTTTGTCATATTGCGGCCAGCTTATCCGGCGGGCCATCCCGCGGGCTTTCCCGGCGGCTGGCCGGTGGCGCCGTACGGCTCCGGTTCGCGCCACCGCTCGAAGGGCTTGTCCAGGGTGTAGCGGCCGTCCTCGCCCCGCTCCAGGACACGCATCTCGCCGTTTCCCGGGTTGGCGAGCGATTCGAACTCGGCGACCGACCAGTGGAACCACCGCATGCAGAACAGCCGCATGGTCAGTCCGTGGGTGACGAGCAGGACGTTGGGCGGGCTGTCCTCGGCCTCGAAGCTGCGGTGCAGGCTCTCCAGGAAGGAGCCGACGCGGTCGTAGACGTCGGCGCCGGACTCGCCCTGGGCGAAGCGGTAGAAGAAGTGACCGTAGGCGTCACGGTAGGCCTTCTGGAGGCGGACGTCCTCGCGGTCCTGCCAGTTCCCCCAGTCCTGCTCGCGCAGCCGCGGCTCCTCGCGGATGCGGACCCGTTCCGGGTCGAGGTCGAAGGCGCCGAGCGTGTCGTGGGTACGGCGGTACGGCGATACGTACACGCTGACCCGTTCGTCACCGAAGAGCTCGCGCAGCCGCGCCCCGGTGGCTCGCGCCTGTGCGAGACCTCGCTCGGTCAGCGCGAGGGCGTGGTCCGGCTCCCGTTCGTACACGGTGTCGTCGACGTTGCCCTGGGACTCGCCGTGCCGGACAAGGACGATGCGTCGTGGGCGTGCCATGGCACAAACCCTAGATCGCCCGGGTGACGGTTGTGCGCCCGTGGTGTGACGGCGGGCGGCGAGCACGTGCGGACATGCGCGCGGCGGGAGCCGGGCCGAGGCCAGGCTCAGACGCACCAGGAGGGTTCGAGGTCCACGAGGTCGCCGTCTATGGCGGCGATGTCGGCCGTGGTCTGGGCGCGCAGCGAGAGGCGTTCGATGCGCTCGCGGCGGTACTTGCCGTGCTCGGCCTCCGACTGCCACATGGACAGGACGAGGAACTCGGTGCCGGGCGCCTCCGCGAAGAGGCCGCGGACCATGCCGGGCGAGCCCGCCATCGCCGGGTTCCACACCTTCTCCTGCATCAGGGAGAAGTGTTCGGCGCGTTCCTCGTGCACCCGGCAGTGGGCGAAGCGCAGCAGGTCGGCGTCCGTGAAACGCGGTTCGAAACCGGTCTTCACGTCGAAGCGGTGCTCGAACAGCTTGATCTGCGGTTCCTTGAAGGTGCCCACTTGCGCGGCCGCGAGCCGGGTGTGCGACCTGGCCATGAAGGAGTCGTAGAAGGCGCGGCTCTCCCAGAAGGAGAACAGGTGCGCCACACCCGCCCTGCCCCTGCTCCAGCCCCCGCCCTGCCCGCGGAAGCCCGGCTCGCCCGGGAGCCCCGCCCATTTTCGCTGCCCTCGTTCAAAGCCCTTGCGGTCGACGACGGTGCAGCGAATCCACTTGACCAGCACCGCGCCATCGTACGGCCACCGAGTGTGGTGATGGTCATGCTCCCGTCGACTCCAGGCCGGGCAAGGCAGTTGGGGCACTGGCCCGGCCATACGGGCAGATGCGCACGACCCCGTTCCCGTACGGGGAGAATCGGTTCCGCTTAGCTCCAGGGGCAGTTGGGGCAGTTCGCGCAGCGCGGACGAACTTCCGCGCCCCCGGCTCCGGGATCGTTCGCTCGCACGCAAAAGGCGGTGGAGCCGGGAAGAACCCGGTTCCACCGCCCCTACGAGGTCAGTTGCCCCTGATCGGTGCCCTATGTCAGCTGCACCCGCTGGTGGACCCGCACCCCTCGCAGATGTAGCACGAGCCCGCGCGCTGCATCTTCGTTCCGCAGGAGAAGCACAGCGGGGCGTCGGCCTGGATGCCGAGCTGCATCTCGACCAGTTCGGCGCTGGTGTGGGCCTGCTGCGGGGCGGGCGTGGCCGCCTTCGTGCCGGTGTTCTCGACCGCCTTCAGCGACTCGGTGTGCCGCGGCGCGGACTGGGCGAGGCCCTCCACGTCGACCTCCACGGAGTCGTCGTACGAGGGCTCGTACGAACCGGTCTCCAGGTGGCGCTGGCGCTCCTCGGCGGAGTGGATGCCGAGGGCGGAGCGGGTCTCGAACGGCAGGAAGTCCAGCGCGAGGCGGCGGAAGATGTAGTCGACGATCGACTGGGCCATCCGCACGTCCGGGTCGTCTGTCATTCCGGCCGGTTCGAAGCGCATGTTGGTGAACTTCGAGACGTAGGTCTCCAGCGGGACGCCGTACTGCAGGCCCACCGACACCGCGATGGAGAAGGCGTCCATCATGCCCGCGAGGGTCGAACCCTGCTTGGACATCTTCAGGAAGACCTCGCCCAGGCCGTCGTCCGGGTAGGAGTTGGCGGTCATGTAGCCCTCGGCGCCGCCCACCGTGAAGGAGGTGGTGATGCCGGGACGTCCCTTGGGCAGGCGCTTGCGGACCGGGCGGTACTCGACGACCTTCTCGACCGCGCTGCGGATGGCCTCCTCGGCCTTCTCCGCGATCTCGGCCTTCTGCTCCTCGGTGACGTCCTTCTTCTTCGCCGAGAGCGGCTGGCCGACCTTGCAGTTGTCGCGGTAGATCGCGAGCGCCTTGACGCCCATCCGCCAGGCCTCGAAGTAGACCTCCTCCACGTCCTCGACGGTCGCCGTCTCGGGGAGGTTGACCGTCTTGGACAGGGCGCCGGAGATCCAGGGCTGGATCGCCGCCATCATCCGCACATGGCCCATGGCGGAGATGGAGCGCTCGCCCATCGCGCAGTCGAAGACCTCGTAGTGCCGGGGCTTGAGGCCGGGGGCGTCGATCACGTTGCCGTGGTCGGCGATGTGGGCGACGATCGCTTCGACCTGCTCCTCCTGGTAGCCGAGGCGGCGCAGTGCCTGCGGGACGGTGCCGTTGACGATCTGCATCGAGCCGCCGCCGACCAGCTTCTTGAACTTGACCAGGGCGAGGTCCGGTTCGAGGCCGGTGGTGTCGCAGGACATCGCCAGACCGATGGTGCCGGTCGGGGCGATCACCGAAGCCTGGGAGTTGCGGAAGCCGTTCTTCTCGCCGAGCCGGATCACGTCCTGCCAGGCCTCCGTCGCGGCGGCCCACACCGGAGTGTCCAGGTCGTCCATGCGTACGGCGGTGGCGTTGGCGTCGGCGTGCTGCTTCATGACGCGGTTGTGCGGCGCGGCGTTGCGCGCGTAACCGTCGTACGGGCCCACCACGGCGGCGAGTTCGGCGGAGCGCTTGTACGAGGTACCGGTCATCAGGGAGGTGATGGCACCGGCCAGCGCACGGCCGCCGTCGGAGTCGTAGGCGTGGCCGGTGGCCATGAGCAGGGCGCCCAGGTTGGCGTAGCCGATGCCGAGCTGGCGGAAGGCGCGGGTGTTCTCGCCGATCTTCTGGGTCGGGAAGTCGGCGAAGCAGATGGAGATGTCCATCGCCGTGATGACCAGCTCGACGACCTTGGCGAAGCGCTCGACCTCGAAGGACTGGTTGCCCAGGCCGTCGTCCTTGAGGAACTTCATGAGGTTCAGCGAGGCCAGGTTGCAGGACGTGTTGTCCAGGTGCATGTACTCGCTGCAGGGGTTCGAGCCGTTGATACGGCCGGACTCCGGGCAGGTGTGCCAGTGGTTGATGGTGTCGTCGTACTGGATGCCGGGGTCGGCGCAGGCCCAGGCGGCCTCGGCCATCTTGCGGAAGAGGGACTTGGCGTCGACCTCTTCGATGACCTCGCCGGTCATCCGGGCACGCAGGCCGAACTTGCCGCCCGTCTCGACCGCCTTCATGAACTCGTCGTTCACACGGACCGAGTTGTTGGCGTTCTGGTACTGGACGGAGGTGATGTCGTCGCCACCGAGGTCCATGTCGAAGCCCGCGTCGCGCAGGGCGCGGATCTTCTCCTCTTCCTTGACCTTGGTCTGGATGAAGTCCTCGACGTCCGGGTGGTCGACGTCCAGGATGACCATCTTGGCGGCCCGGCGGGTGGCGCCGCCCGACTTGATGGTGCCGGCGGAGGCGTCGGCGCCGCGCATGAAGGAGACCGGTCCCGAGGCGTTGCCGCCGGAGGAGAGGAGTTCCTTCGAGGAGCGGATGCGGGACAGGTTCAGGCCGGCGCCCGAACCGCCCTTGAAGATCATTCCCTCTTCCTTGTACCAGTCGAGGATCGACTCCATGGAGTCGTCGACGGCCAGGATGAAGCAGGCCGAGACCTGCTGTGGCTGAGGGGTGCCGACGTTGAACCAGACCGGGGAGTTGAAGCTGAAGATCTGGTGCAGGAGGGCGTGGGCCAGCTCGTGCTCGAAGATCTCCGCGTCCTCGGGGGAGGCGAAGTACCTGTGGTCCTCGCCGGCCTTCCGGTAGGTCTTCACGATTCGGTCGATCAGCTGCTTCAGACCGGTCTCGCGCTGCGGGGTGCCGACGGCGCCGCGGAAGTACTTGCTGGTGACGATGTTGACCGCGTTCACCGACCAGAAGTCGGGGAACTCGACGCCACGCTGCTCGAAGTTGACCGAGCCGTCGCGCCAGTTGGTCATGACGACGTCACGACGCTCCCAGGTCACCTCGTCGTACGGGTGCACTCCGGGGGTCGTGTGCACGCGCTCCACACGCAGTCCCTTGCCGGCCTTCGCATTCTTGGCCCGGGAACCTCGTGCCGGACCGCTCGCCGTCTCTGTCATGCCGCCTCCCTGTACCGGGCGATAACGCCCTGAAATGCCGCGTTCTTCCCGCAACACATTGCTGTTCCGATACCGGGGAGCCGCACAGCCGCCCCCCAGCAAAACCTTCCTGCGCCACCGACCACCCCCTGCGGCCGCCCCGGCGGGCGGCCCGCCGGGGTTCAGTCGGCGGCGGCCGTGGGCAGGGGGACGCCCGGCGTCACTCCCTGCCCCTCGCCGGACACGTCAGGTACCCGTCCGGCAGCGGCGGCCGGGTCCGGCAAGCCGAGCCCCTCCCGCAGTTCGACGATGGCGGCCTCGAAGTCCTCGAGCGAGTCGAACGCCCGATAGACGGACGCGAACCGCAGATAGGCGACGAGGTCGAGTTCGCGCAGCGGACCGAGTATGGCCAGCCCGACGTCGTGGGTGGTCAGCTCGGCGCTGCCGGTGGCACGTACGGCCTCCTCGACGCGCTGACCGAGCTGGGCGAGCGCGTCCTCGGTGACGGGCCGGCCCTGGCAGGCCTTGCGCACACCGTTGATGACCTTGGTGCGACTGAAGGGTTCGGTGACCCCACTGCGCTTGATCACTATCAGTGAACACGTCTCGACGGTCGTGAAGCGGCGCGAGCAGCCCGGACACTGACGTCGGCGCCGGATCGACGTTCCGTCGTCGGTTGTCCGGCTGTCGACCACACGACTGTCGGGGTGTCTGCAGAAGGGGCAGTGCATGTTTCCCGACACTCCTTCTTCCGCACGAATCCATGACACCGCAAGGCCGTTGAGGCCCCGCGGAAGCAGCCCCAAGCATAGGCGATGCCGGGGACCCTTCTGGACCAGGCACCACAACTTCTGGGCTGCTGACGCAATCCAACCACTAGATCTGGTGTCGGCTTGCGATTTTCGACCCTATCGCGTGTCGCGGCAGGGGAGTTGGCGCGCGCGGGCACACGGGGTCACGGGGCGACCTCGCAGGGCGATCCGAAGGCGCGCGCGGCGCAGGGGGCGGTGACCTTCGCGGGCTCCGGGGGATGGCAGACTTGCCCCGGCCGAGGACCCGGTCACGGCGGAGCAGCGTAGCCCACGGGGGATCGGTGTCCGCATCCGAGGGCCGCTCATTACACCCGAACCCTTGATCACGTCACGTAATCTGCGCTTTTTCACTCGAACGTGTGTTTGGCGCAACCTTTCGAAAGCAACTACCGTTGTCCAATTAGGGAGAAGATCTCGAGAGGGGCCGACGTGACCACGACCGCCGACAGTGCAACTTTCACTGCCCAGGAGCGTTCCCAGGGCCGACTCGAGCCGGTGCATGCTGTGAACTCCGCGAATGACGCATCCGTAAATCCGGACCCCCCACGTCCCGCACGCTCCCTGCCCGGCAGGCCACCCGGAATCAGGGCGGACAGTTCGGGGCTCACGGACCGCCAGCGCCGGGTGATCGAGGTGATCCGGGACTCCGTGCAGCGCCGCGGGTACCCGCCGTCCATGCGGGAGATCGGCCAGGCGGTCGGTCTGTCCAGCACGTCCTCGGTGGCGCACCAGCTGATGGCCCTGGAGCGCAAGGGCTTCCTGCGCCGCGACCCGCACCGGCCGCGCGCCTACGAGGTCCGGGGCTCGGACACCCCGAGTGTGCAGCCCACCGACACCTCGGGCAAACCCGCCGCCTCGTACGTACCGCTGGTGGGCCGGATCGCCGCCGGTGGACCGATCCTCGCCGAGGAATCCGTCGAGGACGTCTTCCCGCTGCCCCGCCAACTGGTCGGTGACGGCGAGCTGTTCGTGCTCAAGGTCGTCGGCGACTCGATGATCGAGGCGGCGATCTGCGACGGGGACTGGGTGACGGTGCGCCGCCAGCCGGTCGCGGAGAACGGCGACATCGTGGCGGCCATGCTGGACGGCGAGGCCACCGTCAAGCGCTTCAAGCGCGAGGACGGCCATGTCTGGCTGCTCCCGCACAACTCCGCGTACCAGCCGATTCCCGGTGACGAGGCCACCATCCTCGGCAAGGTGGTCGCGGTGCTGCGCCGCGTCTGAGCGCTCCCCCGGTCCGGGCGGCAGGCCCGGACCCCCTGTCCGACCCCGGGACCAACTGCGCCGGTTCCGGGGTTGGTTGTGACCGCGCCGGGTGCTCGGGGCCCAGCTCAGTCCGGCCCGGCCGTTGGGTTCCCGCCGCCGCGCCCGGTCAGGTCGAGCAGCCGCAGCGCGAGCTGGAGTTCCAGCGCCCGCTCGGGGGTGTTCCAGTCACCGCCGAGCAGCGCCCCGATCCGGTCCAGCCGCTGGACGACCGTGTTCACATGGACGTGCAACACCTCCTTGCTGCGCGTGAGGCTGCCGCCGCAGGCGAAGTACGCGCGCAGGGTGCGTACGAGGTCCGTACCGCGTCTGCTGTCGTAGGCGAGCAACGGCCCGAGGGCGCTCTCCACGAAGCCGTCCACATCGTGGCCGTCCCCCAGCAGTACGCCGAGGAAGCCGAGTTCGGCCGTGCAGGCGCCGTCGCCGGTCCGGCCGAGGATGTGCAGGGCGCGCAGACAGCGCACCGCCTCGGCGTGCGCCACCGCGAGCGCGCCCGGACCGGACGCGGGCCCCGCTGCCGCGACGGTGACCGGCGCCCCGAGCCGGTACGAGAGATCCGCTGCAGCCGCCTTGGCCGCGCGCCCGGCGTCCGCGCCGTCCGAGGGCACCAACAGCACGACGCACTGCCGGTGTTCGGCCGCCGCGCCGGCGCCGCCGAAGAGGTACCGCGGTGCCACCGCGGCCAGCTTTCCGCGGCAGTCGTCGGGGGCCTCGGCCACCAGGACCAGGTACGGACGGGTCAGGTCCAGGCCGAGCCGGTGGCCGCGGGCGACGAGGCCCGCCGGGTCGCGGCCGGGAGCGGCGAGCAGGTCGGTGATCAGTTCGCCCCGGACCCGGTTCTCGGTCTCGGCGACCGAGCGGCGCAGCAGCAGGAGCAGGGCCGTCACCACCGCCGCCCGCTCGAACAGCCGCCGGTCGGGGTCGCCGAGCCGGTCGCGGCCGTGCAGCACCAGTGAGCCCAGCGGCTCCTGTCCGGCGAGGACCGCGCACACCCAGCGCCCGTCGCGGTGCACGGCCCGGCCCGCCGCCCGTGACTCCTCGGCCGCCGCCCTGGGCGCGGGCGCGGCCGCCAGGTCGCGGCGGCTCGGACCCGCCCCGGCCACCGCCGCCAGGGTCCGGCCCTCGGGGTCGTGGACGGTGATCGCGCCCTGGAACAGCGAGGCGAGCGCGGTGGCCACATCGGTCACATCGCCGCCGCCGAGCACCAGTTGGCTGAGCCGGTCGTGCGCCTGCTCCGCGCGCTGGACGGCCTGGGCGTGCTCGCGTACCAGGGCGTTGGCCTCGGCGAGTTCGTTCAGGGCCGTGCGGGCGTGTTCCATGGCGCCCGCCGTGTCGATGGCGATCGCGGCGTGGGCGGCGAGCGAGCACAGCAGGGCCACCTCGTCGGGGCTGAACGAGCGCGGCGAACGGTCGGCGGCGAAGAGCACCCCGATGACCTTGCCGCCGCCGTCCGCGCCGGTCGTGTCCGCCGCGTCCGTCGTCTCCCCCGTCCCGGAGCCGAGCAGCAGCGGCACGCCGAGGATCGCGACCAGACCCTCGTCCCGTACGCCCGTGTCGATGCCCCGGGTGTGCCGGAACCGCCGGTCGGTCGGGTAGTCGGGGGTGGCATAGGGGCGTGCGGTCTGGGCGACCAGGCCGCCGAGGCCCTCGCCGAGTTCGAGGCGCAGGTTCTGGAAGACCGGCGAGATGCTGCCGTCGGTCACCCGCATGTAGGTGTCCCCGGCCTCGGTGTCGGGGAGCGTGAGGTAGGCGGTGTCGGTGCCGAGCAGGGTGCGGGCCCTGCGCACGATGGATCTGAGGACCGCGTCCAGTTCGCGCAGGGCGGCGAGGTCGCCCGCGGTGTCGAACAGCGCGGCCAGTTCGGTCTCGCGGCGGCGGTGCTGGTGCAGGGTGCTGCGGATGCGCAGGGCGGCGGCGGTGGCCCGCTCCAGGGTGTCCAGGTCCGCCGCGCCCGCGCCCTGGGCGCGCGCCCGGGCGGTGAGCGCGCCGAACTCCTCGGCCGGGGCGTCCCGTTCGAGGAGTTCCAGGAGGGCGAGGAGTTCGGACTGCCGCCCGGGCGCGCGGGCGGCACCGGCGGCGGCTGCGGATGCGGGCTCTTCGGGCATGGTGCGGGCCATCGTGTCAGAGGCGCCCGGCCGAGGGGACCCGTGGGAACAGGCCCCCGGATCTCCCTCGGCGCAAGCTCATCCCGGCTGATCCGGCTGATCCGGGCTCATCCGGACCTGACGGCCTTCTTCCCGCGGCTGGTGCGGGCGTCGTCGCGCCCGCCCTCCTCGATACGGGCGAGGTCCCGGCCGCGGGTCTCCCGGGCGGCGAGTACCGCGACGATGGTGAGCAGGGCGGCCAGGGTCATGTAGACGGACACGGGTGTGGCATCGCCGTACGAGGCGAGCAGGGCCGTGGCGATCAGCGGGGCGGGGGCTCCGGCGGCCACCGAGGAGAACTGGGCGCCGAGTGAGGCCCCCGAGTAGCGCATCCGGGTCGCGAAGAGCTCGGAGAAGAAGGCCGCCTGGGGGGCGTACATCGCGCTGTGGAAGACCAGGCCGACGGTCACCGCGAGGACCAGCGCCGGGAAGGACCGGGTGTCCACGAGCTCGAAGAAGGGCCAGGTCCAGGCGCCGACGCCGACGGCTCCCGCCAGGTACACGGGCTTGCGTCCGATCCGGTCGGACAGCGCCCCGAAGACGGGGATGAGGAGGAACTGCACGGCGGAGCCGATGAGTACGGCGTTCAGCGCGGTCTGTTTGTCCAGATCGAGGTGGTCGACGCAGTAGGCGAGGACGAAGGTGGTGATGACGTAGTACGAGATGTTCTCGGACATCCGGGCGCCCATGGCGACCAGGATGTCGCGCCAGTGGTGCCGGATCACGGCGAGCACCGGCGGCTGTTCGGCGGCCGCACCCTGCTCGGCCTTGCGGGCCTCGGCGCGTGCCAGGGCCTCCTTGAACAGCGGTGATTCGTCGACCGCGAGCCGGATCCACATCCCGACGCCGACCAGGACGGCGGAGAGCAGGAAGGGGATGCGCCAGCCCCATGCGGTGAACGCCTCGTCGCTGAGCAGCGTGGTCATCAGCGACAGGACGCCGACGGCGAGCAGGTTCCCGGCGGGTGCGCCGCTCTGCGGCCAGGAGGCCCAGAAGCCGCGCCGCCGGGCGTCGCCGTGTTCGGAGACGAGCAGCACCGCGCCGCCCCACTCGCCGCCCAGCGCGAATCCCTGCACCAGGCGCAGCAAGGTCAGCAGGACCGGCGCGGCGACTCCGATACTCGCGTAGCCGGGTACACAGCCGATCAGCGTGGTGGCCCCGCCCATCATGAGCAGGCTGACCACCAGGAGTTTCTTGCGGCCGACGCGGTCCCCGTAGTGGCCGAAGACCAGGGCGCCGAGCGGTCTGGCGGCGAAGCCGATCGCGTAGGTCAGGAAGGACAGCAGGGTGCCGGTGAGCGGGTCGGACTCGGGGAAGAAGACCTTGCCGAAGACAAGGGCGGCGGCCGAGCCGTAGAGGAAGTAGTCGTACCACTCCACGGTCGTGCCGATCAGGCTCGCGGCCACGACCTTGTGCAGGGCGCGTGGGCCGGGCGGTGCGGCGCCCGGGGGTCCGGCCTCGGCGGATGGTGTGGGCATGGGGCGCCCTCCTCGAAGGGGTGCGGGGACGGGTTGCGTGGGGGGCGGGTGAGCGGAGCGGGGGGGTGCGCGGGGTCAGCGGGCGGTCCAACCGCCGTCCAGGGGGAGGGACATACCGGTGAGGGAGTCGCTGTGCGGTCCGCACAGCCACAGGGCCGCCGCCGCGACCTCCTCGGGTTCGACGAGGCGTTTGACCGCGGTGCGGTCGAGCAGCACCTCGTCCAGGACCCGTGACTCGCTGATGCCGTGCGCCCGGGCCTGGTCGGCGATCTGTGCGGTGACCAGCGGGGTACGGACGTAGCCGGGGCTCAGGCAGTTGCTGGTGACCCCGCGGCCCGCACCTTCCAGGGCGACCACCTTGCTGAGCCCCTCCAGGGCGTGCTTGGCGGCCACATAGGCGCACTTGAAGGGGCTGGCGCGCAGGCCGTGCACGGAGGAGATGTTGACCACCCGGCCCCAGCCGCGGGCGTACATGTGCGGCAGGGTCCGGCGCAGGATGCGGAAGGGTGCCTCCACCATCACCCGCTGGATCAGGGTGAATTGCTCGGGCGGGAACTCGTGCACGGGAGCGATGTGCTGGAAGCCCGCGTTGTTGAGAACGATGTCGACGTCCGCGGGAAGCTCCTCCGCCGCGCCGGGATCGGCCAGTTCGACGGGGTAGGCGACACCGCCGGTCTCCTCGGCGAGTGCCCTTGCCGCCTCGGCCGCGCGGTCGGTGAGGTGAACCTCGGCACCGGCGGCGGCGAAGGCCCGCGCACAGGCCCGGCCGATGCCCCCGGCCGCGCCTGTGATCAGTACCGAACGACCGGCGAGCGGGGCGGCGTCGGGCGGCCCGGCGAGGGGTTCGCCCGGCCGCCCGTGACTGGCGTCATGGGTGCTGTCCATGGCCGCCACCGTAGGAAGCCGGCCCGCCGCCGGACATGGGGCCGGGCACCACAGTCGGCGCCCACTTCATGGGGTGCCGTGCCATACCCGAGGGCGGGCTCGCCTGGTTCGGCAGCGGGCGGCAGGCGGGAAGAGCGCCCTGCCGCCGCCCGGTGCGCCGACGTCCCCGAAACCGGTCAACTCCCCTGCGGCGAGCGGGTGTTCACTCCCCGGCTGAGTCCCCGGCTGCGTCCTCGGCCCCGTCCCCGGCCTTGGCCTTGGCCTTCGCGTCGATCGCCGCCAGCGACTTGCGGACCTGGTTGCGGTCGTTCGTGTACCAGAAGTCCGGCATCGAGGCGCGCAGATAGCTGCCGTAGCGGGCGGTGGCGAGCCGGGGGTCGAGGACCGCGACCACGCCCCGGTCGCCGGAGGCACGGACCAGACGGCCCGCGCCCTGGGCCATCAGCAGGGCGGCGTGGGTGGCCGCGACCGCCATGAAGCCGTTGCCGCCCGCCTCCTCGACCGCCTTCTGCCGGGCGCTCATCAGCGGGTCGTCCGGGCGCGGGAAGGGGATCTTGTCCATGACCACCAACTGGCAGCCGGGGCCGGGGA
The DNA here is from genome assembly GCF_013364195.1 of Streptomyces sp. NA04227. Taxonomy (NCBI): domain Bacteria; kingdom Bacillati; phylum Actinomycetota; class Actinomycetes; order Kitasatosporales; family Streptomycetaceae; genus Streptomyces; species Streptomyces sp. NA04227. The sequence continues at coordinate 6,503,296 of NZ_CP054918.1, read as the reverse complement.
CATCGACGCCCTGCCACAGGGAGAGCGTCCCGAACAGACAGGTGGGGTCGTCGGCGGCGAAGTTCTTGATCAGCTCGCCGAGGGTCTCCTCGCCCTGGAGCAGGATCGGGAACTCGGGGATCCTGGACCGCAGTTCCTCCGCCGCGAGCTGGGCCGCGCGCATCGAGGAGAACAGTCCGAGGGTGCGCCCGCCGGCCGCCTGGATCAGTTCGGTCAGCTCGTCGAGCATGTCGTGGCGGTCGCCGTCGCGGGCCGGGCGGGCCAGATGCGAGGCGACGTAGAGGATGCCCTGCCTGCGGTAGTCGAAGGGCGAGCCGACGTCGACGCCGCGCCACACCGGGTGCGCCTTGTCCTCCTCGTCCGCGGGCGGCTTCGTCCCCTCGGGGGCGAGGCCGAGCGAGGCGCCCACGCCGTTGAAGTCGCCGCCCAGCTTGAGGGTGGCCGAGGTGAGGACGACGGAGCGGTCGGCGAACAGCTTCTCGCGCAGCAGGCCGGAGACGGACATCGGCGCGACCTTGAGCGAGGCGCCGAAGCGGTCGTGGCGTTCGTACCAGACCACGTCGTACTCGGAGCCGTGCGTGATGCGCTCCGCGACGTCGTGGACCGACTCCATGGAGGCGAGCGCCATCTTGCGGACGGCGTCCTCGTCCTGGACCGACTTGTCGCGGGTCCTGCCGAGCGCGGAGACGACGTTGCGGGCGGCGTCGCGCAGGGCGAGCATCGCGTACGCGAGGTCCTCCGGGATCTCCTCCAGGCGGCCGGGCAGGGCCAGTTCCATCAGCCGCTCGAAGCCCTCGGCGGCCGTCTGCATCTGGTCGGCGATCTTCTCGTCGACGAGCTTGGCCGCGCGCCGGACCGCCCTGTTGACCTGGCCGGGGGTGAGTTCGCCGGTGGCCACGCCGGTCACCCGGGAGACGAGTTCGTGCGCCTCGTCCACGATCAGTACGCCGTGTTCGGGCAGCACCGGCGCGCCCTCGATGGCGTCGATGGCGAGCAGGGCGTGGTTGGTGACGATCACCTCGGAGAGCTTGGCCCGCTCGCGGGCGTTCTCGGCGAAGCACTCGGCGCCGTACGCGCAGCGGCTCGCGCCCAGGCACTCGCGGGAGGAGACCGAGACCTGGGACCAGGCCCGGTCGGAGACACCGGGGGTCAGGTCGTCGCGGTCGCCGGTCTCGGTCTCGTCGGACCAGTCGCGCAGCCGGAGCAGGTCCTGGCCGAGTTTGCTGGTCGGGGCGGCCGCCTCGAACTGGTCGAAGAGCCCTTCGTCCTCGTCCTGCGGCATGCCTTCGTGCAGCCGGTGCAGGCACAGATAGTTCGAGCGGCCCTTGAGCATCGCGAACTCGGGTCTGCGGCGCAGCAGCGGATGCAGGGCGTCGACGGTGCGCGGCAGGTCGCGCTGGACGAGCTGGCGCTGGAGCGCGAGCGTCGCCGTGGCCACCACCACCGGCTCGCCGTGCGCGAGCGCGGGCACCAGATAGCCGAGGGACTTTCCGGTGCCCGTGCCCGCCTGGATGAGCAGATGGCTGCCGTCGTCGATGGCACTGCCGACGGCTTCGGCCATGGTCACCTGGCCGGGGCGTTCGCTGCCGCCGACCGCTTCCACGGCGGCGTGCAGGAGATCGGGGAGTGTGGGGCGCGAGGACGTCATAGCGCGGACCACCCTACGTCGCCCCACTGACACTCCCCTCCCCACGAGCGCGAATCCGGTCAGGTCCGGTCGGCCCCGGTCAGGCCCGGTCGGGTCGGGTCGGCGCGGGTCAGGCGCGGTACAGCGGGTTCGGCACCGTGCCGTGCACGGCGGCGTGCGGGCGCTCGCCCCGGTCGCGGTAGCCGTCCAGGTGCAGCCGGTTGCGGTTCAGGCACAGCCGCTCGATGCGCTCGGTGAGCAGGTCGAAGGTCTCGTAGCGCTCCTTCAGCTCGGGGAAGCGCTCCTGGTAGCGCACGATCTCGGCCCGTACGAGCTGCCAGAACTCCGCCTCGGGAACGTCGAGCTGCGCCTCGCACAGGGGCGCGAGATAGCGGAAGACGCCGACGAAGAGCCCGGAGTGGATGAACTGGGTGAGGAAGGCGGGCGGCTCGGTGAGCAGGATCCGGCGCACCTCCTCGGGCATCGCCGCCTGCTCCGGCACCGGCTCGGCGCTCACGTTCACGTCGTCGACGAAGTCCTTGACGGCGAGCCGCACCGGAACGTCCTCGGCGTCGAAGATCACGACGGTGTTCTCACCGTGCGGGGAGAACACCGTGCCGTAGCGGTACAGGAAGTGCAGCAGTGCGGGCAGCAGCGCGGCGAAGAGGTGCCGCAGCCAGGTGCGCGGGGCCAGTCCCGAGCGGGCGACGAGTTCGGCGGTGAGGGCGCGGCCGTGCGGGTCGGTGTGCAGCAGCGCGGCGAGGGTGCGCGGCCGCTCCCCCGGGTCGAGCCGTCCGGTGAGGGGTTCGCGCCAGATCGCGCCGAGCAGTTCGCGGTACTGGTACGGGACCGCCGCCCGGCCGTCCTCGCCGCCCTGACCGTCCCGGCCGTCCAGGGTGTCGTACACCGGGTGCGGAACGGTGACCGAGGCGACCTCGCCGAGCAGGACGACGCGGCACTCCTCGGCGAGGAAGGGGTCGGCGTCGCGCAGGTGCTGCACCCAGGCCGTCACGGCGGGCGCGGCCAGAGTGCGTTCGGTGGGCAGTCCGCGCCAGACCAGGGTGTTCAGGACCGACAGCGGAAGCTTGACGGTGAGACGGTCGGGGCGGCTGATGTTCAGGAAGGTGCGCACGGACTGCTGCGGCAGGCGCAGGTCGGCGTCGGTGCCGAGCGGCACGATCTCGTCGGTGGCGACCCAGGGCGCGAACAGCGGGAGCACGATCTCGTCCCACTGCCAGGGGTGCACCGGCAGCAGCAGGTACTCCCCCGGGTCCAGACCGCGCGCTCGCAGCGCGTTGGCGAAGAACTGCCGTACGTCCGGGGCGAGTTCGGCGGCGTACAGGGCTTCGGCGGTGTCGAGTCCGGCGACGCCGCGATAGGTGGCGAGCCGGGTGTGCACGGCGATCCACGGCAGGGGTTGCGGGCGGCGCGCCTCGGGGGCCCACTGCGCCAAGTCGGCGGCGGAGAGCCCGAGTCGGCCCTTGTTCAGGACGAGCCAGGGGTGGCCGGTCTGGTGTCCTTCGAGTGCGGCGTAGCCGAGGTCGGCGAGTGCGGCGGCGGTCGGGGCGCTCTCGCCGAGCCGGGCGTCGGCGGCGAGGGTGCGGGTCAGTTCGCGCAGGACGTGGCCGAGGGTGGTGCCGTCCAGGCCGAGGGTGGCCCGGGCCCGGGTGAAGAAGCCGGTCACCTCACCGAACGGCCGGGGCGCGCGTCCGGCCTCGGTGAGCGTGATCGTCGAGGCGTCCACCTGCCAGCCGCCGTATGACCCGCGCCGTGCGCGGAAGGTCAACTCGCTGTCCGGAGCGTCGAGTTGGATCGCGTACGTCTGAACTTGCCCGAGGACACCGTCTGGTTCGGGCCGGGTCGGCGGGTGTCCGTCCGATGTCCCGTCCTGCGGGCGCGGCAGTGGCCGCAGGATCTCCTCGTAGGCGAACTCGGCGAGTGTCTTCGCCAGGAGTGTGCGTTCGGCCCGTTGCCAGGACGCGGAGTTCAGCTCGGACGGGCGGTACAGCGGGCGGAGGGTGTCGGATGCCTGGGGGTCTATCGCGTCGAACCTGTCGGACATGGGGGGACTCCTTCAACTGCCTGTCGGGTCTGTTGTCGGGTCTGGTGCCGGATCTGCTGCCGGGCTTGTGGCCCTTGGTTTCCGTGGCCGCTCCGGTGGTGGCCGCAGCGGCCGGGGTGGCGCTGTTCGTCGCAGGTCGCTCGGCCGCCGCGCGGCGGCGAGGGGTCCGCCCGTGGGGTCAGGGCCGACCTCAACTCCCTTGCGGGGGTGGCTGGTTGTCCGGTCTCGCGCGCGGTGCCGCGCGCGGGTGGCGGTCGCGCAGCATGAGCGCGGCGCGTTTGTCGGGCAGGTCGAGTTCGGCCGCGAGACGGAATCCGGCGCCCAGGAAGGCCGAGACGGAGGGGGTGTTGCGCAGGTCCGGCTCGGCCACCACCCGGCGGCAGTCGGGGCGGTGGCCCAGGACGAGGTCGGCCACCGCCCGCAACAGCACGCGGCCGACTCCGTGGCCACGGTCGGCGACCTCCCCGATCAGCAGGTGGACCCCGGTGTCGTGCGGCCGGGCCGGGTAGTGCCGGGCCAGTGGATCGAGGTCGGCGCGGTAGATCTCCCAGTAGCTCATGGGCACGTCGTCGAGCACTCCGAGACAGGGCACGCTGCGCCCGTCGCCCTCCAACTGGGGCCGCAGATGCTCCGCCGTCCGCTGCTCGGGCCCGGCCAGTGTCCAGAACTCGTCCACCGCCGGGTCGTTCATCCACCGGGCGAGCAGCGCGAGGTCCCGCTCCGGGCGTACCGGGACCAGCCGGAAGACGCCGAGCGGGGTACGGGCCGGTGACCAGCGGGCGACGTGGTCGAGGAGGTCGCCCGGGGCGAACGAACCGGGCGCGGGCTCCTCGGGAGCGGGCAGCGGCTCGGGCCTCGGCGGCAGCCGCAGCTCCAGCGTGTCCTCGTTGTCGTACGGGGCGTCGCGGGCGGCGGGGCCGGTGGAGGTGTCCGCCGTGGCATGGGCCGCGGGTTCCGGGCTCATGCGTGCAGGGGGTTGGCGAAGGTGACGTACACGGACTGGGTGTCGACCGGGCCGACGAGTTCGTCCAGGCCGCGCAGCCGCGTGAGCATATTGGCCTTGCAGCGCAGCACCGGGGTGTCGAGCAGCAGCGCGGGCAGCGGGGAGCGGGTCTTGTCCCTGCCGCCCGCGGCCTCGGCGAGGAAGCGGCGGAAGGCGGCGAGGAGGAGTTCCTCGTCGGCCAGGCGCTGCGAGCCGAAGGCGCCGATGAGGCCGAGGACGTTGTTGATGCCGAGGTAGTAGGCGAAGCGCTCGTCGGTCACGGCGTCGGCGACGAAGGTGTCGCTCTCGGCCGCGATCCCCGGGAGCCGGGCGGCGAGTTCGGCCCGCCGTGACTCACGGAAGTAGTAGCCCTGGTTGTCGCGGTAGCGGCCTCCGGCGGGCCAGCCCTCCGCGTCGAGCAGCAGCAGCGTGTTCTGCTGGTGCGCCTCCAGCGCGATGCCCGCCTCGGCGTCCAGCCACAGGACGGGGCGCACGACCTGTTCCAGGTAGCGCAGGAACCACTCGGCGGACACGGCTCCGAGCGGGGCGCCGGTCCGGGCGGACAGGCGCTGCACCAGTTCCGCGAGCCGTGAGCGGAGCGGTCCGGTGCCCGAGCCGGTGGGGCGCGGTGCGACCAGGCCCGCGACGCAGGCCACGTCGTCGCCGGGGCCGAAGGGGTTGTGCCGGATCACCACGTCGAGCCCGGTGAGCGGACCGCCCCGCGGGCTGTCGACACCCAGCCAGGCCGGGTCGCGCACCACGTCGAAGGTGGGGTGCGCGTGCCGCCAGCGGGCGGCGAGCCCGCCGCGCAGGAGACGGTGCACCTCGACGCCTCGGTGCAGTTCCTTGCGCAGGTTCTCGCGGCGGGAGTTGGTGATCCGTACGCCGAGCGAGAGCTTCAGCATCGCGGGCGCGCCGGTGCGGTAGACGGTGCGGACCGAGGAGGTCGGGCTCCACCGGGGGCCGTGCGCGCCCAGGTCGACCAGGAGTCCGGCGGCGAACAGCTCGCCGAAGTCGTCCCGTTCGCGCACCTCCCGGACCTGCCAGGGGTGCGCGGGCAGGGCCACGAAGCCCTCGGGGAGCGGCAGTTCGGCGCCGCCGAGGCGGGCGGCGAGCTGCTCGGCGGGGACCGCGCGGCCGCCCTCGGTCCAGGCCGAGTCGGCGCTGAGTACGGACTGGTGCACCGCGAGCCAGTGCAGCGGGAAGCTGCCGCGCAACTCCGGTGAGTACAGGCGCCCTTCGGTCTCCGAGAGGCCTTCGCGGCTCTTGGGTGTGGGGTGCAGCGGATGGCCGAGGACCAGGGCCTGCTCGCCGCCGAGGAACAGGTCGGCCGGGTCGCCGGGCCGGGCCCTGCGCTCGGCGAGGAAGTGCGCGGTGCGCCGCACCGAGTCGGCGACCCTGGCCACCAGATCGGCGCTCTCGGTGTCCGCGCCGGCAGCGGCCGGGGGCTCGGATCGCCGGGCGGCAGCGCCCTGTTCGGGCACCCGGACCTCCTCGCCGGATGCCGGATCGGCGCCCTCCCGGGCGAGCAGGGCGGCCAGCGCGACGGCGTCGAGCGGCGGTGCGTTCGTCGGGGCGCCTTCGATACGGGGCGGCCCGAAGCGGTGCCAGCCCGAACGCGACCAGTAGTGCACCGGCACCAGGACGGCGGTCCTCGACGCGGGCAGCGCGAGCCGCAGCGTGCCGTTCTCCGGCCTGCCCAGGGCCCGTTCGCGCACCCAGCAGCGCAGCAGGTTCTCGGCGCCCGCCGCCTGGGCGGCGCTCCGCGGGTCCTCGTGGTCCAGCGGGTCCGGCCCCGCCGGGGCGGGCGGATGGTGGCGCGGGCCCGCCGCCTGCCGGGGCACGGCGGCGGTCTCGGGCTGCGGTGACGGCTGGGATTCGCCCTGACCGGGCTTGCGGGGCGTGCCGTCGGGTGAGGGGGTCGCGTTCACGGGGGCTACCTCGGAGGATGAATGGGAGTCGTAGGGCGTACGTCGGGCCGGAGCGGATCGGTGCCGGGCGGCCGGGCCGCGGCCGCCGCGCGCAGGGCGTCGGCGAGCCGCTCGACCACCGCGTCGGCCTGTTCGTCGGTGAGCGTCAGCGGGGGCAGCAGCCGTACGACGGCGTCGTGGCGTCCGCACAGGCCGACGATCAGGCCGCGGTTCAGGCACTCCTGCCGTACCCGGCGGGCCAGTTCGGGGGCGGGGGCCGGGGGCGCTCCCGCGGTGGTACCGGCCGGGTCGACGAGTTCCAGGCCGAGCATCAGTCCGCGGCCGCGCACCTCGCCGACACAGTCGTGGGCGGCGCCGAGGGTGCGCAGCAGGCCGAGCAGCCGGGCGCCGAGTTCACCGGCGCGTGCGGCCAGGCCGTTGCGCCGGACATGAGCGAGGGTGGCCGCGCCCGCCGCCATCGCGAGCTGGTTGCCGCGGACGGTGCCCGGGGACGCCTCGTCGCGCGGGTCGCCGAGGTCCTCGTGGTGCACGAGGACCGCGAGCGGCATGCCGCCGCCCACGGCGCCGGAGAGCACCATCACCTCGGGAACGATTCCGCTGTGCCCGACGCCCCAGAAGGACCCGGTACGGCCGATCCCGGTCCGCCTCTCGTCGGCGACCAGGGCGATGCCGTACGTGCTGGTCAGCTCCCGCAGCCGGCGCAGCCAGGGCGCGGGCGCCGGGAGGACGCCGCCTTCGTCCTGTACCGGTTCCAGGAGCAGCGCCGCCGGGCGCCCGATGCCCGACAGTGGATCGTCCAGGAGCGATTCGGCCCAGCGCGCGGCGAGTTGGGCGCCCCGCTCGCCGCCGGTGCCGAACGGGCAGCGGTAGTCCTGCGGGTACGGGAGCGGGGTGCTCACCGTGGGCGGTGCGGCGGTGGAGGGCTGGTGGCGGGCGCCGGTGAAGGTGAGCAGGTCGGTGCGTCCGGTGGCGGCGCGCACCAGCGCGAGCGCGGACTCGACGGCGTCCGTCCCGCCCGGGGAACAGAACCGGACCCGGGCCCGCCCGGCGAGTTCACCGGGCAGGCTCCCGAGGAGTTCGCCAACGAACCTGTCCCTGACCGGAGTTGCCAGGTCGAGTGTCTGGAGCGGCTCGCCGGAGTCCAGCATCTCGCGGATCGCGCGCAGGACGACGGGGTGGTTGTGGCCCAGTACCAGGCCCGCGGCGCCGGACAGACAGTCCAGGTAACGGCGACCGTCGGCGCCCTCGATGATCAGCCCGCGGGCCCGTACCGGCACCACGGGCAAGGCGCACGCATAGCCGCGCGCCGCGGACTCGCGGATCGCCCGGCGTCGTGGAACGCCGTCCTTCGCGGGACCGGGCGCCCTCGTGACGGGCTCGGTCAGGGCCACGGGCTCTCGTCCTCCCTGCTGCCTTCCGGCACGACGTGCTCACCCTCGCGGGCACGGCGGGGTCCCTGCACGGCCACGGGCCCCGTAGTACCAACGACCGTGGGGGCGGGGGATCACGGTTCACCCGAAGATCCTTGCGGTGGCGGGAAGTTGTCGTCGCCTGCGGGGCGGGGTCCGGGGCACGGCCGCGAGCGGAAGCGGCGCGGTCATCGGCGGGCTGCCGTGCGCGGGGAGGGCGCCCGGCCGGGACGAACGGGCGAGGCGGCAGAAGCGCCTCTGCTGTGCGGGTGCTTGACGGCGGGTTGCCGGAGGGGACGGGTGGAGCGCACGCCGGAGCGCGGGCGCCGGGCAGCCCTCGGGGCCTGCCGGGCGCCCGCGCGGGTCAACCGCCCACCGCTACGGCCGTCGTCGCGGATCAGGTCGGCGAGAAGTAGGAGCAGCCGCTGCGTCCGCCCGCGACGTAGATACAGATCCGGAACCGGCCACGGCTGCTCCAGGTACTGGTGTTGACGCCGATGTGGCCGGGCGCGACCACGGCACTGGTGATGACGTTCTCGAACCAGTTGCGGGCCTCGATGCGCGAGCCCGGAGGCGCGTTGTGGAGGTTGCCGTGCCAGGTCCAGGCGCCCGCGGGTTCGATGATGCGCCACAGCGTGCCGGTCGCTCCCGAGAGCCGGATGACCGCCATGCGCTCGTATCCGGCGGCGCGCAGCGCGTCGTCCGAGGTCAGCGACTCGGGTGCGGAGTGCTGGCGGGCGGGCGGCCGGGCCGCCCGGGTCGGTTCGGCCGTGGCGGGGGCCGTTTCCAGGAGGGGGATCAAGAGCGCGACCGCGGCGAGGGCTGCGGCGCGCGTGGCTCGTCTCATATCTGTGTCCCATGCTCGAACGGACGTTTTCCGATCCTTTGCCTGGTGGGAGAGCCGCCGAACGGACCGTCGCCCGGATGGCAGGGGCGCACGGGAAGCACGGGTCGCGCCGAGTCCGCGCCCGCTCGTCGGTGTCGCGGGGGCGGCGTGCGGTGGGGGCACAGCGGCGGGGACCGCCTTCTGCGCGTCTCGCCCGTATCCACGCCGGGACGTCCTAGCGTGAGCCCATGCCCAGCTCCGTTCGCCTCGGATACCCGGCGGCGGCGGCCGTGTTCGCCATCGGCATGGCCGGGACCACGCTGCCCACCCCGCTGTACGGCCTCTACCGCGAGGAGCTGGGCTTCTCGGAGCTGATGGTCACCGTGGTGTTCGCCGTCTACGCGGTGGGGGTCATCACGGTGCTGCTCACCGCCGGGGACTACTCCGACCGGGCCGGGCGCCGCCCCGTCCTGTTGGTCGCGCTGCTGCTCTCCGTGGGGAGCGCGGTGTGCTTTCTGCTGGAGGGCGGGCTGCCGCTGCTGTTCGCCGGACGGCTGCTCTCGGGTTTCGCCGCGGGGCTGTTCAGCGGTGCGGCGACCGCCGCCGTACTGGAACTGGCCGCGCCCGACGCCCGTAGCCGTGCGGGGTTCGCCGCCACCGCCGCCAACATGGGCGGCCTCGGCTGCGGTCCGCTGCTCTCCGGGCTGCTCGCCGAGTACGCGCCCCGGCCGCTGACCCTGCCGTTCCTGGTCCATCTGGCGCTGCTCGTGCTCGCCGCGCTGCTGCTGTTCGCCCTGCCGGAGACGGTCGCGGAGCGCGAGCACCGGCCGCGGCTCAAGCCTCAGGGCATGGTCGTCCCGCCGCGGGTCCGCTCGTTGTTCGCACCGGCCGCGCTGGCCGGGTTCGCGGGTTTCTCGCTGCTCGGCCTGTTCACCGCGGTGGCCCCCAGCTTCATCGCCGAGACGCTCGACGTCCGCAATCTGGCCGTCTCCGGCGTGGTGGTCTTCTCCGTGTTCCTCGCCTCCACCGCCGGGCAGTTGCTGTCGCCGAGGGTCGGTGCCCGTCGCGCGCTGCCGTACGGCTGTCTGGTCCTGGTCGCCGGTCTCGCGCTGATCGCCGGGGCGTTGCTGCTCGAATCCCTGCCCCTGCTGATCTGCGGTGCGGTCACCGGCGGCACCGGCCAGGGCCTCGCCTTCCGCGCCGCCGTGACCTCGGTGGGCACCGCCGCTCCGGACGCCCAACGGGGCGCGACCGTCTCTGCGTTCTTCGTCGTCGCGTACGCGGGTATCTCGCTGCCCGTGGTCGGAGTCGGCGCGATGGCGGTGTGGCTGGGTCTGAGGCCCGCGGGCGTCATCTTCACCGCGGTCGTCGCGCTGCTCGCCACGGCCGTCGGGCTCCGGCTGCGACGGGTGGCCGCGGCGGAGGCGGCCTGAGAGCAGGCCACCTCAACTGCCCGGGCTCGCACGCCACTTGGGCCGGAGCCGGGGGCCCGCCCCCATCGGCTCAGGCCGGGACCACCTCCCCCACCGCCCGCCCCGACAACGCCTGCCCGTAGCGCCGCAGCAGGAGCAGGGCGGTGACCGCGAGGCCGGTGAGCAGGCCCAGCCAGACGCCCACCGTCTCCAGGTCGGCCACGGTGCCGAGCAGCCAGGCCGCAGGCAGACCGACGAGCCAGTAGCCGACGAGGGTGATGCGGAAGCCGCTCCTGGTGTCGTCGAGGCCGCGCAGGAGGCCGACGCCGATGTTCTGGGCACAGTCGAAGAACTGGAGGACCGCCGCGACCAGGAGGAGGTTGGTGGCGATGTCGGTGGCGCTGTTGCCGTCCTGGGCGGAGGCGTCGAGGAAGGGGCGCAGAACCAGGCCGGGAACGGTCAGATAGACGAGGCCGACCACGGCCATGACGGCGGCCGCGCAGGCCAGGGCCGTGTTCTTGATGCGCCGTGCCGCGACGATCCGGTCCAGGGCGAGTTCCCGGCTGACGTTGAGCGAGGCGGCGTGGGAGAGGCCGACGGCGATCTGGAAGACGATGTAGATGAGCTGGTTGACCGCGGTGTGCGCGGCCAGGGCGGCGCTGCCGAAGGTGCCGATGATCAGGGCGACCACGGAGAAGAACCCGGCCTCGGAGCCGTAGGTCGCGGCGATGGGCAGGCCGAGGCCGCCGAGGCGGCGCAGGGTGGCCGGGTCGGACTTCCAGATCCGGATGTCGATCAGCGGGCCGAGCCGGGGGTCGCGGCGGGCCGAGGCGTACAGGGCCAGGCAGGTCAGGGCGTACACGATGCTGGTGGCCACGCCGATGCCGGGCAGGCCGAGTTCGGGCAGCAGCCAGGTGCCGTGCACCAGGCCCCAGTTGAGGGCCGCGTTGACGGCCACCGAGGCGATGGTGATCTGCAGCAGTGCCTGTGGTCTGCGCATGCCGACCGTGAACTGGCGGATGGCCTGGAACCACAGGCAGGGGACCAGGCCGGGGGCCAGGGCGAGGATCACCGGCCAGGCGCGGTCCACCACGTCGGCGTCCTGGCCGAGGTAGCCGACGAGGCGGCCCAGGGCCAGGATCACCAGGGCGCCGAACAGGCCGGACAGGGTGGCGAGCGCCAGCCCGGCGCGCACCACTCCCCGGACCTCCTCGGCCGCCTCCGCGGTGAGTTCGCCGTCCTCGTCGGCGCGGGCGGAGGCGGCGGAGACCTGGTTGCCGACGGCGGTGACCATGCCGACGCCCATGGTGCGGAGCTGGTTGAAGATGACCAGCGCCAGGCCGCCCCCGGCCAGCGCCTCGGCGCCCATCAGGCCCATCATCACCGTGTCGGTGGTGGTCAGGGCGACCTGGGCGAGCTGGGTCAGGGCGAGCGGTACGGCCAGCGTCGCCAGGGCACGGCTGTCGCTGAGCAGGGTGGTGAACGGTGTCGGCATGGGGCTTCAGTTCTCGCGGAGTTTGGCCAGGAGCTCGTCGACTTCGCGTTCGACGGCCGGGTCGGTCAGGTTGCGGGCGTCCATCCAGTCGTCGTGGAAGACGGTGTCCATGTACTTCTCGCCTCCGTCGTTGACCAGCGCGACCATAGTCGTGCCCGGTTCCAGGGCGGACATGCGGGTCAGCGCCTCGTGGACGACGCCGCCCGCGGAGCCGCCGATGAGCAGACCGGTGCGGCGGGCGAGGACGCGGGCGGTGGCGAAGGCCTCGACGTCGCCGACCTTGACGCCCTCGTCGATGAGGTCGAAGTCGACCAGCAGGCCGATGGTGGCGCCCTCGGGGGTGCCGGTGCCGGACTGGTAGTAGTCGTGGGCGGGCCCGCCGAAGGCGATGGAGCCCTTCGGTTCGACACCCACGATCCGTACGTCCGGCACGGTCTTGCGCAGTTCCCGTGCGGTGCCGCACAGCCCGCCGCCGGTGCCGACGGCGCCGACGAGGATGTCGATACGGCCGTCGAGGGCGGCGTCGAGTTCATGCGCGACGCTGTAGTAACCGACCGCGTTGGCCGCGTTGTTGTGCTGCTCGGTGAAGTAGGCGGTGTCGTCCTCGTCCGCCAGTTTCTCGGCGAACTCCTCGCGGGCGGCGGTGGCCAGTTCCTCGTCGCCCTCCTCGGCGACGTAGACCAGTTCGGCGCCGAGGGCCTTCATGCCGCGGAGTTTGTCGGCGGCGGCGTGGTGGTCGACGACCGCGGTGAAGGTGTAGCCGCGTTCGGCGGCGACCACCGCGAGGCCGAGGCCCGTGTTGCCGGAGGTGGACTCGACGATACGGCCGCCGGGGCGCAGCAGTCCGCGCTCCTCGGCGTCCAGGACCATCTGGCGGGCCATCCGTATCTTGGCGGTGCCGGTCGGGTTGAACTGCTCCAGTTTCAGGAGCAGTCGGCTGCCGTTCTCGGTGCGGCACAGTTCGAACAGCGGGGTGTGGCCGATGAGGTCGGAGACGCGGCTGACCACGGCAGGACGCGAGAGCGCCTTGTCCATCGGGGGACTCCTGGGGGAGGGAGAGGGCGAGTCAGGAGAGCGGGTGGCGGTCCAGCCGCCAGCGGATACGGCCGTCGGCGTTCTCGACGACGACCTTCGGCGGGAGCGGGAGTTCGTGGAACGGAGACTCGTTGGAGTCCATCTGGTACCCGGCGGTGTTGGGGTAGACGAGCAGGTCGCCGGGGGCCGGACGTGCGGGCAGCGCCACCTTGCGCCAGGTGACCATGTCGGACTCCAGGCAGGTGGCGCCCCCGACGCAGGCCGGGTACGGCTCGCCGCCGGTGCTCTCGCCGCGCAGCAGTACCGGGTCCGGCAGGTACTCGCTGTTGAACCACTGCTCGGACAGGCTCAGGCTGCTGCCGTCCACCGTGACGATGCCGTAGCCGGGGCGGTCCTTCACACCCTGGACGCCGAAGACCGTGCATCCGGCGCCGTCGAGCAGGGCACGGCCGGGCTCCAGGAGGAGCGAGACCCCTGCCGCGCGCAGGCGTTCGGCGAGAGCGTGCGCGCCGAGCACCGCCCGCAGGGCCTCGGCGCCGGCCACGGGTGAGTGGTACGGGTAGAAGTCCCCGGCGTCGAAGGACTTGCCCGCGTGGTAGTGGTCGGGCCGCTGCTCGCGCAGGTAGTGCTCCCAGTGCGCGGCGTCGGTGTAGTCGACGGCGAGGCCGCCGCCGATGCTGATCCGGTCGGCGCGCAGGCCGAGGGTGCGCGCTTTGAGGCACAACTCGACCAGTTCGACGGCCAGTTGGGCGCGCGGCTCGGTGGCGTAGCCGGACAGGTGGAAGGAGAAGCCCTCCATGTCGACGGCGTCCGGGGCCTCGGCGCACCGGGCGAGGGCGGCCTCAAGTTCCGCGTCGTCGAGGCCGAAGCGGCTGTGCGGCTGGGCCGGGGGCAGTCGCCGCAGCAGGACCCGGGCCCGGCGGGCGAGGGCGCGCGCCTGGGTGAGTACGTGCTCCAGTTCGTCGGGCGCGTCCACGGCGATCAGGCAGCCCTGAAGCACGGCGACCCGCAGCAGTTCCGCGGATTTGGCGGGGCCGGTGAGCACGAGGTGTTCGCCGCGCACCCCGTGGCCGAGCGCGTCCCGGAGTTCGCCGGTGCTGGCCACGTCCACGCCGGTGCCCGTCACCGCGCAGCGGTCCATCCATGCGGCGGCCTTGTTGGCCTTCTTCGCGTAGTACACCCGGCCGCCTACGCCCGTCTCGTCCAACACCCTTGTGAAAGCGGCCAGGTTGGCGTCGAAGCGCTCCGGCAGCAGCAGATGGAACGGGCCACCGAAGGCGTACGAGAGATCCTTGGGCAGTCCGCTCGCGAGGAGTGCGTCGAGGTACGGGTCCGGGTGGGCGGGCAGCGGCGGGGCGGCCGCCGCCGGGAGAGGGGTCACTGCCACAGTGACACCCGCGTTCCCAGGCCCTGTTCGACGGCGAGCTGGGCGAACCGGTGCCCAAGGGCGATGTCGGTGACGACCAGGCCGCTGTTGTAGGCGAAGATCCGCTCGTCCGCGGCACCCCGGCCCTTCGCGCGCCCTGCGATCACCTCGGGGAACTCCGCGTCCACGGCCGGGAATTGACCGTCGGCGTCGGCCATGTCGGTGCCCGTGACCCGCATCTGCGCCTCGCTGGTGGCGATCACCCGGTCCGCCTCGTGCAGGGTGGAGGGGGCGATGCCGTGGCCGACCAGGATCGACAGGGCGCCCGGCTTCAGGTCGGCCGACTCGACGGCGGCGCGGGTGTGCTGACCGGCGGTGGCCACCACCACGTCCGCCTCGGCGGCGGCCGCCCGTACGTCCTCGACGACCTCCAACTCCCGGTCGGGGAAGTAGTGGTGGAGGCGTTCGCGGACCGCGGCGAGGCCCTCGGGGTGGCTGCCGTGGACCATCAGCCGATCCAGGCCGGGCAGTGTGGTCAGCAGGAAGGGCAGGGCGAGACGGCCCTGCGTACCGGTGCCGATGACCAGCGCGCTGCGGCTGGCGGGCGCGGCCAGCTCGCGGGCGAGCAGTGCCGAGACGGCCGGGGTGCGCAGCGAGCCGACGCGGCCGCAGTCCATCATCGCCACGGGCAGCCCGGTGACGTCGTCGTAGAGGGTCAGCGTCGTGTAGTAGTGCTGCTCGTCGCGCGACTTGTCCAGGCCGTGCTTGTACGAGGTCTTGACAGCGACGACCTCGCGGACGCCGTCGCGGCCGAGCATCGCGTAGGAGACGGAGTGGCCGTCCTCGGGCTTCACGGTGAGTTTGCGCGGGTTGGCCGACTTGCCGTCGGCGAGGGTGCGGTAGGCCTGTTCGACCACCGCGACCACGTCGGCGAGGGAGATGTCGAGGCCCGCGACGTCACTGGTGCTGAGGATGCGCAGGGCTTTGTCGTCCGCGGATATGCCGACCGGGTCGCGGTCGGCGCTGGCGGGGGTGCCGGTCACAGCTGGTCCCTTCGTACGAGGAGAGGGCGGGGTTCAGGGGTGGGCCACGAGCGCGGCCTGGCCGTAGCCGTGTTCTTCCCGCTCGGCGGGCGGGCGGCTCCGGCGGCCGGGCAGCCGGGCGGATGCCCGCTTCAGCCAGCGGTCGGTGCCGTCGTAGCGGGCCTGGAAGGGCACCCGGCCGTGGACGACCAGGTCGTTGTCGACCACGAGCACCTCGCCGGGCTCCAGGGACACGGCCACCGAGACGCGCTCCAGTTCGGCGGTCAACCGGGCGTAGGCGGCGCGGTGTTCGGCGGAGGCCGTTTCGAGGGGCGTGTAGGCGGGGTCGTAGCGCAGGGTGGTGCCGGTCTCGGAGCGCCAGAGGGTGGGGACCTTCGGTGGCACGCCGCCGAAGGACTGCGCCTCGGCGTAGGCGTCGTCGGGGAGGATGGGCAGCTCCGGGCGGGTCAGCGACTCGATGTCGTCGTCGGCGAGTTGGACCTTGCGGATACTGGCCGCGGTGGTCGCGATGGCGTCGTGGTTGCGCATACAGGCGAGCAGCAGCAGATGCGCGCGGCCGGGATGGAACGCGTCCTCGGTGTGCGGGCTGAGCAGCACGCCGCTGCTGGCGCCGGTCTGTTCCGTCTCGTGTCCGGGCGAGGGCACGATGTTGTGCACGAACCGGCCCTCCTGCTGTCCCGCCCAGGCGATCGGGTGGCCCATGGCGGCGGTGAGCAGCAGCAGGATCACGTCCCATTCGGCCGCGCGGTCGCCGGCGGTGGCCCAACTCGCGGGCGTGGGACCGATGTCCGCGTCGTCCAGGGGCAGACCGCGCAGGACGAACAGGCCGTCGTCGGTGTCGACCGGACGGCAGTGCTCGCGGATCGGGTCGCTGAACAGGGCGGCGGATTCGGCGACTCGGCCGAGCAGTTCGGGCCGGGTGGCCGAACTGCCGAACTCGGCGAGGATTTTCCGGGCGGTGCGGGTCAACTCGTCGACGGCGTGCGGGTCGAGCTGCCTTATCGGCGCGGCTCCCGTGGGCATGGCGGAATCATCCGTTTCGGGGTGCGGGTGCGGGGTGCGGTATGTCCGGAACGCGGATCTGGAGACTGTGGCGTCGACGCGGCCGAAACGTATCAGTGCGATTTAGGTAAGGCAAGCCTTACTAGTGTCCAGTGCTTCGATCCGTGCACCCCTCGCGCATTTCGGCCACCACGTGCTTCCGTGCGCGGACTTGACGCTTCGACAGGTGAGGTCACAGGCCTCACTCGCCGCTTGCGCATGGCCGAATCTTAGGATAGGCACGCCTAAGCAAACTGTCGTATGGAGTGGATCGAGGTCGGTCGTACGTGAACCTGAACAGACGCCAAGTCCTGTGGGCCGGTGGCGGAATAGGCGCGGCCACGTTCCTCGCCGCCTGCGGCGGCGGGGACGACACCTCCGCCAAGCCGGGCAAGAACGAGAAGCCCCGTCGCGGCGGCACACTGAGGGTCGGCGCGCTCGGCCGCGCCTCGGCCATCACCCGCGACCCGCACAGCACCCAGGCCAACGAGAGCGACTACCTGATCATCTCGCTGGTCCACGACACCCTCACCGTCCCCGGCACCAAGCCCAACACCGTTCCCCGGCTTGCCACTTCCTGGAAGTCCTCGGACGATCTGAAGACCTGGCGGTTCACGATCGCCAAGGGCGCGAAGTTCCACGACGGCTCACCGGTCACCGCCGAGGACGTTGTCTGGTCCCTGAAGCGACTGCGCGGCACCCCCTCCGGCGCCTCCCGGCTGCCCGGCATCAAGGCGGAGAACATCAAGGCCGAGGGCACCGGCACGGTCGTCCTGGTCTCGGACTACCCCAACGCCGAACTGCCCCAGCTCACCCGTCTGACGACCTTCGTCCTCAAGAAGGACACCAAGGACTCCGAGGTCGGCAAGGCACCCGGCACCGGCCCGTTCAAGCTGGACTGGTTCCGCTCCGGCAACGCCCGGCTGGTCCGCAACGAGGACTGGTACGGCGGCGAGGTCCACCTCGACGCCATCGAGGTCAAGATCTTCGAGAACCCGCAGGCGATGGCCAACGCGCTGCTCGGCGGCCAGATCGACGTGGCCTCCAACGTCGGCTCGGTGGCGGCCCGTACGGCCGAGAAGCGCGGCGACATCCAGGTCGTGCGGCGCCCCAACGACATGGCGATGCCGATCGTGATGCGTACCGCCGACGGACCGTTCGCGGACGCGAAGGTCCGGGAGGCGCTGCGCCTGGCGGTGGACCGCGAGGCGATGGTCAAGCAGGTGCTGTCCGGCTACGGCACGGTCGCCAACGACATCCTCGGCACCGGCGACCCCGCCTACGTCAAGGACGTCCCACAGCGCGCACGCGACCTGGTGAAGGCCAAGAAGCTGCTGAAGGAAGCCGACTTCGACCTGTCGAAGACCTACCGGCTGCTCACCACCGAGGACGTGCCGGGCCTCGCCGAGGCGGCCACCCTGTTCGCCTCGCAGGTCCGCGAGGCGGGCGTCAAGGTGAAGGTGGTCAAGCAGGAGTCCGCCACCTTCTGGGACAAGACCTGGCTCAAGGGCGACCTGTACACGACCTACTGGGGCACCAACGACTCCGTGGTCTTCTTCGCGAGCAAGACCATGGTCTCCGACTCCGCGCAGAACGAGGCGGGCTGGAAGAACACCGAGTTCGACGCCGCGTACCGCAAGGCCATGGCGACCAAGGACCCCGCGGCCCGCGCGAAGACGCTGCGCGAACTCCAGGAGATCCAGCACGAGTCGTCCGGCTACCTGCTGTGGGGCATGGCCGACGGCATCGACCTCGCGGGCCCGCCGGTCCGCGGTCTGCCCACCCTGCCCGGCTACGGACGCGTACAGCTCGAGCAGGCATGGCTGGCTCGCTGAGCGGAGCCGAACCGGCCGGTGGCAGCACGCTGCCCCGGCCGGTTCCGGCGTTCCTGCGCACAGCCCTGCACCTGGCCGGAGTCCTCACCCGCCGGATCCTGCTGCTCGCCGTGCTCCTCGCACTCGTCTTCGCCGCTGTCGAACTGCTCCCCGGCGACGCGGCCACCGCCACCTCCGAACGCGGGGAGAGCGCCGCCGACGTCGACGAACGCCGTCGGCTGCTCGGCCTGGACCGCCCGGTCTCCGAACGGTTCTGGGACTGGATGACCGGCCTGCCCACCGGAGACCTCGGCACCTCCGCACACGGCGAGCCGGTCGCCGACCTGTTGTCCCGCCCGTTCCCCAACACCCTGCTGCTCGGCGGGATCGCGCTGCTGCTGACGGCCGTGGTCTCGGTGCTGCTCGGCTGCTGGGCTGCGGCCCGGCCGGGCGGCGCCGTCGACCGGTCCGTCTCGGCGAGCGCCTCCGGCATCCTCGCGCTGCCCGAGTTCGTCGTCGCGGTGGCACTGGTGCTGGTCTTCGCCCTGTGGATGGACTGGCTGCCCGCCGTCACGCTCACCGACGCGAACGGTTCGCCCGCCTCCTGGCAGATGCTCGTCCTGCCGGCACTCGCCCTGGCGATCCCCCAGATCGGCTGGAACACCCGTATCGTGCGGGCCGCCCTCGCCGACGAGGCCAAGGCGCCGCACATCGAGACCGCGGTCCTTGACGGGCTGCCCCGGCGCCGGATCCTCACCCACCACCTGCTGCCCGGCGCACTGCCCACCATCACGGCGGGCATCGCCACGTCGACGGGCATGCTGCTCGGCGGCGCCGTCGTGGTGGAGACGATCTTCAACTACCCCGGTATCGGCTCCGTCCTCGCCGGAGCGGTGACCGACCGCGACGGCCCGCTGATCGCCGGGGTCGTCGCCCTGACCGGCGCCGTGCTCACCGGCATCCTGCTGCTCGCCGACCTCGTACGCGCCTGGGCCTCGGGAGGCCGGACATGACCACACCGACCAAGTCCGCCCCGCCGACAGCGCGTTCGGGTGCGCCCTCGCGCAGCGGCCTCGTCCTGCGGGTCTCCCCCGCCCTGCTGCTCACCGCCCTCGCCCTGGCCGGTCCCTGGCTGGCCCCGAAGTCGATCGAGACGCCGGTCGACGCCCCCTATGCGGAACCCGGCGGCGGAGCCCCGCTCGGCGGCGACCAGTTGGGGCGGGACATTCTCAGCCGCGTACTGGCCGGCGGCCGCGAACTCATCGTCACCTCGCTGCTCGTCGCGGTCCTGGTCACCGCGGTGGCCGCGGTGCTCGGCGCGGTCAGCGCGCTGCGCCCGGCCGTCGGACGGATCGTCGAGCGCGCCGCCGACGTGCTGATGCTGCTGCCCGCCGTCCTCGGCATCCTGCTCGTCACCCTGTCCTGGCCGGACGGCGGACGCCTGGCCATCGTCACCGTGTCCGTGGTGCTCGGCGTCCCCTACGCGGTACGGCTGGTCGCGGGCGCGGCGGCCCCGGTGGCGCGGTCCGGATACGTGGAGGCGGCCGCGGTCGGCGGCGAACGGCTGTGGTACCTGGTCGTCCGCGAGGTGCTGCCCAACCTCCGGGCCACCCTGCTCGCCCTGTTCGGGCTGCGGTTCGTCGCCGCCGTCTATCTCGTCGCGACCGCCGGGTTCCTCCAGGTGGGACCCCAACCGCCGGACGCCGACTGGGCGTTGATGATCCGCGAGAACTCCGGCGGCATCCTGCTCAACCCCTGGGCGGTGCTCGCACCGAGCATCGCCATCGGCCTGCTCGCCATGAGCGTCAATCTGGCGGCCGCCGCCCTCGTCCCCACGACCGGCCGGAAGGCGGTGCCCGCGCTGTGAACCACATGCCCGACTGGTACTCGGAGAACCAGGCACCGGACGGCGAGAGTGCGGTGCGCATCGAGCAGCTGACCATCGCCGCCGCGAACGGCCGTCTGCTCCTGGAGGGTGCCGACCTGGAGCTGACACCCGGCCGGGTCACCGCCGTGGTCGGGCCCTCCGGGTGCGGCAAGACCACCCTGCTGCGCGCCGTCGCGGGCGCCCTGCCCGAGGGCACCACCCGCACCGAAGGCACCGTCACCGTCCTCGGCCGGGACCCGCTCGCCCTGCCCGCGGCCGAGCTGCGCGCCCTGCGCCGCGACCGCGTCGCCTACGTGGGCCAGGACCCCGGCTCCAGCCTCAACCCGTGGATGAGCGTGCGCCGTCTGCTCGCCGAAGTCGCCGCGGACCGCGGCCGGGAGGCGATATCGGCGCAGCTCGCGGAGGTGCGGCTGCCCCTCGACGGCGGCCTGCCGGACCGCCGCATCGGCGCGCTCTCCGGCGGCCAGCAGCGCCGGGTCGCGCTCGCCCGGGCGCTGGCCCGCCGCCCCGCCGTACTGCTCCTCGACGAGCCGACGGCGGGACTCGACCCCGCACTGCGCGACGAGATAGCCGAGTTGCTGCGGCACCTCGCCGAGAGCCACCGGA
The DNA here is from genome assembly GCF_013364195.1 of Streptomyces sp. NA04227. Taxonomy (NCBI): domain Bacteria; kingdom Bacillati; phylum Actinomycetota; class Actinomycetes; order Kitasatosporales; family Streptomycetaceae; genus Streptomyces; species Streptomyces sp. NA04227. The sequence goes on along the minus strand of NZ_CP054918.1, from coordinate 6,482,759 downwards.
TCGCTCTCGCCCTGTCCTGCCACGACGCCGACCTGGTCGCCAGGCTCGCCGACGAGGTCGTGGACCTGTCCGGGCCGCGGCCGCCAACTCCCGTAAAAAAACGTGTGGTTGGGGAGTCCCTGGCCGGCTCGGACGAGCCGTCCGCGCCCGCTCCCGCCGGACCGCCCGTGCTCACCGTGTCCGGCCTGAGTGCCGCGCACACCCATCGCCGCCGCCGCGTTCCGGTCCTGCACGACATCGAATTCGCCCTCGCCAGCGGGAGCAACCTCGGCATCGTGGGTGCCTCCGGCTCCGGCAAGACGACCCTGCTGCGCGCCCTGGTCGGGCTGCACCGGCCCACCGGCGGGACCGTCTCGCTGAGCGGCGAGGGCCTCTCCCCCACGGCGCGGCGCCGCTCCCGCGAGCAGCGCCGCCGTCTGCAGTTCGTCCCGCAGGACCCGCTGGGCACCCTCAACCCCAGCCGCACCGCGGGCGCCGCACTGCGCCGCCCGCTGCTGCTGCACCGCAGGGCCACCCGCGCCGAGGCCCCGGCCCGCGTACTGGAACTCCTCGACCAGGTCGGACTGCCCGCCGCGGTCGCCGACCGCTATCCGCACGAGCTGTCCGGCGGCCAGCGCCAGCGGGTGGCGATCGCCCGCGCCCTGGCGGCCGACTGCGACGTGCTGTTCTGTGACGAGGTCACCTCCGCGCTCGACGCGGACACCGCCGAGGCCGTCATGGACCTGCTCAGCGAACTGCGTGAGCGGCGCGGCCTTTCGCTGGTCCTGGTCAGCCACGACCTGCGGCTGGTCGCCGACCGTACGGACGAGTTGGTGGTCCTCACCGAGGGCCGGGTGGCCGAGTCCGGCCCCACCGCCCGCCTGTTCAGCGCGCCGCGGCATCCGGTAACCGCCGCACTGGTGACGGGAGTTGCCGTGAACGGCTGAGGGTTCACAGCGGCTCGTACTCGCCCGGGAATCGCCTTGGCACCGGCTCCCCGGCGTGCTGCTCCGACTCCAGAGCCATGAGCCGGCATACGGCGCCAAATCGGCATATTCACGCATGGTTGCCTGCTTGGACAGCCTGTATCCGAACCGTTGCCGTCCCGTGCGAAGTCACGTACGGCCTCGGCATAGTGTGGGCAGCCGTTCAGCAGCACGACGCCGCAGGGCGCACGGCCGGAATCGGCCGGTCGGACCCGGCGGCGGTGCGTTACATCTCAGCCCAGGGGGACACTCCATGCGATCCATACGTCCGTACTCCGCCGTGCGCCGGTCCGGTGCCGCGCGCCGCAGAACAGCGGCAACTCTGGCTCTGGCTGCGGCACTTGCGCTGACCGCCACCGCCTGCGGGCCCGAGGACGACAACGCGGGCGGCGACTCCTCGCCCACCAACACGGACCCGGGTCACGGCACGGACGACGGCGTCGGCATCGACGACGTGCGCGACCGCCTCAAGGAGCACGGGATCGACCTGGACTCCTGGAAGAACGGCGACTGGAAGAACTGGGACAAGGACAAGTGGCTGCGCGAGGCCCAGGACTTCGTCAACCCGATCATCGAGGACCTGTGGGACCCGGACCGGATGCGTGACGCCAACCCGCCGGACAAGGGCGTCGACGACAGCGACGTCTCCGGCGACCAGGGCGTGACCGACCCGACCCCGGAGCCGGTCAAGGCCGAGGCGATCGGCGCGCCGTACCACGGCAAGGCGCCGGAGGCCGGAAAGCTGCTGTTCGACAGCCCCAAGGGCTCGATGGTCTGCTCGGCCACCGTGGTCAAGGACCCGGCGCACCCCGGCAAGTCCAACCTGGTGTGGACCGCGGGCCACTGTGTGCACGCGGGCAAGGAGGGCGGCTGGTACCGCAACATCGCCTTCGTGCCCTCGTACAACAACGACGCGAAGCCGACCTCCGAGCTGGAGCAGGCCACCCGCGAGGAGATCGCTCCGTACGGTGTCTGGTGGGGTGACTGGGCGCAGACCTCCGACCAGTGGATCGAGCAGGGTGCGGCCGAGGGCGGCGCCGGCGCGCCGTACGACTTCGCGGTGATCCACGTGACGCCGGAGAAGGGCAAGGAGGGCAAGTCCCTCGAGGAGACGGTCGGTTCGGCCGTGTCGGTCGACTTCAACGCGCCCGCGGTGCCCAAGCTGGAGCAGATGACGGCCAAGGGCTACCCGGCGGCGCCGCCGTACGACGGTCAGAAGCTGTTCCAGTGCGCGGACAAGCCGGGCCGTCTGTCGCTGACCCAGGACCAGCCGACGATGTACCGCATCGGCTGCACCATGACCGGTGGCTCCTCCGGTGGTGGCTGGATCGCGAACGGCAGCGACGGCAAGCCCGCGCTGGTCTCCAACACCTCCATCGGCCCGATCACTTCGGGCTGGCTGGCTGGTCCTCGCCTGGGCAAGGAGGCCGAGGGTGTGTACAACGCGGTGAGCGAGAAGTTCGCCAAGTAGGCATATCCGGACACGGTTTGACGGCCTGCTCGCGAGACCCGGTCGATCCGGGCGACGCGAGCGGCCGGTAAACCGCGGCGGGGTGGTTACCTGCAGGATCTTCACCACCCCGCCGCTGTTCACCCGCGATTGGCCCGGCATAGTGGTGGGCCTTGGGCGTGCGGCCGGGGACAGATTCAGGCCACGCCATGACAAGCACATGACACACATAAGTACTCACGGGGGTTTACGCACCATGCGTTCCATTCGACCGCCCTTCTCCAGGGCGCGGCGTCTGACCGTCGCCGCCACCGGGCTGGTCGCCGCCCTGGCGCTCACCGCGACCGGTTGTGGCGGCGGCGACGAGGACTCTGCCGCCGACAAGCCCGCCGCCGACTCCTCCCAGGGCGCGGACGAGGGCGGCAAGGTCGAGCTGCCCGGCGACCTGAAGGACAAGCTCAAGGACCACGGCATCGACGCCGACAAGTGGGCCGAAGGCGGCTGGAAGGACTTCGGCAAGGACAAGTGGCTGCGCGAGGCGAAGGACTTCGTCAACCCGGTCATCGACGGCCTGTGGAAGCCCGAGCGGATGAAGGAGGCGAAGGACCCGGGCGTCACGCTCGGCGCCAAGAGCTCCTACGACGACGGCGGTTACAGCGACCCGGACCCGGAGCCGAAGCAGGCCCAGCGCGAGAAGACCCCGTACCACAACCACGCGGCCCCGGTCGGCAAGATCTTCTTCGACGCCCCCGAGGGCCCGATGGTCTGCTCCGGCACGGTCGTGAAGGACCCGCGCAACCCGGGCAAGTCCAACCTGGTGTGGACCGCCGGCCACTGCGTGCACGCGGGCCAGGAGGGCGGCTGGTACCGCAACATCGCCTTCGTGCCCTCGTACAACGACAACGGCAAGCAGGGCGCGGCCCGCGACAACGCCACCCGCCAGGAGGTGCAGCCCTACGGCCAGTACTGGGCCGACTGGGTCGCCACCTCCAACGAGTGGATCGCGAACGGCTCGCACTCCGGCTCGGACGCCTTCGCGTACGACTACGCCGTGATGCACGTCCAGCCGGAGCAGGGCGGCAAGTCCCTGGAGGAGACCGTCGGCAACGCGCTCGACGTCGACTTCACCGTGCCGGACGCCCGCGAGGTCGGCACCATGGGCGCCTGGGGCTACCCGGCCGCCCCGCCGTACGACGGCGAGATCATGCACAAGTGCCTCGACCGGCCCGGCAACCTGTCGATCGGCGCCGCGCTGCCGACGATGTACCGCATCGGTTGCACCATGACCGGTGGCTCCTCCGGCGGCGGCTGGTTCCGGGTGGTCGGTGACAAGACCAAGCTGGTCTCCAACACCTCGATGGGCCCGGCGGACAGCACCTGGCTGGCCGGTCCGCAGCTCGGACAGGGCGCGCAGGACGTGTTCAACCTGGTGAGCGAGAAGTACGGCTCGCGGTAACCGACGCGGTAACACAGGGCAGTTCGGGCGGCGGCCCGCTCCCCCGGGATTCCGGGAGGGCGGGCCGCCGTCCTTGTGTCACGTCGTCGTGCTTGCCGTGCGCACCGCGCGCGGAGGCCGCCACATCTCAAGTCTCCCAACTTTCCAACGAGTTTACGCAAACATCTTGAGGAACGACGGGCGCACCCACAGACTTCCCCAGGCTTTGACTTTTCTCAACACATCCAATCGCGGAGACACATGCTCCGTGGACCGAGCCGAAAGGATGCTGCCGTGAGCGAGTTCAGCCGAAGAGGATTTCTTGGGGCCGCGGGCGTCGGGGCCGCGGCCGTCACCTTGGGTGCGGGCCGGTCCGTGGCCGCCGAGGCCGACAACCCCGCGGGCCTGACGGTCCGGGGAAACGAGTTCCTGCTGGACGGCAAGCCGTTCCGCATTCTGGCGGGCGCCTTCCACTACTTCCGTACCCATCCGGACGACTGGCGCGACCGGATGCAACGCATGCGCCACCTGGGGCTCAACACCCTTGAGACGTACGTGGCGTGGAACTTCCACCAGCCCCGGCGCACCGACAAGCCCGACTTCCGCGACTGGCGCGACCTCGTCCGCTTCGTGGAGATGGCAGGTGAGGAGGGGCTGAAGGTCATCGTGCGGCCGGGCCCCTACATCTGCGCCGAATGGGACTTCGGCGGACTGCCCGCCTGGCTCCTGGAGGACCGCGACATCGCGCTGCGCTGCGCGGATCCCGCCTACCAGCGCGCCGTGGACACCTGGTTCGGCGAGCTGCTGCCCCAGCTGACCGGACTCCAGGCCACCAAGGGCGGCCCGATCATCGCCATGCAGGTGGAGAACGAGTACGGCAGCTTCGGCAACGACCGGGACCACCTGGAGCACCTCAAGAAGCGGATGCGCGGGCTCGGCGTGGACAGCCTGCTGTTCTGCAGCAACGGCCCGGCCGACTACATGCTGCGCGGCGGCAACCTGCCGGACGAGCTCGCCACCGTCAACTTCGCGGGCGACCCCGCCGAACCCTTCGCCGCCCTGCGCGCCTACCAGCCCGAAGGCCCCCTGTTCTGCACCGAGTTCTGGGACGGCTGGTTCGACCAATGGGGCGGGAAGCACAACACCACCGACCCCGTCACCACCGCGGGCAACGTCCGCAAGATACTCGAGGCGGGCGGCTCGGTCTGCCTGTACATGGCCGTGGGCGGCACCAACTTCGGCTGGTGGGCCGGAGCCAATCGCACGGGTACCAACTACAAGGCCACGATCACCAGTTACGACTACGACGCACCGATCTCCGAGTCCGGCCGCCTCACCGAGAAGTTCCACCGCATCCGCGAAGTCCTCGGCGAGTACGGCTCGTTGCCGCCCGGGCCGCTGCCCGCCGACCCGCCGCACCAGCCCGCGGGCAAGGTCACCACCACCGCCTCGGTGAGCCTGCTCGACTCCCTGGACCGGCTCGGCAAGCCCGTACGCAGCGCAGCGCCGCTGCCCATGGAGAAGCTGGGACAGCCCTACGGCGTGGTCCACTACCGCACCACGGTGCGCGGGCCGCTCGGCAAACAGCAGCTCAAGGTGACCGGGCTCGGGGACCGTGCGCTGGTGTTCAGCGACGGAAAGCTGCTCGGCACTCTGGACCGCACCAAGCCCGACACGGGCGTGGAGTTCGCCGTCGAGGGCGAGTCCCGCACCCTGGACCTCCTGGTGGAAGCCACTGGCCGGGTCAACTACGGGCAGGAGATCGTCGACCCCAAGGGCATCAGCGGCCAGGTCATGTTCGGCCCGCAGGCCCTGTTCGGCTGGGAGAACCGCGGCATGCCGCTGGAGGACCTGAGCGTCCTGCGGTTCAAGCCCGGAGGGTCGGCGACCGCACCCGCCTTCCATCGGGCGACCGTCGACGTGGGCACCCCGGCCGACGCCTTCCTGGCACTGCCCGGCTGGGGCCACGGCATGCTCTGGCTCAACGGCTTCTCCCTCGGCCGGTACTCGGACCGGGGCCCGCAGGTCACCCTGTACGCCCCGGGCCGTCTGTGGCGCCGCGGCTCCAATGAACTCGTCGTCATGGAGTGGGAGCGGACCGGCAAGGAGATCGAGATCAGGGAGGACCCGGACCTGGGCTGAGGGGTCCTCGGCCAGCGGTCAGCAAGTCAGGCCAGCGGTCCCTGACATGCCGAAGGCCCCGGCGGAGCGTGCTCCGTCGGGGCCTTCGGGTGTCGCGTCAGCCCGTGGCCGCGGGGGCGTACGGGGCGAGTTCCGCGGCGAGTTCCTCGTGCACCCGCGCCTTGAGCAGGGTGCCTTCTGGGGTGTGCTCCTCGGAGATCACCTCGCCGTCGGTGTGCGCACGGGCCACCAGGCGGCCCAGCGCGTACGGCACCAAGGCCGTCACCTCGACCTCGGGCCGCGGCAGTTCGGCGTCGATCAGCTCGAGCAGTTCCTCGATGCCCTGGCCGGTACGGGCCGAGACGGCGATGGCCCGCTTCTCGACGCGCATCAGCCGCTGCAGGGTGAGCGGATCGGCGGCGTCGGCCTTGTTGATCACCACGATCTCGGGCACCGAGGTGGCGCCCACCTCGCGGACGACCTCGCGGACGGCGGCGAGCTGCTCCTCCGGGGCCGGGTGCGAACCGTCCACCACATGCAGGATCAGATCGCTGTCGCCGACCTCCTCCATGGTCGAGCGGAACGCCTCGACCAGGTGGTGCGGCAGGTGCCGGACGAAGCCGACGGTGTCCGCCAGCGTGTAGAGGCGGCCGCTCGGGGTCTCGGCCCGGCGCACGGTCGGGTCGAGGGTGGCGAACAGGGCGTTCTCCACCAGTACACCCGCGCCGGTGAGCCGGTTCAGGAGCGAGGACTTGCCCGCGTTGGTGTACCCGGCGATGGCCACCGAGGGCACCTTGTTGCGGCGCCGCTCCTGGCGCTTGATCTCGCGGCCGGTCTTCATGTCCGCGATCTCCCGGCGCATCTTCGCCATCTTCTCGCGAATCCGCCGCCGGTCGGTCTCGATCTTGGTCTCACCGGGACCACGGGTGGCGAGCCCGCCGCCCTTGCCGCCGCCCATCTGCCGCGACAGGGACTGACCCCAGCCGCGCAGCCTCGGCAGCATGTACTGCATCTGTGCGAGCGCCACCTGCGCCTTGCCCTCACGGGACTTGGCGTGCTGGGCGAAGATGTCGAGGATCAGCGCCGTACGGTCGATGACCTTGACCTTGACGACGTCCTCGAGGTGGATCAGCTGGCCCGGGGAGAGTTCACCGTCGCAGATGACGGTGTCCGCGCCCGTTTCCAGCACGATGTCGAGCAGTTCACGGGCCTTGCCGGAACCGATGTACGTGGCCGCGTCGGGCTTGTCCCGGCGCTGGATCACACCGTCGAGCACGACGGCTCCGGCGGTCTCGGCGAGGGCGGCGAGCTCCGCGAGGGAGTTCTCGGCGTCGTTCACCGTGCCGGAGGTCCACACCCCGACGAGTACCACGCGCTCGAGACGGAGCTGGCGGTACTCGACCTCGGTGACGTCCTCGAGTTCGGTGGACAGCCCCGCGACACGACGCAGGGCCGCACGGTCCGAGCGGTCGAACTGGTCGCCGTCCCGGTCCGTGTCGATCTCGTGGCTCCAGGCGACGTCCTCTTCCATCAGGGCATCGGCCCGAAGGTCCTTGGCGAGTCCTTCAGCGTACTTCTGAGCAGCGCTCCGTGCGGCCTGGGGAAGGGAAGAAGAGGAGGTCATTGGGTCCTTACGTCGAGGGTCCGGGAAGCGGGACGGACTTCACCCGCTGTGGGGAACAACGTACGGGGCGCCCGGGAGATTCCCCGGCCCGCCACAGGCCGGACAGCCGGTCCCCGCCGCGTTCGCCCCACGATGTTCGCACGCTCGCGTACCCCGCGTCACCGGAGTTTCGCGGGCCGGTCGGCCGCCGCCGGGCCGGTGCGGGCACCGCCTCGCGCCCCGCGCGGCAGGCCGCCTGCCTTCCCGCAGGTCACGCGCTCAGGAGTGCTGCGCGGCCTGCGCCCGCGTCACGTCGTACACGCCCGGAACCTCCCGCATGGCCCGCATCAGCCGCGGCAACTGTGAGGCCTCGGGCAGTTGCAGGGTGTACGTGTGCCGTACGCGCTGCTCGGTGGGCGGCTCGACGGTGGCCGAGACGATCGCGGCACCGGCGAGGGCGATGGCCTCGGTGAGGTCGGCGAGCAGCCGCGCCCGCCCGAAGGACTCCGCGTGCAGGGTGACCCGGCACTGCGAGGTCCCGGCCCAGCGCACCCGTACCTCCGGCCTGCCCTCGGCCTTCATCCGGGTCGCGCCGGGACACTCGGCGCGGTGCACGGCGACATGGTTGCCGCGTACCGCGAAGCCGGTGACGGTGTCGGGCGGCACCGGGGTGCAGCATCCGGCCAGGCGCACGCCGGCGCCCGGGCGGTCCGCCACCGCGCCCGCCGGTGCGGGGCGCAGCGCATGGGCGTGCGCGGGCGTGCGCGCCCGGGTGTTGTCGGCGGCCGGGGCGGGCCCCGGGTGTGCGGCGAGCCAGCGTCCGATGGCGATCCGCGCGGCGGGCGTACGGGCGTGCTCCAGCCAGGAGCGGGGCGGGCCGGAGGCGGGGTCCTGCCCCATCAGGAGCTGCACGATGTCCCCGTCGACGAGCCGGGTGCCGAGCGTGGCGAGCCGCCCGTTGACGCGCGCCCCCATGCACGCGTGCGCGTCCTCCCCGTAGGCCGCGTAGGCGGCGTCCACGCAGCTCGCGCCCTCGGGCAGGCCGAGCGGGGAGCCGTCGGGCCGGAACACGGTGATCTCGCGGTCCTGGGCGAGGTCGTCGCGCAGCGTGGACCAGAAGGTGTCCGGGTCGGGTGCGGCCCGCTGCCAGTCCAGGAGCCGGGAGAGCCAGCCGGGCCGGGTCGGGTCGGCGCGCTCGGTCAGACCGCGCACCTGCTGCTCGGGCTGCTCACCGGTGCCCTCGGGGACGGGCGTGTAGGGATTGCCGAGCGCGACCACACCGGCCTCGGCGACCTTGTGCATCTGGTGGGTACGGATGAGGACTTCGGCGACCTCGCCGTCCTCGCGGGCGACCGCGGTGTGCAGCGACTGGTACAGGTTGAACTTGGGCACCGCGATGAAGTCCTTGAACTCCGAGACCACCGGCGTGAAGCAGGTGTGCAGTTCGCCGAGGACCCCGTAGCAGTCGGCGTCCTCGGCGACCAGGATCAGCAGCCGTCCGAAGTCGGCGCCGCGCAGCTCGCCGCGTTTGAGGCGGACGCGGTGCACGGAGACGAAGTGCCGTGGCCTGACGAGGACTTCGGCGCTCAGCCCGGCCTCGCGCAGCACACCGCGGGTCCGGTCGGCCATCTCGGCCAGCGAGTCGCGCCCGCGTTCGGTGCCGGAGGCCACCAGGGTCCGGGTCGCCTCGTACTCGGCTGGGTGCAGGATCGCGAAGACCAGGTCCTCCAGTTCGGTCTTCAGGGCCTGGACACCGAGGCGTTCGGCGAGCGGGATGAGGACGTCCCGGGTGACCTTGGCGATGCGCTGCTGCTTCTCGGGGCGCATCACGCCGAGGGTGCGCATGTTGTGCAGCCGGTCGGCGAGTTTGATCGACATGACGCGGACGTCGTTGCCGGTGGCCACCAGCATCTTGCGGAAGGTCTCGGGCTCGGCGGCGGCGCCGTAGTCGACCTTCTCCAGCTTGGTGACGCCGTCGACCAGGAAGCGCACCTCGCTGCCGAACTCGGCACCGACCTGATCGAGCGTCACCTCGGTGTCCTCGACCGTGTCGTGCAGCAGGGAGGCGGTCAACGTCGTTGTCTCCGCGCCGAGTTCGGCGAGGATCAGGGTCACCGCGAGCGGATGCGTGATGTACGGCTCGCCGCTCTTGCGCATCTGCCCGCGGTGCGAGGACTCGGCGAGCAGATAGGCCCGGTGCAGGATTTCGAGGTCCGCTTCGGGGTGGTGGGCGCGGTGCGCGTCGGCCACGTGCCCGATGGCGTCCGGCAGCCGGTGGCGTCCGGTGTTGCCGAGGAGTGCGGCCCTGCCCAGTCTGCGCAGTTCGATACGGGGCCGGCGTCTGCGCTGCGGCCCGGCCTCGGGAGCGGGCGGCGTGGCGGGGTTCGTCGCCTCCGTACTCATGGGCAGGCACCTCCGGCTGCTTCGACCGGCACGGTGCGGCAAGCCCAGGCGATCCGTTCGAGGGAACGGGGTGATCGGTGAGGCGGCCGGGCCGGTGCTTGATGCTACCGACCCCATCACGCGCGGCTGTTCAGCTCTCGCCGAGCGTGAAAAGGATCACCCATTCGAGCGATGTCACGGTGTTGCGGAGCGCCTTCAGGGGTTCAGGGTTTCGAACCACGCGGAGTCGATCTCGCCTTCGGCCACGATGACCGCGCCCCCGGTCATCTCGACCTCGCCGTCCGGGTGTTCGGTGATCACGAGCCGCCCGCCGGGCAGGTCCACCGTGTACGTGGCGGGGGTGCCGGTGCGGGCCGGGTCCACGCCGTCGCGGCGGGCCGCGGCGACGGCGACCGCGCAGGCGCCGGTGCCGCAGGAGCGGGTCTCCCCCGCGCCGCGCTCGTGCACCCGCAGGGCCACGTGGGACGGGCCGCGGTCGACGACGAACTCGACGTTCACGCCGCGCGGGTAGGCCGCCGCGGGCGCGAACCGGGGCGCCGTGTAAAGGTCTCCGGCATGGTCGAGGTCCTCGACGAAGGCCACCGCGTGCGGGTTGGGCATACCGACGTTGCGGGCGGGCCACTCACGCGCGCCGACGCCGACGGTGACCTCGCCCTCGGGCAGGACGGCGCGGCCCATGCCGACGGTGATGTCGCCGGACAGCGGCTCGCTGCCGTCCTTGGCGATGTGCACGCTCTTGACCCCGCCCCGGGTGGCGACCGCGAGATCGCCCGCGCCGATAAGTCCGGCCCGCTGGAGGTAGCGCGCGAAGACGCGTACGCCGTTGCCGCACATCTCGGCGATCGAGCCGTCGCCGTTGCGGTAGTCCATGAACCACTCGGCGCGGTCGGCCATCGCCGCCGCCTCCGGGTGCGCCGCGGACCGCACGACGTGCAGCACGCCGTCGCCGCCGATGCCCGCCCGCCGGTCACAGAGCGCGGCCACCACGGCGGGCCCCAGGTCCAGCTCGTTGTCGGGGTCCGGCAGGATCACGAAGTCGTTCTCGGTGCCGTGCCCCTTGAGGTAGGCGACCGTCGTGCCCTTGCCGCCCTGGTGGGAGCGATCGCCGTGCGCGCTGTTCATGCCTCGATCGTACGGGGTGCGCGCACGGTGCGACGCGGGCCGGGACCGCGGCTCAGCGCAGCCGGGCCACCCGCCACACGGCGAGCACGGTGACCGCGGCGAGCGCCAGTACGTAGGCGAGGACCACGCGCCAGTCGGGACGGCGTCCCGAACCGGGGGCGGGCAGGCCGGGCAGGGCGTAGCCGACGCGGCGGGCGGCCATCATGCCCCAGCCCGCGGCGCAGCAGCACAGGAGCAGTCCGAGCATGGCCACGACCGCGCCGCCGTCGCCGAACTCGAAGGCCAGCGGGAAGGCGAACATCAGTGAGCCGACCGCGGTGAGCCCGACCACAGGGGTCAGTTGCCAGAAGCCGAGGCGGCGCTGCGGCCGCAGTTCGACCTCGACCTCCTCGGCGAGAATCTCGTCCGCCGCGGGGCCGTCGTCGCTCACCGAGGGTGCCGCGCTTTCGGGCCCGTCGGAACTGAGCTCTTCACCGCCCGTTGCGGATTTGTGAGGGCCGGCCTCCATCGCCACGCGCCCTCCCACTCAGGACTTCACTGGTCGATCGAAGCTCGATGATGGCACGGCCCCAAGGACCCGGATGACCGCCGGAGCGTCCCGATGCCATGACGTGATCAGGCTGTGACCGGTCGTTCGAGCAAGGCCAGCGCACGGCTGTGGAGTTCCGTCCGGTCGGCGGCCGCACCGCTCAGCCAGTGCACCCGCGGATCGCGGCGGAACCAGGAGTCCTGACGGCGTGCGAAGCGTTTGGTGGCGCGTACGGTCTCGGCGCGCGCCTCCGCTTCGGTGCACTCGCCGGCGAAGGCGGCGAGCACCTGCTGGTAGCCGAGCGCGCGCGAGGCCGTACGCCCCTCGCGCAGTCCGTTCCGCTCCAGCGCGCGCACCTCCTCGACGAGCCCCGCCTCCCACATCCGGTCCACCCGCAGCGCGATGCGCTCGTCGAGTTCCGGGCGCGGGAGGTCCACGCCGATCTGCACGGTGTCGTAGACGGAGTCGGGTCCGGGAAGGTTCGCGGTGAAGGGGCGTCCGGTGATCTCGATGACCTCCAGAGCCCGCACGATACGGCGGCCGTTGCTCGCCAGGATGGCCTCGGCGGCGGGCGGATCGGCCTGCGCCAGGCGGGCGTGCAGCGCGCCGGAGCCGTGCTCCTCCAACTCCGCCTCCAGACGGGCGCGCACCTCGGGATCGGTGCCCGGGAAGTCGAGGTTGTCGATGGCCCCGCGTACGTAGAGACCGCTGCCGCCGACGAGTACGGGCACCCGGCCCGCGGCGAGCAGGCGGTCGATCTCGGCCCGGGCCAGGCGCTGGTACTCGGCGACGCTGGCGGCCTCGGTGACGTCCCAGATGTCGAGCAGATGGTGCGGCACACCGCCGCGCTCGGCCTCGGTGAGCTTGGCGGTACCGATGTCCATCCCCCGGTACAACTGCATCGAGTCGGCGTTGATCACCTCGCCGCCGAGTCGCCGGGCGAGATGGACTCCGAGGTCCGATTTGCCCGCGGCGGTCGGGCCGACCACGGCGATGACCCGGGGTGCGATGTCTGCGCTGCTCACCCGCCCAGTTTCGCAAACCCCGGGGGGTGGTGGCGCACCCGGCGGCCGAAGCGGATCTTCGGGTACGTATGCCGCCGCGCCGCCGTCCGAACACGGCGCGGCCTTGCACCGGGACGAGTAGGCTGAGCAGCACAAATAGGGCATTCTTCCGCAGTTTGCCGCACGCGGTCCGGGGAAGCAGGGCCGCAGGCCGATGACCGGCCGCGGTGAGGATGCCGCGACGACTTCCACGTCGAGGGAAGGTGAACCATGGGCATCATGGACAACATCAAGTCCAAGCTCCAACCGGCGAAGGGCAAGGTCTCGGACTTGGCGCAGCAGCACGGCGACAAGATCGACCAGAGCCTCGGCAAGGCCGCCAAGGCGGTCGACCAGCGGACCAAGGGCAAGTACAGCGAGAAGATCGAGTCCGGCCGCAGCAAGGCCAAGGGGGCGATCGACAAGCTCGCGCACAAGGACGAGTCAGGCGGCAGCACCCCGCCACCCAGCCGGTGAAGGCATGTTGAACTGAGCGGTGCGAAGGGCGCACGGCGCGGGAAGCCGCGTGCGGTGCGCCCTTCCGCGTTATCGGAGGACGAGGCGCACCCTTCAGCGTTCCGGGACGAGGCGCGCCCTTCGGCGACTTCGGGTGAACGGGCGGGCGCGGGGCGGGAGTTGGCGAGCGGCCGAGGATGGCTTGCGGTTCAGGCCCGGCTCAGGCCCGCCGCACACGATCCCGGGAGGACGGTGCGGTCCGGCTCAAGTCCAGGCGGCAACGAGGTAGTTGACACCGTAGGGGGCGTCCTCGAACAGCAACTCCCCGCGCAGCCCGGCCTGTTCGGCGGCTCCGGCGAGGATCTGCCAGGGCGCCCGGCCCGAGACCTTGAGTTCGCGGGCGAGTACGTCGTCCAGCGCGGCGAGGGCGCCCGTGTCGGCGGCGCCGAGTGCGCGCGCGGCCTCGGCGTCGAAGGCGGTGGCCCGTTCGTCGAAGTAGCCGGGTGCCTTGACCGTACGGCAGGCACTGCCGTCCCCCATGACGAGCAGGCCGAGGCGAGCGTCCTCAGCACTGGCCCGGGCGCCCAACTCGCGGCAGGCAGAGGGCTGCAGGCCCTCCCCGACCGCGAGCCCCTCGACCGGAACGTCCTCGAAACCGGCCTCGGCGAGGAGCCGGGCGGCCACCGCCAGCGCGGCGGGCAACGGTCCCGGCACGGGCTCCCCCGCACCGAGTCGTACCTCGACGTCCACCCCGAACTCCCGGAAGGAGCCGGTGGATCCGTGCGGATGCCGGTCGCTGCGAGCCCCCGCACCCGCGGGTCCCACCACCACGAGCCGGTCGGGGCGCGCGGCACCCAGCCGCCGCAGCGCCTCGGCGCAGGCCGCCCGCGCCGCGTCGAGTTCGTGCGCCGCACCGGCGGCGACCTCGGGTACGAGCAGCGGCGGACAGGGGCAGACGGCGGCGGCGACAAGCATGATCGGCAGCCTAGTACCCCACGCCCCGCGCCGGCCTCGCAGCTCAGTCGCAGCCGCAGCCACCGGTCGTCGCGGCCAGCGGCTCCGGTGCGCCGATCTTCGGCAGGCCGAGCATGACTCCGGCGGGCTTGGCGGACTCGGCCGCGTTGCGCTTGTCCCAGGCGTCTCCGGCGCGGGTGCGGCGCACGCTGCGTACCGGGCCCTCGGCGAGGAGGTGGTGCGGGGCGGCGTAGGTGATCTCGGCCTCGACCACGTCGCCGGGCCGGACCTCCGCCTCGGGCCGGGTGAAGTGCACCAGACGGTTGTCGGGTGCCCGGCCCGAGAGCCGCTGGGTGGCGTCGTCCTTGCGGCCGCCGCCCTCGGCGACCATCAGTTCCAGGGTGCGGCCGACCTGCTTCTTGTTCTCGGCCCAGGAGATCTCCTCCTGGAGCTCGACCAGGCGCTCGTAGCGCTGCTGCACCACGGCCTTGGGGATCTGGCCGTCCATCTCGGCGGCCGGGGTTCCGGGGCGCTTGGAGTACTGGAAGGTGAAGGCCTGCGCGAACCGGGCCTCGCGTACGACGTCCAGGGTCTGCTCGAAGTCGGCCTCGGTCTCGCCGGGGAACCCCACGATGATGTCGGTGGTGATCGCCGCGTCCGGGATGGCGGCGCGCACCTTCTCGATGATGCCGAGGTAGCGCTCCTGCCGGTACGAGCGGCGCATCGCCTTCAGCACGGTGTCCGAGCCGGACTGGAGCGGCATGTGCAGCTGCGGCATGACGTTGGGGGTCTCGGCCATCGCCGCGATCACGTCGTCGGTGAAGTCGCGCGGGTGCGGGGAGGTGAAGCGGACCCGCTCCAGGCCCTCGATGTGGCCGCAGGCGCGCAGCAGCTTGCCGAACGCCTCGCGGTCGCCGATGTCGGAGCCGTAGGCGTTGACGTTCTGGCCGAGCAGGGTGATCTCGCTGACGCCCTCGGCGACGAGCGCCTCGACCTCGGCGAGGATGTCGCCGGTCCTGCGGTCCTTCTCCTTGCCGCGCAGCGCGGGGACGATACAGAAGGTGCAGGTGTTGTTGCAGCCGACCGAGACCGAGACCCAGGCCGCGTACGCGCTCTCGCGCCGGGTCGGCAGCGTGGACGGGAAGGCCTCCAGCGACTCCGCGATCTCGACCTGGGCCTCCTCCTGCACCCGGGCGCGCTCCAGGAGCACCGGCAGTTTCCCGATGTTGTGCGTACCGAAGACCACGTCCACCCACGGCGCCCGCCGCACGATGGTGTCCCGGTCCTTCTGCGCAAGGCAGCCGCCGACGGCGATCTGCATACCGGGCTTGCCCGCCTTGACCGGGGCGAGCCGCCCGAGGTTGCCGTACAGCCGGTTGTCGGCGTTCTCACGGACGGCGCAGGTGTTGAAGACGACGACGTCCGCGTCGCCGTCGGAGCCCTCGGGGGCCTTGACGTACCCGGCGTCCTCCAGCAGCCCGGAGAGCCGCTCCGAGTCGTGGACGTTCATCTGGCACCCGTAGGTGCGCACCTCATATGTTCGCGTGATGTCCACAGGCCGGCTCCGGTCGATGCTGCTCATGCGCACAAGGGTAGGCGGTGCGCCGGACAGCCTGTGCCCCCGTTGCCGTTGCCCGGGATCCGGCCCGGAGAGGACCGGTCGCCGACCCAGGGGGCACAGATCCCACTCCTTCGGTACTTTTCCGGTATGGAGACGGACGTCGACGCGTTCCTGCGCCGCCTGGCTCAAGAGCTGCGGCCGCGGGTGAACCGGTCGGCCGAGGCTCTCGTGGAGAGGATGCGCGACGAGCTCTCCGAACTGTCGGAGTACGAGGACCTGGCCGCTCGTACGCTGGAGGAATCCGCCGGGCACGTGACCGTCCTCCTGGACATGCTGGAGCACCGCCTCGATCCGACGACGGTCGCCACTCCTCCCCTGGCCCTGGAACTCGCCCGCGAGGCCGCCCGGCGCGGCATCGCGCTCAGCGTTCTGCTGCGGGCCTTCAGGCTCGGCCACATGGCGGTGCTCGATCTGATGCGGGAGGAGGCCGCCCGCCTCACCTCCGACTGGCGGCTGATCGACCAGGCGACCATGCACATGCTCGCGACGACCTTCGCCCACGTCGACCGGAGCTCGGAACAGGTCGTCGCCCTCTACCAGCACGAACGCGACCGCCAGGTGCAACGCCGTCTGATCCTGGCGAACAAGGCGAGCGCACTGATCGGAAGCACGCTCGACATCGCGCGTACCGCTGAGGAGTTGGCGGAGGTGGGCACGGAGGACTTCGCCGACTTCGTGACCGTGGACCTTCTCGATGCGGTCCTTCACGACGGTCAGACGCCGGAGCCCTCCGCCGCTGAGCCGGTGCTGCGTCGTATCGCGCAGATTCCCGAGGGGTTCGGCGATCCTTACGGGGGTCCTCCGGTGGCCACCGGGGGTGCGCACACGTATCCCGCCGATTCGGATCCTGCCGGCGTTCTGCGTACGGGGGAGCCTGTCCTGCGTGAGGTATCGGCCCCCGGCGCTCCGAGGGTCCGCTCGGTTCTGCTGCTGTCTCTTCAGGCGCGTGGGAGCACGCTGGGTGTGGTGAAGTTCGTCCGCGAGCGCACCGCCGACCCGTTCGTCGACGACGATCTGCGTCTGGCGCAGGAGATTTCGGCGAGGGCCGCGGTCTCGATCGACAACGCCCGCCAGTACACGTACGAGCGTCTGACCGCGCTCACGCTCCAGCGCAGCCTGCTGCCCCTGCACACGGCACAGCAGCCCGCCGTGGAGATGGCCTCGCGCTATCTGCCGAGCAGTGCGCGGGCGGGCGTGGGGGGTGACTGGTACGACGTGATCCCTCTGTCGGGAGCGCGGGTCGCCCTGGTCGTGGGCGATGTCGTGGGCCGGGGCCTGCATGCCTCGGCGACCATGGGGCGCCTGCGGACCGCCGTCCGCGCGTTCGCCGACATCGACCTGATGCCCGACGAACTGCTCACCCACCTCGACGATGTCGTCATCCGCCTCCAGCGCGAGGAACAGCGCGACGACAGCGAACTCAGCGCCACCTGCCTCTACGCGATCTACGACCCCATCTCCCGCACCTGCGCACTGGCCAGTGCGGGCCACGTCCTGCCCGCCATCGGAACACCCCTGCACGCGCGGGAAGTCGAACCGGTCCCGAGCAAGGGGAACGAGGCACCCGCCGTCAGGTCGGTGTACTACCCCGAGATGCCCATCGGCCCGCCCCTCGGCCTTGGCGGACTGCCTTTCGAGACCGCCCAGTTCGAGCTCCCGGAGGACAGCCTCCTGGCCCTCTACACGGACGGCCTCGTTCAGAGCCGCAGCCACGACGTCGACGTCGCCCGTGCCACCCTGCGCGACGTCCTCGCCCACGCACCCCACTCACCGGAGCGGATCTGCGACCGCGTACTGGCCGCGCTCCTGCCGCACCGCCCCACGGACGACGTCGCCCTCCTGGTGGCCCGTACCAAGTCGCTGGCCCCCGAGCACGTCGCCACCCTCGACCTCCCGGCCGACCCGGCGGCGGTCGCCGGAGCCCGCACCCTCACCACCGACCGGCTCGCCCAATGGGGCCTGGACGAACTCTCCTTCGCCACCGAGCTCATCGTCAGCGAACTGGTCACCAACGCCATCCGCTACGGCAAACCCCCCATCCAGCTCCGCCTGATCCTCCAGTCCACCCTCACCTGCGAGGTCTCGGACGCCAGCAGCACCGCACCCCACCTGCGCCGCGCCCGCACCTTCGACGAGGGCGGCCGCGGCCTCCTCCTCGTCGCCCAGCTCGCCGCGCGCTGGGGTGCCCGCCACCACCGCGAGGGAAAGGTCATCTGGGCCGAACAGCCCCTCCCCGCACAGGGGTTGAGCCCTTTGCCCGGATGACCTTTCCCTCGATTCCCTCGGTCGTGCGGCTGGTTCAGGACTTCGCGCTGCCCACCGGGGTGGCCGCGTCGTTCTCGCGCGCGGCGGGGGTGGCCGCGGAGAAGTCGGCCGCGGCCGCGTGGTGGGGCCGCAGGCCGACCAGTGCCACCACGACGACCAGGAGGAAGGCGCCGCCCGCGAGGGCGAAGCCGGTGGTGAACTGGCTCTCGGCCGGGAGGTCCGGGACTCCCGGAGGGAGGTTGTCCAGGGTCTTGGCGGCGAGGAGGGTGGTGATCACCGCGCTCGCCACGGCGCTGCCGACCGAGCGGGAGATGGAGTTGATGCCGTTGGCGATGCCGGTCTGGTGGGCGGGCACGCTGGCGACGATCAGGGCGGGCTGCGCGGAGTAGCCGAGGCTGATGGCCACACCGACGACCATTCCGGCGAGGATCACCGAGGCGGTCGAGCCGTGCGCGAAGGTGAGCCACGCGAAGCCCACGACACCGATCGCTCCGCCGAGGGCGAGGGTGAGCCGGGCGCCGAGGCGGTGGACGAGGATTCCGCCGAACTGCGAGGCGATCAGGGAGACCACGGTGGTCGGCAGCAGGTAGACGACCGAGGCGCGCAGCACGGAGGCGCCGAAGCCGTAGCCGGTGAGCTCGTCGGGCATCTGCACCAGGTACGAGACGCCGATGAACTGGGTGAACATGCCGAAGCCGAGGAGCAGTCCGGACAGGTTGGTCAGCCATACCGGCCGGTGGGCGAACATCGGCATGTCCACCATCGGCGCCTTGACCCGGCGCTCCACGAGCACCCAGACGACGGCCATCACCGCGGCACCGGCGAAGGACCCGAGCGTACGGACGTCGGTCCAGCCCCACTCGTTGCCCTGGGACAGCGGCAGCAGCACCAGGACGAGCAGCAGGGCCAGCGATCCGGCGCCGGCCCAGTCGGTACGGCCGCCGGGCCGGTGCGCCGACGTCGGTACGACGGTCACTACGGCCAGCAGGGCGAGCAGCGCGAGGACGGCGGCGAGCCAGAACACCCGGTGGTAGTCCGGGTCCGAGCCCTGGGTCAGCAGACCCGCGCCGACTAGGGCGAGCCCGGCGCCGACCGCGAGCGTGCCGCTCACCAGGGCCATCGCGCCGGGCAGACGCTTCGGCTCCAGTTCGTCGCGCAGTACGGACAGGGCGAGCGGGAAGATCGCGGTGGCCGCGCCCTGGAGCACCCGGGCCAGCAGGAGCAGGGCCAGGGAGCTGGTCGTCGCGGCGAGCACGGACCCGGCGACCATCACGAGCAGGACACCGATCAGGGTCGGCTTCTTGCCGTGCATGTCCCCGAACCTGCCGAGCAGCGGGGTGAAGACGGCCGCGGAGAGCAGGGTCGCGGTGGTGACCCAGCTGACGTTGGCGGTGGTGGTGTCGAGATCGTTCTGGATGATGCCGAGGATCGGGACCACGAGGGTCTGCATCATCGAGACGACCATGGCGGCGAGTCCCAGTGCCAGGACCAGGCCGGTTCCGGCGCGAGCGGAGCGATGAGTGGGGTTCACAGGTCTTCGGGTCTTCTTCTCTCGGGTGTCGCTGGGAGCGGAGACTTGAGGTTCAGATACTTGAGGTACTCAATTACTTCAGATGTGAAAGACGGTAGAACTCAATAGTTTCCTGAGTCAAGCTTTTCCCGCACAGGGGCCGTATGCTGGACGGCATGCCCACGCCTGCCCCCGTCGCCGACTCCGCTCTGATGCAGCGGCTGTCGGACTCACTCGTCGCGTACTACCGCGACTTCACCGCGGCGGCGGTCAAGGAGGGACTCACCTCGACCCAGGCCAACACCCTGGGCGTCCTCAGCCGCGGCACCGCGACCATGCGTGAGCTGGCGACCGCCCTGTCCTGCGACGCGTCGAACGTCACAGGGGTGGTGGACCGCCTGGAGCGCCGGGGCCTGGTGAACCGCGAGCCGAGCCCCACGGACCGTCGGGTCAAGCACGTCCTGCTCACCGACGAGGGCAGGCGCGCCATCACCACCGTCCGCGACAGCATGCTCCACACCCAGCAGGGCCTGGCCTCGCTGGAAGCCGCGGACCGGGACGCGCTGTACGAGCTGCTCGGGCGGGCGTTCCCGCAACGCGCCGAAGGCTAGCGAACCGGCGTCAACTCCCCTGTCCTCCGCCGGAGTTGACCGCATGCCGCAGCACGGAGGGTTCCGGCCGGGGCAGCAGGCACTACGGTGGTCCGCACGCATTCGCCAGTGCCTTCCCTCCCCCCGCGTCCCGAAGCGAGGTCCCGTGGAAAACGTGCTCATCACCGGGGCGGCGGGCCGCGTGGGCCGCGTCCTCGTTCCGCGGCTGCGCAAGGGGCGGCGCCTCAGGCTGCTCGATCTGTCCTGGGCGGCGGACGACGCGCTCGCGGAGTCGGGCGAGACGGTGACCGGATCGGTGACCGACCCCGAGGTGATGGCGGCGGCCTGTGCGGGGACGGATGCGGTGATCCATCTGGCCGGGCATCCCTCGGAGCGCCCCTGGGAGGAGATCCTCGCGGTCAACGTCGACGGCACCCGTACGGTTCTCGAGGCGGCGCGGGCGGCCTCGGTGCCCCGGGTGGTGCTGGCTTCCAGCGTGCACGCCGCCGGGTTCCGGCACATCGGCACCGGTCTGGCGGCGGACTCGGCGCCACAGCCGGACACGTACTACGGGTTCAGCAAGGCCGCTGTCGAGTCCCTGGGGAGCCTGTACCACTCCCGGTTCGGGCTCGACGTGATCTGCGTACGCATCGGCTCGTGCTCCCCGCGGCCCAAGGACCGGCACGCGCTGGGGCTCTGGCTGTCCCCGGACGACGCGGGGCGGCTGTTCACCGCGTGTCTGACCGCACGGTCGCCGGGCCTTCGGACCGTCTGGGGTGTCTCGGCCAACACCCGTGGCTGGTGCTCCCTCGCCGAGGGCACCGCCCTTGGCTATCGCCCGGTCGACGACTCGGAACGCTACGCGGCCGAACTCCCCGCCGACCGCACCGAGTCGCCCTACCTCGGCGGGCGTCTGTTCACCGGTACGGAGCTGGGGCGGCCCATGACGGCGGAGCAGGTGGAGCGGCTGCGGAAGCCGCGGTCCGGGGACTGAATCCGGGAGTCAGGCGGCCGAGTCCGGGAGTCCGTGGGCCGAGCCCAGGAACGGACGGGCCCGCCGACCGGTCCGTACAGGACCGGCGGCGGGCCGTCGTGCGCCGAAGTACCGCGGCTCAGCGGGCGTTCATCCGCAGCGCGCCGTCCATCCGGATCGTCTCGCCGTTGAGGTAGTCGTGCTCGGCGATCATCGTGACCAGACGGGCGTACTCGTCGGGGTGGGCCAGGCGCTTCGGGAAGGTGACGCCCTCGGCGAGACCGGTCCGTACCTCATCGCTGAAACCGGCCATCATCGGGGTGTCGACGATGCCCGGGGCGATGGTGACCACACGGATCCCGTACTGGGCGAGGTCGCGGGCGGCCGTGACGGTCATTCCGGCGACGCCCGCCTTGGAGGCCGCGTACGCGATCTGGCCGACCTGGCCCTCGTAGGCGGCGATCGAGGCGGTGTTGACGACGCAGCCGCGCTGGCCGTTGTCGTCCGGTTCGTGGCGGGCGATGGACTGGGCCGCCAGGCGCATCACATTGAAGGTGCCCACCAGGTTGACCTCGAGCACCGCCTTGAACAGGTCGAGGTCGTGCGGGCCGCGCCGGCCCAGGATGCGGGCGGACGGGGCGATGCCCGCGCAGTTGACGGCGAGCCGCAGCCGGGCGCCGTCGGCGTCGATCCGGGCGAGCGCAGCCCGGACCTGCTCCTCGTCGGTGACGTCGGCGGGGAGCAGGGTGACGCCCTCGGGGCCGGGGTCGGCCGCGGCGACGGCCTTGTCCAGGTCCAGGCCGTAGACGGTGGCGCCGCGGGCGGCGAGGGCCGCGGCGGTGGCGGCGCCCAGGCCCGAGGCGGCGCCGGTGACGAGCGCGGTGGATCCGGCGATGTCCATGAGACTCCGTAGGTGTGATCGGATCGGCGAAGGTGCCGGGCGACGTCGGTCAGGCGGCGAGGTGGCGGCTGATGACGAGCCGCTGGATCTGGTTGGTGCCCTCGAAGATCTGCATGATCTTCGCCTCGCGCATATAGCGCTCCAGCGGGAAGTCACGGGTGTAGCCGTACCCGCCGAGGACCTGGACCGCGTCGGTGGTCACCTTCATCGCGGCGTCGGTGGCGATCAGCTTGGCGGCGCTGGCCTGACGGCTGAAGGGGCGCCCGAGGTCGCGGCGGCGGGCCGCGTCCAGGTAGGTGGCCCGGGCCGAGTCGACCGCCGCGCCCATGTCGGCGAGCAGGAAGCCGAGGCCCTGGTGGTCGATGATGCGGCGGCCGAAGGTGGTGCGCTCGTTGGCGTAGGCGACGGCGGCGTCGAGTGCGGCCTGGGCGAGCCCGGTGGCACAGGCCGCGATGCCGAGCCGCCCGCTGTCCAGGGCACTGAAGGCGATCTGCAGACCCTGGCCCTCCTCACCGATCAGCCGGTCGCCGTCGATGACCGCGCCGTCCCAGTGCGCGGAGGTGGTGGGCACCGCCTGGAGGCCCATCTTCTCCTCGGGGCGGCCGAAGGTCAGGCCCTCGGCGGCGCCGGGTGCCAGGAAGCAGGAGATGCCGTGGCTGCCGGGCGCGGTACGGGCGAACAGCGCGTAGAAGTCGGCCTTGCCGCCGTGCGTGATCCACGCCTTGTTGCCGGTGACGCGGTAGCCGGAGCCGTCCTCGGTGCGCTCCGCCTTGCAGGTCAGGGCGGCGGCGTCGGAGCCGGCCTGGGGCTCGGAGAGGCTGTAGCCGCCGATCAGCTCACCGGCGAGCATGCCGGGCAGCCAGCGCTCCTTCTGCGCGTCGGTGCCGAACGCGTTCACCGGGTGGCAGGCGAGGGTGTGCACGCTGGTGGCGACGGCGACGGCCGCCCAGCGTGCCGCGAGCTCCTCGAGAACCTGGAGGTAGACCTCGTAGGGCTGGCCTCCGCCGCCGAACTCCTCCGGATAGGCGAGACCGAGCAGCCCGGCCCGGCCCAGCTTCGCGAACAGGCCCTCGGGATAGGTCTCGCTGGCCTCGTGCTTGGTGACGAGGGGGGCGAGTTCCTTGTCGGCGATCTCCCGGGTGAGGGCGATGAGGTCCGCTGCCTCAGGGGTGGGAAGCAGGCGGTCGACTGCCATGGTGACTCCAAGTGACACTCGAAGCGGTACTGAGGGGGGTACCTCAGTACCGTCAAGCGTAGCCCTTTTGTGTACGCACGGGAACCCGGCGCAGTGGGTCCGAGGGGCGGCACTGGATTGCGGCACTGGAATACTGAGCGGATGACCGCGACCTCAGCCGCCGGCGACACCAGCGCCCCGAAGCCGACGGGCCGTGGCGCCGCGCGCCGCTCGGCCCTCTTCGAGGAACTGGTGACCCTGCTGGTGAGTGAGGGTTTCGCCCGGCTGACCCTGGACGACCTCGCGGCCCGGCTGCACTGCTCGAAGCGGACGCTGTACGGAATCGCCGACAGCAAGGAGCAGCTCGTCAGGGCGGCGGTGGTGCACTTCTTCCGGCGAGCGACCAAGCGGGTCGAGTCGGTACTGGCCTCCGAGACCGAGCCCGCCCGGCGCCTGGCCGCCTATCTGCGGGCGGTCTCGGACGAACTGGCCCCGGTGTCACCGCAGTTCTTCGACGACGTGGCCGCCTTCGAACCCGCGGCGGAGGTCTACGAGCGCAATACGCGCGCGGCGGCGGGGCGGGTGCAGCAGCTCATCGAGGAGGGCGTCGCGGCGGGCGTCTTCCGACAGGTCCATGTGCCGTTCGCCGCGGATGTCATCAGCTCGGTGATGGTGCGGATCCAGCAGCGCCGGGTCGCGGCGTCGACGGGTCTCGCGGACGCGGAGGCGTACGAGCACCTCGCGGAACTGCTCCTGAACGGCCTGACCAAGAGCTGATCCGGGGAAGCCCGGCGACTGCCGCCCCGGACCTGGCCGGGCCCTGTTCAGCGGGGGCGCCGGCGCGCCCCCGCTGCGCTCAACTCTTCTTCGAAGAAGGCGACTTGGCGGGTGCCGCCGGTGCGAGATCGCGGTACGGGCTGCGCGGCTCGGACACCCGGCGGATCCCGTCGGCGTCCAGCGCGGGCAGCGGGTCGGCCGGGTCGACCGTCGCGTCGCGCCAGGTTCCGGTGACCTGGGCCCAGGTGTCGGCGGGCGGGGCCTTCACGCCGTGCACCTCGATCCGCATGGTGCGGGCGTCGGCGGCGCAGCACTTGACCGTGATCCGGCTGAGGTACCAGGTTCCGGGCTTCTCCCCCGGGACGACGAAGCCCATCAGCGTGACCCGGCGCCCGGCCAGGCTCTTCGGCTCGTTGACCGAGCGGCCGATGAACTCGCCCATCCGCATGGGCGCGACCGGCCCCTCGCCGAGCGCGTCGTAGGACTCCTTCTCGACCGTGGGCGCCGCACGGTCCCGGGAGGCGGTGTACGAGCCGAGGGCCGGGGGCGCGAGGAAGAGCAGTGTCAGCGCGGGGACGGCGAGCAGCCAGACCACCCGGGTACCGCCTTCGCCGTGCCCGTGGCCGTCGTGGTCGTGCCCGTCGTGCTCAGCGTGCGCGTCCCGCGAAGTACGCCGTACCACCTGCCCGTTCGCGTCCAGGCTCACCTCGGTGACCGGCTCGCGCAACCGGTCGGCGAGGACGGCGACGGCGCCCGCGAGGCCGATCAGGACAAGGAGCAGGCCCGAGACGACCAGCGGGATACGGAGCCCTTCCTTGACGTACCGCAGATACAGGTCGCTGCCGACGGTGATGCGCAGCAGGCCCACGCCGATCAGGACCAGGAGCAGGGGCTGGGCGGACTTCTTCACAGCAGGACTCCCGAGATCAGCACGCAGCACAGGACGGCCACCACGAACGTGGCACTGGAGAAGCGGACCGCGAACTCCCGCCCGAACGCCCCCGTCTGGAGGGCGATCAGCTTCATGTCGACCATCGGTCCGACCACCATGAAGGCCAGTTGGGCGGTGGGCGAGAACCCGGTGAAGGAGGCGGCGACGAAGGCGTCCGCCTCGGAGCAGACCGAGAGCACCACCGCGAGCAGGGCGAGCAGCAGCACCGAGAGCCAGGGCGAGTCGGTGAACAGGTCGAGCACCGAGGGCGGTACGACGATCGCGAAGGTCGCCGCCGCGGCGCCGCCGACCACCAGAAAGCCGCCCGCGTGCAGGAAGTCGTGCTGGAGCCCGCGCCGGAACTCGGTGAGCCTGCTCGCTCCGGGGGCGTGACCGGCGGTCCGCTTCGGCAGCCGCAGCCACTCCTCGCGCCCGAGCCTGATCCACAGCCAGCCCATGATCACGGAGGTGAGCAGCGAGGCGACCAGGCGGGCGGCCACCATTTCCGGGCTGCCGGGGAAGGCGATGGCCGTCGAGACCAGGACGACCGGGTTGACGGCGGGCGCGGACAGCAGGAACGCCAGCGCGGCGGCCGGTGCCACACCCCGGCGCATCAGGCTGCCCGCCACCGGTACGGAGGCGCATTCACAGCCGGGCAGGACGACTCCCGCCGCGCTGGCCACCGGGACGGCGAGCCTCGGGTCCTTGGGCAGCGCACGGGCGAACACCCGCTCCGGTACGAACGCGCCGATCGCCGCCGAGACCACGGTGCCGAGCAGCAGGAAGGGGATGCCCTGGACCACGATGGCCACGAGCAGTGTCCGCCAGGCCGCGAACGCGGGCCCGTCGGCCCCCGGGAGCCCCAGTGGACCGAGCAGTACCACCGCGACGGCGCCGAGAACGAGGACGAGCACCGGGGACACCCGGGCCGGGCGCGGCCGCTCGCCCTCGGGCGGGCTCGTTCCAACTCCCCGTGGGCCCACGGCCGTTGCCGTCTGCTCGACCATCGCTGACCGCCCATCGTCCGTGACTCGGCAACCGTCCGACGCACGGCGCGCAGGGCGCTTTCCGTGCCCTCGCCCGGAAATGGCCGGACGAGCGAGGCAGCACATTAGCCATGACAATCACTTTCATCTACGACCGGTGGTGCGTGCAGTCGAGGATGAAATGGGATCCATTTTCATATAGCCTGTGACACCCCGGCTCACCAGGAGGTTTCCCATGGCCGTTCCCAAACGGAAGATGTCCCGCAGCAACACCCGTCACCGCCGCGCCCAGTGGAAGGCGTCGACGCCGCAGCTCGTTCCCGTCACTGTGGAGGGCGTCTCGTACCTCGTCCCGCAGCGCCTGGCCAAGGCCTACGAGCGCGGGCTCCTGCACCCCGAGGGCTGACGGAGATGAACCGGCTGCCGCTGCCTGTCACCGTCCTGTCCGGATTCCTCGGCGCGGGCAAGACGACCCTGCTCAACCATGTCCTGGCCAACCGCGAGGGCCTGCGCGTCGCCGTGATCGTGAACGACATGAGCGAGATCAACATCGACGCGGCCCTGGTACGCGGCGGCGGGGCTGCGCTCTCGCGCACCGAGGAGCGGCTCGTCGAGTTGACCAACGGGTGCATCTGCTGCACGTTGCGCGACGACCTCCTCGAAGAGGTCGGCCGGCTCGCCGGCGAGGGCAGGTTCGACCACCTGCTCATCGAGTCCAGCGGAATCTCGGAGCCGATGCCGGTGGCCGCGACCTTCGCCTTCGCCCGCGACGACGGGGCGAGCCTCGGCGATGTCGCCCGGCTCGACACCATGGTGACCGTCGTGGACGCGGTGAACTTCCTGCCCGAACTCGACGGCGGCGACGCACTGGCCGAGCGCGGCCTGGACCAGTACGAGGACGACGAGCGCACCGTCAGCGATCTGCTGATGGACCAGATCGAGTTCGCCGACGTGCTGGTGCTCAACAAGACCGATCTGGTCGGCGAGCGGGAGGCACGGCGGCTGACCGCCGCACTCGGCCGCCTCAACCCGGCCGCCCGCGTGGTGCCCGCCGCGCACGGCCGGGTCGACCTCGCCGAGGTCCTCGGCACTGGCCTGTTCGACCTGGAGCGCGCGCAGACCGCGCCGGGCTGGGTGCGCGAGCTCAACGGCGACCATGTGCCGGAGACCGAGGAGTACCGCATCTCCTCGACCGTCTTCCGTGCCGAACTCCCCTTCCACCCCGGCCGGTTGTGGACCTTCGTCACCGAGCGGCTGGACAGCGGCGAGTTCGGCGGAGTGCTGCGCTCCAAGGGCTTCTTCTGGCTGGCGAGCCGCCCCGGGGTGACCGGCCTGTGGTCCCAGGCCGGGTCGGTCGCCCGCTTCGAGCCCTCCGGGGTCCGCACCGAGGAGAGCTGTCACGGCCAGGAACTGGTCTTCATCGGCACCGAGTTGCGCGCCGACGCCCTGCGTGAGGAACTCGCCGACTGCCTGCTGACACCCGGCGAAAGCGTGCCGGAGGCCGATCCGTTCCCGGCGTGGGGCAGTCACGGCGAGTGCGACCTCTAGGATCCACCTCTCGCCACTGCCGCTAAGTTGGAGTGCCCACCGGCGGCCCAACTCGGAGAGTTCTCATGGCACATGACGTTCCCGTGACCACCAGCGGCGTGCCGCACTCCGCCCGGATCTGGAACTACTGGCTGGGCGGCAAGGACTGCTACGAGATCGATCAGCAGGTCGGCGAGGAGATCCGCAGGGTCAACCCGGAGATCGTGCACGTGGCCCGGGCCCAGCGGGCGTTCCTGGCCCGCACGGTCACCCATCTGACGGCTTCGGCCGGGATCCGCCAGTTCCTGGACGTCGGCACCGGGCTGCCCACGGTCGCCAACACCCATGAGGTCGCCCAGCGCATCGCCCCGGACTCCCGGATCGTCTACGTCGACCACGACCCGATCGTCCTCGCGCACGCCACCGCGCTGCTGACCAGTACGCCCGAGGGCGCCACCGACTACATCGACGCCGACCTGCGCGACCCGGAATCCATCCTCCAACAGGCCGCCAGGACACTGGACTTCGGGCAGCCGGTCGCGCTGATGCTGCTCGGTATCGCCGCCCACATCACCGATGACGGCGCGTACGGGATCGTCCGTCGGCTGACGGACGCGCTGCCCGCCGGAAGCCACCTGGTGTTCTGCGACAGCACCGAGGAGTTCCGTCCCGAGTCGATGCGGGCGATGGTCGAGCAGTGGAACCAGGCCAGCGACAATCCGCGGGTCAACCGGACCCCGGCGCAGATCACCCGCTTCTTCGACGGCTTCGAGGTCCTCGAACCGGGCCTGGTGTCCGTGTCGCGCTGGCGGCCCGAGCCGGACGACGCGGCGGGCGGCTCTCAGCCCCCGGTCGTGAGCAGCTTCGGCGGGGTCGGCCGCAAGCCCTGACGGGGCGGAGCGGGGCACCGGGTACGAGGGTCAACGGCCCCAAGTGCAGCCGCCCGCACGGTCATTGACTTCGACGGGTGGCGGCACTATCCACGCCGTACCGGCCCGGCGGCGGTGCACTACGCCGACGCCCGGCCGGTCCCGTGTGCACCGCGAAGCCCTTCGGCGAGGGAGACCCGATGAAGCGTCGCACCCTGCTCACCGCCTCGACCACCGCCTCCGCGGCCCTCGCCGTGGGGTCTGCGGCGCCCGTCCGCGCGGACGGCGGGGGCGGCTGGACGGCGGAGACCCTGCGGACGTACAGCCGGATCCTCGGCAAGGAGGTGCTCTACGCGCTCTATCTGCCGCCGGGCTGGCGCCCCGAGGGGCGCACCACCCATCCGGTGCTCTTCCTGCTGCACGGCGGAGGCGTCGACGACCGGACCTCCTGGCTGCGCGACGGGAACCTCAAGTACCTGCTGGACAGGGCGATTTCACAGCGCCGGATACCACCGACCGTGGTGGCGATCCCGGACGCCTGGCGCGACCCGTACGCGCCCAAGGAGGGCCAGCAGCTCACGTACTACATGAACGACGCGGACGGCGCGTACCGCTACGCGGACATGGTGACCGAGGAGTTCGTGCCGTACATCGAGTCCCGCTACCGGGCGGGCGGACGGCCCGGGCGGCGCGGTATCGGGGGTCTGTCGATGGGCGGCTTCGGGGCGCTGTCCTTCGCTCTGCGCCACCAGGGCATGTTCGCCGGGGCGTTCGGGCTGAGCACGGCGCACCGCACCGACGCGCAGATCGTCGCGCTGGACGCGGAGGCCTACCGGGTCCGCTACGCCCGCGCATGGGGCGAGGGCCTGGCGGGCGAGGCACGCCTGAACGCGCTGTGCCGGTACTGGAGCCTGCTCGACACCATCGAGCGCACACCCGCGGCGGAGCTGGCGCGCACCCCGTACTACCTGGACTGCGGGTCCTACGACGAGTTCTTCGAGGGCAACGCGCGGCTGAACCTCGCGCTGGCCCGGAAGAAGGTCCCGTACCACTTCACGGCCCGGGAGGGGACCCACGACTGGGAGTACTGGACGAGCGGGCTGCCCGGGGCGCTGGACTTTCTCGCGGCGCACTTCGACTGAGGGGGTGCGGGGCGCGGCCGGGGGCGCCGGGGCGGTCCGCCGTACCGGCCTGGCCCGCGGGGGTGGGGAAATGGCAGGATCGCCCGTATGTTCCAGGCCCTCTCCCGCCGCAAGCGCCGCGGTTTCCTGCTGGGCTCGGCCGCCCTCCTCGTGGTGGCCGGGCTGCTGCTGTGGTGGCTGGGCCCGGCGGGGCCGGGCGACGACGAGTCGCCGAGTGGTTCGGTGTCCTTCAGCACCGGGGTGACCTCGGGCGTCTACGAGCGCTACGGCCAGCTCCTGGACTCCGCCGCCGCCAAGGACATGCCCGACCTCGACATGCGGATGATCAACAGCGAGGGCTCCCAGCAGAACGTACGGCGCGTGGCCACCGGCGAGAGCGACTTCACCATCGCGGCGGCCGACGCGGTGGAGACCTACCGGCGCGACGGCGGCCCCGGCGCCGACCGGCTGCGCGGGCTGGCCCGGCTCTACGACGACTACGTCCAGCTCGTCGTGCCGCGCGCGTCCACGATCGAGTCCGTGGCCGGGCTGCGCGGCAAGCGGGTCGCGGTCGGCCAGGTCGGCTCGGGCGTACGGCTGATCGCGGAGCGGGTGCTGAAGGCGGCGGGCATCGACGCGGGCAAGGACCTCGACGCCCGGCCGATGGCGATCGACACCACACCCGCCGCCCTGGAGAGGGGCGAGATCGACGCCTTCTTCTGGTCCGGCGGCCTGCCCACGAACGCGGTCCGCGAGCTGTCCGAACGGTTCCGGATCCAGTTCGTGCCGCTCGGTGACCTCGTCGACGAGCTGCACGCACAGGGCGGCGCCTCGCGCTACTACCGGGGCTCGGTGATGCCCGCCGACGCCTACCCCGCGGCCCAGCACGGCGTCGCCGTCGACACGGTCTCGGTGGCCAACCTCCTGGTCACCACCGACCGGGCCGACCCGGAGCTGACCCGGGGGCTCACCCGGACCGTGATCGACAGCCGTGACCGGATCGGTGCGGAGGTCCACGCGGCACAGCTGGTCGACCTCAGGACCGCGCCGTACACCGATCCGCTGCCGCTGCACGAGGGGGCGCGGCGCTACTACCGGTCGGTCAAGCCGTAGCGTCCGCCGGGGCGGTGTCCGTCCTGGGCGGCGCGGTGCTCTCGCGGGGTTCCAGGTGCGGGAGTTCGGCCTGGACGCTGCGGACCGGGCCGCCGTCGAGCCGGTCGAGCAGTTCCTGTGCGGCGAGTCTGCCGAAGGCGGGGGTGTCGCGTACCAGGGCGGTCAGGCGGGGGTGGGTGACCCGGCACAGGGCCGAGTCGTCCCAGGCCACCACGGACAGGTCGGCGGGGAGTGAGATGCCGCGCTCGGCCGCGACATTGACGCCTGCCACGGCCATCACGTCGTTGTCGTAGATGATCGCGGTCGGCGGCCGGGGGTCGTCGAGCAGCCGCCGGGTGACCTCGGCGCCCTCGGCGTCCGAGTAGTCCGTGGTGACCGAGCGGGCGCCGGTGAGATCGAGGCGGGCCGCCTCGGCGCGCAGCGAGCGGATGCGGCGCTCGGTGTGCGCGAGCCCCGGCAGACCGGCGACATGCACGATGTGCCGGTGTCCGAGGCCGTGCAGATGGGCCAGGACCGAGGACATGGCGGCCGCGTCGTCGGCCCGCACGGTGGAGATCCGGTCCACCTCCTCGCCGGGAGCCGGGGCGCCGACCATGACGGCGGGCAGGCCGAGCGAGGCGAGCAGTTCGGGGCGCGGGTCCCCGGCGCGCGGGTCGACCACGAGCACCCCGTCGACCCGCTTCTCCGCCCACCAGCGCCTGAGCAGCGCGCACTCGGCGCCGGTGTCCTCGACGACCTGGAACAGCAGCGCGACGTTGCGGGCGGCGAGCACCTCCTGGACGCCCGAGACGAGTTGCAGGAAGAAGGACTCGACGCCGAGGGTGTGCGCGGGCCGGGCGAGGACCAGGCCGACGCTGCCGCAGCGTTCGCCGGACAGGGCACGGGCGGCGATGTGGGGCTGCCAGCCGAGATCGGCAGCGACCCGGCGGATGCGTTCCCTGGTGCCCTCGGAGACACCGGGGCGCCCGTTGAGCGCGAAGGAGACGGCGCTCTCGGAGACCCCGGCCCGGCGCGCGATGTCCTTGATCGTCGGCCTGCGCGCGGGAGTTGCCCGGGGCGCGTCACCGGCGGGGACTGTCATCTCGTGGGCTCCTCGTGGATACGGCGGGGGGTGGCTGCCGTCTCGTGCAGTCGGTGACGGTACGCGACGTACGCCCGTCCTGCGTAATTACCTCCGGCCGCAGGGTGGCGGAACCACACCGCCGCGGCCTGTGGAACAGCAATGACGGTCCTGTCCGGCGTGCCTGCCGGGGCGACCCCTCCCTCATCTTCGACGCTCTCCACTAAACCGCATTACCTGTTCAGACTTACGCAGCAGCCGGAAAGTGTCAACCGCCCGGGCGGCCGCCGTCGTGCGCGCGGCCGAGCGTCTCAACTCCAGCCTGTCACCTGCGAGAAGATCCTTTCCGGGCACTCTCGGCGGTCTCGGTCCGGCCTGCCGCGCATTACCGTTCAACGGTCCTTGTGCCGATCATTCTTCGCAGGGCTATTGACAGTTACTAAACCGCATTACTAGCGTCTGCCGCGCCACCGAAACCTGCACCCGGAAACCGGACTCCTCGCCGAGGAGGACCAGGGTTTCGTGAATTGCCGGACGGCAGCCGACCGGTGGCCCGCTTCGTCCCTCACCGGCCCCCGGGTGCCCACCCGAAGGCCCCGGCAGAGGTGTTCCACCCGCCCCATTTCCCCGAAAGTTCCGGTCCGAGCAGGGAGCCGCCCCCATGCGTATGTCCCGTCGTCGTGCAGTCGCCGCCACCGCGGTGGCGCTCAGTTCAGTGCTCGTCCTCACGGCCTGCGGTTCGTCCGACGAGGGCGGCTCGGACAGCGCCGAGGGCAAGATCGAGGGGACGGTCGACTTCCAGACCTGGAACCTCAAGACCGGTTTCAAGGGCTACTTCGAGAAGTTGATCGACGACTTCGAGGACAAGTACCCCGGGACCAAGGTCAACTGGATCGACCAGCCCGCCGAGGGCTATGCGGACAAGCTCAGTTCGGACGCGGCGGCCGGGAACCTCCCCGACGTCGTCAACGTCTCGCCCGACCTGGTCCACCCGCTGGCCAAGGCCGGACTCGCGATGAACCTGGAGAAGGCGGCGGGCAAGTACCGCGGCGAGTACCTCGAAGGCGCCTGGAAGAGCCACGAACTGCCCGGCATGGACGGTGTCTACGCCTTCCCGTGGTACCTGAACACCGGCCCGATGTTCTACAACAAGGGGCTGTTCAAGGACGCGGGCCTGGACCCCGAGAAGCCGCCGAAGACCTACGACGAACTCTTCGACGCCGCCTTGGAGATGGCCGACGAGAGCAAGGGCAAGATCGCCATGCTCGGCGGCATACCCGCCGTCGAGGACTTCGGCCGCTACGGCGTGAAGCTCATGAAGGAGGACGGCTCCGGGTTCAGCTTCAACGAGCCGAAGGGCGTCGAACTCGTCACCCAGTACAAGAAGTTGTTCGACGCCGGGGCGCTGGACTCGCAGGCACTGACCAACCAGGCGGAGGCCACCGGGCGCAAGTTCAAGCAGCAGTCCGTGGCGATGAACCCGGGCGGCGCGCTGGACCTGGAGAAGTACAAGAAGGAGGCGCCGAGCCTCTACAAGAACATCGGTATCACGCCCGCGGTGAGCAACACCGGCAAGGACAACATGTACGTCATGGGCGTCATGGTCAACAAGCAGAGCGACGTCAAGCCCGCCGCCGTGGCCTTCGCGCACTTCGTCACCAACGCCGAGAACCAGATGGGCTTCGCGAAGGAGGTGACCATCTTCCCCTCCACCAAGGGCTCCCTGGACGACCCGTTCTTCACCAAGGAGGACGGCACCGACGAGGGCCGGGTGAAGGTGGCCTCGGCGAAGGCGATCAAGACGGCGGTCAACTACACGCCCGCGGTCTTCAGTGAGCAGATGAAGGTGGTCCTGCGCAACGAGGTCGCCAAGGCGATGCAGGGCAAGAAGAGCCCGAAGGAGGCGCTGGACGCCGCCGTGGCCGAGTGCGACAAGCTGCTGAAGACGGCATGAGCGAGTCCCCCGTGACCGACCGGGCCACCGCCGCCGCGGTGGCCGGGCCCGCCGCGAGCCCCGCCAAGGGGGCCGCGGCGGGCCCGGCCCCCGGGGGCCGGCCGCACCGCAAGGTCCGTACGCATCTGCCCGGCACCCCGTGGCTGTTCCTGGGCCCCGGGCTGCTCATCGTCGGCGGCTTCAGCCTCTACCCCTTCGTGACCACGGTGGTGGACTCGTTCACCGACCGGCGCACGCTGGTCGAGGGGCAGTACGTGGGCGGCGCCAACTACCAGGAGCTCATCCACGACGACAAGTTCTGGACGGGGCTGCGCAACAGCCTGCTGTACATGGTCGGCGTGGTGCCGCTCCTGGTGATCCTGCCCCTGCTGCTCGCGATGCTCGTGGCCCGGAAGATCCCCGGCATCGCCTTCTTCCGCTCGGCCTTCTACACCCCCGTCGTCGCCTCGGTCGTGGTCGTCGGACTCATCTGGGTCTGGCTCCTGGACGACCGCGGGCTGGTCAACTCCATGGTGACGGGCCTGGGGTTGGACCGGATCCCCTTCCTCAGCGACTCCACGCTGCTGCTCGTCTCGGCGATGCTCGTCACGGT
Organism: Streptomyces sp. NA04227; assembly: GCF_013364195.1. Taxonomy (NCBI): domain Bacteria; kingdom Bacillati; phylum Actinomycetota; class Actinomycetes; order Kitasatosporales; family Streptomycetaceae; genus Streptomyces; species Streptomyces sp. NA04227. The sequence goes on along the minus strand of NZ_CP054918.1, from coordinate 6,448,714 downwards.
CTGGAAGGGCCTCGGCTACTACATGATCATTTACCTGGCCGCGCTGGCCAACGTCCCGCGTGAGCTGCACGAGGCCGCCGCCGTGGACGGGGCGGGCGCCGTCCGCCGCTTCTTCACCGTCACGGTGCCCGCCGTGCGCTCCACGATGGTGCTCGTCGGCGCGCTGTCCTCGGTGGCCGCGTTCAAGGTCTTCTCCGAGGTGTATCTGATGGCCGGGCCCGGCGGCGGCCCCGGCGGCGACGACACCACGCTGGTGATGCTGGTCAAGCAGACCGGCACCGGCCTCAGCGGCCGGGTCGGCTACGCCTCGGCCATCTCCGTCGTCGTCTTCGTGATCACCCTCGGCCTGATGCTGCTCGTGCTGCGGGCCAACCGCAAGGAGGACTCATGAGTACGGCCGCCGAGCCGCGGGCCGAGCGCAGGGCGCGCCGCCGGGCGGCCAGGGCACAGGAGTTCGGCGACACGGGTGGCAGGCGGCTGCCGCTGTGGCAGCTCGTCCTGCGCTATCTGCTGCTGCTCGCGATCCTGGCCGTGATGATCGGCCCCTTCCTGTGGCAGCTCTCGACCTCCCTCAAGGGCCCGAACGAGGACATCTACAGCAAGACCCCCCAGCTGCTGCCCTCCGACCCGACCCTCGACAACTACGCCAAGGTCGCCGACCTCATCCCGGTCTGGGACTTCGCCCTGAACTCGCTGAAGGTCGCCGTCACCAACGTCCTGACCAACTGCGTCGGTTCGGCACTCGCCGGATACGCGCTGGCCCGGATGCGCTTTCGCGGCCGCAAGGTCGCCCTGGTGACCTTTGTGATGGCGATGCTGGTGCCGGTGGAGTCGATCATCATCGCCCAGTTCATGACGATGCGTGAACTCCAGCTCAACAACACCCTCATCGGTGTGGTGCTGCCCGGCTGCATCGGCGCGATGAACGTCCTGCTGATGCGCAACGCCTTCGCGAACCTGCCCTACGAGGTGGAGGAGGCCGCGTACGTCGACGGCGCCAACGCCTGGCAGCGCTTCTGGCACGTCGCGCTGCCCTCGGTCAAGGGCACCCTCGCGGTCGTCGCCATCTTCGCCTTCATGGGCGCCTGGGACGACTTCCTGTGGCCGTTGATCGTCCTCAGCGACCAGGAGAAGTTCACGCTGACCATCGGCCTGGACTATCTGCACGGCGCGTTCGCGGACAACCAGCGGCTCGTCGCCGCCGGGACGATCATCGCGGTCGCCCCGCTGATCGTGCTGTTCGCCTGCCTCCAGCGTTACTTCTTCCGCGGTGTCGGCGAGGGCGCGGTCAAGGGCTGAACAGCCCACGACCCCGCCCCGCCCGGCCCCGCGGCCCTTCCCGCCATCCCGCTCCCCCGCGCGAGGACCCCACATGCCCGACGCCGCCCGCAGCCCGCGCTTCGGCGCCAACTACACGCCCACCAAGGGCTGGTTCCACCACTGGCTCGACTTCGACCTGGACGAGGTGCGCGCCGACCTGGACTCGATCGCCGGACTCGGCCTGGACCACATCCGCGTCTTCCCGCTGTGGCCGCTGTTCCAGCCCAACCGCACCCTGATCCGGCCGCGCGCCGTCGAGCAGTTGGTCCAGCTCGCCGACGCGGCCGCGGAGCGCGGACTCGACGTCAACGTCGACGGGCTCCAGGGCCACCTGTCCAGCTTCGACTTCCTGCCCGCCTGGACCCAAACCTGGCACCGGCGCAACCTCTTCACCGACCCGGACGTGCTCTCGGGCCAGGAGGAGTACCTGCGCACGCTGGCCGCCGCGCTGGCCGACCGGCCGAACTTCCTCGGTATGACCCTCGGCAACGAGATCAACCAGTTCTCCGACGGCCCGCATCCCGACCCGGACCGGATCGGCCACGAACAGGCCGAGTCCTGGCTGCGCCGGATGCTCGCCGCCTGCGAACGGGGCGCGCCCGGCAGGCTCCATCTGCACGCCGAGTACGACGCCGCCTGGTACCAGGACGGGCACCCGTTCACCCCGGCCCAGGCCGCCCGGCTCGGCGGGGCCACGGCGGTGCACTCCTGGGTGTTCAACGGCACCGCGCAGCGGCACGGCGCCACCGCGACGGCCACCGAACAGCACGCGGCCTATCTGATCGAGCTCGCCCGCGCCTGGCACACCGATCCGCACCGGCCGGTGTGGCTCCAGGAGGTCGGCGCCCCGCAGCCGCACATCCCAGCCGCCGGGGCCGCGCGGTTCACCGAGGCGACCGTCGCGGCCGCCCTGGACTGCACGGACGTCTGGGGCGTGACCTGGTGGTGCTCCCACGACGTCGCGCCCCAGCTGGCCGACTTCCCGTTGCTGGAGTACAGCCTCGGGCTGCTCGCCAACGACCGTACGGTCAAGCCCGCCGGGGAGGCCATCGCCCGGATCGTGAAGGACCGGCGGGGCACCGTCCACGCCCCCGCGCCCCGCACCACGGCTCTCGTACTGGACGTGGGAGACACCGTGGCCGCCCCCTCCCGCGCCCACTGCGCACCCGGCGGGACCTTCTTCGAGGCCTGGGCGGCGCTGGCCGCACAGGGTGTGCGCCCCGCCGTGGTCCTGTCCGAACTCGCCGAGGACACCGCCCACTTGGCGTCCCGCGGCCTCACCGAAGTGATCCGCCCGCACGAGGTCGACTGATACCGATGCCGAAGGAGCCGTCCGTGTCCGACACCTCCCACCACCCCACCCGGCGCACCTCCCACCAACCCACCCGGCACACCCCACCCAGCCGCCGCACCGTCCTGCTCGGCGCGAGCGCCGCCGCCGCGCTGCTCGGCACCCCGTTCGCACAGGCCGCCACCTCTCGCGGGGCTACCGGGAAACCGGCCGCCGACAACCTCCAGCCCTACGCCTCGTACTGGTACCCCGACTCGCTGCCGTCCGGCACGCCCGGCGACGGCATCACCTGGCGCTCGCTCAGGAAGTGGTCCCCCGACAAGGACCCGGACCTCGCCTTCAACACCGCCTCGGTCCCGCTGGCCGAGCGGTTCACACCGGTGCCCGTCAACACCTCGGCCCGCACGGACCAGGCCCGGGTGAGCGCACTGGTCTCCTTCGGGCCCACCGCCGCCAACCCCTCGCAGGGCGGCCCGACCGCCGACTTCTACGCGCCCACCCACTGGGCCTACTGGGACGAGCTGGTCTTCTGGGGCGGCTCCTCCGGCGAGGGCCTGATCCTCGCCCCGAACGCACCGGTGGTGGACGCCGCGCACCGCAACGGCGTCCCGGTCCTCGGCACCGTCTTCCTGCCGCCCACCGCATTCGACGGACGTATCGAGTGGACCCGCGACCTGGTGCAGCGGGACGCGCACGGCGACTTCCCGCTGGCCGCCAAGCTCGTCCAGGTCGCCACCACCTACGGCTTCGACGGATGGTTCCTGAACGTCGAGACCGAGGGCGGCGACAGTGAACTCGCCACCCGTATGCGGGACTTCCTGCGCGCGCTGCGCACCCTCGGCGAGGCCGAGGGTCTGCGCATCACCTGGTACGACGCCATGGACAAGAGCGGGGCCATCTCCTGGCAGAACGCCCTCAACGAGCACAACCAGCAGTTCTTCCACGGCGCGGACGGCAAGGTCGCCGACACCGTGTTCCTCAACTTCCGCTGGAACTTGGGGCTGTTGTCCGGCTCGGCCGACCTGGCGGCCAAGCTCGGCCGCAGCCCGTACGAGCTGTGGGCGGGCATCGACGTCGAGTCCAACGGCTGGGACACCCGGGTCGACTGGGACGCCCTCTTCCCGGCGGATCGCCCGCACACCACCTCGTACGGCTTCTACCGGCCCGAGTGGACGCTGCACCATCTGCCCAAGGAGCGGACGCCGGGGCAGTTCCACGCCGCCGACGACCGCTTCTGGACCGGCGAGTCGCTGGATCCGGCCGAGCCGGGCGGCAGTTGGCGGGCCGCGGCGGCCGTGGTCGCCGACCGGTCGACGGTGACCGCCCTGCCGTTCGCGACCACCTTCAACACCGGGCACGGGCTGCGCTGGTACGAGAACGGCGAGGTCGGCAGCGAGGCCGCATGGAACCATCTCGGGCTCCAGGACGTGCTGCCGGGCCGCCGCTGGGTGGTGCGCACCGAGGGCGAACGCCCCGCGGTCACCCTGGACTTCGCCGCCGCCTGGCGCGGCGGCAGCAGCCTGCTCGTGGACGGCGCGCTGCGGTCCACCACGGTCGAACTGCACGCCACCAGGCTGCCGTTGGGGCCTGCGACAACGGTGGAGCTGACCCACCGGGCGGACGCGGGCGAGGTCACCGTGGAACTGGGTGTGGCCCTGCGCCCGCCACAGGAGCCGGGCGCCCCGCTCGCGTACAGCTTCCTTCCGGTGCAGACCGTCACCCGGGGCGACTGGTCGACGGCGACGGTGAAGCTGTCCTCGCTCGGTACCGGCACCGTGCACGGGCTCGCCGTACGCCTGACCGGCAAGGAGGCGAAGGTGTCCTGGCGCCTGGGCGCGCTCGCGGTGCGCGACGGCGCCCCCGAGATGCCCGCGCCCCGCGCGCTGCGCGTGACCCGCAGCGGCACGGACGGCCGGTTCCGCTTCGCCTGGGACCCGGCCGGTGACGGCGTACGCCATTACGAGCTGCACCGTCTGCTGTCCGACGGGACCCGGCGCTTCCTCGGCGGGACCGCGCAGTCGGCGTACTACGTGAAGGGGGCGACACGTGACGGAAACGAACCCGCCGCCCGTTTCGAACTGCGCGCGGTGGGCGAGTTGTACAGCGCGTCCTCTCCCGTAACCGTCGAGCATCCCTGGTAGTCCACCCGGCACCCGCCCGCACCGTCACCACAGAACACGGAGTTCCCCATGCATGACGACCGCGGCCTGATCGAGGCCCGTCTGCAGCGCGTCCTCAAGGAGCGCATCCTCCCCGCCGTCTACTCGCACTCGGTGCCGCTGACCGTGGAGGCCTGGGTCGCCCCCGGCGAGCCGGTGCCGGTGGCCGAAGGTCTCGCGGCCGCGCACACACCGGTCGCGGTCGGCGACGCGTGGGGGGCTCCGTGGGCCACCACCTGGTTCAAGGTGACCGGCACCGTTCCCGAGGAATGGGCGGGCCGCACCGTGGAGGCGGTGCTCGACCTCGGCTTCGACGAGAAGATGCCGGGCTTCCAGTGCGAAGCGCTCGTCTACACCCCGGACGGCGAGCCGGTGAAGGGCCTCAACCCGCGCAACCAGTGGGTACGGGTGGGCGCTCCGGTGGCCGGCGGCGAGCGGGTCGAGTGGCGCCTGGAGGCGGCGTCCAATCCGGTCATCCTCGACTACCACCCCTTCCTGCCCACTCGGCTCGGCGACAAGGACACCGCGGGCAGCGAGCCGCAGTACCGCCTCGCACGGATGGATCTGGCCGTCTTCGAGACCGAGGTCTGGGAGCTGGTGATGGATCTGGAGGTGGCCGGTGAGCTGATGCACGAACTGCCCCTGGACAGCGGGCGCCGGGCCGATCTGCTGCGTGCGCTCGGCCGCGCGCTTGACGCGGTCGACCTCCAGGACGTGCCGGGCACGGCGGCCGCGGCCCGCGCCCGCCTCACCGAGGTGCTGTCCTCGCCCGCGGACGCCTCCGCGCACCGCATCAGCGCGGTCGGCCACGCCCACATCGACTCCGCCTGGCTGTGGCCGCTGCGCGAGACCGTCCGCAAGGTCGCCCGCACCACCGCGAACATGACCGCGCTCCTGGAGGACGAGCCCGAGTTCGTGTTCGCCATGTCGCAGGCGCAGCAGTTCGCGTGGATCAAGGAGCACCGGCCCGAGGTCTACGCCAAGGTCAAGAAGGCCGTCGCGGAGGGCCGGTTCGTGCCCGCGGGCGGCATGTGGGTCGAGTCCGACACCAACATGCCGGGCTCGGAGGCCATGGCCCGCCAGTTCGTGCACGGCAAGCGCTTCTTCCTCGACGAGTTCGGCATCGAGAACGACGAGGCCTGGCTGCCGGACACCTTCGGCTTCGCGGCCGGACTTCCGCAGATCATCAAGGCGGCCGGGGCGAAGTGGCTGCTGACCCAGAAGATCTCCTGGTCGCAGATCAACAAGTTCCCGCACCACACCTTCCAGTGGGAGGGCATCGACGGCACCCGGATCTTCACCCACTTCCCGCCCGTCGACACCTACAACTGCTCGATGCTCGGCCGCGAAATCGCCCACGCCGCGACGAACTTCAAGGACAAGGGCAAGGCCCGGCACTCGCTCGCCCCCACCGGCTGGGGCGACGGGGGCGGCGGCACCACCCGGGAGATGGTCGCCAAGTCACGGCGGCTCGCGAACCTGGAGGGCTCCCCCACCGTCGAGTGGGAGTCCCCGGCCGCCTTCTTCGCCAAGGCCGAGGCCGAATACGCCGAACCGCCGGTCTGGGCGGGCGAGCTCTACCTGGAGCTGCACCGCGCCACCCTCACCAGCCAGGCCCAGACCAAGCAGGGCAACCGCCGCAGCGAACACCTGCTGCGCGAGGCCGAACTCTGGGCCGCCACCGCCGCCGTACGCAGCCAATTCCCGTACCCCTACGAGGAGTTGGACCGGATCTGGAAGACCGTACTGCTGCACCAGTTCCACGACATCCTGCCCGGCTCGTCCATCGCCTGGGTGCACCGTGAAGCCCGCGCCACCTATCAGCGCCTGGCCGGGGAACTGAACGCGATCATCGACGGCGCCCAGCGCGCGCTGGCCGGCGAGCCCGCGCAGCCGGGTGCGGAGCTGGTGTTCAACGCGGCCCCGCACTCGCGCGCCGGTGCCCTCGCGGGCGGCGCCGCACCCGCGGCCAGCGCCGAGGGCACCGTCACCGTCACCTCGCTCCCCGACGGCGGCCACGGCCTCGACAACGGCCTGCTGCGGGTGGCCATCGACACGCGCGGGCTCGTCGTCTCCGTGTACGACATCCGCGCCGACCGGGAGACGATCGCGCCGGGACGGGCGGCCAACCTGCTCCAGCTCCACCCCGACTTCCCGAACATGTGGGACGCCTGGGACGTCGACGAGTTCTACCGCAACGTCGTCACCGACCTCACCGAGGCGGACTCCGTGACCGTCGCCGAGGAACCGGGCGCCGCGGCCGTCACCGTGACCCGCTCCTTCGGCTCCTCGCGCGTCACCCAGGTCCTGCGGCTGGCCGCCGACAGCGCACGGCTCGACATCGACACCGAGGTCGACTGGCACGAGACCGAGAAGTTCCTCAAGGCGGCGTTCCCGCTCGACCTGCACACCGACCGGTACGCCGCCGAGACCCAGTTCGGCCACCTGTACCGGCCCACCCACACCAACACCAGCTGGGAGGCGGCCAAGTTCGAGGCCTGCCAGCACCGCTTCGTCCACTTCGCCGAGCCCGGTTTCGGCGTCGCCCTGGTCAACGACTCCACCTACGGACACGACGTCACCCGCACCGTCCGCCCGGAGGACTCCGGCACCACCACCACGGTCCGCGTCTCCCTGCTGCGCGCCCCCCGCTTCCCCGACCCCGAGACCGACCAGGGCGTGCACCGCTTCCGCCACTCCCTGGTCCCCGGCGCCTCGATCACCGACGCGGTCCGCGAGGGCTACCGCATCAACCTGCCGGAGCGGCGCGTACCTGGCTCGGGCGCGGTCTCCCCGCTGGCGTGGACCGAGGACGACGCGGTGGTCGTCAGCGCGGTCAAACTCGCCGACGACGGCTCGGGCGACGTAGTCGTCCGGCTCTACGAGGCGACCGGCGGCCGCGCCCGGACCAAGCTGCGCCTCGGCTTCCCGGCCGCCTCCGTCGTCGCGACCGATCTCCTTGAGCGCGAACTCGCGGACGGGCCCCGGTTCGTCGTCGAGGACGGTGCGGTGGCGCTTGCGCTGCGCCCGTTCCAGCTGGTGACACTGCGCTTGGCCGTGAGCGGCTGAGTACGTACAGCACTCATGGCGGCCGGGTCCCTGAGCGGGGCCCGGCCGTCGCGTATGAGCCGCACTCGCGGCCGTACGGGCCCAACTCCCGCCCTGCGACGGCCAGTTCGGTTCCACCGGGAAACGGTCAGGGCTGCGGCGAACTGCGCGGCAGCGAGACGCTGGCCTCGAGACCGTGCGGATCGCGGTGCGCGTACGAGAGGGTGCCGTCGCCCGCCGCGAGCAGCGCCCGGGTGATGGACAGGCCCAGGCCCGACCCCTTGATGTTCTGGTGCCGGTTGCTGCGCCAGAAGCGGTCGCCGATACGGGAGAGCTCCTCCTCGGTGAGGCCGGGCCCCTCGTCGAGCACCCGGACCACGGCGCGCTCGCCCTCCACGGCGACCAGGACGCGTACCTCGCCGCCTTCCGGGGTGAACTTGACGGCGTTGTCGATCACGGCGTCCAGGGCGCTGGAGACGGCCACCGGGTCGGCCCAGGCGGTCAGGGCGGGGCAGTGGCCGGTCAGGCGTACGCCCTTGGCCTCGGCGGTCGCGCGCCAGGAGGCGACGCGTTCGGCGGCCAGTTCGCCGAGGTCGGTCAGTCCCAGGTCGGCGTCCGCGTGCTCGGCGAGGGCGAGGTCGAGGAGGTCGTCGAGAACCTGGGCCAGACGCTTGCCCTCGGTGCGTACGGAGGCGATCTCCTCGTTGCCCTCGGGCAGTTCGAGGGCAAGCAGCTCGATGCGCAACAGCAGGGCGGCCAGCGGATTGCGCAGCTGGTGCGAGGCGTCGGCGACGAAGGCCCGCTGCTGTTCGAGCACCTCCTCGACGTTGTCCGCCATCTCGTTGAACGACTGTGCCAGGCGCCGCAGTTCGGGCGGCCCGCCGGTCTCGGCGACGCGCGACTTCAGCCGTCCGGTGGCGATGTCGTGGGTGGTCGCGTCGAGTACCCGTACCGGCCGCAGCACCCAGCCGGTCAGCCGCAGCGCGGCACCGACGGCGAGCAGCATCGCGGCGCCCTCGCCCAGGCAGATGAGCAGCCAGGTGCGCAGGGTCCTGGAGCGCATCTGACCGGTCGGCGAGTCGGTGACCACCACGGCCACCACGTCCCCGTCCCGTACCACCGGCGAGGCGACGATCAGCCGTCCGCCGCGCTGCCAGGGCCAGACCTGCGCCGGGTCGTGCCCGGGCCGCGAAAGGAGCGCCTCCTGGAACGCCTTCCGCTCGGCGCCCCGCGCGGGCAGGTACCAGGACTGCGGGGCGTGCGCCATGGGCTCGTCGTCGCGGTAGAAGACGCCCGCCCTGATCCCGTACACCTCGTGGTAGCGGTCGAGTTCGTGCTCCAGGGTCTCCTGGCGCTCGTCCTTGACGGTGCGGCGCGAGCCGGTCGAGCGCTGGGTGACGTACTGCGCGAGCGAGGCGAACCGGGCCGTGTCGTCGATCCGGTCGACGACGACCTTCTGCTGCTCGGCGGCGGCCACGCTCACCGCCAGCGGAAAGCCGAGCGCGAGAAGCACGCCCGCCATGAGGACGATGAGCAGCGGCAGCAGACGAGAGTGCACAGGGAAAGCTAACCGGCGGGGGCCACAAGCCGGTAACCGACTCCGCGGACCGTCTCGATCAGGGCGGGCATCCGCAGCTTGGACCGCAGCGAGGCCACATGCACCTCGAGAGTGCGGCCCGTGCCTTCCCAACTGGTGCGCCAGACCTCGCTGATGATCTGCTCCCGACGGAAGACGACCCCGGGCCGCTGCGCGAGCAGGGCCAGCAGATCGAACTCCTTGCGGGTCAGCTGCACCACCTCGCCGCCGACGCTGACCTGCCGGGTGGGCAGCTCGACGTGGACCGGGCCGAGCGTGAGGATGTCCCCGGCGGGCAGGCTCTCCCCCTCGCCCGAGGCGTGGCGGCGGCTCACGGCATGGATACGGGCGAGCAGCTCCCCCGTGTCGTACGGCTTCACCACGTAGTCGTCGGCGCCGAGGTTCAGGCCGTGGATGCGCGAGCGCACATCGGCGCGCGCGGTGACCATGATCACCGGGGTGCTGGTGCGCTTGCGGATCCGGCCGCAGACCTCGAAGCCGTCCTGGTCGGGCAGGCCGAGGTCGAGCAGGACCACCCCGAAGGCCTGGACGCAGCCGGAGTCGTCGGGCAGCAGTGCCTGCAGGGCCTCCTCGCCGCTGCGCGCGTGCACGACCTCGAAGCCGTGCCGGGACAGCACCGCCGAGAGGGCCGCGGCCACATGATCGTCGTCCTCGACAAGCAGCAGTCTCACGCGTCTCCTCTCGTTGTCGTCTCGTTGTCCTCGTCGATGCGGCCACTCGTTCGAGCGAATGGCACCGGGCCCCGAGGTCACAATTCGGTACCCAACAGAGCATCCATCCCGATCACGGGCGCGCCGTCAAGGGAATGCCGCACTGTAGTGGGCTTCCGTTATCCAGCCGGTACGCGTCCACTGGTAGCCCACTGACTGAAGACGTGCCCCGGTGACTACCGGTGCCCGTCCGAAGCCGGATCGTTATGCTCAATTTCCCCTCAGATGTAATGACGCTGCTCGGGCGGCGTCACTAAGGTCCTCGCAACCGAGGAGGACGGAGCAAGTAGCGGATGACCCACGTATCGGTGGCCAAGGACGCCGTACCCGCGGCCGACGAACTGGTGGTGCTCAGCGGCGTCAACAAGCACTTCGGCGCACTGCATGTCCTCCAGGACATCGACCTGACCATCCAGCGGGGCGAGGTGCTCGTCGTCATCGGGCCCTCCGGCTCCGGCAAGTCGACGCTGTGCCGCACGATCAACCGGCTCGAGACCATCGACTCCGGCTCGATCGCGATCGACGGCAAGGCGCTGCCCGCGGAGGGCAAGGCGCTCGCCAAGCTGCGCGCCGACGTCGGCATGGTCTTCCAGTCGTTCAACCTCTTCGCGCACAAGACGGTGCTCGAGAACGTGACGCTGGGCCAGGTGAAGGTCCGCAAGGCGGACAAGAAGGCGGCGGAGCGAAAGGCACGTGAGCTCCTGGACCGGGTGGGAGTCGCCTCGCAGGCGGACAAGTTCCCCGCCCAGCTCTCCGGTGGCCAGCAGCAGCGGGTGGCGATCGCCCGCGCCCTGGCGATGGACCCGAAGGTGATGCTCTTCGACGAGCCCACCTCGGCCCTCGACCCCGAGATGATCAACGAGGTCCTGGAGGTCATGCAGCAGCTGGCCCGGGACGGCATGACCATGGTCGTCGTCACCCACGAGATGGGCTTCGCCCGCTCCGCGGCCAACCGTGTCGTCTTCATGGCGGACGGGCGGATCGTGGAGGAAGCCACCCCGGACCAGTTCTTCAGCAACCCGCGCAGCGACCGTGCGAAGGACTTCCTCTCCAAGATCCTGCATCACTGAGGCACGATCCTTCCCCGCAGGAGGCGAGGCGCCCGGCGCGCCCCCTCCCGCCCGGCTTTCCTTGCCTCCCCTGCAACCAGGCCCTCCTGGTGCCGAATCAAAGGATGTTCACCATGAAGCTCCGCAAGGTCTCCGTCGCCGCGGCCGCCGCTCTCGCCCTGGTGGGTACGGCTACTGCTTGTTCGAACGACAGTGGCGACAAGCTCAAGGTCGGAATCAAGATCGACCAGCCGGGCATGGGACAGAAGACGCCCAACGGTGAGTTCGCCGGCTTCGACGTCGACGTCGCCCGGTACATCGCCAAGGAACTCGGCTACGACGAGAAGGACATCGAGTTCGTCGAGACCAAGAGCGCCGACCGTGAGAACGCGCTCAAGAACGGCGACGTGAAGTTCATCGTGGCCACGTACTCGATCACGCCCGAGCGCGAGGAGAAGGTCGACTTCGCCGGGCCGTACTTCCTCGCTCACCAGGACCTGCTGACGCGCGCCGACGACAAGATCACCAAGGGCACCGACCTCAACGGCAAGAAGCTGTGCTCGGTGTCGGGTTCGACCTCGGCGCAGAACCTCAAGGAGGGCAAGGACGGCAAGCCCGGCATCGCCCCCAAGGCGAGGCTGCAGCAGTACGGCACCTACTCCGAGTGCATCTCCGGTCTCGCCAACGGCGCCATCGACGCCCTGACGACCGATGACTCCATCCTCGCCGGTTACGCCGCGCAGAAGCAGAACCAGGGCAAGTTCAAGCTCTCGGGTCTGCAGCTCAGCAACGAGAACTACGGCGTCGGCGTCAAGAAGGGCGACAAGGAGACCATCGACAAGATCAACAAGGCGATCGAGAAGATGGTCAGCTCCGGCGCCTGGGAGAAGGCCGTGGAGAAGAACCTCGGTGCCGCCGACTACAAGAACGAGCCCGCCCCGAAGATCGGCGAGATCAAGAACTGAGGCAATGCCAGGCGGGGTGCCGCATGGTGATGCGGCACCCCCTCTCCTTCGACACACGCGGAAGCGCGGGAGATCGTGTTCGACTTTCTTGATGGCTACGACGTGCTCGGGGCGTTCTGGAAAACCATCCAGCTGACGTTCTTCTCCGCCGTCGGCTCCCTGATCTGGGGCACCCTGCTGGCGGCGATGCGGGTCGGCCCTGTCCCGATCATGCGGTGGTTCGGCACCTTCTACGTGAACACCGTCCGGAACATCCCCCTGTCGGTGATCATCGTCTTCACCTCGCTCGGCCTGGCCCAGGTCTTCGGTGTCACCCTGGGCGCCGAGGAGGCGACGAGCTCGCAGTTCTTCCGGCTCTCCGTACTCGGGCTCACCGCGTACACCGCGGCGTTCGTCTGTGAGGCGGTACGCAGCGGTATCAATACGGTGCCCGTCGGACAGGCCGAGGCAGCTCGGGCGCTCGGTCTGAACTTCACCCAGGTCCTGACCCTGATCGTGCTGCCGCAGGCGTTCCGCTCGGTCATCGGCCCGCTGGCCAACGTCCTGATCGCGCTGACCAAGAACACCACGGTGGCCGCCGCCATCGGCGTCGCGGAAGCGGCGCTGCTGATGAAGGAGATGATCGAGAACGAGGCCCAGACGGTCCTCATCGGTCTCGTCTTCGCCTTCGGCTTCGTGGTCCTTACCCTCCCCATGGGCCTGTTCCTCAACTGGCTCGCCAAGCGCGTGGCGGTGAAGCGATGAGCTCCGTTCTGTACGACACACCCGGGCCCCGCGCCCGGGCCCGCAATCTGGTCCTGTCCGTCGTCTTCCTGGTGCTGCTCGCCCTCGCCCTGTGGTGGGTCTGGAACACCCTCGACGACAAGAACCAGCTGGAGTGGGAGCTCTGGGAGCCGTTCACCACCTCCGAGGCCTGGACCACGTATCTGCTGCCGGGCCTCGGTGAGACGCTCAAGGCCGCGGGTCTGTCGATGTTGATCGCGCTGCCTCTCGGCGCGGCCCTCGGCATCGCGCGCCTGTCCGACCACCGCTGGATCCGGGTCCCGGTCTCCGTAGTGGTGGAGTTCCTGCGCGCGGTCCCCGTCCTGCTGATGATGGTCTTCGCCAACCAGCTCTACGCGAACGCGGGCACGGTGAGCAGTGAGGACCGTCCCCTTTACGCGGTCGTCACCGGCCTGGTCCTCTACAACGCCTCGGTCCTCGCCGAGATCGTACGGGCCGGCATCCTGGCCCTGCCGAAGGGCCAGACGGAAGCAGCGAACGCGATCGGTCTGCGCAAGAGCCAGGTCATGCGCTCGATCCTGCTTCCGCAAGCGGTGACCGCGATGCTTCCGGCGATCGTCAGCCAGCTCGTGGTGATCGTGAAGGACACGGCTCTCGGTGGCGCCATGCTGACGTTCCCGGAGCTGCTCGGGGAAGGCAAGACGCTCGCCTCGAACTACACGAACATCGTGCAGGCGCTGGTCGTCGTCGCCGTCATCTTCATCATCGTGAACCTCATCCTCACGACCTTCGCCTCCTGGCTGGAGAAGTTCCTGCGCCGGAGCAAGCGGAGCACGGGCGCGGTGCTCGGAGTGAGTGCGGCGGAGAAGGCCGACGAGCCCGGCACCGGCAACTTCCCGTTCAAGACCGGCGAGGGTGGCGGCGGAGGAGTCGGCGGCGGCTTCTAGCCACCCTGGACGAATTGGTAACCCGACAGAGGCAGTGGCATGATCGCCACTGCCTCCGTCGCTTGACGTGGGAACCCGCAATAGGTTGCATACGTTCTGTGATCGTGCTCCCCGCTCCAACTGACATTTCCTGCGCCCCGCGCAGGACTCCGCTCCGGGACGGGGACGCCACGCCGTGGATCCGGTGATCGTCGTGGGGGCGGGGCCCGTCGGGCTCACGCTCTCCCTCGCGCTCGCGCGACTCGACGTCCCCTCCGTCGTACTGGACGAGGCAGCCGCCGCCGAACCGAGCCGTCCCGCCCGCACCGTCGTCCTGCACGAGCACACGGCCGCGCTCGTGCGGCGTCTGACCGGCACGGACTTCGCCAAACACGGCTGCCGCTTCGCGGGCTGGCGCTCGCTGCGCCGCAAACAGGAATTGCGCCATGTCACGTTCGGTGACGAGGATCCCGCCCCGTTGCACCTCGCGCAGGATGTCCTGACCTCGGCACTGCGCACCGCCGTCGCGGGGCAACGGCACATCCGGATCGTCCCGGGCAGCCGGCTCGACGCACTGGAGCAGAGCAAGGACGCGGTCACCGCCCACAGCAAGGGCCGTACCGAGACCTGGTGGCGCGGGAGTTACCTGGTCGGCTGTGACGGACCGCGTTCCACGGTGCGCAAGCTGATCGGCGTACGGTTCCCCGGTCGTACCGCCGTCGAACGGCACGCCGTGGCCGCCCTGCGCGCCGAACTCCCCTGGCAGGACGAGGCGTTGCTGCACCGCAACCCGCCGTGGCGCGGCGAGGGCCAGGAGATCTCCGGCCGTCCGCTGCCCGGTGACGTCTGGCGCCTGGACTGGCTGCTGCCCACCCGGGACGAACTCGTCACGCCCGAGGCCCTGGTGGCCCGGGTACGCCAGACCCTCGCGGGCTGGACCGGCGGCGCGAGCCCCGCGTACGAACTGCTCGACACGGGCGTGCACACCGTCCATCACCGTCTCGCCCGGCGCTGGCGGGTGGGCAGGGCCTTCCTCGCCGGGGACGCCGCGCATCTGCTCGGCGCCCTCGGCACCCACGGCCTCGACGAAGGCCTGCGCGACGCCGACAACCTCGCCTGGAAGCTGGCCCTCGCCTGGCATCACGGCCCCGCCGAGGCGCTGCTCGACAGCTACCAGGCCGAGCGCCGGGCTGCCGTCTCCACGCGGCTGCGTGCCGCCGACCAGGCGCTGCCCCTGGTACGGAGCGGGGGCGGTCTGCGCGCGCTGGTACCGGGCACCGCGCGCAGCAGCGACGTACTGCTGAGCGAGGGCCACCTCGGACGCGGCAAGATCGGCTCCCCCGGCACCTACCGCAACTCCCCGCTCGCGCCCGCCGGTTCACCCGCCCACAGCGCCGTGGGGACCACCCCCGGTGCCCCGGTCGTGGATGTCACGGTGACGGCCGAGGACGGCACCTTCGTGCCACTGCGCCAACGCCTGGGCCACGGCGCCCTGTTGGTCCTGCTCGTCGCTCCCGGCACGGGTGTCTGGGACCGGCGGCACTGGATGAGCGCGGGCCTGATGCCCCGACTCGCGGCCGCCGTCGAGGCCCTTCCGGCCCCGGCCGAACTCTTGGTGGCCGAGGAGTACCCGGGCGCCGCCGCCCACACCGTCCTTCTCATCCGCCCGGACGGCCACCTCGTGGCGTCCTTCGGCGGGGTCCACCCGCAGGAGCTGAAGCTGGCGGCGGAGGCGGCGCTCGGGCGCGGTGTTGTGGAGCGGGACGGGGGACGGAAGGAAGCCGGGCGGGGTTCTGGAGCTGGACCGGGTTCTGGGGCGGGCGCGGGTTCCGGGGCGGGTGCGGGTGCGGGTTCCGGGGCGGGTGCCGGTTCCAAGGCTGGTGCGGGTTCGGGCGAAGGTGCGGGGGCGGCTCCGCGGGTGATTGCAGGTTCGGCGGCGGTTGCGGTTCCCAGGGCCGTGGCTCGGGATGTGGATGGTCTTGGGCGCGGGGCGGCTCTGCGTGCGCTGCCCGCGGCGGGAGCGGGTGCGAGGGCCGGAGAGGGTCCGGAGGGCGAGAGAGGTTCGAGGGCTGGGGCGGGCTCCGGGACCGTTGCCGGTGCAGGCGCCGACGCCGACGCCGACGCCGGTTCAGAGTCCGATGCCGGTGCCGGGACCAGTGCGAGGTCGGAAGCCGGTGCCGGTTCGGGGAGCGGAGCGAGCTCGGGGTCGAGGAGCACCGGCGGTCGGAACAGCGCTGTCCCTCGTGCCTCGGGCGGGGACGACTCATGGCGAGCCGAGGCCCCGCCGCGCGGCTGACCTGCGGGGGCGCGGTGGCTGCGGGACTCCGGCCGCATCGGTGAGTTGACCCTCCGTAAAGGAGCATGGTGTACTCCGGAGCATGACCGACACTCGTGTGCTGCTGTGGCGGAGGGTCCATATGGACCTGGTCCGTTACGCGGGCTGCGTGTGTCGTCCGTCCTGTTGAACCCGCCTGCCCCTCTCTCACGCCGCCTTCGCCGGTGTTCCCGGGCCTCTCGGTTCCCCTGTCGCGTACGACGCCCAGGGCCGTGACCGCGGTGTGAGACTCCAGCGCACTCATCAGGACGGCACCCGTGTCACATCCCGTAAGCACTTCTCAGGTCGCGGCCGCTGACCAGGACCTGGCTTCGGCTCCGGCTCCCGAGCCGGTCTCGACTTCGTTTTCAGCTTCGGTCTCATCGGCCGATTCCGCCGACCCGCACCCCACCGACCCGCCCCGCGTCGACCCACCCGGCGCCGAGCATCCCGGTGCTGAACCGTCCCGCGCCGGATTGTCCGGCGCCGGACAGGGTTCCTCCGCCTCCCCGGATTCGGCGCGGAGTGCCGGCCCCGCACCCGGCCCCGGCGACCTGCTGGACTTCGTCCGACGCGCCGCCGCCGACCGGGAACTCATCTCCTCGCTCCCGCTCGACCCCGAGGGACGTACCTGGCTGCGTCTCGACGGTCCCGGCGGCAGCGAGGCCTGGCTCATCGGCTGGCCGCCCGGCACCGGCACCGGCTGGCACGACCACGCCGAGTCCTACGGCGCCTTCCTCACCGCCACCGGCGAACTGACCGAGAACGCCCTGGCCGTACGCCTTCCCACGGAGGGCTGGACCACCCTCGAACTCGCCGAGGGGGTCGACCGGCAGCGTCGGCTCCCGGCGGGCAAGGGCCGGGCCTTCGGACAGCAGCATGTGCACGAGGTCTACAACGAGTCGGCCGAGCAGCACGCCGTCTCCGTCCACGCCTACTATCCACCGCTGCCGCACCTGCGCCGCTACAGCCGCACCGGCCCGATCCTGCGGCTCGAACACGTGGAACGCCCGGAGGACTGGCAGTGAGCGAACATCCCCGCCCCGAAGCCCCCGGCGCCGAACGCCCCGGCATCGAGGGGCACTTGGAACGGGTACGCGCCGGTCTCGACCGCGTCCAGCCCCACGCCGCCCATTCCGCGTCCGAGTCCGGTACGACCCTGCTCATCGACATCCGCTACCAGGCCCTACGGGAACGGGACGGCCTGATCCCCGGCGCCCTGGTCGTCGAGCGCAACGAACTCGAGTGGCGGCTGGATCCCAGAGGCAGCCACCGGCTCCCCCAGGCCACCGGCCACGACCTCCACGTCGTCGTCATCTGCAACGAGGGCTACGCCTCCAGCCTGGCCGCCTCCTCCCTCAAGGACCTCGGCCTCCACCGGGCAACGGACCTCGTCGGCGGCTTTCAGGCATGGCGCGCGGCAGGCCTGCCGGTCGTACCGGTCACGGAGTCCGGCCCGTCGTCCGCCTCGTGGCGCGCCCCGTCGATAGCCGAGGTCCACTAGCGAGGAAGCCGACGGCGAGCACGAGGCTGCGCGGAGTTGGAGCCGGAGCCGGAGCCGAGGGACAAGACCAAGCCGGGGACGGGAGTTGAGGCAGGGCGGGAGTTGAGGCAGGGCGGAAACGTGCGAAGGAATCCGTGAACGCACCGGTCGTCCGGCTTCATCTGTCGTCTCCGGCTTCACGTGCCGACTCCGGCTTCGCCGGTCGATCTCCGGCCCGGTGCTCAGAACTCTTCCGCACTCTCCCCCTCCCCCGCCTCCAACTCCCCCACATCCTCGCCCTCTTGCTCCAAAGCCTCCCGTACCACCCGCATCGCGAGCCCCTGGCCGTAGCCCTTGCGGGCGAGCATTCCGGCGAGACGGCGCAGGCGCTTGTCCCGGTCGAGGCCGCGGGTGGACCGGAGCTTACGGGCGACCAGTTCGCGGGCGGTGGCCTCCTCCTGCTCCGGGTCGAGTTGTCCGACCGCCTCGTCGATCAGGGTGGAGTCGACGCCCTTGGTGCGCAGTTCCTGGGCGAGCGCGCGGCGGGCGAGCCCGCGGCCGTGGTGACGTGACTCCACCCAGGCATCGGCGAAGGCCCCGTCGTTGATCAGCCCGACTTCCTCGAACCGGGACAGCACCTCGTCCGCGGCCTCGTCCGGAATCCCGCGCTTGCGCAGAGCCGCGGCGAGTTGTGCGCGGGTGCGCGGGGTCCCGGTGAGCAGGCGCAGGCAGATCGCTCTGGCCCGCTCCACCGGGTCCCCTGGCGGCGCCGCTTCCTCGGCCCTCGACGGGGAAGCGGCGCTGTCCTGGTGCCCTGGAGTCCGTCCACGCGAACGACCGCGCCGACGGCGGCCGTTCGCGGACGGGGCGTCCACGGCCTCACCCCGTCCGGGGTCCCAGCCCTCGGAGTCCCCCCAGTCCTCGAAGTCTCCCGAGCTCTGGGAGTTCGCCGAGTTCCGGGAGTTCTCAGCCTGCGCCGAGTCCTGTCCGTACCGCTTGTTCCACCGGCCTTCGCCCGATCCCCCGCCGTCGGCCACGGGCTCCGGCCAGTCGGTTCGCCGTGTCACGGATCAGCTCTTGGCCGAGGCGGCCTTGGGCTTGGTGGCCTTGGCGGCCGGGGCGGGAACGGACTTGGCGGCGGCATCGGCTGCCGGGGCGGCCACCGCGGCGTCGGCTCCGGGCTCGGGCTCGGCCGCGGGGTCCGCGGGCTTCACGCCGACGCCCAGCTTCTCCTTGATCTTCTTCTCGATCTCGTTGGCCAGATCGGGGTTGTCCTTCAGGAAGTTGCGGGCGTTCTCCTTGCCCTGCCCGAGCTGGTCGCCCTCGTACGTGTACCAGGCACCCGCCTTGCGGACGAAGCCGTGCTCCACGCCCATGTCGATCAGGCCGCCCTCGCGGCTGATGCCCTGGCCGTACAGGATGTCGAACTCGGCCTGCTTGAAGGGCGGGGCGACCTTGTTCTTGACGACCTTGCAGCGAGTGCGGTTGCCGACCGCGTCCGTACCGTCCTTGAGGGTCTCGATACGGCGGATGTCGATGCGCACCGAGGCGTAGAACTTCAGGGCGCGGCCACCGGTCGTGGTCTCCGGCGAGCCGAACATGACGCCGATCTTCTCGCGGAGCTGGTTGATGAAGATCGCGGTGGTCTTGGACTGGTTGAGGGCGCTGGTGATCTTCCGCAGCGCCTGGCTCATCAGTCGTGCCTGGAGACCCACGTGCGAGTCACCCATCTCGCCCTCGATCTCCGCGCGCGGCACGAGGGCCGCGACCGAGTCGATGACGATCAGGTCCAGAGCACCGGAGCGGACCAGCATGTCCACGATCTCCAGGGCCTGTTCGCCGTTGTCGGGCTGGGACAGGATGAGGTTGTCGATGTCGACGCCGAGCTTCTTGGCGTACTCGGGGTCGAGGGCGTGCTCGGCGTCCACGAACGCCACCTGTCCGCCGGCCTTCTGGGCGTTCGCCACCGCGTGCAGGGTCAGTGTGGTCTTACCGGAGGACTCCGGTCCGTACACCTCCACCACGCGCCCGCGCGGCAGGCCGCCGACCCCCAGGGCGACGTCGAGCGCGGTCGACCCGGTGGGGATGACCTCGATGGGCTCGTTCGGCCGCTCGCCGAGGCGCATCACGGCGCCCTTGCCGAATTGCCGTTCAATCTGCGCGAGTGCGGCGTCGAGCGCCTTCTCTCGGTCCGTTCCAGCCATGGGTTCCACCCGGTTTGCTTGAGTCGATCGCTTCACGTCAAAGACGCTAACGCCTGCCACTGACAATGCGCTTCGACGCCCTCCGGCCTGTGGATAACTCGGGGAATTCTCACGGGAATCCGCTGGGGAAGGCCCCCGGTCGCGAGCGATGCCGGACCCCATGAGAATGGATGTTCGATTTTCGTGTCAAGCACGACCCGCCGCTTCACCGAGCGTACGCCCGGCCCGCCACACCGGGCTCGTTCTTCGACGGAAGCCCGGCGCCCCCAGACCCCGTTCGTGTACGGAACCTCAGCGACTCCCCGGCCCACTCACCACACGCTTGAACCGCGAACGGAAGGAACCGCCCCGCGCGTTGGCGGTCCGGTGTCCGTGGACGCGCGGGTCGTCCATCACCTCGTAGCGGCGCACGTAGGCCCCGAGGAACGCCTGGAGCGTGGCCACCGCGGGGATGGAGATGAGTGCGCCGACGGCGCCGAGCAGTGCGGTTCCGGCGATGACGGAGCCGAAGGCGACGGCGGGGTGGATGTCGACGGTGCGGGCCGTGAGCTTCGGCTGGAGCAGGTAGTTCTCGAACTGCTGGTAGATCACCACGAAGATCAGCACCCACAGGGCGTACCAGGGGTCGACCGTGAAGGCGAGCAGCATCGGCAGCGCACCCGCGAGATAGGTGCCGATGGTCGGGATGAACTGCGAGACCAGGCCGACCCACACGGCGAGGACGGGAGCGTAGGGAACGTTGAGGAACTCGAGCAGGACGTAGTGCGCCACCCCGGAGACCAGGGCCATCAGGCCGCGCGAGTAGAGGTAGCCGCCGGTCTTGGCGACGGCGATCTCCCAGGCGCGGAGCACCTCGGCCTGCCGCGCGGGGGGCAGCAGCGAGCAGACGGTGCGCCGCAGTCGCGGTCCGTCGGCGGCGAAGTAGAAGGCGAACAGCAAGATCGTCAGGAGCTGGAAGAGTCCGCCGAGGACCTGGGCGGAGACGTCGAGGACGCCGCTCGCGCTGTTCTGCACGTACTTCCGCAGCCAGTCCGAGTGCACCACGCTGTCCTGGACCTCGACCCGGCTGAGTTCCGTGTGGAAGGTGCTGTTCGTCCAGTTGATCAACTGGTCCAGATAGCGCGGGAAGTTCTCGATCATGTTCACGATCTGACCGGCCAGCATCGAGCCGAGCAGCGCGACGAACCCGGCCGCCACGGCCACGACGCACAGGAAGACGATCCCGGTGGCCAGACCGCGCCGCATGCCCAGGTGGGCCAGCCTGCTCACGGCGGGCTCGACGGCCAGCGCCAGGAAGAACGCGATCAGTACGTTGAGGAGCAGCCCGGTGAGCTGGTGGAAGGCCCAGATACTGAACTGGAAACAGGCGACGAGGGCCAGCGCGAGAATGATGGCGCGCGGCAGCCACCGCGGCATACGCGCGGCGGCGTCCCGCACACTCGCGGTTCCTGGGCCGGGTCCGCCCGGGGACGGGATCTCGGCTACGGGATTCTCTGCGACCTTCGCGGTCTCGTCTGTGGGGGCCACCCGGACAGTCTCGCCTACCTCGCAGTCAAGACCAGAGCCAGGGCCACTTTCCGCCAACTGTTCATCAAACCGTCCGCCGGGACGGCAAGGGCACGGTCGCACCCGGAACGGACCGGAGTCGAGCGGTCACCGCTTCCGGGCCGCCACCAGGTTTCGGGCGTCACCGACACCGGCCTTCGGACCGTCACCGGATTTCGGAGCGTCACCGCCTCCCGGACCGTCACCGGCTCTCGGGTGGCACCCCCATCGTCGCGCACACCACGCGCCAGACGTCCTTGGCCTCCCAGCCCGCGTCCAGCGCCTCGTTCACCGTGCGCCCGCCCAGATCGCTCATGACGTGGTCGCGGGCGAAGGTGTCGGCGTAGCCCACGCCGAAGTGATCGCCCATCCGCTGCCAGAAGACCGTCAACCGCATGACCCCAGTATCCCGCCCCTGAGAGTGCTCCCGGCCCGAGAGGCCTTGCCCGGGAGCTTTCGCCCTCTACGGTCGGAACATGGCCGAAACAGGAGCTTCCGCACTCCCTTCGCGCGCGCCGCACGCCGCCGCCCGCGCTCTCTGGTCCGCCCCCGCCCCGCCCCCCGAGGGCCCGGGGTCACCGCTCGGACGCGCCGCCAGGTTCATCTGGCTGACCGGTCGCGTACTGGAGCAGCGGCTTTTCGCGCACCTCTTCCTCGGCGGCCCCGCCGACCCGGTCGACGCCGCCCTCACCGCGTACGCCAACCAGGACGGCAGTTTCGGCCACGGCCTGGATCCAGCGGTGCGCGGCCCCGGAAGTTGCGCGGCGCACGCGGCGCACGCGCTGCGCGTACTGGAGGCCGTCGGGCGCTGCGACGGCCGCCGCGTCGAACTGATCTGCCGCTACCTGACCTCGGTCTCCGAACCCGACGGGGCGCTCGCCGCCCGCGCGGGCGAGGGGCGCCAGGGCCCGACGGGCGTGCCGGTGCCGAGGGCGGCGGGCACGCTGCGCCTCGCGCGCGGTGAGCTCGGCGCGACCGGGCCGGTGGTCGGTCTGCTGCACCGCAACGACGTCTGGCACGCCTGGCTGTTCCGGGCCACCGAGTTCTGCTGGCAGGCGGTCGACTCGCTGGCCTCGCCCGACCCGTACGAGGTGGCGTCGGCCGTGACCTTCCTGGACAGCGCTGCCGACCGCTCCCGTGCCCGGGCGGCAGCGGACCGCCTCGGGCGGCTGGTACGAGCGCAACGGCTGGTGGTGCTGGACCCGGCGCGCGCCGGAGCCTCCAGCGCGCACTACTTCCCGTACGACTTCGCGCCCCGCCCCGACTCCCTAGCCCGCTGCTGGTTCACCGACGCCGAGACGGAGGGTGCGCTGGACTTCCTCGCCGCCCAGCAACGCGAGGACGGCGGCTGGCCGGACCGTCCGGCGGGCAGCCCGGGCGAACTGCGGGCGCGCGTCTGCCCGCCCGCCGCCTCCGTCGAACGCAGGCCGATGGTCACCATCGAGCGGCTGCGCACACTCGCCGCGTACGGAAGGGTGCTGGGCTGAGACTCCCTCGTACCGGTAGGACGCTGAGCCCAGGCGTACCGGTAGAGCGCTGAGCCCAGGCCGAGCTGTCCGCCACCGAATGTCCTCAGCTGCCACGCCCTCAGCCGATGAGGGCGCGCAGCCCAGCCGTGACGGCGATGGCCGAGGCGACCACCACGAGGAAGGGCGCGCGCAGCAGGAGTGCCACACCGGCCGCGGCGATCCCTGCCGCCCGGGCGTCCACGGTCAGGGTCTGGCCGTCCGCGAAGGTCTGCTGCGCGGTGAGCGCCGCGAGCAGCGCGACCGGCATCAGGGCGGCCAGCCGCTGGACCAGCGGCCGTTCGAGCACTCCGGCCGGAACCAGAAGTCCGGCCAGCTTGACCAGGTAGCAGCCCGCGGCGGTCACCGCGATGGCGATCCAGATGTTCAACGTGTCTCAGCCCCTTCTCCTCCGGGCTCCGCCGCTTCTCGTTCCGCTTGTTCCGCAGGTTCTTGCGAGCGCGCTCGTCGACGCTCACCCCGGCGCAGGCCCTGCGCGTACAGGACCGCGGGTGCGGCCAGGGCGGCGACGAGTACCGGGACCCCGGCGGGGAGGACGGGGAGCAGTCCCAGACCGAGCAGTACGGCCAGGAGCGCCGTCGTCCGCTGGGTCGTGCCGCGCAACATGGGCGCGAGCAGCGCGAGGAAGACGGCGGGTCCCGCGGCGTCCAGGCCCCAGGCCGCGGTGTCGCCGATGGCCTCGGCGCCCAGGGCTCCGGCCCAGGTCGTCAGGTTCCACAGCACGTACAGGCTCAGACCGGTCACGACGAATCCCAGCCGTGCCGCGCGCCGGTTCGGCTGAGCCAGCGTGACGGCCGTGGTCTCGTCGATCACCCAGTGCGCGGCCAGGGGGCGTACGGCACGCGGCAGCGCGAGCAGTTGCGACAGGCGCAGTCCGTAGAAGGCGTTCCGGGTGCCGAGGAAGAAGGCACCGGCCGCCGCGGTCAGCGGACCGCCACCCGCCGCGAGGGCTCCGACCAGGGCGAACTGCGAGGCGCCGGTGAACACCAGCAGGCTGAGTACGCAGGTCTGCGCGAGGCTCAGGCCACTGCCCGCCGAGGTCACCCCGAAGGCGAAGCCGGACAGCCCCACCGCGACCCCGACGCCGAGCGCGTCACGCACCACCGCCGCGTCGGTCTTGCTCGGCACCTCGGTGTCAGGTGCCTGTGCCGTCACCGATGCCACCGGTTCCGAGGCGGCCTCGGTCCCAATCCCGGCCAGTTGTCGGTCCGTTGCCGTCGCCGTTGCCCCGCCCGAACTCGTCCCCGAACTCGTCCCCGAACTCGTGCCCTCCGCTGTCGATCCCGCTGTCGTCGCCGACGGATCTCGTGCCGTTTCCGCTGCCAGGTGCTGTTCTCCCACGTCCCGGACGTTACGAGAGGCCGCCGCTTGTCGTCTTGTACGTTCTTGCACCCACCTCGCGTCACCTTCCCGTACGGCTTCCGGCGCGGCTTGTGGCACGACTTCCTGTACGACGTTCCCGCGTCAGAGCCGAAGTCCCGACGTCCCGTGCGCCTCGTCCGCCCCGAGCCGCTCGCGCCGATACGCCCCGGGCGGCACCCCCACGATCCGGGTGAAGTGGCGGTTCAGATGGGGCTGGTCGGTGAAGCCGACCGCGACGGCCGCCTCCGCGGGCGGGACGCCGGTGTCGAGCAGCCGTTTGGCGCGGCGTACCCGGGCGTCGGTGAGCCAGGTGTGCGGCGGCATTCCGTAGGCGTCGCGGAAGGCGCGCAGCAGGGCGAAGGGAGTGGTTCCGAGTTCGGTCGCGAGGGCTTCGAGTGACGAGGGCTCTGCCATGCGTTCCTCGAGCAGCTGACGGGCGCGTTCCGCGGTCCGCGCGCCTGCCGTGCGCACCGCGCGCCGGGGCAGGGGACCGCCGTTGCGCCGCAGCAGCCGGGTGACCGCCAGCCGCAGCTTGGTATCGGCGGCCAGTGCGTTGCCCTGCTCGGCGGCGCGCAGGACCTCGTGGACCAGGCGCGCGGCGGCCGGATCGTCCAGTACCGGCTCGGTGAAGCCCGGTGTTCCGCGCAGCCGGGTCGTCTCGGCGGCGATCTCGGCGACCAGTTCCGGCGACGGGTACACAGCGCCGTAACGCCAGCCCTCGGGCCCGTGCGCCCGGCCGGTGTGCGGGGTGTCCGGGTTGACGAGGGCGAGCATGCCGGGCCCGGCGTGCACCTCGGCCCCGCCGCGGCCGGAGCGGCCGGGGACCGCGCGGGGCCCGTAGACGTCGAAGACCTCGACGCCCTGCGAGATCGCCGCGATCACGAAGCTCTCGTGGGTGTGGCGTACGAAGGTCTTGCGTACGTAGCTCGCCTGGAGCAGGTCGACGCCCGGGAGCGGGGCGTACCGCCAGTGCCGCGCGACTTCCCGTGAGCCTGCCATGCCTCCATTCTGCGATACCCCTGCGAACGGCCTTTGCGCAGGTGGGCGGGCATTGTCGGTGGCCGGGTGCAGGATGGGGGCATGGTCAGGTCCGCGCTCGACGACTTCTCCCCCGCGACCCGCAGCTGGTTCACGGGGGCCTTCTCCGCGCCCACCGCCGCCCAGGAGGGCGCGTGGCGGGCGATCGGGCAGGGTGCGGACGTCCTCGTCGTCGCGCCGACCGGCTCCGGCAAGACACTCGCCGCCTTCCTCGCGGCGCTCGACCGGCTCGCGTCCGCGCCGCCGCCCGCGGAACAGAAGAAGCGCTGCCGGGTGCTGTACGTCTCCCCGCTCAAAGCCCTCGCCGTCGACGTGGAGCGCAATCTGCGCAGCCCGCTGACCGGCATCCGTCAGGAGGCCGTGCGCCTGGGACTGCCCGAGCCCCAGGTGCGGGTCGGGATCCGTTCCGGGGACACCCCCGCCGCCGAGCGCCGTGCGCTTGCGACCCGCCCCCCGGACATCCTCATCACCACCCCCGAGTCCCTGTTCCTGATGCTCACCTCGGCCACCCGGGACGCCCTGACCGGCATCGAGACGGTGATCCTCGACGAGGTGCACGCGGTGGCGGGCACCAAACGCGGTGCGCATCTGGCGCTCACCCTGGAGCGGCTCGACGAACTCCTGCCGCGCCCCGCACGCCGTATCGGTCTGTCGGCGACGGTCCGCCCGGTGGACGAGGTGGCCCGTTTCCTCTCGCCGCAGCGAAGGGCGGAGGTCGTTCAGCCGCCCTCCGGCAAGGAGTTCGACCTGTCCGTCGTGGTGCCGGTCGAGGACCTCAGCGCGCCCGGTGAGACGCCGGGTGCCGCGCCGCCGGCCGACGGCTCGGGGGCTCCCGACGGCGGTGCGGAGGGAGGTCCCTCGATCTGGCCGCATGTGGAGGAGCGGATCGCCGATCTGGTGCAGGCGCACCGCTCCACGATCGTCTTCGCCAATTCGCGCCGTCTCGCGGAGCGGCTGTGCAACCGGCTCAACGAGATCGCCCACGAGCGCGCCACCGGCGAACCCCTCGAAGAGGCGCACGCCCCGGCCCAGTTGATGGGCGGTTCGGGTGCGGCACGGGGCGCCTCCGCGGTGATCGCCAGAGCGCACCACGGTTCGGTGTCGAAGGAACAGCGCGCGCTGGTCGAGGAGGACCTCAAGGCGGGCCGTCTGCCCGCGGTGGTCGCCACGTCCAGTCTCGAGCTGGGCATCGACATGGGCGCCGTCGACCTGGTCGTCCAGGTCGAGTCACCGCCCTCGGTGGCCTCCGGACTCCAGCGGGTCGGCCGGGCGGGACACCAGGTGGGAGCGGTGTCGACCGGGGTGGTGTTCCCCAAGTACCGGGGCGACCTGGTGCAGGCGGCCGTGGTGACCGAGCGGATGCGCACCGGCTCCATCGAGTCGCTGAAGGTGCCCGCGAACCCGCTCGACGTACTGGCCCAGCAGTTGGTCGCGATGACCTCGATGGACACCTGGCAGGCGGACGACCTGCTCGCCCTGGTGCGCCGCGCGGCACCGTTCGCCGCGCTGCCGGAGTCCGCGTTCACCGCCGTCCTCGACATGCTCGCGGGGCGCTATCCCTCGGACGCCTTCGCCGAGTTGAGACCCCGCGTCGTGTGGGACCGCGTGGCGGGCACGGTCACCGGGCGGCCGGGGGCACAGCGCCTTGCCGTCACCTCCGGCGGCACCATCCCCGACCGCGGCCTGTTCGGAGTCTTCCTCGCGGGCGCGGACCCCAAGCGGGGCGGCGGACGGGTGGGCGAACTCGACGAGGAGATGGTGTACGAGTCCCGGATCGGGGACGTGTTCACGCTCGGTACGAGTTCCTGGCGCATCGAGGACATCACCCGCGACCGGGTCCTGGTCTCCCCCGCGCCGGGCGTGCCGGGGCGGCTGCCGTTCTGGAAGGGCGACCAGCTCGGCCGTCCGCTCGAACTGGGCCGTGCGGTGGGCGCGTTCCTGCGCGAGGTCGGCTCGCTGTCCGCGGAGGACGCCCGGCTGCGGCTGCTCGCCGCCGGACTCGACGCCTGGGCCGCGGACAACGTCCTCGCCTATCTCGACGAGCAGCGCGAGGCCTGCGGTCATGTGCCCGACGACCGCACCATCGTCGTGGAGCGCTTCCGCGACGAGCTGGGCGACTGGCGGGTCGTCGTCCACTCCCCCTTCGGCGCCCAGGTGCACGCCCCGTGGGCGCTGGCCCTCGGGGCCCGGCTGTCCGAGCGGTACGGCATGGACGCCCAGGTCATGCACGCGGACGACGGCATCGTGCTGCGGCTGCCCGACGCCGATCTGATGAGCCTGGACCTGCTGGACCAGGACCCGGCGCGGCTCGGCAGCGAGTACGACGCGGAGAAGGCCCCGGTCGGCGCGGCCGATGTCGCCTTCGACAAGGGCGAGGTGGACGGGGTGGTCACCGAACAGGTCGGCGGCTCCGCCCTGTTCGCCTCGCGGTTCCGCGAGTGCGCCGCGCGGGCGCTGCTGTTGCCGCGCCGCAGCCCCGGCCGCCGGACCCCGCTCTGGCAGCAGCGCCAGCGCGCGGCCCAACTGCTCGAAGTGGCAAGCGAGTACGGCTCCTTCCCGATCGTGCTCGAAGCCGTACGCGAATGCCTCCAGGACGTCTTCGACGTGCCGGGACTCACCGAGCTGATGGGCGACATCGAGTCCCGTGCGGTGCGCCTGGTGGAGGTGACCACCCCCGAGCCCTCGCCGTTCGCCCGCTCCCTGTTGTTCGGGTACGTCGCCCAGTTCCTCTACGAGGGGGACTCGCCGCTGGCCGAACGCCGGGCGGCGGCCCTGTCGCTGGACTCCCGGCTGCTCGCCGAACTGCTCGGCCAGGCGGAGCTGCGCGAACTGCTCGACGCGGAGGTGCTCACCGAACTCGAACGCGAGCTCCAGTGGCTCACCGAGGACCGGCGGGTCAAGGACGCGGAGGGGGTGGCCGACCTGCTGCGGCTGCTCGGCCCGCTCACCGAGCAGGAGTTGACCGAGCGCGGCGCCGAGCCGCAGTGGGCCGCGGAACTCGGCGGTGCCCGT
The DNA here is from genome assembly GCF_013364195.1 of Streptomyces sp. NA04227. Classification (NCBI taxonomy): domain Bacteria; kingdom Bacillati; phylum Actinomycetota; class Actinomycetes; order Kitasatosporales; family Streptomycetaceae; genus Streptomyces; species Streptomyces sp. NA04227. The sequence goes on along the minus strand of NZ_CP054918.1, from coordinate 6,420,442 downwards.
CGTGCCATCCGGGTCCGGCTCGCGGGCCGGGACCACTGGGCGGCGGTGGAGGACGCGGGCAGGCTGCGCGACGCCCTCGGTACGGCGTTGCCGGTGGGGGTGCCCGAGGCGTTCACCGAGCCCGTCAAGGATCCGCTCGGCGACCTCCTCGGCCGGTACGCCCGTACGCACGGCCCGTTCACCACCGCCACCGCGGCGGCGCGGTTCGGACTCGGCGCGGCGGTCACCGAGGGAGCCCTGAAGCGGCTCGCCACGGGCGGGCGGCTGGTGGAGGGCGAGTTCCACCCGGCGGGCATCGGCCAGGAGTGGTGCGACGCGACCGTACTGCGCAGACTCCGCCGCCGTTCGCTGGCCGCCCTGCGGCAGGAGGTCGAGCCGGTGGCCCCGGCGGCGCTCGCCCAGTTCCTGCCCCAGTGGCAGCACCTCGGCGGCCAGGGGCTGCGCGGCATCGACGGACTGGTACGCGCGGTCGAACAGCTCCAGGGCGCCTCCGTACCGGCGTCCGCGCTGGAGCGCCTGGTGCTGCCGTCCCGGGTCACCGGCTTCGCTCCGGCCCTCCTGGACGAACTGACCTCGGCGGGCGAAGTGGTCTGGGCCGGAGCGGGCGCGCTGCCCGGCAAGGACGGCTGGGTCCGCCTCTTTCTCGCCGACGCCGCACCGCTGTTGCTGCCCGAACCGCTCCCCCTGGAGCCGACCCCGCTGCACCAAGCGGTCCTCGACGCACTGTCCGGCGGGTTCGGACTGTTCTTCCGGCAGATCGCGGAACACGTACGGTCCGGTACGCACCCCGAGGCCACCGACCCTCAACTCGCCGACGCCGTATGGGATCTGGCCTGGTCCGGACGGCTCACCAACGACACCCTGGCGCCGATGCGGGCCCTGCTCGGGTCGGGCCGTACCGCGGGAGCCACCGCCCATCGCGCCAAACGCGCGGTGCCCCGGGGCCGTTACGGCAGCCTCACCGCGGCCGCGCGTCCCGCCTCACGCTCCGGACCGCCCACCGTCGCCGGGCGCTGGTCACTGCTGCCGGTCCGCGAACCGGATCCGACGGTGCGGGCGCACGCGCTGGCCCGTACCTTGCTGGACCGGCACGGCGTACTCACCCGCGGCGCGGTGGCGGCGGAAGGCGTCGAGGGCGGGTTCTCCGCGGCCTACCGGGTGCTGTCCGTCTTCGAGGAGAGCGGCCAGGCGCGCCGGGGTTACGTCGTGGAGGGCCTCGGCGCCGCGCAGTTCGCCATGGACGGAGCGGTGGACCGGCTGCGCGCCACGGCCAACGCCCGCGAGCGCGAACAGTCCCTGCCCGAGCAGCCAGAGGGATACGCGGACGGCTTCCACCGTGCGCCGTCGCGGACGGCCGGACCCGCGCGCGCCGTGGTTCTCGCCGCCGCCGACCCGGCCAACGCCTACGGCGCCGCCCTGCCCTGGCCCGAACCACCCAGCGGCGCCCAGCACAAGCCGGGCCGCAAGGCGGGCTCGCTCGTCGTACTGGTCGACGGCGAACTGACCCTCTACATGGAACGCGGCGGCAAGACACTCCTGGTCTGGACGGAGGCCGACAGCGCTGCCGAAGCGGTACGCGAGGCCCGGCTCACCACCGCCGCCGAGTCCCTGGCGGCCGCGGCCGCCGCGGGCTCCCTCGGCACGGTGACCGTGGAACGGATCAACGGCACTCCCGCACTCACCTCACCATTCGGCCCCGTACTGGAAGGAGCGGGCTTCCACGCCACACCACGCGGGCTGCGACTGCGCGCCTGAGGAGGCCCACGGCGGTGCGCGGGCGTCCCGGCCGTCGCCGCCCCGCTCTTCCGCCCGTGCCCCGGCTCCCCGGTCCGTGCCACCCTGGTCCCATGCCCGAAGGAGATTCCGTCTGGCAGGCCGCCCGGCAACTGGACAGTGCGCTGGCGGGTGAGCCGCTGACCCGTTGCGACCTGCGTGTGCCGCGACTGGCCACGGTCGATCTGACCGGCCGCCGCGTCCTGGAGGTGACCCCGCGCGGCAAGCATCTCCTCACCCGCGTCGAAGGGGGCCTCACGCTCCACTCCCATCTGGGCATGGAGGGGAGTTGGCGGATCTTCGAGCCGGAGGAGCGCTGGCGCGGCGGCCAGGGCCACCAGATCCGCGCGATCCTCGCCAACTCGGCCCGTACCGCGGTGGGTTACCGGCTGCCCGTGCTGGAACTGGTGAGGACCGGCGAGGAGTCCGGGATCGTCGGCCACCTCGGCCCGGATCTGCTCGGGCCGGACTGGGACCCCGCGAAGGCCCTGGCCAATCTGCTCACCGAGCCGGACCGGGAACTCGGCGAGGCACTGCTCGACCAGCGCAACCTCGCCGGAATCGGCAATGTCTACAAGTCCGAGATCTGCTTCCTGCTGCGCGTCACCCCCTGGCTCCCGGTCGGCGAACTGCCCGCGCAGGCCACCGAGCAACTCCCCCTGCTCGCCAAGAAGCTCCTCGAAGCCAACCGCGACCGCCCGCTGCGCCGGACCACCGGCCGCCCCGACCAACGCCACTACGTCTACGCCCGCGCCCCGCGCCCGTGCCTGCGCTGCATGACGTCCGTCCGCGTGGCCGACCAGGGCGAGCCCGGCCGCGAACGGCCCACCTACTGGTGCCCCAGGTGCCAGCAGGGCCCCTCCCCCGCCCCGGCGCGCACACGCACCCCCGGCGGCTCCGCGATCAACCCCCGCACCTCCACGCAACCCCGGCGCCCACGCCGTACGCCGGGCGCCTGAGCCACCGCGCACGCGGGCGCCCGAACCACCACGCGCAACGGCGCACGCGCTCCCGCCACGCCCACGCCTCAAGAAGCCTTGGCGCTCATGAAGCGTTGGCCCTCAACAAGCCTTCGCCCTCGGGAAAACATCCCGCTCAAGGACGCATCCCGCCCTCAAGGAGCCTTCCGCTCAAGGGACTTCCCGCCACCCAGCCGCCGCAGCCAGGTGCCGGTACGGGGCGAGTCCCGTACCGCGGGCTTCGGTACGCAGTGCACCGGCAACAGGCTCAGGCTCCAGCCGCCCGCCGCCATCGCGGCCTCGGCGGTGCCCGCACCCGGTACGAGGATCAGCCGCAGCACGGCGGCCCACCAGAGCAGGCCGAGAACGAGAGCCGCGCCGCAGCGCGCTATTCGGCCCTTCACAGCGGCGTCTCCCACTCCCCTGGGCCGCCCATCGGACCACGGCTCCCGGACGGGCTGAAACCGCGCCCGCCCCCGGAACGCCGGGCCCCCGCCGAACCCCCCGCTCCCGGAGGAGCCACCGCACACACGGCGCACCCCTGAGGCCGACCCGGGCACCGCACGCGCCCGGCCCCGCACAGAACGTCACGTTCCTCGCGTACGGTCATCCGGCATCAACCTCCGCGACCAGTCTCACCCGCCCGACCCGAGGCCGCACCCAGGCGGCGCAGCCAGGCCCGTAGCGGGTGGCCGCACACAGCCATAGGCCCGAACGAACGCAGAACCGGTCCCGGACGCACACAGCATCCGGAACCGGTTCCCCAGCGGCCAAGCATTCAGGCGAGCAGATGGCCAGACAGCCCATCCTGCCCAGCGATCAGGCGACGAGCGCACGGCCGGGCGACGAGCAGAGCCCGCCCTTCAGCAGCCCCGCCGCCGTCCGCCGTACCTCAGCCGTCCCTCATCCGTTCTCCGCCTGGAACATCCAGTGGTGCTTCTCCAGATCGGCGGTGAGCTGGATGAAGATGTCCTGGGTCACCGGGTCGGGGTCGGCCGTGCTCAGCACCCGCTCACGCATCCTGGTGATCACGGCGCCGAGTGCCTTGACCAGGGTGTCGACCGCGTCGGTGTCCTTGATCCAGCCCTCGGCGACCTGGTCGATGCCGGTGCTCTTGGCGACCGTCACGGCCCGGCCGTCGGGAGAGACCCCGAGTGTGGAGGCCCGTTCCGCGACGGTGTCGGAGTGCTTACGGGCCGTGTCGACGACATCGTCGAGTTGCAGGTGGACAGTGCGGAACCGCTGTCCGATCACATTCCAGTGCACCTGCTTTGCCACGAGGGAGAGATCCACGAGGTCGACCAGGGCACCCTGCAGGGCCTCGGAGACGACCTTGAGATCAGCGTCCGCCAGTGGGCTCTTCACGACGTACATCCGAATCCTCCGGTTTCCTCGTCGGTATTCGCTTCACGCGCGACGCCTTCGCACGACTCTGTCCACCATGTCACATAGCGACATAAGCAACATTTCAGTGGATCTCGGATCGCCTGACCGGAATCAGGCCCGGAAAACCCGAAACCCCCGCCGGTGCGGCCCGGTGGGGCCGCCCCGTCAGGGGTTCTGGCAGTACTGGCGTCAGGCGGCGACGACGTCCACCGCCTCCGCGGGTGCCTTGATCGTGACGCGTTCCGGTGGCACACCGGTCACGGAGACGGAACCCAGCATCGGACGTACCGGTGCGGGGACAGACTCTGTGGCGGCTGCCGACTGGGCCAGCTCGGCGAGTGCGAGGTCGTCGCTGACCTCGCGCATGAGCTCGGACATCCGTACGTCAAGCGCGTCGCAGATGGCGGAGAGCAGCTCGGAGGACGCCTCCTTCTGCCCCCGCTCCACCTCGGAGAGATAGCCGAGAGAGACTCGGGCGGACGAGGAGACTTCGCGCAGAGTACGGCCCTGGCGCTGGCGCTGCCGACGCAGCACGTCACCCAGCAGGCGACGGAGCAGAATCATCGGTCGCTCCCTCCTCGGACCGTGTAGCCGCATCCTTCACGCCCCACCGTACCGCCTTGCGTCGCGGTCGTGCGGGGGACGATGTCGTGTTCACTCAGGGCTGCAAACATCAAGTCCCCCCGTATTGTTCCGTATCCTGTGTCCGCTCGTTCCGGGACTGTTGCCCCGGAAGCTCTTCACAAAGCAGTGCGAGCACGCTCCGTGCACTCTCCCTACGGATTTCCGCCCGATCGCCTTTCAATCGCAGTGCGGCCACTTTCCCCTCGCCGAGTGGCCCCCGCACCGCGACGAACACGGTCCCGACCGGCTGTCCGTCCTGCGGCTCGGGCCCCGCGACGCCGGTGGTCGCGATCCCCCAGTCGGCATCGAGCGCCTCACGCACGCCCCGCGCCATCTGCAGCGCGACCTCGGGATCGACGGCCCCGCGGGCCCTGAGTATCTCCGCATCGACGCCGAGGAGCCGGTGCTTCAGTTCGGTGGCGTAGGGAGTGACAGAGCCGCGGAAGGCGCGGGAGGCACCCGGCACCGCGGTGAGGTCGGCGGCCACCAGACCGCCGGTCAGCGACTCGGCCACCGCGAGCGTCTCACCACGGGACCGCAGCAGCCGCAGGGCCTCGTGGGCGGGCCCGCTCATCGGTCCCGCTCCACCGCGGGCCGCTCACCCGCGCGCCCTTCCCCGGCAGCGGCGCCCTCGCCGCCCACCCGCCGGCCCGCGTCCGCGGTCGCGGCACCCTCACCCGCTACGGCCTGCGGAGGCGCTGCGACCACGGAAGCACCGGCCGACTCCGTGCCGCCACTGTCCACCGCCCGCCGCGCGGCGAGCCCGCGCCTGCGCAGCACGATCGCTCGCTGGATGTAGTCGAGTCCGGTGACCACGGTGAGCACCACGGCCACCGCCATCACCCACCAGCGCAGGGTGGCCAGCGGGCCGGTCAGCGCCAGTACGTACATGCCCACCGCGGTGCCCTGGGCGAGCGTCTTCAGCTTGCCGCCGCGGCTCGCGGGGATCACGCCGTACCGGATCACCCAGAACCGCAACAGCGTGATGCCGAGTTCCCTGGAGAGGATCACGGCGGTCACCCACCACGGCAGGTCGCCGAGGGCCGACAGACAGATCAACGCCGCGCCCATGATCGCCTTGTCGGCGATGGGGTCGGCGATCTTGCCGAAGTCGGTGACCAGGTTGTACGTACGCGCCAGATGGCCGTCGAACAGGTCGGTGATCATGGCGATGGCGAAGGCGGCCCAGGCCAGCGAGCGCCAGGCGGGGTCGTAGCCGCCGCCCGCGAGCATCAGCGCCACGAAGCCGGGCACCAGCAGCAGCCGGGCCATGGTCAGCAGGTTGGCGACGTTCCAGAGGCTGACCTGGCGGACGGCCGAACCGTCCGGCTTTCCCCCGCGCACCGGCTTCGCCGCCGATGCGCCGGAGCCGCCCGCGGCGGACGCCGGAGCTCCGGTCATCTGCCTGCCTCCTCGTGACACTCTCCGGAGAGCCCGATCGGCTCCGCCACCAGGTCGACGCCTTCGGTGGCCACCACCTTGGCCTCGACCAGCGAGCCCACCGCGATCCCCTCGACGCCGGTCAGGTAGACCTGTCCGTCCGTCTCGGGCGCCTGGTGCGCCGCGCGCCCGTACACCTCGGTCTCGTCCGTGTCCTCGGCCGCCTCGTCGACGCGGCTGCCGTCGCTCTCCACCAGTACTTCCACGGTCTCACCGATGCGTTCGTCCGCGCGCTGGGCGGTGAGCTCCTCGGCGAGCCGGGAGACTCTCGCGAGGCGTTCGGCAACGACGTCCGCGGGGAGCTTGTCCGTGTATCCGGCGGCCTCCGTGCCGTCCTCGTCGGAGTAGCCGAAGACCCCGATCGCGTCGAGGCGGGCGCCGGTGAGGAAGCGCTCCAGCTCGGCGAGGTCGGACTCGCTCTCGCCGGGGAAGCCCACGATGAAGTTCGAGCGCACGCCCGCCTGCGGGGCCTTGGAGCGGACCGTCTCGAGCAGGTCGAGGAAGCGGTCGGTGTCGCCGAAGCGGCGCATGGCGCGCAGCACCGCGGGCGCCGAGTGCTGGAAGGAGAGATCGAAGTAGGGCACGACCTTCTCGGTCGAGGTGAGCACGTCGATCAGGTCGGGCCGCATCTCCGCGGGCTGCAGATAGCTGACCCGCACCCGCTCGATGCCGTCCACCGCGGCGAGTTCGGGCAGCAGCGAGTCGAGCAGCCGGATGTCCCCGAGGTCCTTGCCGTACGAGGTGTTGTTCTCGGAGACCAGCATGATCTCCTTCACGCCCTGCTCGGCCAGCCAGCGCGTCTCGTTCAGCACGTCGGAGGGGCGCCGCGAGAGGAAGGAGCCGCGGAAGGACGGGATGGCGCAGAACGAGCAGCGCCGGTCGCAGCCGGAGGCGAGCTTCACCGAGGCCACCGGGGCGGTGCCGAGTCTGCGTCGCAGCGGTGCGCGCGGTCCGGAGGCGGGCGCCAGACCCTCCGGCAGATCCGGCAGATCGGCGGGCGCGTGGCCCGGGACCGCGACCTGGGCACCGGCCTCCTGGCGTGCCACCGGGCTGACCGGCAGCAGCTTGCGGCGGTCGCGCGGGGTGTGGGCGGCATGGATGCCGCCGCCCAGGATGGTCCGCAGCCGGTCGGAGATGTCGGTGTAGTCGTCGAAGCCGAGCACACCGTCCGCCTCGGGCAGCGCCTCGGCGAGCTCCTTGCCGTACCGCTCGGCCATGCAGCCGACCGCGACGACGGCCTGCGTACGGCCGTGCTCCTTGAGATCGTTCGCCTCAAGGAGGGCGTCGACGGAGTCCTTCTTGGCGGCTTCGACGAAGCCGCAGGTGTTGACGACGGCGACGTCCGCTCCCGCGGCGTCCTCGACGAGTTCCCAGCCGTCCGCCTCCAAACGGCCTGCGAGCTCCTCCGAGTCCACCTCGTTGCGGGCGCAGCCAAGCGTGACAAGGGCGACGGTACGGCGATCTGGCATGGGCACAAGCCTACGCGGACATTCGGGCCCGTCCGACAGTCCCCGCCCTCAGGACCGCTTCAAGATCGTCGTACCGCCGCCGCTCGGTCAGCCGGCCGCCGGGTCGCCCTTCGTGTACGAGAGGCGCTCGACCTGACCGGGACGGAACTCGTCGTCCACGGGCTTGCCGTTCACCACCAGATCGATGGCACCGGCGTCGCCCAGGATCAGGCCGATCTTCTCCTTGTCCTGGAAGGTCTTGGTCTGGCCCTGCTTGAGCATGCCGTCGAAGAGGGTGCGGCCGTTGTGGTCGCGGGCGGCGATCCAGCTCCGCCCGTCCGCCGCCTCGACGACGACGGTGACCTTGTCGCGCGGCGCTGCCGCGATGGCGCTCTCGGTAGGAGTCGGACGCGTGCCGCCCGGCTTGTCGTGACCGGGCTTGGTGACCGGCTTGCTGGTCTGCGGGGTCGAGCCCTCGGCGGCCTCGTGGCCACCCTTGTCGTCGTTGCCGTTCGCGAGTGTGAAGCCGACGAAGCCGATCACCACGACGATCGCGGCGACCATCGCCGCGGTCCAGTTGGGGCGGCGCGGTTCGGCCCGGCGGATACGTTCCGCCTCGAACAAGGGAGTGGCGGGGGTGGGCGCGGGCGCACCGCCGCGTTCCGCGTCGAAGCGTTCGATGAGCGGCTTCGGATCGATGCCTGCGGCGCGGGCCAGCGTGCGGATGTGACCGCGCGCGTAGACATCGCCGCCGCAGCGGGAGTAGTCGTCCTGTTCGATGCCCTGAACGATCGGCGCACGCACGCGGGTGGCCGCGCTGACTGCTTCGATGCTCAGACCGGCCTCGATACGGGCCTTCCTGAGCGTCTCACCGACCGACGGGCCGTCATCTACCGACGGGACGTCCGACTGGCTGTCGTCTTCGGGGGAGTTGCCGATGGACACGGGGGCGCCTTTCGAGCGTGTAGCCACCTGCTGGAGGTTCAGTCTAGGGGGGGTGTCAGAAGGGGGAGCAACCGGGCGGACGCACTTCTTACGCCATCTGTATGGCCGCTTTCCGCGATGGTGGGACACCATTCTGTCCCCTCCCTCAACTTGACGTACGCCATGGGGAAACGGTTGCCCTCGCTTCGCTTACGGAATGGACTCGATCGGCTCCGAACGGACTCGATCGGCTCCGCCAGGCCGCGCACAGGTCGGGCAACCACGGTCGGCCCTGCCCCTCCGGTCTTCGCGGACCGCTCCGCGGCGAACGGGAACGCCTCCCACACCGGTTGAGGGCATGGAAGGGCTACCGGACGCCGCTGGGCCCGCGGAGGTCGGGGCGGCAGGGTCTAGGGTTGAGCCTCCCCCCGGATGACCGCGAGCACACCGTCCAGATCATCAGGCTTCACAAGAACGTCACGAGCCTTGGAACCCTCGCTCGGCCCGACGATGCCGCGCGACTCCATGAGGTCCATCAGACGGCCCGCCTTCGCGAAGCCGACCCGGAGTTTGCGCTGGAGCATCGAGGTGGATCCGAACTGGGTGGAGACCACGAGTTCGGCCGCCTGGCACAGCAGGTCGAGATCGTCGCCGATGCCCTCGTCGATCTCCTTCTTCTGCTTGGTGCCCACCGTGACGTCGTCCCGGAAGACCGGCGTCATCTGGTCCTTGCAGTGCTGCACGACCTGGGCGATCTCGTCCTCGGTGACGAAGGCGCCCTGCATCCGGACGGGCTTGTTGGCGCCCATCGGCAGGAAGAGACCGTCACCCTTTCCGATGAGTTTCTCGGCGCCGGGTTGATCGAGGATCACCCGGCTGTCGGCGAGCGAGGAGGTGGCGAAGGCGAGCCGGGAGGGCACGTTCGCCTTGATCAGACCGGTGACGACGTCGACCGAGGGCCGCTGGGTGGCGAGCACCAGGTGGATACCGGCGGCGCGGGCGAGCTGCGTGATGCGCACGATCGAGTCCTCGACATCGCGCGGCGCCACCATCATCAGGTCGGCCAACTCGTCGACGATGACCAGCAGATACGGATACGGCTGCAGCTCGCGCCCACTGCCCTCGGGCGGCTTCACCTTGCCGTTGCGCACCGCCTCGTTGAAGTCGTCGATGTGGCGGTAGCCGAAGGCGGCCAGGTCGTCGTAGCGCAGATCCATCTCGCGGACGACCCACTGCAGCGCCTCGGCGGCCCGCTTCGGGTTGGTGATGATCGGCGTGATCAGGTGCGGGATGCCCTCGTACGCGGTCAGCTCGACGCGCTTGGGGTCGACGAGGACCATCCGTACGTCCTCGGGGGTGGCCCGCACCATGATCGAGGTGATCAGGCAGTTGATGCAGGAGGACTTTCCGGAGCCGGTGGCACCGGCGACCAGGATGTGCGGCATCTTCGCCATGTTGGCCATCACATAGCCGCCCTCGACGTCCTTGCCGAGCGCCACCAGCATCGGGTGGTCGTCCTCCGCGGCGTCCGCGAGGCGCAGTACGTCACCGACGTTGACCATCTCGCGGTCGGTGTTGGGGATTTCGATGCCGACCGCGGACTTGCCGGGGATGGGGCTGATGATGCGGACGTCGGGGCTGGCCACGGCGTAGGCGATGTTCTTGGTGAGCGCGGTGATCCGCTCGACCTTCACGGCGGGGCCGAGCTCGACCTCGTAGCGGGTGACCGTCGGCCCCCGGGTGAAGCCGGTGACGGCCGCGTCGACCTTGAACTCGCTGAAGACGTTGCTGAGCGAGGCCACTATGGCGTCGTTGGCGGCACTACGCGCCTTGCCGGGGCCGCCGCGCTCCAGGAGGTCCAGCGAGGGCAGGGAGTAGGTGACGTCCCCGGAGAGCTGCAACTGCTCGGCGCGGGGCGGCAGTTCACGCGGCGCGTCGGGTGCCGACTTGGTCAGGTCGGGCACCGGCAGCGCGGACTGGCCGCCGCGCTCCGTCCGCTGCTTCTTGGCGCCGGGGGCGGGTGACGCCTCGTCGGCACGCGCGGGCGGCACGGCGGGCGAGGGATCCGGTTCGCGCTCGACGGTGACGCCCTGGGTGAGGTCGGCGACGACCGGCGAGGGCGGCATGCCGTGCAGTACGGCACCGTCGAGGGCGGCCGCCGCGGCGGCGGCCACGTCGACCGGGTCCATGGGCCGTTCCAGGGCGGGCTGTGCGGAACTCCGGCGCGGGCGGCGGCGCTTGGCGAGCGCCTCCTGCTCGGCCTGCTCCGCCTGCTCGGGGTCGCGCGCCTGGAGCGCGCGCGGAACCCGGCGCCCGCGCACGGGCTGTGCGCGCCTGCTGTCCTCGTACGCGTCCTCGCCCTGCCCGTCGGCTGCGTAGTCGTCGTCGTCGTCGAAGTGTGCGCCGTACTCGCCGTCGTCGTCCGGGTCCTGGAGCAGCCCGAGGCGGATGCCGAGCATCCTGAGGCGCTGCGGGATGGCGTTGACGGGGGTGGCGGTCACCACGAGCAGGCCGAAGACGGTGAGCAGGACGAGCAGCGCCACCGCGAGCATCTCGCCCATGGTGAAGATCAGCGGGGCGGAGGCGCCCCAGCCGATGAGTCCTCCGGCGTCCCGTATGGCCTGGGTTCCCTCGTCGCGGCCCGGCGAGCCGCAGGCGATGTGCACCTGGCCGAGGACGCCGACGACCAGTGCGGACAGGCCGATGACGATCCGTCCGTTGGCCTCCGGCCGTTCCGGATGACGCATCAGGCGGACGGCCACGACCGCGAAAAGTATCGGCACGAGCAGGTCGAGGCGGCCGAAGGCGCCGGTCACCAGCGTCTCGACGAGCTCGCCGACCGGGCCCTTCAGGTTGGACCAGGTACCCGCGGCGACGATCAGCGCGAGGCCGAGCAGCAGCAGGGCCACACCGTCCTTGCGGTGCGCCGGGTCGAGCCCCTTCGCGCCGCGGCCCAGGCCGCGAAAGCCCGCGCCCACGGCGTGGGCGGCGCCCAGCCAGACGGCGCGCACCAGCCGGAAGATGCCGTTGGTCGGATTCGGCGCGGGTTTGGGCGCCGCTTTCTTGGCGGGCGCCTTCTTCGCCGCCGCCTTCTTGGCGGGGGGTTTGGCTGCCGCCTTCTTCGCGGGCGCCTTCTTCGCCGCGCCCCCGCCACGGCCGGCGCGCTTCGCGGTGCCCGCCGTGCCCTGGGAACCCTTGCCGGACGTACGTGAGGCCATGGTGGTGAGGTTACCGGTGTCGGGCGGGTCGGACACGCGCGCCCACGTGTTCACCCGTTCGTGTCGTGATCGCCGACACGCGCGACTGACGCTTCCTCAACAGGCCGTGGCGCGTGGGTCAGTTCTGCGAGGGCAGCGAGGGCGCCTCGGCGCTCGTGCCGGGCTCCAGGGCGTCGAGGGCGCGGCGAAGTCCCGTGAGTTTGCGCTCCAGATGGGCGGCGGTGGCGACGGCGGCGGCATCGGCGGCGTCGTCGTCGAGTTGCTTGGACAGCGCCTCCGCCTGCTCCTCAACTGCCGCGAGCCGCGCGGAGAGTTCGGCGAGCAGCCCGGCGGGCTCCTTGGCCTGCTCGGCCTTGCCGTCGCCCTCGATCTGCAGCCGCAGCAGCGCCGCCTGCTCACGGAGCTGGCAGTTCTTCATGTACAGCTCGACGAAGACCGAGACCTTGGCGCGCAGCACCCACGGATCGAAGGGCTTGGAGATGTAGTCCACGGCACCGGCCGCGTAACCGCGGAAGGTGTGATGCGGACCGTGGTTGATCGCGGTGAGGAAGATGATCGGGATGTCCCGGGTCCGTTCCCGCCGCTTGATGTGCGCGGCTGTCTCGAATCCGTCCATTCCTGGCATCTGGACGTCCAGCAGAATGACCGCGAAGTCGTCAGTGAGCAACGCCTTGAGCGCCTCCTCCCCGGAGGATGCCCGTACCAGCGTCTGATCGAGCGCAGAGAGGATGGCCTCCAGCGCCAGCAGATTCTCCGGCCGGTCATCGACCAGGAGGATCTTGGCCTTCTGCACCATGGCCCGCCCTCCTCGACCCGGCTGTGCGCCGGGCGCCGCCCCAGGCGACGACTCCCTTGCGCCGCCCGCCCTTGTGCCGGTCATGGTAGCCGCACCCTGCCCGTCGCCACACCCTGTCACCGCGATGTCACTGTGCACACGGCTCAAACGCGGGGTGGGCAGGAGAAAGTTCCCGAGACGGGTGCGTCCGCCCTGACCATGCACTCTCACCCTAGGGCCTCGCCCGCCCCGCGCGCTGCCCCGGGCACCCGACCACTTGCACCAGCCAGCCATTTCGTGTCCCGACGGCCCCGACAGTCCCTCACAGACGCGCACCGATACGCACCGATCCGGACGGACGAGGACCGACGGCGGCAGAGCGCGGCAGACCCCGGCACAGGTGTCGGGGTGCCGCCAACGGTGCCGGTCGGACGACCGGCACCGTCAGTGACTAAGGGCCGAATTTGTCACTTCTCGTGCATCCACTGCTCCATGACGGTCAGTAGATGATCGGGATCGACCGGCTTGGTCACATAGTCGGAAGCGCCCGACTCGATCGCCTTCTCCCGGTCGCCCTTCATCGCCTTGGCCGTCAGCGCGACGATCGGCAGCCCGGCGAACTGCGGCATCCTGCGGATCGCCGTCGTGGTCGCGTAGCCGTCCATCTCCGGCATCATGATGTCCATCAGCACGACCGTGATGTCGTCGTGCTGCTCCAGGACCTCGATCCCCTCCCGGCCGTTCTCCGCGTACAGCACCGTCAGACCATGCTGTTCGAGCACCGAGGTGAGCGCGAAGACGTTGCGGATGTCGTCGTCGACGATGAGGACCTTCTCGCCGCCGAACTGTGTCCCGCGCCGTCCGCGCGGCCGCGGCTCCGGCGCGGGCTTCGGTGCGCCCCACTCCTCACGAACGGACAAGCCCGCCGTCTCCGTCACCTCCGCCGACTCCGACGCCGCGGGAAGCTCCGGCAGCGGCCCGGGCTGTGTCACGGCCGCCCGGCGGCGCTTGCGGAACAGCGCCGCCGCTCCGTTCTGCGTCTCCTGGTACGACTTGACCTCGGCGGGCGTGGACACGTCGGGCCGCTCGTCCTGCGCCGGTGCCGCCTCCAGTTGCGCGGTGTCGCTGCCGGGGATCGGCTGCGGGTAGCCCTGCGGCGGCAGTTCGCTCGGGTGCAGCGGCAGGTAGAGCGTGAAGGTCGAACCGCGTCCCGGCTCGCTCGCCGCGTGGATCTCGCCACCGAGCAGCCGCGCGATCTCCCGGCTGATGGACAGACCGAGGCCGGTACCGCCGTACTTGCGGCTCGTGGTGCCGTCCGCCTGCTTGAAGGCCTCGAAGATGACGCGCATCTTGCTGGCCGCGATGCCGATACCGGTGTCCGTCACCGAGAAGGCGATCAGGTCGGCGTCGGCCTCGCGCAACGAACCGGCTTCCAGGAGCTGTTCGCGGATCTGCACGGGCACATCGCTGCCCGCCGTGCGGATGACGAGTTCCACCGCGCCGGAGTCGGTGAACTTCACCGCGTTCGACAGGAGGTTGCGCAGCACCTGGAGCAGCCGCTGTTCGTCGGTGTGCAGGGTGGCGGGCAGCTCCGGCGAGACCCGTACCGAGAAGTCCAGGCCCTTCTCCGCGGTGAGCGGGCGGAAGGTCGCCTCCACGTAGTCGACGAGCTGGACCAGCGCGATCCGCGTCGGCGAGACGTCCATCTTGCCCGCCTCGACCTTGGACAGGTCGAGGATGTCGTTGATGAGCTGGAGCAGGTCGGATCCCGCCCCGTGGATGGTCTCGGCGAACTCGACCTGCTTGGGCGTGAGGTTGTCGTCCGCGTTGTCGGCGAGCAACTTGGCCAGGATCAGCAGCGAGTTGAGCGGGGTGCGCAGCTCGTGCGACATGTTCGCGAGGAACTCGGACTTGTAGCGCATCGAGACGGCGAGCTGTTCGGCCCGCTCCTCGAGCACCTGCCGGGCCTCCTCGATCTCGGTGTTCTTCACCTCGATGTCGCGGTTCTGCTGGGCGAGCAGCTCGGCCTTCTCCTCCAGTTCCGCGTTGGAGTCCTGCAGCGCCTTCTGCCGGTTCTCCAGCTCCGCGGAGCGCTCGCGCAGCTGCTCGGTGAGCTCCTGCGACTGCTTGAGCAGCACCTCGGTCTTGGTGTTGACGGAGATGGTGTTGACGCTGGTGGCGATCATCTCCGCGATCTGGCTCAGGAAGTCCTTCTGGATCTGCGTGAACGGCTGGAACGAGGCCAACTCGATCACCCCGAGCACGGTCCCCTCGAAGAGCACCGGCAGCACGATCACATGCGCGGGCGGAGCCTCCCCGAGTCCGGAGGCGATCTTCAGGTAACCGGGCGGGACGTTCTCCACCAGGATCGTGCGCCGCTCCAGCGCCGCGGTGCCGATCAGCGTCTCACCGGGCCTGAAGGACGTCGGCATGGACCCCATCGAGTAGCCGTACGAGCCGAGCATGCGCAGCTCGTACGCGTCCGCCTGCTCCGCGCCCGGGTCGTCGTCCGTCGGCATGGCCACGAAGAAGGCGCCGTGCTGGGCCGAGACCACCGGGGTCAGCTCGCTCATGATGAGCGAGGCGACGTCGTCCAGGTCGCGGCGGCCCTGCATCAGACCGGAGATACGCGCCAGGTTGCCCTTGAGCCAGTCCTGTTCCTTGTTGGCCAGGGTGGTGTCGCGCAGGTTCGCGATCATGGTGTTGATGTTGTCCTGCAGGACCTGGATCTCACCGGCCGCGTCGACGTCGATCTTCAGGTTGAGGTCGCCGCGGGTCACCGCGGTGGCGACGGCCGCGATGGCGCGCACCTGCCGGGTCAGGTTTCCGGCCATCTCGTTCACGGACTCGGTGAGGTCGCGCCAGGTGCCGTCCACGTCGCGCACCCGCGCCTGACCGCCGAGCTGGCCCTCGGTGCCCACCTCGCGGGCGACCCGGGTGACCTCCTCGGCGAAGCTGGAGAGCTGGTCGACCATTGTGTTGATGGTGGTCTTGAGCTCCAGGATCTCGCCGCGCGCGTCGATGTCGATCTTCTTGGTCAGGTCACCCTTGGCGATGGCGGTCGTGACCATGGCGATGTTGCGCACCTGGCCGGTGAGGTTGGACGCCATCTGGTTCACGGACTCGGTGAGGTCCTTCCACGTACCGGAGACGCCCGGTACGCGGGCCTGGCCGCCGAGGATGCCGTCGGTGCCCACCTCGCGGGCCACCCGGGTCACCTGGTCGGCGAACGAACTCAGCGTCTTCACCATGGTGTTGACGGTGTCGGCGAGCTGCGCGACCTCGCCGCTCGCCTCGACGGTGACCTTCTTGGTCAGGTCGCCGTTGGCCACCGCGGTCGCCACCTGGGAGATGTTGCGCACCTGGCTGGTCAGGTTGTTGGCCATCAGGTTGACGTTGTCGCTCAGGTCCTTCCAGATGCCCGTGACGCCGGGCACCCGGGCCTGGCCGCCCAGGTTGCCGTCGGTGCCCACCTCACGGGCCACCCGGTTGACCTGCTCGGCGAAGTTGGACAGCTGGTCGACCATCGTGTTCACGGTGGTGACGAGTTCGAGGATCTCGCCCTTGGCGTCGACGGTGATCTTCTTCGACAGGTCGCCCTTGGCCACCGCGGTGGTGACCTCGGCGATGTTGCGCACCTGGATGGTCAGGTTGTTGGCCATGAAGTTCACGGACTGCGTGAGGTCCTTCCAGGTACCGCTCACGCCCTGCACCTCGGCCTGACCGCCGAGAATGCCCTCCGTGCCCACCTCGCGGGCCACCCGGGTCACCTGCTCCGCGAAGTTCGAGAGCTGGTCGACCATCGTGTTCAGGACGTTCTTCAGCTCCAGGATCTCGCCCCGGGCGTCGACGTCGATCTTCTGCGACAGGTCGCCGCGCGCCACCGCCGTGGCCACCTGGGCGATGTTGCGGACCTGGGCGGTGAGGTTGCCGGCCATGCCGTTCACCGAGTCGGTCAGGTCGCGCCACACTCCGGCGACGCCGGGCACCTGTGCCTGGCCGCCGAGGCGGCCCTCCGTACCTACTTCTCTGGCGACCCTGGTCACCTGGTCGGCGAAGGCGGAGAGCTGGTCGACCATCGTGTTGATGGTGTTCTTCAGCTCCAGGATCTCGCCGCGCGCGTCGACGTCGATCTTCTGCGACAGGTCGCCGCGCGCCACCGCCGTCGTCACCTGCGCGATCTGGCGCACCTGCGACGTCAGGTTGCCCGCCATGAAGTTGACGGAGTCGGTGAGTTCCTTCCAGGTGCCGCTCACGCCGTCCACCCGGGCCTGACCGCCGAGGCGGCCCTCGGTGCCCACGTCCCTGGCCATCCTGGTGACCTGGTCGGCGAAGCTGGAGAGCTGGTCCACCATCGTGTTCACGGTGTTCTTCAGCTGGAGCATCTCGCCGGAGACGTCGACCGTGACCTTCTGCGAGAGGTCACCGTTGGCCACCGCCGTCGTCACCTGGGCGATGTTGCGGACCTGCCCGGTGAGGTTGCGGAAGGCGGTGTTCACCGAGTCGGTGAGGTCCTTCCAGGTACCGGCCGCGCCGGGCACCTGCGCCTGGCCGCCCAGCTCACCCTCGACACCGACCTCGCGGGCGACGCGGGTCACCTCGGCACCGAACGCGGAGAGCTGCCCGACCATCGTGTTGACGGTGTTCTTCAGCTCCAGCATCTCGCCGGAGACGTCGACCGTGACCTCCTGGGACAGGTCACCGTTGGCCACCGCCGTCGTCACCTGCGCGATGTCGCGCACCTGCGTGGTGAGGTTGCGGAAGACCGTGTTCACCGAGTCGGTGAGGTCCTTCCAGGTACCGGCCGCGCCCGGCACGTTCGCCTGGCCGCCGAGCCGCCCCTCCGCGCCGACCTCGTTGGCCACACGCGTGACCTCGTCCGCGAAGGTGCGCAGCGTCTCGGTCATCTGGTTGATGGTCTCGGCGAGCTGTGCGACCTCGCCCCGCGCGCTGACGGTGACCTTCTGCGACAGGTCGCCGTTGGCGACCGCGGTGGTGACCTGGGCGATCCCGCGCACCTGTGCGGTGAGGTTGCCCGCCATCAGGTTCACCGAGTCGGTGAGGTCCTTCCACACACCGGCGACGCCGGGCACCCGGGCCTGGCCGCCGAGTTCACCCTCGGTGCCGACCTCGCGGGCGACCCGGGTCACCTCGGAGGAGAACGAGGAGAGCTGGTCCACCATGGTGTTGACGGTGTTCTTCAGCTCCAGCATCTCGCCGGCGACGTGCACGGTGACCTTGCGGGAAAGATCACCCTTGGCCACCGCCGTCGTCACCAGGGCGATGTCGCGCACCTGTGCGGTGAGCCGGTACGCCATGGTGTTCACGGAGTCCGTCAGGTCCTTCCAGGAACCCGACATCCCGCGCACCCTGGCCTGCCCGCCGAGCTTGCCCTCGGTGCCCACCTCGCTGGCCACCCGGGTCACCTCGTCGGTGAAGGTGGAGAGCTGGTCGACCAGGTTGTTGACGGTCCGGCCGACCTTGAGGAACTCGCCGCGCAGCGGGTGCCCGTTGCCCTCCGGTGCCTCCGCCCGCAGCTCCATCCGCTGCTCCAGATCGCCGTCGGCGACCGCGGAGAGCACCCGTCCGACCTCGGAGACCGGACGTACGAGATCCTCGACCAGGGCGTTGGAGGCATCGATCGCCACCGCCCAGGAGCCCTCGCAAGCGCCTGTTTCCAGCCGTTCCGTGAGCTTTCCCTCACGCCCGACCATCCGCCGCACCCGCGTCAGCTCGCCGGTGAGATGCATGTTCCGCTCGGCCACCTCGTTGAACACGGCGGCGATCTCGGACATCACATCGTCACCGGAGACGGTGAGACGCTTGCGGAAGTTTCCGTCGCGCATCGACACCAGGGCGGCGAGCAATCTGTTCAGGGCCGCCGAGTCGACCGTAGTTGTCCCGTTGCGCGACTTTCGCGGCTTACCCGGGTTTTGTCCGCCTTCTGCGCGCGTGCTGGTGCTACGCGTCGCTGCGCCAGACTCCACCGTGTCCCTCCCGCAGGGGTCGACCTCGTGATCGGGCTCTCGTTCCAAGCCTGCCCAGTGTTTCACCCCGGCTGAACCAGGCCATAACAGTTCGGCAGCTTCGCACACCCTCCGCACACCCTCCGGGCGGAAAGTGTTGCGGGCGGCATCCGCATGAATGGCGAAGGTAAGTAACCTGGGCGACGGCTGTCCACCCACCCGGACCGCCCGGCCGGGGGTGGCAGGCACAGACACGGGTATCGGAGGACGCGGCCGCACATGACCACCGGACTGCACCTGCCCGGGGGCGGCGCCCCCGAACCAGGGCCGCACGATCAGGCGGACCGCACGGCAGCACACGTCGACCACGGCACAAGGAGCTCTGTGATCACCGCCCGCGCGGCCGCGACATTCGAACCGGTCGGCCGCTCCGTCGCGACCGCACGCTCCTTCGTCCGCGACACCCTGCAAGGCTGGGGTTTCGCCGACGTCATCGACGACGCGGTGGTGCTCACCAGCGAACTGGTCACCAACGCCGTCGTCCACGCGGGCACCGCCGCCGAGGTCCTGTGCCTGCGCAGCGAGAACTCCGTACGCATCGAGGTCGGCGACCGCTACCCGGAGCGTGAGATCCCGCTCCAGCAGTCGGCCGTCAACATGGGCAGCCCCGACCGCGAGGGCGGCCGCGGCCTCCAGCTCTGCGCCGCGCTCGCCGGGCACTGGGGCGTCGAGTACAGCCCCACCCACAAGCACGTCTGGTTCGCCCTCGAACTCCCCGACCGGCCGGTCGGCACCCGCTCGGCCGGTCCCTCGCTGCCCACCGACGTGCTCCCGCTGGCCGACGGCCGGGTCCGCGTCGCGGTCGTCCAGATCGACCGCGCGGGCACCATCAGCTCCTGGAACGAGGACGCCGAAACCCTCTTCGGCTACGCCGCCGACCAGGTCACCGGCAAGCCCCTGACCGACTTCGCCGCCTGGCCGCACACCCCCGGGATCAGCACCGGCATCGCCGAGGCCCTCCAGCTCTCGCGCTGGGAGGGCAGCTACGGCATCCGCAGCGCCCAGGGCCGGGTCACCCCCGTCTACGCCTCGCACCTGCGGGTCCGCGACGCCGACGGCGAGCCCTCCACGGTCTGCCTGCTGGTACGCGACCACGAACGCGCCGTCCTCCAGACGCCGCTGCGCGTCGCACAGTCCGACCAGTCCGCCTCCTCCGGCGACGGCTCCTCGGCCGACCCGTTCGAGGTCTTCATCGGCTCGCCCGCCCCGGACGACCTCGACGGCCTCCTCCAGCGCACCGTCGAACGCGCCCGTGACATGCTCGACGGCGACGCCGCCTTCCTGCTCCTGGCCACCGACGACGAGACCGAGCTGGAGGTCCGCGCCTCCACCGGACTGCCCTCGGCCCGCCAGCGCTTCGCCCGCGTCCCCGTCGAGGCGGGCCCCGGCCGCTACGGCTCCGCCCGGATGCCCGCCGTCCACGAGGACCTCACGGTCGTCCCCGGCGCGGTGCCGCTCCTCGGCGGTACGGGTATGCGCTCGGTGGTGACCGTGCCGCTGAAGGTCGAGGGCCGCCTGACCGGTTCCCTCGGTGTCGCGGCCGAGTCCCCCGGGCGGTACTCCAACGAGGAGGCGCTGCGGCTGCAGTTCGCCGCCGACCGGATCGCCCTCGCCGTCGAGTCCGCCCGTCTCGGCGAACTCGAACGCCTGCGCCGCGGTTCGCTGTCCTTCCTCGTCGAGGCCTCCGACCTCCTCGCAGGAACCCTCGACCGGGACCAGACGCTCGCGCTCATGGCGCAGATGACCGTCCCTACGCTCGCCACCTGGTGCGCCGTCTACACCATCGCCGACCAGTCCTCGGACCCATACCTCTCCTACGTACTGCACGAGGACGAGGAACGCATCGACGGCCTCAAGGCCCTGCTCTCCAGGATCGATCCGCCCGACCCGGTGCCCACGCCGGGCGCACGCATCTGGAACGCGCCGGCGAAGGCGGCGCACGAGGCCGCGCTGCGCACCTCCATGCGCAACCTCGACCTCGGCGAACCGCCCAGCCTGGCCGCGGGCGTGGGCACCACCCTCGCCACCGCCTCCGCGGTCGGCGGCGAGACCGTGGTACTCCCGCTGGTGGCACGCAACCGCGTCATCGGCATGCTGACGCTCGGCAAGCCCACCGACGAACACTTCCGCCAGGAAATCCTGGAACTCGCCGAGGACCTCTCCCGCCGAGCGGCGCTCGCCCTGGACAACGCCCGCCTGTACTCGGAGCGGACGGCCATCAGCCAGTCCCTCCAGCGCAGCCTGCTGCCGCCCGAGCTGGTCCAGGTGCCGGGCGTGGAGGTCGACGTCATCTACCGCGCCGCGGGCGAGGGCAACGAAGTCGGCGGCGACTTCTACGACTTGTTCCCCATCCGCGAGGGCGCCTACGGCTTCGCCATCGGCGACGTCTGCGGCACGGGCCCCGAGGCCGCGGCCGTCACCGGCCTGGCCCGGCACGCCCTGCGCCTGCTCGCCCGCGAGGGCTTCGGCGGCCCCGCCGTCCTGGAACGCCTCAACTCGGCCATCCTCGACGAGGGCGCCCGCAGCCGCTTCCTGACGCTGCTGTACGGGGAGTTGTGGCCGCAGGAGGACGGCAGCGCGATCCTGAAGGTGGTCTGCGCGGGCCATCCGCTGCCCCTGCGCCTCCGCCAGGACGGCACCGTCGAACCGGCGGCCGAGCCGCAGCCGCTGCTCGGCGTCATGGACGACCTCGAGCTCTACGAACAGACCGTCACCCTGGACCCCGGCGACATCCTGCTGTGCGTGACCGACGGCGTCACCGAACGCCGTGAGGGCTCCCGCATGCTGGGCGACGACGGCCTCGCCGAGGTCCTCGCCACGTCCACGGGACTCACCGCGGGCGCGGTGGCCGCACGGGTGATGCGCGCCGTGGAGCGCTTCGCCTCGGACGCGCCCTCGGACGACATGGCCATTCTGGCGATGCGCGTCCCGGGCCTCCACACGGACTAAGAACGAGGGGCGGGCCGGAACACTCCCCGACCCGCCCCTCAAACACCAAAGGCTCCCGCCCAGTTGGGCGAGAGCCTTTGTTTGTCTGAGCCCCCAAACGGAATCGAACCGTTGACCTTCTCCTTACCATGGAGACGCTCTACCGACTGAGCTATAGGGGCCGGTCACTTCGCGGATTTCCTGCTTTCCGCGCGGCAACGAGATAGATCATACCCCGTTCGAAGCGGTGCTCCCAACCGGTGTCCCGCCCCTCCCCATCAGGGACTTGGGCCAGGCCACCCGGCCCGGAGCCGCACCCCTCAGGCAGGCATCAGCAGACCGCCGAGGGCATTGCACGCGGACACGGTGCGCTGAAGATCGCGGCGGCCCATCGAGGCATCAACCGCAAGCGCAAGCGTTTCGTCGGCGGCCCGCTCGGTCCTCGGCAGTGCCACCTGCCGCAAGAACTCCGGCGTCCGGTGCAACGGCGTCTTCACTGGCACCCGGCACTCCACGCCCCTCGCCCTTATCGTCCTGGCGAACGCGTCCCGGTCCGGCCGCCCGTTCCCCGGGATCCGCACCACGTACTGCGCATAGCTGTGCCCGTCCGACGGCAGCGGCGTCAGGACACCGCTCAGCCGACGGTCCAGATAGGCCGCGTGCACCCGCCGCTGCCGCACCTCGTCGCCCACCTCGTCCTCGGCGTGCTCCAGGTGCTCCAGTACGAGGAGGCCGTGCCGCCGACCGATGCTGTGCAGCCGCGTAAGGTCCGCGCGGTGGCCGAAGCGGTGGACGGCGACGACACCGGCGGTCCGCGGTCCCACCTGGGCTTCCACGGCGGCCGGGTCCAGGCAGTAGCTCGACTCGTCGATGTCCGCGAACACCGGACGGGCACCCGCGAGGGCCACCGCCCGGGCCACCTCGGGGTTCCCGAAGGCCGACACGACAACGTCGTCACCAGCGCCGATACCAGCGGCTCGCAGCATTGCAAGTGTCCCCATACAGGGCATGCTTGCCGCGCAACGTGAACGTGAGGTGACGGAAACAAAAAAGGAGCGGGTCCCCGACCCTAAGATCGGGGACCCGCTCCTTCTACGTTTAGTTCGGCGGCGTCCTACTCTCCCACAGGGTCCCCCCTGCAGTACCATCGGCGCTGTAAGGCTTAGCTTCCGGGTTCGGAATGTAACCGGGCGTTTCCCTCACGCTATGACCACCGAAACACTATGAAACAGACAACCAGGCATCACACCCAATACACATGGGTGTGGAGGTTGTTCGTGGTTTCAGAACCAACACAGTGGACGCGAGCAACTGAGGACAAGCCCTCGGCCTATTAGTACCAGTCAACTCCACCCCTTACAGGGCTTCCATATCTGGCCTATCAACCCAGTCGTCTACTGGGAGCCTTACCCTCTCAAGGAGGTGGGAATACTCATCTCGAAGCAGGCTTCCCGCTTAGATGCTTTCAGCGGTTATCCCTCCCGAACGTAGCCAACCAGCCATGCCCTTGGCAGAACAACTGGCACACCAGAGGGTCGTCCGTCCCGGTCCTCTCGTACTAGGGACAGCCCTTCTCAATATTCCTACGCGCACAGCGGATAGGGACCGAACTGTCTCACGACGTTCTAAACCCAGCTCGCGTACCGCTTTAATGGGCGAACAGCCCAACCCTTGGGACCGACTCCAGCCCCAGGATGCGACGAGCCGACATCGAGGTGCCAAACCATCCCGTCGATATGGACTCTTGGGGAAGATCAGCCTGTTATCCCCGGGGTACCTTTTATCCGTTGAGCGACGGCGCTTCCACAAGCCACCGCCGGATCACTAGTCCCGACTTTCGTCCCTGCTCGACCCGTCGGTCTCACAGTCAAGCTCCCTTGTGCACTTACACTCAACACCTGATTACCAACCAGGCTGAGGGAACCTTTGGGCGCCTCCGTTACCCTTTAGGAGGCAACCGCCCCAGTTAAACTACCCATCAGACACTGTCCCTGATCCGGATCACGGACCCAGGTTAGACATCCAGCACGACCAGAGTGGTATTTCAACAACGACTCCCCCTGAACTGGCGTCCAGAGTTCACAGTCTCCCACCTATCCTACACAAGCCGAACCGAACACCAATATCAAACTGTAGTAAAGGTCCCGGGGTCTTTCCGTCCTGCTGCGCGAAACGAGCATCTTTACTCGTAGTGCAATTTCACCGGGCCTATGGTTGAGACAGTCGAGAAGTCGTTACGCCATTCGTGCAGGTCGGAACTTACCCGACAAGGAATTTCGCTACCTTAGGATGGTTATAGTTACCACCGCCGTTTACTGGCGCTTAAGTTCTCAGCTTCGCCACACCGAAATGTGACTAACCGGTCCCCTTAACGTTCCAGCACCGGGCAGGCGTCAGTCCGTATACATCGCCTTACGGCTTCGCACGGACCTGTGTTTTTAGTAAACAGTCGCTTCTCGCTGGTCTCTGCGGCCACCCCCAGCTCAGAGCGCGAAGCTCATCACCAGAAATGGCCCCCCTTCTCCCGAAGTTACGGGGGCATTTTGCCGAGTTCCTTAACCATAGTTCACCCGAACGCCTCGGTATTCTCTACCTGACCACCTGAGTCGGTTTAGGGTACGGGCCGCCATAAAACTCGCTAGAGGCTTTTCTCGACAGCATAGGATCATCCACTTCACCACAATCGGCTCGGCATCAGGTCTCACCCACGTGCCATCCGGATTTACCTAGATGACGGGCTACACCCTTACCCCGGGACAACCACCGCCCGGGATGGACTACCTTCCTGCGTCACCCCATCACTCACCTACTACCAGCTCGGGTCACCGGCTCCACCACTTTCCATTCCCCGAAGGGTCCGGAACGGCTTCACGGGCTTAGCATCACTGGATTCAATGTTTGACGCTCTACAGCGGGTACCGGAATATCAACCGGTTATCCATCGACTACGCCTGTCGGCCTCGCCTTAGGTCCCGACTTACCCTGGGCAGATCAGCTTGACCCAGGAACCCTTAGTCAATCGGCGCAAACGTTTCTCACGTTTGTATCGCTACTCATGCCTGCATTCTCACTCGTGAACCGTCCACCACTGCCTTCCGGCGCGGCTTCACCCGGCACACGACGCTCCCCTACCCATCACAGCCTCCGTTGGGAGTATTGCTGCAATGACACGACTTCGGCGGTACGCTTGAGCCCCGCTACATTGTCGGCGCGGAATCACTTGACCAGTGAGCTATTACGCACTCTTTCAAGGATGGCTGCTTCTAAGCCAACCTCCTGGTTGTCTCTGCGACTCCACATCCTTTCCCACTTAGCGTACGCTTAGGGGCCTTAGTCGATGCTCTGGGCTGTTTCCCTCTCGACCATGGAGCTTATCCCCCACAGTCTCACTGCCGCGCTCTCACTTACCGGCATTCGGAGTTTGGCTAAGGTCAGTAACCCGGTAGGGCCCATCGCCTATCCAGTGCTCTACCTCCGGCAAGAAACACACGACGCTGCACCTAAATGCATTTCGGGGAGAACCAGCTATCACGGAGTTTGATTGGCCTTTCACCCCTAACCACAGGTCATCCCCCAGGTTTTCAACCCTGGTGGGTTCGGTCCTCCACGAAGTCTTACCTCCGCTTCAACCTGCCCATGGCTAGATCACTCCGCTTCGGGTCTTGAGCGCGCTACTAAACCGCCCTATTCGGACTCGCTTTCGCTACGGCTTCCCCACACGGGTTAACCTCGCAACACACCGCAAACTCGCAGGCTCATTCTTCAAAAGGCACGCAGTCACGAGACACACAAAGTGTGTCCGACGCTCCCACGGCTTGTAGGCACACGGTTTCAGGTACTATTTCACTCCCCTCCCGGGGTACTTTTCACCATTCCCTCACGGTACTATCCGCTATCGGTCACCAGGGAATATTTAGGCTTAGCGGGTGGTCCCGCCAGATTCACACGGGATTTCTCGGGCCCCGTGCTACTTGGGTGTCTCTCAAACGAGCCGCTAATGTTTCAGCTACGGGGGTCTTACCCTCTACGCCGGACCTTTCGCATGTCCTTCGCCTACATCAACGGTTTCTGACTCGTCCTGCCGCCGGCAGACGACAGAAGAGAGATCCCACAACACCCCAAGCGCAACCCCTGCCGGGTCTCACACGCTTGAGGTTTAGCCTCATCCAGTTTCGCTCGCCACTACTCCCGGAATCACGGTTGTTTTCTCTTCCTGCGGGTACTGAGATGTTTCACTTCCCCGCGTTCCCTCCACATGCCCTATGTGTTCAGGCAAGGGTGACAGCCCATGACGACTGCCGGGTTTCCCCATTCGGACACCCCCGGATCACAGCTCGGTTGACAGCTCCCCGGGGCCTATCGTGGCCTCCCACGTCCTTCATCGGTTCCTGGTGCCAAGGCATCCACCGTGCGCCCTTAAAAACTTGGCCACAGATGCTCGCGTCCACTGTGCAGTTCTCAAACAACGACCAACCACCCACCACCCCGAACCAGAGTCCGAGTTCACTGGGGCCGGCATACCGAAGGGCGAGCTCACGCTCGCACCCTCAGACACCCAACAGCGCGCCCGGCACAGCCAGTTGACGATCTCCACGTTCCACGCTCCGAAGAGCAGTACTAGTGAACCCATCCAACTGTCTGTGCCGAATAGTCAACGTTCCACCCATGAGCGACCATCGCAGGACGTTCGCCTGCGTTATGGCTCTGGACCACCAAGCAAGCTTGGCGGCCTAGATGCTCCTTAGAAAGGAGGTGATCCAGCCGCACCTTCCGGTACGGCTACCTTGTTACGACTTCGTCCCAATCGCCAGTCCCACCTTCGACAGCTCCCTCCACAAGGGTTGGGCCACCGGCTTCGGGTGTTACCGACTTTCGTGACGTGACGGGCGGTGTGTACAAGGCCCGGGAACGTATTCACCGCAGCAATGCTGATCTGCGATTACTAGCGACTCCGACTTCATGGGGTCGAGTTGCAGACCCCAATCCGAACTGAGACCGGCTTTTTGAGATTCGCTCCACCTCGCGGTATCGCAGCTCATTGTACCGGCCATTGTAGCACGTGTGCAGCCCAAGACATAAGGGGCATGATGACTTGACGTCGTCCCCACCTTCCTCCGAGTTGACCCCGGCGGTCTCCCGTGAGTCCCCAGCACCACAAGGGCCTGCTGGCAACACGGGACAAGGGTTGCGCTCGTTGCGGGACTTAACCCAACATCTCACGACACGAGCTGACGACAGCCATGCACCACCTGTACACCGACCACAAGGGGGCGACCATCTCTGGCCGTTTCCGGTGTATGTCAAGCCTTGGTAAGGTTCTTCGCGTTGCGTCGAATTAAGCCACATGCTCCGCCGCTTGTGCGGGCCCCCGTCAATTCCTTTGAGTTTTAGCCTTGCGGCCGTACTCCCCAGGCGGGGCACTTAATGCGTTAGCTGCGGCACGGACAACGTGGAATGTTGCCCACACCTAGTGCCCACCGTTTACGGCGTGGACTACCAGGGTATCTAATCCTGTTCGCTCCCCACGCTTTCGCTCCTCAGCGTCAGTATCGGCCCAGAGATCCGCCTTCGCCACCGGTGTTCCTCCTGATATCTGCGCATTTCACCGCTACACCAGGAATTCCGATCTCCCCTACCGAACTCTAGCCTGCCCGTATCGACTGCAGACCCGGGGTTAAGCCCCGGGCTTTCACAACCGACGTGACAAGCCGCCTACGAGCTCTTTACGCCCAATAATTCCGGACAACGCTTGCGCCCTACGTATTACCGCGGCTGCTGGCACGTAGTTAGCCGGCGCTTCTTCTGCAGGTACCGTCACTTTCGCTTCTTCCCTGCTGAAAGAGGTTTACAACCCGAAGGCCGTCATCCCTCACGCGGCGTCGCTGCATCAGGCTTTCGCCCATTGTGCAATATTCCCCACTGCTGCCTCCCGTAGGAGTCTGGGCCGTGTCTCAGTCCCAGTGTGGCCGGTCGCCCTCTCAGGCCGGCTACCCGTCGTCGCCTTGGTGAGCCACTACCTCACCAACAAGCTGATAGGCCGCGGGCTCATCCTGCACCGCCGGAGCTTTCAACCCTCTCCCATGCGAGAGAGGGTATTATCCGGTATTAGACCCCGTTTCCAGGGCTTGTCCCAGAGTGCAGGGCAGATTGCCCACGTGTTACTCACCCGTTCGCCACTAATCCACCACCGAAGCGGCTTCATCGTTCGACTTGCATGTGTTAAGCACGCCGCCAGCGTTCGTCCTGAGCCAGGATCAAACTCTCCGTGAATGTTTTCCCGTAATCGGAACGACACATCACGAGAGCGGTGCGAGAGCAAGGAATAATCGCTCCCGCACACAGCGTCCTCGCTGTGTTTTCTTCAAAGGAACCTCGCCCCAGCTGATGCTGGAGACGGGGTATCAACATATCTGGCGTTGACTTTTGGCACGCTGTTGAGTTCTCAAGGAACGGACGCTTCCTTTGTACTCACCCAAGCTTTCCTCTCGGGCTTTCCTCCGGGCGCTTCCCTTCGGTGTTCCAGACTCTACCAGACCGTTTTCCCGTCCCGTTACCGGTCCGAATTTCGATCCAGTGGCCGCTGGAAAGCCTTTGCCTATTCGCTCGCCTTGCGGCTCCCTTTCGGCTGAACCGACTTTATCAGAGACTCTGAGTCGGTTTCTCCGCCCCCTCTGGGTCCCAACAACCGTGTGAGCGGCCGGTGTTCCCTCGCTGGCGGAGCCGTAAACGTACTGGAGCGGAGCGCCTCGAAGCAAATCGAGGGGCTCCGCTCCAGTGACGGCGTGCGGACGCGGCTCCCGGCCGGGTCAGACCTCGACCACGACCGGCAGGATCATCGGGCGCCGGCGGTAGGTGTCGGACACCCACTTGCCCAGCGTGCGACGGATGAGCTGCTGCAGTTGGTGGGGTTCGACCACACCGTCCTGCGCGGATCTCTCCAGGACTTCCTGGACCTTCGGGATGATCGCGGAGAAGGCCGAGTCGTCGATGCCGGAACCCCGCGCATGGATGTGCGGGCCACCGGTGATCTTGCCGGTGCTGGAATCGATGACGACGAAGGCCGAGATGATGCCCTCGTCGCCGAGGATTCTGCGGTCCTTGAGCGAGGTCTCGGTGACGTCGCCGACCGAGAGGCCGTCCACGTAGACGTACCCCGCCTGGACCTTGCCGGAGATGCGCGCCTTGCCCTCGACGAGGTCGACCGCGACTCCGTCCTCGGCGATGACGATGCGGTCGTGCGGGACACCGGTGAGCGCGCCGAGCTCGGCGTTGGCTCTCAGGTGGCGCCATTCGCCGTGCACCGGCATCAGGTTGCGCGGCTTGCAGATGTTGTAGAAGTACAGCAGTTCGCCCGCGGAGGCGTGGCCGGAAACGTGCACCTTGGCATTGCCCTTGTGTACGACATTGGCGCCCCACCGGGTCAGGCCGTTGATCACGCGGTAGACCGCGTTCTCGTTGCCGGGGATGAGCGAGGACGCGAGGATCACGGTGTCGCCCTGGACGATCCGGATCTGGTGGTCGCGGTTCGCCATCCGGGAGAGCGCGGCCATCGGCTCGCCCTGGGATCCCGTGCAGACGAGGACGACCTCGCTGTCCGGCAGGTCGTCGAGTGTCTTGACGTCCACCACCAGGCCCGGCGGCACCTTGAGATAGCCGAGGTCCCGGGCGATGCCCATGTTGCGGACCATCGACCGTCCGACGAAGGCGACCCTGCGGCCGTACTCGTGGGCAGCGTCCAGGATCTGCTGGATGCGGTGCACATGGCTGGCGAAGCTCGCCACGATGATGCGCTTGCGGGCACCGGCAAACACCTGGCGCAGCACATTGGAGATGTCGCGCTCGTGCGGGGTGAAGCCGGGGACCTCGGCGTTCGTCGAGTCCGAGAGTAGAAGGTCGATGCCTTCCTCGCTCAGCCGCGCGAAGGCGTGCAGGTCGGTGAGCCGGCTGTCCAGCGGGAGCTGGTCCATCTTGAAGTCGCCGGTGTGCACCACCATGCCCGCGGGCGTGCGGATGGCGACGGCCAGGGCGTCCGGGATGGAGTGGTTGACGGCGATGAACTCGCAGTCGAAGGGGCCGACCCGTTCGCGGTTGCCCTCGGCGACCTCGAGTGTGTAGGGGCGGATGCGGTGCTCCTGGAGCTTCGCCTCGATGAGCGCGAGGGTCAGCTTGGAGCCGATCAGCGGGATGTCCGGCTTCTCGCGGAGCAGGAAGGGGACGCCGCCGATGTGGTCCTCGTGC
Organism: Streptomyces sp. NA04227; assembly: GCF_013364195.1. NCBI lineage: Bacteria > Bacillati > Actinomycetota > Actinomycetes > Kitasatosporales > Streptomycetaceae > Streptomyces > Streptomyces sp. NA04227. The sequence continues at coordinate 6,390,703 of NZ_CP054918.1, read as the reverse complement.
CCGTGGGTGAGGACGATGCCGTCGATGTCGTCGAGGCGGTCCCTGATGGACGTGAAGTCCGGCAGGATCAGGTCGATTCCGGGCTGCTCCTCCTCGGGGAAGAGCACTCCGCAGTCGACGATCAGCAGGCGGCCGTCGTACTCGAAGACGGTCATGTTCCGGCCGATTTCGCCGAGGCCGCCGAGCGGGGTGACCCGGAGGGCTCCCTTGGCGAGTGTCGGCGGTCGGCCGAGTTCGGGATGCGGATGACTCAAAAGACTCTCCTGACCATGCGCGCCACGTACCTCGGGGGCACGTGGCGCGTATGACGTTTCGTGCATGTGACTGTGTGGGACGGCAGGGACGTTCGGAGTGCCCTGCCTATTCAGTTGTGAAGTCTTTGTCGGCCGTGACTCGGTGGGTCCGGCCGAGGTGTGTACTCAGATCTGTACCCCGCCGGCCGCGAGATCGCTCTTGAGCTGGGCCGTCTCCTCGGGTGACAGTTCGACCAGGGGCAGGCGCAACGGTCCGCCGGGGAGTCCCTGCAGAGCGAGTGCGGCCTTGCAGGTGATGACGCCCTGGGTGCGGAACATCCCGGTGAAGACCGGCAGCAGCTTCTGGTGGATCTCGGTGGCCTTGTGCACGTCGCCCGCGTTGAAGGCGTCGAGCATGGCGCGGAGTTCCGGGGTCACCAGGTGGCTGACGACGGAGACGAAGCCGATCGCGCCAACCGAGAGGAGGGGGAGGTTCAGCATGTCGTCGCCGGAGTACCAGGCGAGATCCGAGCGGGCGATGGCCCAGCTCGCGCGGCCGAGGTCGCCCTTGGCGTCCTTGTTGGCGACGATACGCGGGTGCTCGGCCAGACGCACCAGGGTTTCGGTGTTGATGGGTACGCCGCTGCGGCCGGGGATGTCGTAGAGCATCACCGGGAGCGCGGTCGCGTCGGCCACGGCGGTGAAGTGGCGCAGGAGGCCTTCCTGCGGCGGCTTGTTGTAGTACGGGGTGACGGTCAGCAGGCCGTGTGCGCCCGCCTGCTCGGCGTCCTTGGCCAGTTCGATGCTGTGCCGGGTGTCGTTGGTGCCGACGCCCGCCACGATGTGGGCCCGGTCGCCGACGGCCTCCACGACCGCCCGTACGAGCTCCGATTTCTCCGCGTTGCTGGTGGTCGGGGACTCACCGGTGGTCCCGTTGATGATCAGGCCGTCGTTGCCCGCGTCCACCAGGTGGTGGGCCAGCTGCTGGGCGCCGTCGAGGTCGACAATGCCGTCCGCCGTGAACGGCGTGACCATGGCGGTGAGAACGCGCCCGAAGGGGGTCTGCGGAGTGGAGGTCGGAGCCATGGGTAACACGCTACTCGCTGCTCAACGCGCGGTCGCCCCTCGGGGCAGACCGCTGGACGTGACAAAGACGGAGCCCGGCACTGCCTGCTCGGGGGTTCAAGCAGTGCCGGGTCCGTGCGATCAGGCTAGATGAACCTCACAAAGCCCCGCAATCCGGACACCTCGCATGGCTGACCCGTACACCTGTGCCCGGTGATCAAGGTGCCACGCGGCCGTTGGCGTTGAACGCCGCGTGGGTCAGGGGCATCAGCTGCGCCCAGTGCGCCTCCATCTGCTCGCCCACCATTTCGATCTCGCGCTGCGGGAAGCTGGGCGTCGTCGCGAGTTCGTGCTGGGTGCGCAGCCCGAGGAAGTGCATCAGGGAACGGGCGTTGCAGGTCGCGTACATCGAGGAGAACAGCCCCACGGGCAGCACTGCGCGGGCCACCTCGCGGGCGACTCCGGCGGCGAGCATCTCCTGGTACGCCTCGTAGGACTGCCGGTAGGAGTCCTCCATCACACGGGTGGTCAGGTCGTACTGCTCTTCGGTGCCCTCGACGAAGACGTACTTGCCGGGCCTGCCCTGCTGTACGAGCCTGCGGTCCTTGCCGGGAACGTAGAAGGAGGGCTGCAGGCGGCGGTACCGTCCCGACTCCTCGTTGTAGCTCCAGCCGACCCGGTGGCGCATGAACTCGCGGAAGACGAAGATCGGGGCGCTGATGAAGAAGGTCATCGAGTTGTGCTCGAAGGGGCTGCCGTGCCGGTCCCGCATCAAGTAGTTGATGAGGCCCTTGGAGCGCTCCGGGTCCTTCTTCAACTCGTCCAGCGACTGCTCGCCGGCGGTGGAGACACGGGCGGCCCACAACACGTCGCTGTCGTTGGCGGCGTGCTTCACGAGCTCCACCACGACATCGCTGCGAAAGGCGGGCTTGAGGTCCTCGGCGGGGGTGTCGGTCACGATCTGCGGGGTCCTTCCCTCACGACTCACGGGCGGCGCCAACTCTACGGCCCGCCACCGACAGTCGGCCGCGACCGGGGTGGTGACGGGACGAAGTGGTCGGTAGCCTCACCGGGCAGCCCCATCGCGTACGAGTGAGGACCCGTCGTGCCCTTGACCTTTCTCACCGCCGACCGAGCCTTCGGAGATGCGCGCGGCGACGACGAACTCCCCCACCCCGACCCGGACCGCTGGCGCCGTCCGTACCGGCCCGGGCCGTGGCGGGTGGGCCTGGCCGCCTCGCTGCTTCTGCTCGCCGCCTTCGTCCTGCTCTCCACGGTGATCATCGCGTTCGCGGGGTCACCCGCCGAGACGCTGGCCTGCGGAGTCCTTGCGCTGCTGATCATCGCCACCGCGCTGCGGATGCTGCGGATGGGGACATGGGTGGGCAGCCGGGGCGTGCGACGGGTGGGGATGTTCGCCACCCGGACCGTCTCCTGGGACCAGGTCGCCGCCGTCCGCACCGCGCAGCAGCCCGTGCGCTGGCTCGGCCTACCGCGCACCGTGCAGGGCGAGGCCCTGGTGCTGCAGCGGCGTTCCCGGCCGGACGAGGAACTGCGCCCGCTGATGACCACGCACAACGCCGACTTCCTGGGCAGGCCCGGGGCCTTCGACCGTGCCGCCGACCGGATCGAGGCCTGGGCACAGCAGCACGCCGGGGCCCACGGCCCGCTCCCGCAGGGTGGGCCCGGACCCCGTTCGTAAGGTCGACCGCAGCCTCAGGCCGCGCCTGGGGGCGGCCGCCCGAAGCGGCCAGGGATTTCTAGACCGTCTCCGCCTGTACCGGCTTGCCCTCGTGCAGCGCGATCGCCCGCTGCATCGCCTTACGCGCGCGCGGGGTGTCACGGGCGTCGTGGTAGGCGACCGCGAGGCGGAACCAGCAGCGCCAGTCCCCCGGTGCGGCCTCGGTCTCGGCCTTGCGCTTGACGAAGACCGCGTCCGCCGAGTCCCGGTCGATCCGTCCACTGGGCGTACGGACCAGCTCGTCGACGGGCAGCCCGCCCTCCGCCTCGAGTTCGGCGGCCAGGGCATTGGCCTTGGTGACGAAGCGGGTGCTCTTCCACAGGAACCAGACGCCGATGAACGGCAGGACGAGCACCGAGAGCCCGAAGGCGACGGTGATCGGGGTGCCGTGCTGGATGAGCAGGACGCCGCGGCTGCCGACCAGGACGAAGTAGACGACGAGGACGGCGGCCGTGACGGTGTACGTGATCTTCGCGCGCATGGTTCAGCCGAGATCCAGGAAGTGCTCCAGGCCGAACGTGAGGCCGGGAGCGGTGGGAATGCGACGGGCGGCGAGCAGGATGCCCGGCATGAAGCTGCTGTGGTGCAGGGAGTCGTGCCGGATGGTGAGGGTCTCGCCCTCGCCGCCGAGCAGGACCTCTTGGTGGGCGAGGAGGCCGCGCAGCCGTACCGAGTGCACGGGCACACCGTCCACGTCGGCGCCGCGCGCGCCCTCGAGCGCGGTGACCGTGGCGTCCGGCTGAGCCGGGCTCTGGGCCCGTTCGCGTGCGGCGGCGATGAGCTGCGCGGTGCGGGCCGCGGTGCCACTGGGCGCGTCGGCCTTGTTCGGGTGGTGCAGCTCCACGACCTCGACGGACTCGAAGTACGGGGCCGCGACCTCGGCGAACTTCATGGTCAGTACGGCGCCGATGGAGAAGTTCGGCGCGATGAGCACACCGGTGTCCGGGAACTCGGCCAGCCAGTCGCGCAGTTGGGACAGGCGCTCCTCGGTCCAGCCGGTCGTACCGACCACGGCGTGGATCTGGTGCCGTACGCAGAAGTCGAGGTTGCCCATGACCGAGCCGGGGGTGGTCAGCTCCACCACGACCTCGGCGCCCGCGTCGACGAGGCTCTCCAGTTTGTCGCCCCGGCCGAGGGCGGCCACGAGTTCCATGTCCTCGGCGGACTCGACGGCCCGTACCGCCTCGGAGCCGATACGGCCCTTGGCGCCGAGTACGGCCACGCGCAGCTTGCTCATGTCGCTGCTCCTTCGCTTGTTCTCAGCTGTCGGTAGGGCCGCCCCGGACCGGTTCGAGACCGGTCCGGGCCCGGCTTCAGGAGACGGCTTCGTGCAGCCGGTCGGCCTGCTTGTCCTTCAGCGGGCCGATGACGGACAGCGAGGGACGCCGTCCCAGGATCTCCCGCGCCACCTCCCGCACGTCGTCCGGGGTGACCGCGGCGATCCTGGCCAGCATGTCGTCGACCGACATCTGCTCGCCCCAGCACAGTTCGCTCTTGCCGATACGGTTCATCAGGGCGCCGGTGTCCTCGACGCCGAGGACGGTGGAGCCGGAGAGCTGTCCCACGGCGCGGGCGATCTCGTCGTCCGGCAGACCGTCGCGGGCGACGAGTTCGAGTTCGTCGCGGCAGATCTTCAGCACGTCGTGCACCTGGCTCGGGCGACAGCCCGCGTACACCCCGAACAGTCCGCAGTCGGCGAAGCTCGACGTGTACGAGTAGACGCTGTACGCCAGGCCGCGCTTCTCGCGGACCTCCTGGAAGAGGCGCGAGGACATGCCGCCGCCGAGCGCCGTGTTCAGCACGCTGAGCGCCCACCGGCGTTCGTCGCTGCGGGCCAGCCCCGGCATGCCGAGGATGACGTGGCTCTGCTCGCTCGTGCGGTGCAGGAAGTCGACCTTGCCCGCGGCGCGCACGGCGCGGCTGCCCGCGCGCGGCGCCACCGGAACCGCGTCCGTGCGCTCCAGTGCGCCGGCCCGCTCGAACGCGGCACGGACCTGGCGTACGACCTTGTGGTGGTCGATGTTCCCGGCCGCGGCGACCACCAGGTGGGTGGGGTCGTAGTGCCGCTTGTAGAAGCGCCGGATGCGGTCGGAGGTGAGCGCGTTGATGGTGTCGACCGTGCCGAGCACCGGACGGCCGAGCGGGGTGTCGCCGAGCATCGTGTGCGCGAAGAGGTCGTGCACACAGTCGCCCGGGTCGTCCTCGGTCATCGCGATCTCTTCGAGGATGACGCCGCGTTCGGCATCGACGTCGCCTTGGAGGATGAGCGAGTCGGTGAGCATGTCGCAGACCACGTCGATGGCCAGCGGCAGGTCGTTGTCGAGCACCCGCGCGTAGTAGCACGTGTACTCCTTGGCCGTGAACGCGTTCATCTCGCCGCCGACCGCGTCGATCGCGGCGGAGATGTCGAGCGCCGAGCGCTTGCGGGTGCCCTTGAAGAGCAGGTGCTCCAGATAGTGCGTGGCGCCGTTCAGGCTCGGGGTCTCGTCGCGGGATCCGACGTGGGCCCAGATGCCGAAGGTGGCCGAGCGCACCGTCGGCAGGGTCTCGGTGACCACGCGCAGGCCGCCGGGCAGCGTCGTACGGCGGACCGTACCGGCGCCGTCCTTGCCCTTGAGCAGTGTTTGGGTACGGGCGACGGCCCGCGCCTCACGGGAGGTGCGGGCCGTCGTCTCGGGACTACGGGACGTCACTTGTCGGCGTCGTCCTTCTTCTGGTCACCCTCGGACTCGTCCTCGCCCTCGATCACGGGGATCAGGGAGAGCTTGCCGCGGGAGTCGATCTCGGCGATCTCGACCTGGACCTTCTGGCCGACGCCGAGGACGTCCTCGACGTTCTCCACGCGCTTGCCACCGGCGAGCTTGCGGATCTGCGAGATGTGCAGCAGACCGTCCTTGCCCGGCAGCAGCGAGACGAACGCGCCGAAGGTCGTCGTCTTCACGACGGTGCCCAGGTAGCGCTCGCCGACCTCCGGCATGGTCGGGTTGGCGATGCCGTTGATCGTGGCGCGGGCGGCCTCGGCGGCCGGACCGTCGGCGGCACCGATGTAGATGGTGCCGTCGTCCTCGATCGTGATGTCGGCGCCGGTGTCCTCCTGGATCTGGTTGATCATCTTGCCCTTGGGGCCGATGACCTCACCGATCTTGTCCACGGGGATCTTCACGGTGATGATCCGCGGGGCGTTCGGGGACATCTCGTCCGGGGTGTCGATCGCTTCCATCATCACGTCGAGGATGTGGAGGCGGGCGTCACGGGCCTGCTTGAGGGCCGCGGCCAGAACGGAGGCGGGGATGCCGTCCAGCTTGGTGTCGAGCTGGAGGGCGGTCACGAACTCCTTGGTACCGGCGACCTTGAAGTCCATGTCACCGAAGGCGTCCTCCGCACCGAGGATGTCGGTGAGGGTGACGTAGTGCGTCTCGCCCTCGATCTCCTGGGAGATCAGACCCATGGCGATACCTGCGACCGGGGCCTTCAGCGGCACACCGGCGTTCAGCAGCGACATGGTGGAGGCGCAGACCGAGCCCATCGAGGTCGAACCGTTGGAGCTGAGCGCCTCGGAAACCTGACGGATCGCGTACGGGAACTCCTCGCGGGTCGGCAGCACCGGCGTCAGGGCACGCTCGGCCAGCGCGCCGTGGCCGATCTCGCGACGCTTCGGCGAACCGACGCGGCCGGTCTCACCGGTGGAGTACGGCGGGAAGTTGTAGTTGTGCATGTAGCGCCTGCGGGTCACCGGCGAGAGGGTGTCCAGCTGCTGCTCCATACGGAGCATGTTGAGCGTGGTGACACCCAGGATCTGGGTCTCGCCGCGCTCGAACAGCGCCGAGCCGTGCACCCGCGGGATCGCCTCGACCTCGGCGGCGAGCGTACGGATGTCCGTGACGCCGCGGCCGTCGATCCGCTTCTTCTCCTTGATGACGCGCTCACGGACCAGGGTCTTGGTCAGCGAGCGGTACGCGGCGGAGATCTCCTTCTCGCGGCCCTCGAACTGCGGCAGCAGCTTCTCGGCGGCCAGAGCCTTGACGCGGTCCAGCTCGCTCTCGCGCTCCTGCTTGCCCGCGATGGTCAGCGCCTGGGCGAGCTCGTCCTTGACCGCGGTGGTCAGGGCCTGCAGGACATCGTCCTGGTAGTCGAGGAAGACCGGGAACTCGCCGGTCTCCTTGGCGGCCTTGGCCGCCAGGTCGGCCTGCGCCTTGCACAGGACCTTGATGAAGGGCTTCGCGGCGTCGAGACCGGCGGCCACGATCTCCTCGGTCGGCGCCTCGGCGCCACCCTCGACCAGCTTGATGGTCTTCTCGGTGGCCTCGGCCTCGACCATCATGATCGCGACGTCGCCGTCCTCCAGGGCGCGGCCCGCGACGACCATGTCGAAGACGGCGTCCTCGAGCTCGGTGTGCGTCGGGAAGGCGACCCACTGACCCTTGATCAGCGCGACGCGGACGCCGCCGATCGGGCCGGAGAAGGGCAGACCGGCCAGCTGCGTGGACGCGGACGCGGCGTTGATCGCGACGACGTCGTACAGGTGGTCGGGGTTGAGCGCCATGATCGTGGCGACGACCTGGATCTCGTTGCGCAGGCCCTTCTTGAAGGAGGGGCGCAGCGGGCGGTCGATGAGGCGACAGGTGAGGATCGCGTCCTCGGAGGGACGGCCCTCACGGCGGAAGAAGCTGCCCGGGATCTTGCCCGCGGCGTACATGCGCTCCTCGACGTCCACCGTCAGCGGGAAGAAGTCGAGTTGGTCCTTGGGGTTCTTGGACGCCGTGGTCGCCGACAGGACCATCGTGTCGTCGTCCAGGTAGGCCACGGCGGAGCCGGCGGCCTGACGGGCGAGGCGGCCCGTCTCGAAGCGGATGGTACGGGTGCCGAAGGAGCCGTTGTCGATGACAGCCTCGGCGTAGTGGGTCTCGTTCTCCACCAGTGCATTCTCCGTGTTCGTAAGTTCACGCGGCCGGTGCGCTCTGGGCGCTCCACACGCGTGCGTCTTGTCTGCGTCTTGTGTCCGTGCCGCCCGTGTGACGGCCGGACGGTGGAGAGCGCGCCTCGGTGCTGGCTGGCCGGTCTTCGATCGAAGCACCCGGGGGTCGTACGCCCGGGGGCCACTACCGAGGACCGGCGAGGGTGCGCTCTTCCTCGTTCAGTATGGCGTTGTGTGTTTCCGCTTTGTCCGTACCCGGCCGGGGCGTCGCCCGCCCGGGCTGCGCCGATGGCCTTTCGGCCACCCGGGGCCCGCGCCGCGGCACCCCCGGGAAACCCGGGCAGCAGCCGCGCGGCCCTGTGCGACCAGACTACAAAGCGGAGGGTGACTTGTCGCACGTACAGCGCACGTACAGCAAAGGGAGCGGCCCCCTGGTACGGGAACCGCTCCCTTCACGGCGTCTTATCGGGCGCCCGCCGCACCGCGGCGGATGCCGAGGCGGTCGACCAGCGCACGGAAGCGCTGGATGTCCTTCTTGGCCAGGTACTGCAGCAGCCGGCGGCGCTGACCGACCAGGATGAGCAGACCACGACGCGAGTGGTGGTCGTGCTTGTGCGTCTTGAGGTGCTCGGTCAGGTCGGAGATCCGGCGCGAGAGCAGCGCGACCTGCACCTCGGGAGATCCGGTGTCGCCTTCCTTCGTGGCGAACTCGGACATGATCTGCTTCTTCGTTGCGACGTCCAGCGACACGCGTACTCCTAGAGAGGTCGTTTCCCTCCGAGCGCCCCTGGTCTTCTCCTCAGGGGAAACTACGGTGACTCGGAAGGCGAGAGATCCCACCAGCACCGGCCGCCGGGCCCGAAGCAGGCTCCGGCGTCGACTGGTCTGGGGGTCGTCACACAGGGTACCAGGGGGTGAGACGGGCGAAGGGCCGCCCCTGTCAGCGGCCTCCGGTCACCCGGAAGCAGCACTTCCGCTCCCTCGGCGGATGTTCCGGGATACGGGTCCGTAGCCGCGCACACCTTATATACGCTCGGTGGTCGGCGGTGTTCCGCGGGTGGGGTTTCCCTCCGTCCGCGGACCGCCGCCCGTCTTCACCTTTTCCACCTTCTAAGACTTCAGACTTCTAAGACTTCAGATTTCTTCCGCCCAACGGGAAGGGGCCGCGCGCCGATGTCGGACGCAGCACAGGACCAGGAACTCGCCGCACGCAAGGAGCGGGAGAAGAACGAGCTGTACGCGCTCGACATCTCCGGCGTCGAATGGCTGAGTGCGCCGGGCACCAGTGCGGACGAGGAGCGGGTGGAGATCGCCCACCTGCCCGGTGGCGCCGTCGCGATGCGCTCGTCCACGGACCCGGACACGGTCCTGCGTTACACGGAGGCCGAGTGGCGTGCCTTCGTCCTGGGCGCGCGGGACGGCGAGTTCGACCTGACGTGAGTTGGCTCTGGCGCGGCTTCTACCGGATGCGGCGTCGGCCTGATGTGAAGGTGTGAGCGCGGGGCGCGGGATGTTCTCCTCACGCCCCGCTTTCCGCCCGTACGCTCCGGCGCGTGCTCAGCTCGTCATGGCGCGCGCGGAGGCGTACACGTCGAAGACCGCCAGCGTCAGCGGGATCAGGGTGAGCAGGACAAAGCCCTCGGCGATCTCGAAGAAGCGGCCCCAGAAGGGGGTGACGCCTCGGCGGGGGAGGACGAGGCCGAGGGCGGTGACCAGGGCGGCGGCCGCGGCGACGGCGGCCGCGAGCCACAGAGTGCGGATGTCCGTCGCCGACGCGTCTCCGGCGAGCGAGTCGGGCGGGTTGAGGCACAACCCGAGGCCGAGCAGGCCGAGGGAGGCGAGCCCGGCCGCGAGCGCGGCGCCCACCTGGGCGGTGTAGCGGAACAGGTGCGCGCGCATCAGCATGGCGACGCCGGTGGCGAGCGCGAGGAGCTGGCCCCAGGTGTTCCCGGCGAAGCCCAGCACACCGCAGGAGCCGACCGCGAGCAGTGCGCAGCCGCCCACCAGACCGACGAGCAGTTCGTGTCCGCGGCGGGCCCGGGCGGCGATGCGCTCGGCGTCGACCGGCTCGCCCTCGGCGGGTTCCAGGCCCATGCCGCGCTGGCTGACGTGCGGCGGTTCGAAGCCGATGGGCAGCCGGGCGAAGCGCATCGAGAGTCCGGGCAGGAAGGCCAGCGCCCCGACCGCGACCGGCGCGCACATCGCGGCCGTCTCGACCGGCTCGAACTCGGCGAGGATGGCCGCGAACACGGCTGCGGCGGCGACCGCGGACGCCGTCACGAAGGCGACGAACGGCCCGTCCCCGCTGGGTGTGACCAGCGCGAGCACCAGTGATCCGAGGAAGACGGCCACGCAGGCGAGCAGCACTTGCAGCCTGCCGACACCTTCGCCGTCCGCGAGCGGCAGCAGCCCGGAGCCGGCCACCGCGACATTGGGCAGCGCGCCGAGCCCCAGGGCGAGGGCCGAGGCGCGGTCGTCGTACACCCGGGCCCGTACGCACGCCAGCGTCAGCAGCAGCACTCCGGCGACGGCGGCCACGATGCCGGGCAGCCCGTGCATGTCGTGCCCCGAGCCCGAGGTCCAGGCCACGTACGCGAGGAGGAAGGGGAGTGTGCCGCCGCCGACGAGTCCGGCGGTGCGGGTCATCGCGTCGGTCCACAGCGTGCGGTCGCGGCTGACCGCGGAGGCCACCGCGTCGGAGACGTCGTCGAAGACCGCGGGCGGCAGTGACTCCGCGAACGGCCGCAGGCTCAGCAGTTCGCCGTCGAGGATGCGTTGGGCGGCGAAGGTCAGCGCGCCGTCGAGCACCGTGCCGTCGCGCCGCACCAGGTGGTAGCCGACGGGGGCGCCCTCGCCGGGCCGCTGCCCGGTCAGCCGCAGGATCTCCGGATAGAGGTCGGCGACCGGGACGTCGTCGGGCAGGGCCACGTCGACGCGACTGTCCGGCGCGACGATCGTGACGCGGCTGAAGCCGAGCCCCGTTCCGGCGGCCTGCCCTCCGCGGCCGGGCCCGGCCACTCCGGTGGCCGCCGACGACGCCGTCATACTCACCTGCTGCTCCCTCTCGCCCGCACCTGATGCGCCTTGCGCCCTCGCTCCAACCCCACGTGGGTGTTCGGCCGTTACCGGTTCCCACGTACAACATCCGGCCATACGGCCCGACTTACGCCGTAGAACGCTCCGGCATGCGCCAATTGCCCTGTATCAGCGGCTTGTTCACAGCGGTTGGATGCGTAGCGCACCCTACCGCCCCCGTTCCGTGACCGCGTCAGTAGGATCACCCAACGGTCGCCATGACTGCACGCAGAGTATGGCCCCACCTGTCGGAACGCGTCGGCCAGGAATCGGTGAGCAGTGAGCCAGATCGTCGTCAAGCGCCCGCCCCGCGCGCTGCCCTCCGAGGTGCCGGTCGAGGAGATCGTGCTCCAGGCACCGCCCGAACTGCCGCGCGGCCAGCAGGAAGGCGCGCTGATGCAGATCCTGCCCATGCTCGGCATGGGCGGCTCGGTGGTGTTCTTCTTCATGCCGGGCGCCCATCCCTTCATGAGGATCATGGGTCTGGTGATGGTGGCGTCGACCGTGGCCATGGCGGTGGCCATGCTCGTGCGCTACCGGCGCGGCACCCAGGGGCAGTTGGCGGATCTGCGCCGGGACTATCTGAGCCATCTCGCGCAGACCCGCCGCCAGGTGCAGACGACCGCACAGGCCCAGCGGGACGCGCAGTTCTATCTGCATCCGGCGCCGGAGCAGCTGTGGGCGCTGGTGGCCGAGGGCAGCCGGGTCTGGGAACGCCGGGCGGGCGACGAGGACTTCGGGCAGGTACGGATCGGCCTGGGTGCCCAGTCGCTCGCCGCGCCGCTGGTCGCCCCGCAGACCGCCCCGGTGACCGACCTCGAACCGCTGACCGCCGGAGCGATGCAGCGCTTCCTGGCCACCCACAGCACTCTGGAAGACCTGCCCATGGCGGTGTCCCTACGGGCCTTTTACCACGTGGGCATCGACGGCGACCCGGATGCGGTACGCGCCACGGCACGCTCCCTGATCGCCTCGCTGGCCGCCCTGCACTCCCCCGAGGACCTGGTGGTGGCCGTGCTCACCGCGCAGGACGGCGCCCCGCACTGGGAGTGGGTGAAGTGGCTGCCACACGCCCAGTCCGCCGAATCGGCCGACGGCGCCGGAAGCCGACGCCTGATCACGGCCGACCCGATGGCCGCGGAGGACCTGCTCGCCGCCCGCCTCGCGGAACGCCCCCGCTTCCACCCCGGCGGCCGCCCCCTGCCCGACAAGCCGCACCTCGTCGTCGTACTGGACGGTGTCTTCCTGCCACCGGGATCCCTGCTCGCCGGCCCCGAGGGCATCCAGGGCGTGACCCTGCTCGAACTCGGCCGCGGCACCCGGCCCGCGGGCCCCGGCTCCCTCGCCGTCACCGTGCACCCGGGCCAACTCCGCCTGGAATCAGGGCAGGGCATGGTCTACGAGGGCACGCCCGACGAGCTCTCCCCGCAGGCCGCCGAGGCGCTCGGCCGTCAACTCGCCCCGCTGCGCATGGCATCCGGATCCGACGACGACGAACCCCTGCTCGCCAACCTGGAGTTCACCGATCTGCTGAACCTCGGCGACGCCGCCTCGGTCGACACCCGCCGCACCTGGCGTCCCCGCGCCCAGGCGGAACGGCTGCGCGTCCCCATCGGCGTCGGCGAGGACGGCCGCCCGGTCATGCTCGACCTCAAGGAGGCCGCGCAGGAGGGCATGGGCCCGCACGGCCTGTGCGTCGGCGCCACCGGCTCCGGCAAGTCCGAGTTGCTGCGCACCCTCGTCCTCGGCCTCGCGGTGACCCACTCCTCGGAGACCCTCAACTTCGTCCTCGCGGACTTCAAGGGCGGTGCGACCTTCGCGGGCATGGCCCAGATGCCGCACGTCGCCGCCGTCATCACCAACCTCGCCGACGACCTCACCCTCGTCGACCGTATGGGCGACTCCATCCGCGGCGAGCTCAACCGGCGCCAGGAGATGCTCCGCGACGCGGGCAACTACGCCAACATCCACGACTACGAGAAGGCCCGCGCCGCCGGAGCCGCGCTCCAGCCGATCCCCTCGCTCGTCCTTGTCATCGACGAGTTCAGCGAACTCCTCACCGCCAAGCCGGACTTCATCGAGATGTTCGTGCAGATCGGCCGTATCGGCCGGTCGCTCGGCGTGCACCTGCTGCTCGCCTCGCAGCGTCTGGAGGAGGGCCGCCTGCGCGGCCTTGAGACCTACCTCTCCTACCGCATCGGCCTGCGCACCTTCTCCGCCGCCGAGTCCCGCGCCGCCCTCGGCGTCCCCGACGCCTACCAGCTGCCCAACGTCCCCGGCTCCGGCTACCTCAAGTTCGGCACCGACGAGATGGTCCGCTTCAAGGCCGCGTACGTCTCCGGCGTCTACCGCTCCAGCGCCGAACAGGCCGCCGCCCTCGGCGGACCGCTTCCCGTGGACCGCGCACCCGCCCTCTTCACGGCCGCCGAAGTGCCGGTGCGCTACGTACGGCAGACGGTCCCCGCCCAGCGCCCGTCGCAGCCGGACCGCCCGGACGACGCCCTCGCCGACACCGTCCTCGACGTCGTCGTACGCCGCATCGAGGGCCAGGGCCCGGCCGCCCACCAGGTCTGGCTCCCGCCCCTGGACAGCCCGCCCTCGCTGGACCAGCTGCTGCCCGGCCTCGCCCCCGTCGAGGGCCGCGGCCTGACCCAGCCCGGCTACGAAGGCGCGGGACGGCTCGTGGTCCCCGTCGGCCTGGTGGACAAGCCCTACGAACAGCGCCGGGACGCCCTGTGGTGCGACTTCTCGGGCGCGGCCGGCCACATGCAGATCCTCGGCGGCCCGCAGTCCGGCAAGTCGACCCTCCTGCGCACCCTCGTCTGCGCCTTCGCCCTCACCCACACCCCTCAGGAAGTGCAGTTCTACGCACTGGACTTCGGCGGCGGCTCGATGGCCGCCCTGACCAACATCCCGCACGTCGGCGGCGTCGCCTCCCGCCTCGACCCGGAACGCGTACGCCGCACCGTCGCCGAGGTCTACGGCGTCCTCACCCGCCGAGAGGAGTACTTCCGCGCGTCTGGTATCTCGTCCATCGGTGAGTTCCGGACCCGCCGCGCCCGCGGCCAGATCTCGGTGACGGACCAGCCGTGGGGTGACGTCTTCCTCCTGATCGACGGCTGGGGCAACTTCCGCACCGACTACGAGGCCCTGGAAACAGCCGTCCTCGACATCGCCGCCCGCGGCCTCGGCTACGGCATCCACCTGGTCCTCACCGCCTCCCGCTCCATGGAGGTACGCGCCAACCTCAAGGACCACCTGATGAACCGCCTGGAACTGCGCCTGGGCGACACCATGGACTCGGAGTTCGACCGCAAGGTCGCCGCGAACGTCCCGAGCGGCGTGCCCGGGCGGGGTCAGTCACCGCAGAAGCTGCACTTCATGGGGGCCGTGCCGCGCATGGACGGCCTGAACTCGGATACCGAACTGGCCGAAGCCACAGCCGCGTTGGGTGCGGAGGTCGCGCGGCACTGGCGGGGTACGGGCGCGCCCGCGGTGCGGTTGCTGCCGCGGGAGTTGGGGGCGGAGGTGCTTCCGGCGGGTCATCAGCATCCGGAGCGGGGAGTCGCCTTCGCGATCGACGAGAACAACCTGGAGCCGGTGTTCGTCAACTTCGACCAGGACCCGTTCCTGTTGGTGTTCGGGGAGAGCGAGTCGGGGAAGACGAATCTTTTGCGGTTGCTGATTGGGCAGTTGAGCCGGCGGTATACGGGCGACGCCTGCAAGTTCTTCGTGGTCGACAACCGCCGTGGGCTGCTCGACGCCACGCCTGGGTCGCACCTTGCGGAGTACGTGCCGATGTCCAACGCGATGGAGCACCATGTCGGCGCTCTGGCGGATCTGATGCAACGACGGGCGCCCACTGCGGATGTGACGGCGCAACAACTCAAGGACCGTAGCTGGTGGCGAGGCCCCACGGTGTATGTGGTCGTCGACGACTACGACTTGGTGTCGACATCGAGCGGCAATCCCCTGGCCCCGCTTGCCGAGCAGCTTCCGTTCGCACGGGATGTGGGGGTGCGGTTCATCATTGCTCGGAACACGGCGGGGGCAGGACGGGCAACCTATGAACCGTTCATCCAGCGGATGACGGAACTGGGGGCACAGGGGCTGGTGTTGTCGGGGGACCCGACCGAGGGCGACCTGCTGGCGGGGGTGCGACCGAGGCCCATGCCTGTGGGGCGAGGCACCTTCGTGTCACGACGGCGGGGGAAGCCGATGGTGCAGACGGGGTGGGTTCGGGAGTATTGAGGTTGACAAAGGAACAGGGCTCCCGACTACAGGTTGCTGAGGTTCGGCGCGGTGCTCAGTTCGGAGCAGGGGAAGCCGTGTCGTCTGCCTTGAAGTCGAATTGGATCTGGTCTCCGTCGACGGATGTCACCTTGACGGTTACGCCCAAGGTGCTGCCGTCGTCCGCAATGAGCCGACACCGGGTGGTGGCACCGACCTCACCTACGAGGTCCTCGGGACAGTCAATGTTCGGCTTTGGCTGGCCCGTTGTAGCGGCGAGCCTTTCGGCGAGTAGTGCGGAGAGCTTGCCCGAGGACATTTCCGGTGTCGACGTTCCAACATCGGCTGAGGCCGAGCACCCGACCAGCAGCACACTGGTGGCTACGGCCGAGAGGAGCGAAGCAGCAGCAGACAACCGGTTGGTGGTCATGGGGACTCCGGCGTTGGGGATAACAAGAAGAAGACGCCGGAAGCATACTTGGCCGGACCACTCCTGGCATGACGCCAGCCAGGCTCACTGGAACGTATCCAACATCCTCGACGTCAACGGGCCGTCAACAACGGCATCACGTCCGCCGAGTTGCACAGCGCGGATCCTTCGCATCCTCGGCCGCAACTTGCACGACCTCATTCAGGCCAGGCGAGCATTCATGCCGCGCGTAGCTGATATTGCACACGGCCAGCTTCAGCGATCCGCTTGCTGGAAGTGAATCTAACGAGACACAAACGTATCGGAGTTGTGTATGGGAGTCGGAATCGGCGATGAGCAGACTCTTGCGAGCTCGCGTGGCGACAAGCAGCGTGCGGCGAAATACCTGACAGAGGCCCTCATGCCAAGCACCCAGTTGGCTACCCACATGGCGGAGGGCGGCGGAACGGTACGGCCCCCCTTGTTCGCCCCAGCGGCCCCCACGAGCCCCCTGATCAAGCAGGACACCGGGCTGGAACGGCTTTCCAACTGGACTCTGGACCAGGGGGTCTCTGACGCGCTGACCGCATGGCAGGGGCAGGCGAACCGGCTGATGGCGCGGCTGCAGCAGGAGTTGAACGCGCTGCATGGCACGAAGAACATCTTCCAAAACCAGGACGTCGGCATCGGTGCGCAGGCGGCTTCGGTGAGGCCCCCCAGCAGTTTCGACGGAATGTGACGGGAGAGGTCCACGGCTCTGAGCTATAACGACGTGATGACAGCCGATCTGTCTCCACTTACGGACGTGGCCGAGGCGTGGAAGAAGATGGGCGAGCGCTTCGGTGAGCTGAAGACCAACTACGAGAAGCATGTGCAGGCCGTGCTGGACAATGGGAATTGGCAGGGGGTCGCGCACGGCGTGCAGCAGCAGAAGGCATCTGCCACAGCCTTCGAGTACGGAGCGGCCAAGGCAGAGGCTCTCGCAATTGCCAGTCTCCTCACAGATGCGCACACCGAACTGACTCGCCTGCAGAAGGCGGTGAAGGACTTGGTCCATGACGCCGAGGAGAAGAAGTTCAGGGTCGACAACTCCGGCAACGCGGACTACATCGGGTACGACATGCTGTCCGAGCAGGAGCGGTACACACTCAAGCACGCCCCTGACTACCCACAACTCCTGGCTGATGCCCGCAAGAAGGCGCAGGGCTGGACTGACGACATCGCCAAAGCCGTCAAGGCCGTCAACGACACCGATGAGAGTGTCAAGCGGGCCCTGGCCCGTGCGACGAGCGACGTTTCACTGGACGGCACCGGATTCGGCGGATTCAACGCGAACGCCGTCGGTGACCTTGCGACGGCAGGGAAGCCGGAACCCAACCCTGGCATGAAGACATCCGGTTGGGTCGCTGAAGGTGACGCCTCTGCGTCAGGCCCCGATGTCGGGAGCTCAGTCACGGGTCCGGACACCGGGGCCGGCAAGCTGCGTGAGGCTGAGAAGCATGCCGACCTGGGCCGCGCGACCGCGGAGGGGTCGATCGCCAACGGCCCGCTGAAACTTTCTGGAGGGGCCGAAGCCTATGCGGGCGCCAAGGGCTCCGCCGCTTGGCTCATCACCACGGAGGGCGTCCAAGGCCAAACAGGTTTACTGGTCGGAGGTGAGGCCTCGGCCAAAGGCAGGGCCGATGCCGGTCCTGTCGGCATCTACGCACGGGCTGAGACCATGGCCGGCGCTGCGGCGGATGTCAACACGGGGGCAGGTGTCGATGGCGTGCAGGCGGGGGCCGAGGCTTTCGCCGGCGTGAAGGGAAGCGTCACCCAAGGTGCGGACATTGGGGGAATCGGGGCGGGCGTCACGGCCGAAGGGTGGCTCGGCCCCGGTGCGGAGGCCGGGTTGGGCTTCGGAAAGGACAGCAACGGCGTATGGCACCTCAGGCCCAGATTGGGCGTCTCCCCCGGCGTTGGTGGAGGCGTGGCCTTCGAGTTCAGCGTCGACCCCGGGAGGGTCACCGACACCGCGGGTGACTTGGCCGACGGTCTCGGCAAGGGGGTGAATGCGATCGGCGATGGTATCGGCAGCGTCGGCAGTGTGTTCTGACCTTCATCACCTTCAAACCACTGTGTGCGGGTGCATTCTCCCAGCATGGAAGGCTCGACATGGCCACGACTCTGCCCGTCCCGATCAAGTTTGCACTGCCGGAAGGCTGGCGCGCCGCACCACCGGACGAAGTCAACGCCCCTGGAGCAGCGTTCGTCGCGGGACATCTGCCGCCGGATGCCGGATTCACCTCAAACATCACCATCGACGGTGAGTTCCGCCCAGATTCAGCAACGCTGCCCGAGATCGCTGACGAATCGGTGAAGCGCTTGCGCCAGGCCGTCACGTCGATTGCCGTCGCTGGCCGCCGTGAGGCCGACTCCGTAGATGTTCCGGGCCTCACACAGACGCTGACCTTCTCTGCCATGGTCGGTGGGGTGAGCCGCGAACTCGTCCAGTCTCAGGTGTACTTGTCCATGCTGGACGCCGCCGATCCGCGCAAGCGTGCGGTGATCCGCCTGGCCCTCACCTGCACTGCTTCTCAATACCCCACTGTCCTGGCCGACTTCCAGGACTTTGTGCGCACGGTCCGTCCGGGCGCCGACGGACCGACGTAACACATCTCTCAGCGACGAATACTGAATCGGAAATCGGATCCCTCATAGGTTGGCTTCATGGGACTCTTCGACAAACTAACCGGAACCCAGCGCCCTGCCGACGATGTTGCGCCAGTCTCAGCCGAGCAGACTCGGGCAGCCCTGCTCAACCTCAACCGGTCTGATGTCCCGTACATCGTCCGCGACGGCGCTGCGGAAAACGCTGACTTGGTGGCGGAATGGCGGATGGCGGAGCCTGCCTGGCAGACCTTCTTCATCGAGTCCCAGCTGACTCGCGCCGTCCGGATCCGGATGCGCCTGGTCCAGGAGAACCATGAGGTGCGTGCCCTGGAGGAGCAGTGGGAGGTCACGCGAGTCGGGAACCCACCCAGGCTTGAGATTTCGTCGGAGTACTCGCGAGGGCCGAACAGGACAGTCACCCGCGACTGGAAGATCCAGCGAGGTGACAGTGGCCGTCTCGAAGCGACGGAGATTTTCCACTTTGACAGCGCAGAACTGCGCAACCCTCTGCGGAACGCCGTGCTCAAGTCGGGCTGGACCTGGCGCGGCGTGGTCTTCAGCAAGTTGTGAGTTAGGCGGGGCCTTCGGACTTGGGCAGGTCAGGCTACGCTCGGCCTGCTCCTGTCACGTGCGGTGAGTACGGGGCGAATTGGGGCAGCCAAAGGAAGCCGTGGTCATGAGTGATCACGCCTGGTCTCTAAAGCTTGTTCACCTGGATACACGAGTTCGGACAGCGCTACGCCGTTGCTGCTCGTCCTGGACGGCCCGCCCGTGGTGAAGGCTGAGCTGCTCGCGGACGGCATCCGGCCAGTGCACCTGACCATCGGGACGAGGCCGCACGAGCCTGCCCCCTGTGCGTCTTCGCCTTGCCCATCATGCGCTTCGCAGTGGACTCCCGAAGACTCACCGCGCAACTCCCTTCCAGCACATGGCAAATGCACGCTGAACCTCCGAACCCGCTGAACGCCTCATCAGAGGCATTCACTACGCTTGGGATTCGATCAGCCACAGTAAGCAAACGCCCCGGTCACATGTTCCGGGCACGGCGAGAAGGGACAGTGCCGTGAGTTTCGGGCCCCCGGCCTCCCTCTACACCCAGTCACGGCGAGAAGCCGCCGACAAGGACCGGCGCCGCAGGGCACTGTGCCTCATCACGGTCGGCGGCCTCTGCCTCACTCTTCTCGCTGCCTGCCTCGGCGGCTGGCTGTGGCTCTCGTCCCCCGCCGCCTCGGATCCTGTGGGCCTCCACGGAGACCTCCGACCCCGTCAACTGCCCGGCGACGTACGCGAAGAGGTCGCCACCCGGCCGCGCAACCAGGGCGGAACAGAGCTGCTGAGCCTGCTTGAGGGGCCGTTGAAGAAGAACGAGATGGTCGACTACCCCGGGTTGTGGCTGACCGACACGCGCCTCGTAGAAGCCCGCGGAACCGTCCTGGAGGGGTGGAAGCTCACACGGAAGCGCGGCCCTGCGAAGGAGAAGGGCCTGTACAAGCTCGACTTCGGCGCGAGCATATGCAGTGCCACCCAGCACCTCACTGTGGACGGTCGCACAGCCGTGCTTGTCATGACTCGTGACCGTAACGGCGATCCGGTGTGCGGGCGCATCATCGGTGTCGACCTCAACAAGGGCAAGAAGCTGTGGGACGAGAAGCTGCCGGGCGCCCTGTCCGCGGGAGGCGGCAGGTACGGCAACCCCAGCAGCGTCACCATCTCGCAGGACACCGCAGTGGCCGCCTGGGGGATTGGCTCCGCATCCTACGACCTGCGAAGTGGCAAACGGTTATGGGCCGACACGCAGCCCTCTGAGTGCACAGACCAGGGTTTCGCCGGTGGACGCAGGATGCTGGCAGTGGTCGGCTGCGGTGAGATCGACCGGATGAAGCTGAAGGTGGAAGAGATCGACCCTCGTACCGGGAAGCCGAAGTGGACCTACGCCCCCGGTGAAGGTCTCAAGCAGGTCCACGTCGTCTCGACTGCCCCTGTTGTTCTGTCTGTCCTGAAGGAAGCGGGCGAGTACGAGTCGCTGCTGATCCACCTGGACGATGCGGGCAAGGTGCGCTCGACCATGCCGGGCGACCAGGAGTGGAATGCGATCACCTGCGGCAAGCAGGTCCCGGACTACTTCGCGGTCGACCAGTGCTCGTCCGTCGTCGTCAGCGAGACGCACCTCTTCATCGCCTCGAAGAAACGCATCGAGCTCGGAGACGCGCCCTCGAACGAGGTCATCGCCTACGACCTTGCCACCGGAAAGAGCGGAAAGAAGTTCGACGGACGCGACCTTGCGCCGATCCAGGTCGTACAGGCCAACGGCAGCAAGGCGCTCGCCTACCAAACAGGGATGGTGTCAGAGCCGGGTGTGCTCTTCGAACTCGACCCCGTCACCGGCAAAAAGACCCCCTTCTACTACATCCAGACAGAGGACTGGGACTTCTTCGAACCCGATGGCACTCATCTCGTTTACCACCGGGGCCGACTAGCCATCGGCGCGACGCAGACTGATGACGAGGACGACCCCTCGGTGTGGGTCATCGAGCCGCAATGACCAACAAAGCGACGGAGCCGGAAGCACGTGGACACTCAGCCCGCGAATGGAGGCAAAATGCATTCAAGGATTGAGTATGTGAGCCGCAACCCCGCGTTTACACGTCGAATGGAGTGAGACCGCTGCTGAGACCATGGCCAGTGACCCGGACAGAAGCCCAACGTGTCGGGCCCAAAGGAGTCGATCACTGGCTCGCGACAGCAGAGGGGGGAAGCCAGGTTGAGCGACTTCCCCCCCTCGAGTCTCCACCATGACTCACATGATCTCGTAGTACCTTGCCGCTTTGAGATCGCCGCCACGATAGTCACCGCCGGCACCGTGCACCACTTTCGCGATTTCCTTGAGCGCCCGGTGAATATCTGCGGCCTCCTTGTCCCACTCCCGCTGTTGCCGGGAGTAGGTATTGAAGGCTTCACCCTCCCAGAGTCCGGCGAGGCTCTGCACTTTTCGCTGGATCATGTCGAGAGATGTTTCCAGCGTCCGTGCTTCCCGCACGAGATCCGTGGCTGCGGTGTCGAGGTTGCTGTACGTGACTGTCAATCGCCCGGGGTCGGGAACGGACATGCCTTTGCCTTCCTGTTGGTGGTTACGGATGCCACGAAGATCAGTACGAGTTGAACGCAGACTGCCCAGCAGGGCTAACCTCGACCTTTTGCGCCGCAGATCGGACCAAATCCTCGGTGTGATCATTGATCTTCTTGTTCTGCGCAATAGCTTCCAAGAAGCCCTCAAGAAGGTGGTTAATGCGCACCATGCTTGAGTTGATCTCGTTCTGCTTCTGCTGGAAGGCGCGCGCACCGACGCCTTCCCAGGCACCCTGAATGCCATCGATGATGTTATTCAGGTTATGGACACTCTTCCGGACATCGTCGTACGTGCGCGTCACTACGTCCGTCGCTTCGCGAATTTCTTGGTCGGATACACTCTGTTTATCGACCATAATTCCTCCTCGTTAGTTGCGATTGGTCGTTTTCAGGGGTGAGCTCGCGGCACGGACATTCTGGTTTCACACGCCACGGCGCTGCCTGGCAACGACTGCCACCCCAAGAGCCAGTACGCCCGCGGCGGCGATCCCGATCAGCCAGTACTTTCCACTGTCGCCCGACGAGCTGGAAGCGTTTGCCGCCTCCGGATTCACAGACGGCTTGGCCGATCCCTCGGAGGAGCCTTCCGCAGCACTCGGCTCCGGAGAACCGACGGGCTTGGAGGGCTCAGCAATTGTCGACTTACCCGAGATCGGGTCGATATTGGCCGGGCCTGGGTTTCCTTGATTCTTCAGGATGTTGCGGGCCGGACGGATGAGGCCATAGCCGAGGTAGATGCTCGGATTATCTTTCGGCCAGTCACGGCCTGCCGTGTCGATCAATACGCGGAGAACCTGATTGGCGGTCCAGTCAGGGTGCTTGGACCAGATCAGGGCTGCGGCGGCTGAGGTGATGGCGGTGGCGGAGCTTGTGCCGCCGCTGCTGGTGCAGTACTTGGTAAGCGACTTGTCGCAATAACCAGGAAGCTGCCCTGACGGTGCAGCGAGGTCAATATAGTTGCCGTGCTGAGAGTACTTCTCGACCTTTCCGTCCTTGTCGGACGCACCGACACCTACCACTCCGTGTAGCCCAGCGGGATATTCTTTCTTATTCTCGCCGTCTCCGCTGTTTCCAACGGCCGCGAACACCAACTTTCCCTTCGATATGGCATACCGAATGGAATCTTCCAAGCTTTGGTACCACTCAGGTCCACCGAATGAGAGATTGATGATCCTCGCTTCGCTGTCGGCGGCAACTCGGATGGCCTTGTGGCTGTCACCGCTGTCCGCCCCATAGCCTTTTGCGCTCTTGCGGAGGGGAAGAATCTTGGCGTCTGGCGCCAAGCCCCTGATTCCGCCGCCCTCACCCGATCCGGCGATAAGCTCCGCCATGGTCGTGCCGTGACCATTAAAGTCGTCGTTCGGACCCCCGGGAGTGCCCGTCACGTCTTCACCTGCCAGCAGTTTCCCTTGCAGGCCCGGAGTCTTTCCGACGCCACTGTCGACGACGGCTACGGTGATGCCTCGCCCGGTGCTGACCTTCCAGAGCCCTTCCGCGTTCATTGAGTTCAGATACCACTGTTGGCTCTGGACGTCGGCGGCGTTGGCGGGCGAACCATGCCCAACGAGAGCCGCTGTCAGCGCGGTTGAGGCAAC
Organism: Streptomyces sp. NA04227; assembly: GCF_013364195.1. Lineage (NCBI taxonomy): Bacteria > Bacillati > Actinomycetota > Actinomycetes > Kitasatosporales > Streptomycetaceae > Streptomyces > Streptomyces sp. NA04227. The sequence continues at coordinate 6,367,662 of NZ_CP054918.1, read as the reverse complement.
CAGTGCACCAACACGAGCCTTGGCGGCGGTCATCCGCGGACTCCGCGTTCCGTACTGGCGGCTACCAGTCGTCTTCACAGTGTTCTTCCTAGCCTGGCTATTCGATTACGGGTGGAACGTTGCCCTCTGAGGAGCCTTTCGCCTGCGGAGGCTGGCTCACGTCATCCGTTTTCCTTTGCCGCTTCCGCCTTCCGTTTCCGACCTCTTTGCATCACTTTGCGAGGGCGTGAGCCGCGAAGCCGATGCGTCGCCCCGTGCTCCGGCTTTCGTGGGATCTGTCACGGGTTTACCGCTGACACCATCGGGAGGAGTCGCCCCGCTCCGGGGCAGTCGCGGCTTTGCGCGTGAAGGCTCCCCTCCAACAGCGCGGCCTTGTCCCAACACTCCTTGTGGGGATCGCCTTGGCCCCATCGTGTTGCCCCCTGTCCGAGGACCACTGCTTGCCGAAGTGGGACGCACAGTTGTGGGCTGCTGCGGCGTACCGCCAACGATCCCGGTCGTACGCCCGCTTCCAGGTACAGCCCTCCCTCTGGGCTGACTCATACCCACCGGACGTCCCGTGATCGGCGCCTGCCGACCGGTCCCAGTGGGTGGACCGCCGCTCGTCGGGGGACGGCCCACCGGAGCACCAGGGCCACGTTCAGTCGGAGCTTTGAAATGGCTCTGGGCGGGCGGAACGCCCCGCACCGGGGTAGTGGGCAGTCCAGGCTTGGTGCGACCAGGCATGTGCGACAACGGAGGGGAGCCGGATACGATCGGCGGCCCAATGGGGAGGTTCGGCCCAGTCGGGGGCGGACTCGTCGGGGCAGGCTGCGGCGAAGGAGCCACCGGTTTCGGCGACGGCGGGCTCGAGACCGTATCGATCTCTGTGCCGACAGTGTCAACGGGACGAACTGGAAGTGGCGTTGCCGGGTCGAGTGAGGCAGGCTCAATAGTGTTGCCATCCCCTGGGGCGGTTGGAGCATTGGGGATCTCAGTCGTGGCGGCCCCTCCTGACGAGAACCTCGGATCGTGTCGATCCTCACCCGTTGGAAACGGCACCCCTACCTCCGGCATAACCTCAAAAACCGGCGCCTCCTGCCGAACCAACTCCGTCTGTGAAGTCCGGTAGAACGACGACAACCGCTGGATCTGGTTGATGGCCTCCTGGCGGTTCTGTTCGCCTGCCTTGGCCTGTTCGTACTCCGGGTTGCCCTCGACGCGCTTGGTGACCGGGATTTCGTCGACCGTCTTCGGGTCCGTGCGCATGTCCCTCGGCGGCATCGAACTGCGCACCGACGCAAGACCGGTGGCCGCCGTGACCATGTGGGTGCCTGCCGTTTCGGCGTAGTCGGCCAGATTGTGGGTCTTCTCGACCAACTTCCTGCCCCACTTGCGGAAGGCAGTGCCCGCCTCGCCCTCCCAGTCGACGTTGTCGATGTGCTTGCCGAGCTCGGTTGCAGCGGCACCGATGGCCTCGCAGGCGCGCCTGAGCGCCGCACCGGTGTGCTCCAGGTCCTCGGGGTAGGAGTTCTCCACCAGGTCGATCATGTCGTTGAGGCGAAGGCTGTCGAAGTGGGAGGAGCCGGCGGCTCCCGTGTTCTGACCGGCCATCAGGCGTAGCCTCCTTCGGTCGCCCCGTCGCGGGTTTCCTGGCCGGGCGCGACCGTGTGTTCGCGTTCACGGTCCGGCCCGTAGAGTTCGCGGTCCTCGTACGTCCGCGTCTGGATCGTGTGAAACCGCCGCCGCATCTCTTCGTCCAGGTTGTCGAAACCGATGTCCGCGCCCTGGACCGCGATACCCATCGCCTCGATCTGATCCCCCAACATCCGCGAGAGCGAAGTCAGCCGTTCGTGCACCTGGTTGTAGGCGGAGTGGAGGTCGTCCGCCTCGGGAAAGGGGATGTCCGCGCCGCTGAACGAGGCGCGGGCGAGCAGGTGTTGTCCCACCTTGCCGGAGCCGCCCGCCGAGGCCTCGAAGTCGGTGAGGACGGTGTCGATCCTGGTCTTGAAGTTCTTCAGTGCCTCGACGCCGCGGAAGAGGTCCGCGTTGCCGCCGTCCGAGCCGAAGCCGGTGGTGGACGCCGACTCACCGCGGCTGTCCCGGAAGCTGATCGCGTTGCCGCCGAAGTGGTCGACCCCGTCGGGTCTGCCCCCTGCCGAACTCTGTGCAGCACTCACGCTGCCTTCCCTCCCCGAGTGTGCTCCGCTTGTCCCCCCGAACGCGGAGCGCGGCCGTTCCGTACCGCCTAGTAATCACTGTAGTGACTGGGTATGACAGTTCCAACTGATCTTTTGCAGGCGTCAATTGATGTGTCGGTCACATCGACTTCCGGTCAACGGCGTGGAGTTGACGTTTCATCGGTAGTCGGCTGCTGACCGGGGACACAGTAGCGAGCCCGCGTGTACGACGTATGAGTATCGGTACCTACTCCGGACAACAAGGCGGCTCACCCCGTGTCACGCAGTCGTTGTGCCCTTCTGCGGGTGTCGCGCAGGGCGATGGCCACGCCGCTGATCGCGGCGGCGAGAACGACCGCGGCGAGGGCGATGTACGTACCCAGGCGGCTGTTGCGCTCTGCGGCTGTTTCACCCGTGGGGAGTTCTGCCGGAGTGGGAGGCTTTGCCCGAGTGACGCCCTCGTGGGCGGAGGGGCTGGTGACCGGAGTGTCGTCCTCCGTCAGGGCGCGCACCGGGTCGACGACTCCCCAGCCGACGTAGCGGTCGTGTCCGGCGACGGAGCGTTCCGCGGTCTGCTGGATCTGGGCGACGATCTGCTCCTGCGTCCAGTTCTTGTGCTTGGCCCGGATCAGGGCTGCCACGGCGGCGACGTAGGGGGCGGAGAAGCTGGTGCCGTTGTCGGCGCAGTGGCCGCCCTTGGGGACGGTCGAGACCATGTCGACACCGGGTGCCGCCACGCCCACGAAGTCCCCTGACTGGGAGAAGGCCGCCCGCTCGTTGTTGCGGTCGGAGGAGGCGACCGCGAGGACGCCTTCGAAGGAGGCGGGGTATGTCTTCTTGACGTTGCCGCCCAGTCCGTCGTTGCCGGCCGAGGCGACCACCACGATGTCCTCGGCCAGGGCACGGTTGACGGCTTGCTGGAGGGCGGGCGCCGGTGCGACCGCCTTCGCCGTGTCCTGGGAGATGTTGATGACGCGGGCCTTCGCCTTGATGGCGTGGTCGATCGCCTTCGCGAGAGTTTCGGCGGTGCCGTTTCCCTCGGCGTCGTTCTGGTGGATCGGGATGATCCTCGCCCTGGGGGCCAGACCCACGAAGCCGGTCTTCTTCGCCGGGCGGGCCGCGATGATGCCTGCGACCTTCGTGCCGTGCCCGACAGTGTCCCCGGTCCCGTTCTGCGGCCCGCGGTCGACGGTCCTGCCGTCCTTGTCCTTGAGTTTCTTCGGCAGGGTGTTGGTGCCGCTGCGTGCGTCGACGGCCCCGGCGAGCTGCGGGTGTTTCACGTCGACGCCGGTGTCGATCACGGCGACCCGTACGCCCGCGCCCTCGGACTGCTCCCACAGCTCGTCGAGCAGCACGCGCTGCAGGGACCAGGGCCGCCCCTCGTACTTCTTGGCGGGGAAGGTGCACTGTTCGCCCTCGGCCGCGGCGGGCGGCGCCAGGGTGGCCGTCAGCGCCACCGCGGCGGCGAGTACGGCGCCGGTTCGTCCGATCGCCGGACGGAGTACGGGAGTTGTGGGGCGCGGTACGGGGCGCGGGGCGTGCTTCGTCTCGTTCAGGGCGCGGCTCACGTCCCGCTCACGACCCCTGCGGCTGGCGTGCGGCGCCGGTGGAGAGTCGCGGTCCCGTCGGTACGAACTCCGACCAGTCCTGGGGGACGAGAGCGGGCCGGACGTCGGCGTAGCCGAGCCGCGACTTGGCCTGTTCGGCCTCCTCCTGGGCCGCCTTGTCCTTGTCGTCTTCCTTCTTCTTGTCGCGGCCGATGCCCGCGTCGTCGCCGCCGCTGTCGCTGTTGGACTGCAGTACGTAGCGCAGGCCCGTGTCGGTCACCAGGAACACCGCGCCGGCGTCCGTCGCCGATCCGTCGATCTGCCGGTACAACTGCCCTGATCCGGGGGTGACATAGGCGCTGCTCGACCCCTCGGGTAGTGGCGCCGGGAAGTCACTGCCGGCCCAAGTGGAGAGAGTGGTCCGGCCGCTGTCGTCGTCGACGGAGCGCAGGACGTTGCAGACCGTGTCCCGGTCACCGGGCCCGCCCGCGACGGAGTTGACCGGCGCCGGGGTCCGGGTGGGCCAGCGGCGGTCGGCGGCGAAGTGCTTGTCCTCCGGGTCGAAGTCCTGGGCGCCCGCCGGGTGGGCGCGCCCGTGCTGGCGGAGCGATCCGAGTTGTTTGCTGTTCAGGAGCAGGCGTGCGGTGAAGTCCGAGACGGGCTCCACACGGCCGCGCAGGACCACGTAGTGCTGTCTGCGGTTCCCGTCACCGGCCGACAGGACCATGCCGATGCGGTTCCCGGTCTCGTCGAGGTTGCCGGGGACACCGGCCGGGTCCCCGGGCGTTCCTTCGACGCGCGGGAAGGTGATCTCCTCGCCGTCGTGCACGGTCTTGAGCCATTCCTCGGAGACCCGCTGCGGTTTGCGCCCGTCGCCGACGAGTGTGCGCAGCAGCAGTTCGTCGTCGCCGACCTCGTACGCGGTGCCGCCCGCGTCGACGATGTAGCGCTGCCGGTCGGGGTCGGGCCCCTGTACGTAGAGGAGTTGGCCGCCGTTCAGGCGCCGCTTGCCCGCGACCCTCTCCTTGTCGCGCTCCGCGAAGACGAACGCCGCCTTCTGGATGGCGCGGCCGCCGTCGCCGGGGCGCTCGCAGACCGCCCAGTGCTTGTCGGCCGCGGCCTCGTCGGGCTTGGGAAGGCGGTCGGGTGCGTACGGGATGCCGATGGTGGGGCCGTGCGGGATCTTGCCGTTGTCGAGGACGGATTCCTTGACCTTGACGACCTCGCCCTTGTCGGGGTCGAGGAGCAGCTTGGCGGAGGCCATGTTGAGGACGGGGTGCAGTTGCTTCTTGCCGTCCGTCCTGAGGATCACGTACCGCGTAGTGGAGTCGCTGGCGATGATGACCTTCGCCTCGGGCTCGTCCCAGCCCTTCGGTGCCGTCGGTTTGAACATGCCCCAGGCGCCGAAGCCGGCGAGGAGGATCACGCCGACGATGGAGCCGGGCAGCACGGCCCGCAGCGGCTTGGGGGCGCCCTCCTCCGAGCCCGTCGGGGAAGGCTGGACGAAGGACGCCAGCGTGCGGCGCTTCGCGAAGGTGTAGGCGTTGAGTTCGTCCCGCCGTGATGCCATCTGTGAGCGCACTCCCCGTGCCGCGCCGGGGGGTTGACAGCCCCCGCCCTTCGTTGTCGGACCGGGCCCCTACTATGCCTGTTGCGTGAGTGCGCGTGTGCACTGGGTAGGGTGCACGGGCCTCAACAGGCCGAAGTGCCGGGTGATTCGGGAGAGTTCGGGGGGTTTGCAGGGATGGCCACTGCCACCAGGGAGCGTTCGTCGTCCCGTACGCGTTCCGACGACCGTGACCGGTCCGCGGCGGCGACCGCCGCGTCGGCCCCGGCACCGGGGCCCGTCTCGCCGCGGCTCAAGTCACTTGCGGGCGGGCCGGGTTCGCGTCTGCTGCGGCAGCTCGTACTGGTTCAGGCGGCGGCCGCCGCGGTGCTGGCCGGGTGGGTCGCGGGCGGGCTGTGGCTGGTGCCCGCGGGGGCGTTGGCGGCGGTGCTCGTGGTGGTGGCACTGATACGTCGTCAAGGTCGTTCGCTGCCAGACTGGTTCGCCACGACGGCTGCCTTGCGCGCCCGCAGACGGCAGGCGGCGAGCACCCCGGTGCCGCCGGGCACCGAGCCCGGTTTCGCGCCCGCGGTGGAGTGCGATCCGGCCCTGCGTACGTACTCCTTCGGGGGACGCGACCGCCGCTCGGTGGGCATGCTCGGCGACGGCGGGTTCGTGACGGCGGTGCTCCAGGTGGAGACCGATGCGACGGCCATACGGGCGGACCGGGGTGCCCGGCCGCTCCCGGTCGCGCTCGTGCGGGACGCCCTCGAAGTGGACGACATCCGGCTGGAGTCGGCGCAGATCGTGCTGCACACGCAGCCCGCCCCGGCGCTGCACCTTCCGCAGAACTCGATCGCGGTCACCAACTACGCACCTCTGCAAGCGCAGTCGGGTGCGCCCGCGGTCCGGATCAGCTGGATCGCGCTGAAGCTGGACCCGGAGCTGTGCGCGGAGGCGGTGGCGGCCCGGGGCGGCGGCCTGACGGGCGCACAGAAGTGTCTGGTGCGGGTGACGGACCATCTGGCGAGCCGTCTCACGGGTGCCGGGTTCCGGACCACGGTGCTCACCGAAGAGGGGATCGCGGCGGCCGTCGCGACGTCCGCCTGCGCCAATCCCCTGGTCACGGCCCAGGCCGGACGCGACGAACTGCCCTCGCGCCGGACCGAGGAGAGCGCCCGCTCCTGGCGCTGCGACAACCGCAGGCACACCACCTACTGGATACGCCGCTGGCCCGGGCTCGGCTCCGGCGGCGCGTCGCTGCCGCAACTGGTGGCCGCGCTCAGCGCCACTCCGGCGCTTGCGACGACCTTCAGTCTGACGCTCGCCCGGGGTGACAACCGGGAGACCACGATCCGCGGCCATGTCCGGGTCACCGGTCGCGGCGACGCCGAACTCGTCGCGGCACGAAGGGACTTGGAGCAGGCCGCCCGCCGGGGCAAGGTCGCGCTGGCCCGACTGGACCGCGAGCAACTCCCGGGAGTTCTCGCCACCTTGCCGCTCGGAGGCACCCGCTGATGGCCATGACGACTCCTCGGCACGGCTCGCCCCAGCCCGGTCCGGTCACGGGCGGGGCGGCCCAGGGCGGCCCGCAGCCGTCACCCGAGACGGTGGATCCCGCCCTGGTGGCCAGGCTGCGGGCGCGCGTGCGCGAACGGCTCGGTTTGCAGGGCCCGCGCCACGGACGGCACACGCTGCTCGCCGACGAGGTGGACTCGCTGACCCTGCCGATAGGCGACGACGGTGTGGTCATAGGCGTGGACGCGGAGTCGCGGCCCGCCGTGCTCGGCGTCAACCGGCCCACTCCGTACGACATCGTGCTGATCGGCGGGCTGTGGACCGCGCAGGTGCTCAGCCTGCGGGCGGCGGCGACCGGAGCGCGGGTGGCGGTGGAGACGGGCCGCGCGCAGTCCTGGGCGCCGCTGGTCCAGGCGGTCGGTGCGGGCCAGCCGTGTATGACCCTGCACGAGGTGGGCCGGGTTCCGCCGCAGGGCGCCTCGGCCGGAAGCCCCGCGCTGGTGATCCGGGACTGCGGGATGCGCCCGCCGCGCGGCCGGGTGACCTCCGGTCCGTGGCAGTCGGTGCTGACGCTGCTGCCCTATCTGAGTCCGGTCGCTCCTCGGCTCGTACGGCAGGCCCGGCTCGTCGGTGTGCAGCGCGTGTCCCCGGACGAGGCACGGGAGATCGGCCGCCATCTCGGGCTGCCCCAGGCGGACGTCGCCTCACTGCCGACCCTCGCCGACGGCGTGACGCTGTGGTGCGCCGACCGGGACCGGCAGTACGTGATGACGCAGGCGACGGACGCCGAGTCGGGGCTGCTGGGAACGCCGCGCCGGATGGACTGAGGTCGGAGGTCGGGGGTGCGGGTGCCGTGTCGTCTCTCGCCCCGCAGCGCCGAGCCCGACGTCACGCATCGATGCATGAATGCCCTCAATTCAGCCACCTTATGGCCAGATTCTGGACATGTGGGCATCATCCGGCATTGATACCGGCTTCTGTTGATGTCCTACGACCTCATGTACCAGCCCGGTACCGGTCATCGGACGGACCTGACAGCGGGGTGCGGGCGGTGATTAGGCTGGGGTGGGGTGCGGCGTGTGGGTCCGGCTGCGGTGAGAGCGAAAGGACCGTCGTGCTCCGAGGGGAATCCGGCAGCGACGGTGGCTTCCGATCAGCGGAAGCGGCTGTGTGCTGGCGGCGCACGAGGGTGCTCGACCACACCAGCAGGAGGAATTGTGAGCAGCGATCGGGACGGGAACCGCGGGGGCTGGGCCACACCCGGCGATGACCAGTCCGACGCCGAGTCCCCCATGGAGACGACGGGCGAGTTCACCATCGACTACGCCCCGCCTGCCTGGTACACCCAGAACGCCTCGGACGCCGCGGACGGCCCGGACACCGCCACCGGCCATGCGGGCGTTCCGCCGCAGGGCACTCCCCAGCCCGGGCCGGTGGGTGCGGGGTCGCCCCCGCCGCCGGTCGGCGCACCGCTGCCGCCTCCCGTCGGGGCGAATCCGCCCGGTGGGTCGTACGGCCAGGACCAGGCGCCGCACTGGGGCGCGCCGATGCCTCCGCAGCAGGGCGGCGAGGGCCCTGCCGGTCCGGCCTCTCCGCAGTACCCGGGGGCCGCTCCTCAGCAGGGTCCGCAGGGGGATCAGGGTCAGGGCCCGGATGCTGCCGGTGGTCCGGCGGCGTACGGGTTCGCCAGTGTGCTGGGCGGTCCGGCCGCCGGTACGCCGGTCAACGGGCCCTGGGGCGGGGCCGGTTCGGCGGACACCAACCCTTCGATGCCCGGGAGTGCCGCGGACCCCACCGCGGTGCCGAGCTTCCCGTTGCCGGGGAACTTTCCGCCTGCGGCGCCGCCCGCTTCCGACTTCGCGGTGGCGGGGACGGGGACAGACTCCGGTACGGACGCCGACTCACGTACGGGTGCGGAGAGTGCTTCGGGTGATGGCGCCCTGGAGAGCGGTGCCACCATGCGGTTCAGCGCGTCTGCACTGAAGCAGGAGCTGCGCGAGCTCGAAGAGCGCAAGGCGGCGGAGGCGGAAGCCGAAGCGGAAGCGCGGGCTGTTGCGGAGGCAGGAGCCGAGGTCGGCGAGCCCGGTGCCGAAGCCGACGCCGTGAGCGGCGGAGCCGAGCCGACGGGGACTACGAGCCCTGCGCTCCCGAACTCCTCGGCAGATCTCGCCGGTTCGGCCGTGGACATGAACGTAGACGTGGACGTGGACGAGGCCAACGGCCCGGACGCGGACGAAGCTGCGGCTGAGGGCACGGACCTCGGAGGGGCTGTGCCCGGAACGGCGCCGGAGTTCCAGGCCGGGCCCGCCTCCGACCAGGTGGCAGGGGCGGAGGCCGACGCATCCCTGGCTTCGGACGCCGAGGTTTCGGACAACGCCGTTTCAGGCGACGGAGGTTCGGACGACGGGGCCTCGGATGTGGAGTCGGAGCCCAGCGCTCTGGACCGCTTCCTCGCCCGTACCCGCGTGTCGGCCGCGCAGTCGGCGGACACGGAGGCATCGGCCAGCGAGGCCGGTGACGGCAGCGACGAGGATGAGGACGGCGAGCGGGAGACCAACGTAGGCGGCGCTGCGGACGGGGACGTGGACCAGCCGGAAGGCGAGTCCCCGGAAGGCGAGTCTCCGGAAGGCGAGTCTCCGGAGGGCCACTCCTCGGAGAGCGAGACCTCGGACAGCCAGTCCCCTGGCGGCCCTGAGCCGGTAGACACCAACTCCGGCCCGCTACTGAGCGGTTCGGCTCTTGGCGAGGGTGCGGACATCCCCCTCCCGAGCGAGACCGACGAGACCGACGAGGTCGACGCCGAGCCGCAGCCGACTGCGGATGGCCCGTCCGGCACCGCCGACGCTGTTGACCTCTCCGACCTCGCCAACTCCGCAGAGGAGTCCACCGGCGACAGCGACACCGATGAGGGCGCCGCTACGGACACCTCCGCCCCGCTGGCGGCCCACACAACGCACGCGCCCCAAACCCATAAGGAGCAGGAGGAGGTAGAAGCAGAGGAGTTCGACGACCCGAGTGACCTCTCCTCCCCCAGCACCATGCGGATCAACCTGGGCGGACGTTCCGCCCAGCGCGCCTCGGGACGGGCACAGGACGACGCCCCCTCGGTCGGCTTCACGGGGCCCGGCGTCCCGGCGGGCTCCGAAGCGGGCTATACGGGCGCCGCGCAGTCCGAACCACAGGACGCCGTACCCTCCGGCTACCGCCCCGACGAACCGCAGGACGAACCGCAGGACGCCCCGCCCGCGTGGGCCCCGCCGCCCGTTCCGCAGTCCGGGCTGCCCCCGCTGCCTCCGGACTTCCAGCCCGCCGCACCCGCGGGTGCGGCACAGTGGCCCGTCGGCGCGGCGCCGTGGCCCGCGGGCGCGCAGGCGGACCAGCCCGCAACGCCCGGGAACGAGCAGTCCTCCGCCGCGAGCCAGTCCGCCGGGGCCTACCAGCCGCAGGCGCCCCAGCCCGCCCCGCAGGCCTGGCAGCCGCCCAAGGCCGCCGTACCGCCGCGCAACTCCCCTGCCCCGCAGGCGGGTTCATCGGCGGGCGAGCCGAGCATGGCCGCCGGACCTGGCAGTACACCTCCTTCGGGTACTCCGATCGCGGCAGGAGCGTCAGGCACGGCCGGGGCTCCGGGCCCGTCCGATGCACAGCAGTCCGGCTCCCCGCAGGGTCCGGGCCAGGCGCTGCCCGAGTCCGACGACGTACCGCGCAACCCCTTCGCCCCCGGCGCGCCTTCGCGCCCCGGCGGATACGGCATGCCCACTCCCGGCCCCGGTGGCGCGATCAACACGCCTGCTCCGCAGGACAGTTCGCAGTCGCCCGGCAGTAACGCGCAGGGGCAGGCGGGCGGTTACGGCTTCCCGCGGCCCGCGGCCTCCGAGCCGAACCCGGGCGCACAGCCGGGCAGTGGTTACGGATTCCCGAACCCCGCAGGCACCACGCAGACCCCCGGGGCACAGCCGGGCAGCGGATACGGATTCCCCAACCCCGCAGCCGCCGCCGAGCCGAACTCCGGTGCGCAGCCCGGCGGTTACGGGTTCCCGCAGACCGGCCCCGCTGCCCAGCCCGGCGGATACGGATTCCCGCACCCTGCCGGAACCTCAGCCCCCGGCCAGCCCGCGCAGCCCCTCCCCGGCGGCTATGGCTTCCCGCATCCCCAGGCACAGAGCCAGGGCCAGGGCCAGGGCCAGGGGCAAGATGGCCAGGCTCTCGGTGGATACGGGTTCCCGCAGCCGTCCGGCCCCGGGCAGTCGCAGCCGGACGCCTCGGTGCACTCGCAGCCGACCAGCCGGGCGCCGTTCCCCACTGCGGTGAACCAGTCCGCCGCCGCACCGCAGGGTCCGGATGCGGGCCAACAGCAGGCCGCACAGCCGGGGCAGGGCCAGGACCAGGGGCAGCAGCAGAGCGCGCAGCAGCAGTACCCCGTACAGCCGCTGCCCTCGGCACAGCAGCCGCCCGCGGCGGGCCAGGGCAACGCAGCCCCGGGCGCCTACGGCCAGCAGCCGGGCGCCGGACAACAGCCCACCGGACAGCCCTCCGCCGTACAACCGGGTGCCAACCTCCCCGCGACCGTCGACCGCAATGCCCAGGGTGGCGCCGCCCCGCAACCGGGCGGGCCGTTCTCCGGCGGGCAGCCGGGTGCCGCTCTGCCGCACGGTCAGCAGTACCCGGTTCCGGGTCAGCCCGGTCAACCGACCCCGGATGCCCAACAGTTGGGCCAGGCCTACCCCGGCCAGGCCCCGGCTCCCGGCGCGCAGCAGGCCCACGGACAGCAGCCCCACCCCGGACACCCCGATTACCAGGGGCAGCAGCCCGGCCGGCAGCCACAGCCGGGCCGGCCGTTCACCCCGGGCGGCCAGGGACACGGACAGGACCAGGTACAGGGACAGGCCCAAGTCCCGCCGCAGCAACCGCAGTTCCCGGGTCAGCAGGCACAGCAGCAGCCCGGACAGTTCCCGCAGGGTCAAGCGGCACAGAGCCAAGCCCCGCACGGCCAAGCCCCGCACGGCCAGTCCCCGCAGGGCCAGAATCCTCAACAGGACACGCCGCAACACCACACCCCGCACCACCAGGCCCCTCAACACCACACCCCCCAGGGCCAGTTCCAGCCCGGACAGCCCTTCGTTCCCGGTCAGCAGCCGGGGCAGGGGCAGCAGATCGATCCGCGTACGGGTGCGCCCTACCCGCAGGCGGTGCAGCACGAGCAGCGGCAGCCCACCAACCCGGGGGCGCCGCTGGGCTACACGGCGGCGACGGAACTGTCCTCGGACCGGCTGGTCAACACCAAGCGGCAGAAGGTGCGCAGCCAGAAGCCGTCCGCGGGCGGCCGGTTCAAGATCGGTGGCAAGAAGGAGGAGGCGGAGCGGCTGCGGAAGCTGGAGCTGATCCGTACGCCGGTGCTCTCCTGCTACCGGATCGCGGTGATCAGCCTCAAGGGCGGCGTCGGCAAGACGACGACCACCACCGCACTCGGCGCCACCCTGGCCAGTGAGCGGCAGGACAAGATCCTTGCGATCGACGCCAACCCGGACGCCGGTACGCTCGGCCGCCGGGTGCGCCGGGAGACCGGGGCGACCATCCGCGACCTGGTGCAGGCGATCCCGTACCTGAACTCCTATATGGACATCCGGCGGTTCACCTCGCAGGCGCCGTCCGGTCTGGAGATCCTCGCCAACGACGTGGACCCGGCCGTGTCGACCACGTTCAACGACGAGGACTACCGGCGGGCGATCGACATCCTGGGCCAGCAGTACCCGATCATCCTGACCGACTCGGGTACCGGCCTGCTGTACAGCGCGATGCGCGGGGTGCTCGACCTGGCCGACCAGTTGATCATCATCTCCACGCCGTCGGTGGACGGCGCGAGCAGCGCCTCGACCACGCTCGACTGGCTCTCCGCACACGGTTACGCGGACCTGGTCCAGCGATCGATCACGGTGATCTCGGGCGTGCGCGACACCGGCAAGATGATCAAGGTGGAGGACATCGTCAGCCACTTCGAGACGCGGTGCCGCGGTGTGGTCGTGGTCCCGTTCGACGAGCATCTGGCGGCCGGTGCCGAGGTCGATCTGGACATGATGCGGCCCAAGGTGCGCGAGGCGTACTTCAACCTCTCCGCGATGGTCGCCGAGGACTTCTCGCGGGCGCAGCAGGCGCAGGGTCTGTGGACCTCGGAGGGCAACAACAACCCGCCGCCGCAGATGGCTCCGCCGATGCCGGGCCAGCAGGGCCCGTACGAGGGCGCGCCGCAACAGGGCGCCGGTCAGCCGTATCCGGGCCAGCAGCCCGGCCAGCCCCACCCGGGCCAGGGTCAGCCCTACCCCGGCCAGGGCTATCCGGGCCAGGGCGGCCAGGGCTACCCCGGTCACGGACAGGGCGGTTACGCGCCCGCGCCCGGGCAGGGCTTCGAGGGCGGGGCGGGGCAGCCGCAGCCCGGGCAGCCTCAGCAGCCCGGCGCCGGTCAGGGCTGGGGCGCCCCCGGCCAGCAGGGGCAGGGCCCGGCGGGACAGGCGCAGCCCGGCATACCCGGGCCGGGCCAGCAGAGGCCCGGCTACCAGCAGCCCGGACCCGGGCAGCCCTTCCAACAGCCGCAGGCGCAGCACGAGTTGCCCCCGGGCGGCCAGGGCACGGACCAGCAGAGGGCGCCGGGCCAGCCGGTTCCGCCCGCAGGACTGCACGGCCCGATACCGCCCGGCGGCACCGGCCAGCCACACCAGTAACAACACCCGGGTCAGGGTCCGCGCACGGTAACCCGCAGCGCGCCGCCCCTCGCCCGTTCGGTCCCCCGAGGGCCCGCGTCGTCACCACGATGCGGGCCCTCGCCGCATGCGGCACAATCCGCCCGCCACCGGCCCCGCCATACCCCCTGGCCCGGCCGAAACGCCACCGACCACCGGCCCCGCCCACTGACCGGCACGCCCAACTCCCCCTCCCCGCCCGTCCCGAAGCTCCTCCCCGCCCGTCCCGGAGCCCCTCGCCCCAGGCGCCCCACTGGCCCTTCCACCACCACCGACCCCAGCCGCCCACCCCTCACCGTCACCCCGTGACCTGGCGGCTTTCACCGGTCTGGCCCAATGAGTGCTGATCACTGGTCAACTCGTTATTTCCGCAGGCCACATGGGGTTCACGCGCCGTTGACGGGTGATGACGGCCGCTGATAAACATCCACATCAACCAGTCGGCGTCCCATGATCGATCAGCCATCCCGGCGCGAGTGATGACGCGAGGTCAACCCCATGGATAGCTTCGACAGACACGATCCACACGGCACGACCCGATCCCCGGTACCGTCCGCACCGTCCTCCCGCCGCCTCCGCAACGGCCGCGCCAAGGTGCTGCTGGCCTCCGGCGCGGCGGCCCTGGCCCTGACGGCGGCCGCGGTCACCCCGCTGGGTCCCGGCCCGCAGCAGGCCCACGCCGACGGGAGCGAGGGCGGGGGCAAGGACAAGAAGGTCCTCACCGTCGCCGTCGCGCAGAGCGTCGACTCGCTGAGCCCGTTCCTCGCCACCCGGCTGGTGAGTACGAGCGTGCACCGGCTCATGTACGAGTACCTGACCAACTACGACCCCAAGGACAACCACGCGGTCCCGGGCCTGGCCACCAAGTGGGAGCCCTCGCCGGACAAGCTGACCTGGACGTACACCATCCGCACCAACTCCAAGTGGTCGGACGGCAAGCAGGTCACCGCCGAGGACGCGGCGTGGACCTTCAACAAGATGATGAGCGACGACGGGGCGGCGACCGCGAACGGCAGTTTCGTCGGCAACTTCGAGAAGGTCACCGCGCCGAGCCCGACCGAGCTGGTCATCGAGCTGAAGAAGCCGCAGGCGACGATGGCGGCGCTCGACGTGCCGATCGTGCCCAAGCACGTCTGGGAGAAGGTCGACGACTTCTCCAAGTTCAACAACGACAAGAAGTTCCCGCTGGTCGGCAACGGCCCCTTCGTGGTCACCGGCTACAAGGCCGACAGCTATGTGACCCTCAAGCCCAACAAGTCCTTCTGGCGGGGCGCGCCGAAGTTCGACGAGCTGGTCTTCAAGTACTACAAGGACGGCGACGCCGCGGTCGCCGCGCTGCAGAAGGGCGAGGTCTCCTTCGTCCAGGGCCTCACGCCCGCCCAGGCCGAGGCGCTGGAGGGCAACGGCAACATCAAGGTCAACGACGCGCCGGGCCGCCGTTTCTACGCCATCGCCACCAACCCGGGGGCGCGGACCAAGGGCGGCGAGAAGTTCGGCGACGGGCACCCCTCGCTCCTCGACCAGAAGGTGCGCCGGGCACTGTTCATGGCGGTGGACCGCAAGACGATCGTCGACAAGGTCTTCCAGGGCCACGCGGTCGAGGGCAAGGGCTACATCCCGCCGCGCTTCAGTACGTACTACTGGCAGCCGGAGAGCGCTCAGGAGTGGGCGTACGACCCGAAGGCCGCCGGAAGGCTCCTGGACGAGGCGGGCTACCGCAAGAACGGTGACGGCAAGCGGGTCGGCAAGGACGGCAAGCCGCTGAACTACCGGATGCTGTGCCACGCCACCGACCCGAACGACAAGGCGGTCGGCAAGTACCTGAAGGAGTGGTGGAGCGAGCTCGGCGTCGGTCTGGAGCTGAACTGCCTGGACAACGTCACCGACCCGTGGCTGGCCGGGAAGTACGACCTGGCCTTCGACGGCTGGTCGGTCAACCCCGACCCGGACTTCGTCCTGTCGATCCACACCTGCGGCGCGCTGCCCGCGACGCCCGCGGACACCGGTGCGACGGACAACTTCATCTGCGACAAGAAGTACGACGACCTGTACGCGCGGCAGCTCGCCGAGTACGACGAGGGCAAACGGGCGGATCTGGTGAAGCAGATCCAGTCGCGGCTCTACGACACGGGCTACATGAACGTGATGGCGTATCCGAACGCGGTGGAGGCCTACCGGACCGACCAGATCGGGTCGATCACCACGATGCCCTCGGACGCCGGGAACATCTACGGGCAGGACGGGTACTGGAGCTGGTGGTCGGCGGCTCCCGCGAACTCCGGTGCGTCGTCCGACTCCTCGGGCTCGGCCGGGGTCATCATCGGCATCGTCGGGGTCGTCATCGTCCTCGGAGCCGGAGCGGCGTTCTTCGCGATCCGGCGCCGTTCCACCGCGGACGACCGCGAGTAGTACCTGCTCCACCGCACCCACGAGCGCGAACCAAGGGGCCCGCGGTGGCGGCGGAACGGTCCGTCGGGCCGACCGGGCCCCGGTTCGCCCGGCCCGACGAGCGTTCGTTCCGTTGTCACCCAGGCCCCGCCGGAGGGAACACGGCATGGCAGCAGCTGAGAGCAGTCCCTCGCTCGCCGGGGAGGCGAAGTCCGACGGCCCGGCGCAGGCCGGGCCGTCGGCGCGCGGTCCCCGGGCGGGCGACACCAGGGCGTATCTGCGGTACGTGGCGGCGAAGCTGGGCGGCGCGGTCGTCTCGCTGTTCGCCGTCCTGGTCACCACCTTCTTCCTGTTCCGTCTCATCCCCGGTGATCCGGTCAAGACGATGACCGGCGGGCGCCAGGTCTCCGCCGAGCAGATCGCCTCGCTCCGCGAGGAGTTCGGTCTGGACCTGCCGGTGTGGGAGCAGTTCACCCACTACTGCGGCCAGGCGCTCACCGGGGACCTCGGCACCTCGTACCAGTTCCGGGCCCCGGTGATCGACAAGATCACCGAGGCGCTGCCGAACACGCTCCTGCTGACCGGGACGGCGTTCGTGCTGTACACGGCGCTCGGGCTGTTCCTGGGTACCCGTTCCGCCTGGCGCAACGGGCGACTCGGCGACCGGATGAACACCGGGATCGCGCTGACGCTGTACTCGGTGCCCTCGTTCTGGCTCGGGCTGCTGCTGATCATCGTCTTCGGGGTGGGCATGGGCCCGGTGCCCGGGATGTTCCCGACCGGCGGCATGGAGTCCGGCGGCGAGACGGGCTTCGCGTACGTCCTGGACGTGGCCCACCACCTGGTGCTTCCGGTGCTCACGCTGGTCGCCGTCGAGTACGGGCAGACGCTGCTCGTGACCCGGTCGGCGCTGCTCGACGAGATGGGCAGCGACTATCTGACGACGGCGCGGGCCAAGGGGCTGCGGGACGACCTGGTGCGGCGCAGGCATGCGGTGCCCAACGCGCTGCTGCCGACCGTGACACTGATCTTCGTCAATCTGGGCCGTCTGGTCGCGGGCGTCATCCTGGTGGAGACGGTGTTCTCCTGGCCGGGCCTGGGCGGCCTGTTCTACCAGGCGCTGAGCGTGCCCGATCTGCCGCTGGTGCAGGGCCTGTTCCTCGTCTTCGCCTCGGCGGTGATCGTGATGAACACCCTCGCCGAGATCATCTATCCGCTGCTCGACCCGAGGGTGGGCCGATGACGACCGAATCCACCGCCGGGGACGAGCGGACCAGCCCGGACCCGCCGCCCGCGAACGGTTCTCCGGGCGCCCGCAAGGACAATCCCCGGCCCCCGGCCGGTCCGCGCTCGCTGGCCTGGCAGCGGCGCAGGCGTTCGGTGTCCCGCTTCTGGCGGCAGTACCGGGCCCAGCGCGCCGGTCTGGCCGGTCTGGTCCTGCTCCTGCTGTTCGCGGCCGTCGCCCTGACCGCGCCCTGGACCATCGGCTCGGACGTACAGAGCGTGACGCACGCGCCGGGCCGTCCGATGCAGGAGCCGAGCGGCGAATTCTGGCTGGGGACCGACCAGTTCGGCCGCGACCTGCTCGGTCTGGTGCTGTGGGGTTCGCGGGTGTCGCTGCTCGTGGGCCTGCTCGCGGCGGGTCTCTCGGTGGCGATCGGGGCGCTGGTGGGGATCACCGCGGGGCACTTCAAGGGCTGGTACGCGACGGTGGCGATGCGGGTCACGGACTGGTTCCTGGTGATGCCGACCCTGGTGCTCGCGGTGGCCCTGGCGACGGTGATGTCCCGGTCCCTGCTCACCGTGGTCATCGCGATCGGGGTGACCACCTGGCCGACGACCGCCCGCCTGGTACGCGCCCAGACGCTCGCCGTGGAGTCGCGTCCCTACATCGAGCGGGCCAAGGCGCTCGGCGGCGGGCACGGCCACATCATGTCGCGGCACGTCCTGCCCAATGTGATGCCGCTGGTGCTCGCCCAGACCACGCTCGGCATCTCCAGCGCCATCCTCACCGAGGCGACGCTGGCCTTCCTCGGACTCGGCGACCCCTCGATCACCTCCTGGGGCAGCATGCTCCAGGACGCCCGCGAGGCCGGGGCGGTCAGCTCGGGCCACTGGTGGTACCTGGTGCCGCCGGGCATCGCGATCGCGCTCGTCGCGCTCTCCTTCACGCTGTGCGGCCGCGCCGTGGAGTCCGTGCTCAACCCGCGCCTGGGGGTGACCAAATGACGCTCTCCAAGGACGGGCTCCTGCTGGAGGTCAGAAACCTCGAAGTGACGTACGCGGGCGGCGCGGCGGCGGTGCGCGGAGTGGACCTGAGCCTGGCCGCGGGCCGGAAGCTGGGCATCGCGGGCGAGTCCGGCTGCGGCAAGTCGACCCTGGCGCTCGCGCTGCTGCGGCTGCTGCCGCCCGGGGCGCGGGTGAGCGGCGAGGTGCTGCTCGGCGGCGAGGACGTGCTCGCGATGAAGTGGGGCCGGGTGCGTGCGGTGCGCTGGGCGGGCGCCTCGGTCGTCTTCCAGGGCGCGATGCACTCGCTCAACCCGGTACAGCGGATCGGCGAGCAGATCGCCGAGCCGATCGTCCTGCACCGGCTGGCGACCCCGGCGGCCGCCCGGTGCAGGGCGGGTGAGCTGCTCGAACACGTGGGGCTGCCCGCCGCGCGCGGGCGGGCCTATCCGCACGAGCTGTCCGGCGGGCAGCGCCAGCGCGTGATGATCGCGATGGCGCTCGCCTGCGATCCGGCGCTGATCATCGCCGACGAGCCGACCACCGCCCTCGATGTGATGATCCAGGCCCAAATCCTGCGCCTGATCGAGCAGTTGGTCACCGAGCAGGACGTCGGACTGATCATGATCAGCCACGACCTCGCCGTCCTCGCCGACACCTGTGACCGGCTCGCCGTGATGTACGCGGGCCGCGTGGTCGAGGAGGGCCCGGCCCGCGAGGTCTACGAGTCGGCGCGGCACCCGTACGGCAGGGCGCTGTCGGCGGCGTTCCCGCGGATCGGGGACATCGCCTCCCGGTTCGCGCCGCGCGGGCTGCCCGGGGATCCGCCCGATCCGTCGGAGCTGCCCGGCGGCTGCACCTTCCATCCGCGCTGTCCGGTGGCCGTCGAAGTGTGCGCCACACAGGACCAGTTGCTGCGCGGCGCGGGCGAGGACCGGCAGGCGGCCTGTGTGCACGCGGGCGCCGAGGATGCGAGGAGCGGCTCATGACGACGACCACCGGCGGCGCGGCGCCGCTGCTCACCGCTCAGGGGCTGCACGTCGGATTCCCGGGCAGGCGCGGGGAGTTGCCCGCCCGGGCCGTGGACGGTGTGGACCTTGACATCGCTCCGGGCGAGATCGTGGCCCTGGTCGGCGAGTCCGGCTGCGGGAAGACCACGCTCGCACGGTCGCTGCTCGGTCTGGTCCCGCCCACCGGCGGCCGGGTCACCTTCGCCGGGAAGCCCCTCGACTACTCGGGCCGGGCCCTCAAGTCCTACCGCAAACGTGTCCAGTTGGTGCTCCAGGACCCGAGCGGCTCGCTCAATCCCCGGCACACCGTGTACGACGCGGTGGCCGAGGGGCTGCGTATCCATGGCTGCGCCGGGGACGAACAGGCCGCCGTGGCCGAGGCGTTGGCGCGCGCGGGGCTGCGTCCGCCGGAGCGCTTCTTCCTGCGCTATCCGCACGAGCTGTCGGGCGGCCAGCGGCAGCGGGTGGTGATCGCCGGTGCGCTGGTCCTGGAGCCCGAACTCCTGGTCGCCGACGAGCCGGTGGCCTCTCTGGACGCCTCGGTACGCGGCGAGATCCTCGCCCTGCTGCTCGGCCTGCGCGAGGAACTCGGCCTGTCCGCACTGGTGGTGACGCACGACCTGGGTCTGGCGTGGAACATCGCCGACCGGGTCGCGGTGATGTATCTGGGACGGATCGTGGAGACGGGTCGGGTCGAGCAGATCCTGACCGAGCCTCAACATCCGTACACCCAGGCGCTGTTGTCCGTGCTCCCGGAGGCCGCGGGCGAGCCTGTGGTGCTCAGCGGCGAGCCGCCGGACCCTTCGCGGATCCCGGGCGGCTGCCGGTTCCACGCCCGCTGTCAGGTACTTGCGAGCGGCGAGGCGCAGCGGTCGGGCGTGGCCGAGGCCTGCCGGACCGTGGAGTTGCCGGTCCTTGCCGGCGGTGGTGCGACCCAGGTCGCTTGTCACTGGGCGGCGCTGCGGGGGCGACGTGGCGGCGACAAGGCCGACGGCGCCAAGGGATAGGACCGGTTCAACGGGACGGCGGGCCAGGGGGGTTGGCCCGCCGTTCGGGTACGTACGCCGGGTCCTCGCGACGGGTCAGACGCGCGGCGCCTCGGCGTCGGCGAGCAGCACGCGGCAGCGCTGTACGTCGTCGGCGATCGCGTCGAGCAGGACGTCGACGGACTCGAACTTGGCCTGCCCGCGGACGAAGGCGAGGAAGTCGACTGCGACGTGCAGCCCGTACAGGTCGAGGCCCACCCGGTCGATGGCGTACGCCTCGACGGTGCGCTCGGTGCCGTCGAACTGCGGGTTGGTGCCCACGGAGACGGCGGCGGGCATCGCCTCGCCGTCGACCTGGAGCCAGCCCGCGTAGACACCGTCGGCGGGGATGGCGGTGTGCGGCAGCGTCTCCACGTTGGCGGTGGGGAAGCCGAGTTCACGGCCGCGCTGGGCGCCGCGTACCACGATGCCCTCGACGCGGTGCGGGCGGCCGAGGATCTCCGCGGCGCCCGCGACGTCGCCCTCCGCGATCAGCGCACGGGTCAGCGTGGAGGAGAAGGGCTTTCCGCCGCCCGCCTCGCCGCTGACGAACAGGTCGATGACCTCGACCTCGTAGTCGTAGGTCGCGCCGAGCTCGCGCAGGAAGTCGACATTGCCCGCGGCCTTGTGCCCGAAACGGAAGTTGGGGCCCTCGACGACGCTCTTGGCGTGCAGCCGGTCGATGAGCACCTTCACGACGAAGTCGGCGGGCGAAAGCTTCGAGAACTCGTGGGTGAAGGGGAGGACAAGCACCGCGTCCACGCCGAGTTCGGCCATCAGGTCGGCCCTGCGGTGGTGCGGGGCGAGCAGCGGCGGGTGGCTGCCGGGGCGCACCACCTCGCTGGGGTGCGGGTCGAAGGTGACGACGACCGAGGGGATGCCGAGCTCACGCGCGCGTTCCACCGCCCTGCCGATGATCAGCTGGTGACCGCGGTGCACCCCGTCGTAGGACCCGATGGTGACGACGCTGCGCCCCCAGTCCTCGGGGATCTCCTCCAAGCCACGCCAGCGCTGCACTCTGACCGCTCCTCGAACCCGTGTCCGTGATTGCCTCTTCCGCAGCTCTAAGAGTGCCATGCCGACGCGGTACGGCCCGCACCGGCATGGGGCGGTGAGGCGCGGAGCACAGGGGTCGGTGCGGGGCGGGGACGGGCTCCGGGCGGCTCGGGAGGATTTGCCCCGCGCGGGCGGGGCGGTTCAGGGCGTCTTCGGCCGTCGCGTACAGGTGGTGGCCTGACGGGCGGGCCGTACGAGAAGGGGCGCGGCGTGCGCCCGGCCCACCGGCACCCGCCCGTGCCCGCGCGCCCCTGCGTCACACCCCCACCGGCTCCGCCGCGAGGTTCTCGATCGTGCGCCGGGTGCCGGGGCCCAGCAGAGGGGACCAGGAGGCCGGGTAGTCGGTGAGCCAGCGGGAGAGGAGAGCGGCGAAGCCGGGGGTCGCGCGGGCGAGCTCCACCAGGCCGCGGTCCAGGCGGGAGGCTCCCTGCGGGGTGCGGGCGAGCAGGGTTCCGGTGCGATGGACCAGGTCGTGGCTCTCCTCGTCGCCGCGCTGCGGGGCGCACTCGGCGAGTGCGGCGATCAGTGCGTACAGGACCTCGGGGTCCTCCTCGTGGGCGAGGAACACGTCGAGGATCTCCCGGCGCAGCGGCCGGGACGCGGCGGTGCCGGGGCGCACCGCGACCAGCGCGAGGGCTGCCCGTACCTCGGGGCCTTCCTCCCGCAGCAGCCCGGTGAGCAGTGGCAGCAGTACGGACCTGGCGTGGGCACCCTGCTCCAGCCTGCGCTCGGCGTACGCGGCGACGGCGGCCGCGGTCTGCGGACGGCGCCGCACCACGTCCTGGACCAGGGTGGCCACGCGCCGGGACGAGGCGGGCGAGGTGACCTGGGCGAGGGCGTCGAGGAGTTCCGTCGCCTCGGCGAGGTGGCCGGGAAGCAGCAGCCGCGTGCGGCAGGCGGCGAGCACCGCCTCGGGGTCCGAGGGCAGGGCGACGAGCAGCGCGTCGACCGGCACCCGGGCCTGGCCGGAGGCGAAGTGCCGCAGGGCTTCGGGCAGATGGCGCTCGCGGGTCAGCGGATCGCGTACGAGCAGGGCCAGCGCGCTGCCGTGCAGGGTGCAGTCGCCGGTGCGCGAGAGCAGGGTGAGCGCGGCGAAGCGCAGGAGTTCACGGTCGGCCTCCAGGTGGGCGTGGCGCGCGGCGAGGGTGGCGTAGGCGGCCGCGGCTACGTGACGGTCGGGGCGTTCGTCGTGGGCCCAGCGGTCCACGGCCCGGCACAGGGCGGAAGGTTCCTCCTGGGCGAGGGTGGCGAGCAGTTCGTCGGCCCTGCCGTGCGCGCAGTCCACCAGTGCCTCGATGAGCTCGTCCAGGGCGAGCCCGCGGTGCGTGTGGAGGAGTGCCTGGGCGGCCTCGGCGACGGCGGCCTGTGGGGTGGCCGCGAGTCTGCGCTCGTCGGTGAACCACTCGGTGAGCCTGCGCTGGCCGGTGGGCGGGTCGGCGCGCAGCAGATCGGCGGCCGCGTCGAGGTAGCGGCTGTCGCTGCCGGGCGAGCCGTCCGCCACGACCAGGCGTCGCAACAGGTCGAACCGTTCCTCCTCGGCGAGCGGCAGCCCGGCCCAGAAGTCCGGACCGAACTCGGCACAGGTCCGGCGGCCCTCGGTGCGCCAGGCGACCACCCGTCCGGCCAGCATCCGCAGCACGTTCAGCTGGGGCGTGGCGTCGGGTAGCCGGGAGCAGACCTCGGTCAGCAGATGCGCGGACCACCAGACGGCGTCCCCGGCGCCGGGCGGCGCGTGCTCGCCGAGCTGGGTCAGCTCGTCCAGGGCCTCGGTCAACTCGGCCAGCCTGTCGCCCAGTTCGGCGTCCCCGCGGTCCCGGCCGAGCATCAGCATGGCCTGTGCCACGGGGCCGATGCGGTGCCGTGGCAGGGGCAGTGGACGGTGCGGCAGCGGGGGGCGTTTGCGGTGGGTGCGGCGCCTGCGCTGCTGGGGAACCGGCGCCCGGTGCGGCGAGGTGTCCGTCCGGCGGCGCCGGTTGTGCACCAGGGCCCACAGTGCGGAGTCCAGGTCCAGGTGGAAGCCCTGGATCCAGTCGCCGAACTCCTCGTCGGCGAAGCGGTAGCCCTCGCCCGCGGGGACGAACAGCCCCTCGGTGAGCACCGCGGCCGCCCAGCCCGTACGCCAGGGGAACAGTTCCTCGAAGTCGAGCCGGTCCAAGGAGCCCTGTCCGGCGCCGAGGCAGCGCCGTGCGGCCTCGTGCACCTGTCCGCAGACCCGGGCGGCGAGGCGGCGCAACGCTCCGCCCGCGCACGGGCGTTGCTCCGTCAGCCGCACCGCGGCCCGCAGACAGGCCAGATCCAGCCAGGCCGACAGGACCTCCTCGCGCGAGGGCCGCCCCGGCACCTCGCCGGGCAGGGTGCGCCGCAGATCGCCGAGCAGCCGCAGCGCCAGCGGATGCCGCGCACAGGTCTCGGAAACGAGCTGCTCCGGCAGGTCGCAACGGGTGCGCAGGCTCTTCGCCTCGATCTCGCCGAGCGGCCCCAGGCGTACGCAGGCGGGCAGGCGCTCGTCGGCGCTTCCGTGCAACTGCTTGGCCGGAAAGTGTGCGCCCGCCTGCTCCCAGTACTCGCCCCGGCAGGCGACCACCAGCCGGGCACCGGTGTCCCGGAGCCAGCCCGAGGTCCCGGCGCTCCACTCGGCGAGGCGCTGGGACAGCCCGACGGGCATCTCCTCGGGTCCGTCGAGCAGGAGCAGCAGCGGCCGCCCCGCGTCGGCGGACAGCCGGGCGACCCGCTCCGGGGAGATGTCCCCGAAGGCGACAGGATGCCCGGTGGGACCGGTCAGTCGCTCCGGACGGCGTTCGGCGGCGGGCCGGTGGCGCGGACCGGAGTCCGCTCCGGAGCGCTGGGCGGCCGGGCCGCCCGAGCCGGAGCTCCGCCCCCGTTCCTCGCCCCTCCCCCGCGCTCCGCCCGCCCCCGCCGTGTCCCGGGGCCCGCCGTCCGCGAGCGGCGCACCGTCCTGGGAGGCGGCGAGGATACGGGCCGCGCGGTCCAGCGCCCGGGCGACGGCGTCGGCCAAGGAGTCGTCCTCCGCCAGCAGGTCGGCGCCGCGCAGCCACAGCGTCGGCTGGGGCGCCGATCCGCCGAGCCGGCTCGCGGCGAGCGCGGCGAGTTCGGTGGTACGCCCGCTGCCGGGCACGCCGACCAGTGCGAGCACCGCACTCTCGCCCCGTACGAAGTCGTCGAACTCCCTTGTCAGCCAAGGGCGTTCCACATGCCCCTCGGTGTGTGCGGGCGAGGGGCGCGGGCCGTCGGAGCCGGTCGCGGTGGCGGTGAGGTGCAGGACTCCCGCGAGGTTGAGATCGGCGCCGAAGCCGGGCACGGTCGCGGCGTTGCGCCGCAGCAGCTCGGCGACCGGGCCGGTGGGTTCGGCGGCGGCCGCGTCCCGCAGGGTCACCGCGAATCCGGCCGCGCCGTGTCCGGCCTGGAGGGCGCTGCCAAGGACGGCGAGCACCGATCCGGTCGCCGCGTCGAGCACCGGCCCGCCCGCCGCCTGTCCGCCGAGCCTGAGCGCCTGGCTGCCCTCGGCGCCGACGGCCAGTTCGACGGCGCCGGTCACCAGGTGGAAGCGGTCGGTGGAGGTGTAGGTGACCGGTGAGCGGCCGAGCACCCGCGCGTCCCGCCAGCCGTGCGCGGCCATCCGTACGTAGGAGCCCGCGGGGATGCTGTCGCGCACGGTGACCGGCAGTGGTGGCAGGCCGAGGCCCTCGGTGCCGATCAGGGCCAGATCCGAGCCCGGGACCTCGGTGATCGCCTCGGGTGTGACCACACAGACCCGGTCGCCCGGCGCGTGCAGCACCAGGCGCGGCAGCCCGTCCACCGCCTCGTGACTGGTGATCACGGTGCCCTGCTCGTCCGCGGCGAAGCCCATGCCGCGCACCCGGCCCGCGAGATCGCAGATCCGTACCAGGACCCCGCCGAGTTCCGACGTCTTCTCGCCGAGCCCGTCCCGTACCGTCATGTCCTCGCCTCCCCGCCACCGCCCGTGCGCCCCCGTTCGACTCGACGGTAGGCGGCAGTTGATCAGCGGGACCAGAGGTGCGGGAGAACGCGCCCCCCGCCACTCCCCGATTCACTCCGAGCGCCTGCACGATGAGGTGAACGAGCAGGTCGCGAGGGTTGCCGCGGCGCGGACGGGGAAGGGCGACGGGGGGCCGAGACAGCGCTCGGGCGAACTCAGACGAACACGGCCAGGCTCTTGGCCTTGCCCTTCGACTCCTCGACGAGAACGAGGAAACGGCCGTCCGGACCGAACACGGCGACGGCGCCCCGGCCCGCGTACTGCTCGGGCATGTCCAGGCGGACGCCGTTGACGAGCAGTTCGCCGCGGCGCGCGTCGACGTTCCAGCGCGGGAAGGCCGCCTCGGCCGCCTTCGCCACGGGCATCACGGTCAGCTCCTCCTGGAGCGCTTCGAGGCTGTGCGCCTCGGCGAGCCGGTAGGGGCCGACGCGGGTGCGCCGCAGAGCGGTCAGATGTCCACCGGTGCCGAGCGCGGCACCGATGTCCCGGGCGAGCGCGCGGATGTACGTCCCCGAGGAGCAGACCACGGAGACGACCAGGTCGACGACGGGGGTGCCGTCCTCGGCGGTGGCCTCCCGCAGATCGTGCACGAGGAAGGAGGAGACCGTGACCGGCCGGGCCGGGATCTCGAACTCCTCGCCCTCGCGGGCCCGTTTGTAGCTGCGCTTGCCGTCGATCTTGATCGCGCTGACCTTGGACGGCACCTGCATGATGTCGCCGGTGAGCTTCGCGATCTCGGCGTCCACGGCCCCGCGGGCGAGGCCGTGGGCTCCCGCCGAGGAGGTGATCTCGCCCTCGGCGTCGTCGGTCACGGTGTCCTGACCGAGCCGGATGGTGCCGAGGTACTCCTTCTCGGTCAGCGCGAGGTGCCCGAGAAGCTTGGTGGCGCGCTCGACGCCGAGGACGAGCACTCCGGTCGCCATCGGGTCGAGTGTTCCGGCGTGACCGACACGGCGGGTCCTGGCGATCCCGCGCATCTTCGCCACCACGTCGTGCGAAGTGAAGCCCGACGGCTTGTCCACAATCACAAGGCCGTCGGGCGTCCTGGTTTTCTGCTCGCTCATGAAGCGGCGTCGCCGTCCTCGGTGTCGTCCTCGTCCTCCGGCTTGCGGTACGGATCCGCCCCGCCCGCGTACGCCGCACCGGCGGAGGCCTCGCGGACCTTCTCGTCGGAGGCGCGTGCCTTGTCCAGGAGGTCCTCGATGGTGCGGGCAGTGTCCGGGAGGGCATCGGCGACGAAGGTCAGGGTCGGGGTGAACTTCACACCCGCGGCCCGGCCCACCTCGCTGCGGAGCACGCCCTTGGCGCTCTCCAGGCCCGCGGCCGCCGCCGCGCGCTCCTCGTCGTCCCCGTACACGGTGTAGAAGACGGTCGCCTCCCGCAGGTCACCGGTGACCCTGGTGTCCGTGATGGTCACGTGCGTCCCGAGCCGGGGGTCCTTGATGCCCCGCTGGAGCTTGCTGGCCACCACCTCCCGGATGAGGTCCGCCAGCCTCTTCGCTCGCGCGTTGTCGGCCACTGGTCCGTCTCCCTCTTCTTCCCTGTTCGTTCGCCGGGGGACTCGTGCCGCGCCCCGGCCCGCGGCGCGCACGGCGCCGCATCAGTCGTCCTCGCCGTGGAACCGCCGTCGTACCGACAGCAGTTCCACCTCGGGCCGCCCCGCCACCAGACGCTCGCAGCGGTCGAGCACGTCGTTCAGATGCCCGGCGTCGCCGGACACCATGGCAAGGCCGATACCGGCCCTGCGGTGCAGATCCAGGTGCTCGACCTCCGCCGCGCTCACCGCGTACTTGCGCTGGAGATCGGCGACGATCGGGCGGACCACGGAACGCTTCTCCTTCAGCGACCGTACGTCGCCGAGAAGCAGATCGAAGGACAGAGTCCCCACATACATAGATGTCCGGATGACCCGCCGGTACGGGATCGGCGCCCTGCCCTGGTGTGGCAGGGACAGCCAAACCGTACACGCAGCGGCCGGGGCCGATCGACGGGAATTTCTCCCGCCGACCGGCCCCGGACCGGTTGCTCGGCTGCTGCTCGCGGGACCCGGCCGCGCAGGGCGGACCGGGTACCGCCTGCGGCCCCGTCAGACGCGCGGCTTCTCGCGCATCTCGTAGGTCGCGATGACGTCGTCGACCTTGATGTCGTTGAAGTTTCCGAGGTTGATACCACCCTCGAAGCCTTCGCGGATCTCGGTGACGTCGTCCTTGAAGCGGCGCAGACCCTCGATGTTGAGGCTCTCCGCGATGACCTTGCCGTCGCGGATGAGGCGGGCCTTGGTGTTCCGCTTGACCTCGCCGGAGCGGATGAGAACACCCGCGATGTTGCCCAGCTTGGACGACTTGAAGACCTCGCGGATCTCCGCCGTACCGAGCTCGACCTCTTCGTACTCCGGCTTGAGCATGCCCTTGAGGGCCGCCTCGATCTCCTCGATCGCCTGGTAGATGACCGAGTAGTAGCGGACGTCCACACCCTCGCGCTCGGCCATCTGCGTGGCACGCCCGGCGGCGCGCACGTTGAAGCCGATGACGATGGCGTCGGAGCCCATGGCCAGGTCGATGTCCGACTCGGTGACCGCACCGACACCGCGGTGCAGCACCCGGATGTCGACCTCTTCGCCGACGTCGAGCTGGAGCAGCGAGGACTCCAGGGCCTCGACCGAACCGGACGCGTCGCCCTTGATGATGAGGTTGAGCTGCTGGACCTCGCCCGCCTTGAGCACCTTGTCCAGGTCCTCGAGGGACACCCGGCGGGTGCGCTTGGCGAAGGCGGCGTTGCGCTCGCGGGCGGCACGCTTCTCGGCGATCTGACGGGCCGTACGGTCCTCGTCGACGACGATGAAGTTGTCGCCGGCGCCCGGGACGTTGGTCAGACCCAGGACCTGGACCGGCGTCGACGGGCCCGCTTCCTCGACGTTGTTGCCGAGGTCGTCGAGCATCGCGCGGACGCGGCCGTAGGCGTCGCCGACGACCATCGTCTCGCCGACCCGCAGGGTGCCGCGCTGGACCAGGACGGTCGCGGTGGCACCGCGGCCCTTGTCCAGGTGGGCCTCGATCGCGATGCCCTGCGCGTCCTGCTCCGGGTTGGCACGCAGGTCGAGCGAGGCGTCCGCGGTGAGGATGACGGCCTCCAGGAGGCTGTCGATGTGCAGACCCTGCTTGGCGGAGATGTCGACGAACATGGTGTCGCCGCCGTACTCCTCGGCCACCAGGCCGTACTCGGTCAGCTGACCGCGCACCTTGGTCGGGTCGGCGCCCTCGACGTCGATCTTGTTGACCGCGACCACGATCGGCACCTCGGCCGCCTTGGCGTGGTTCAGGGCCTCGATCGTCTGCGGCATCACACCGTCGTTGGCCGCCACCACGAGGATCGCGATGTCGGTCGACTTGGCACCACGGGCACGCATGGCGGTGAACGCCTCGTGACCCGGGGTGTCGATGAAGGTGATCCGTCGCTCTTCGGCGTTGACCTCGGTCGTGACCTGGTAGGCACCGATGTGCTGGGTGATGCCGCCGGCCTCGCCCGCGATGACGTTCGTCTTGCGGATCGCGTCGAGGAGTCGGGTCTTACCGTGGTCGACGTGACCCATGACGGTCACCACCGGCGGACGGGAGACCAGCGCGGCCTCGCCGCCCTCGTCCTCGCCGAACTCCAGGTCGAAGGACTCGAGAAGCTCGCGGTCCTCCTCCTCGGGGCTGACGATCTGGATCGTGTAGTTCATCTCCGACGCCAGCATTTCCAGCGTGTCGTCCGAGACGGACTGGGTCGCGGTGACCATTTCGCCGAGGTTCATCATGACCGCGACGAGCGACGCCGGGTTGGCGTTGATCTTCTCCGCGAAGTCGGTGAGCGAGGCACCGCGCGACAGGCGAATGGTCTCGCCGTTGCCGCGAGGCAGCATCACACCGCCGACCGACGGGGCCTGCATGGCCTCGTACTCCTGGCGCCGCTGCCGCTTCGACTTGCGGCCACGACGGGCCGGACCGCCGGGACGACCGAAGGCGCCCTGCGTGCCACCACGGCCACCGGGACCACCGGGACGACCGCCGAAGCCGGGACGGCCACCGCCGCCACCGCCGAAGCCGCCACCACCGCCGGGACCACCGGGACGACCGGCGAAACCGCCGCCGCCACCGGGACGACCGCCGCCGCCACCACCGCCGGGACGACCGGCGAAGCCGCCGCCGCCACCGGGACGACCTGCACCACCCGGACGGCCACCGCCGCCGGGACCACGACCGCCACCGGGACCGCCGCCGGGGCGGGGGCCCGCGGCCGGACGCTGCGGCATCATGCCGGGGTTCGGACGGCCCGGACCGCCGGGGCCGCCGCCGGGGCGGGGCGCCTGCGGACGCGGCATGCCGCCCGGAGTCGGACGACCGCCGCCGGGACCGGCCTGCGGACGAGGCGCACCCTGACCGCCCTGCGGACGGGGAGCACCGGGCGCACCGGGACCACCCGGACGCGGGGCACCACCGGGCGCACCGGCGCCGCCGGGACGCGGGGCGCCACCCGGACGGGGCGCCTGCGGGCGCGCCATGCCGGTGGAACCGCCGGAGGTGAAGGGGTTGTTGCCCGGACGCGGGCCTGCCGGACGGCCACCGGGACGCGGGGCCTGACCTGCGGGACGGGGCGCCTGGCCACCGGAACGCGGAGCGCCGCCGGGAGCCGGACGGTCACCGCGGCCGGGAGCCTGACCCTGGCCGGGCGTGGCCGGACGGGCCGTACCGGGCTTGGGCGCGCCACCGGGACGACCGCCCGGACGCGAGGGCGCCGGGGAGGGCGCGGCAGGCGGTGCCGTGAACTCCGGGGCACCGGCCGAGGCGGCCGGGGCCGACGCGGGCTTGGGCGCCGCGGGCGGCTTGGGACCCGGCGTGGGACGCGGGCCGGGGGCTGCCGCCGCCGGCTTCTCCGCGGCCGGGGGCTTGGGCGCTCCCGGCTTCGGTGCCGCCGGACGGTCGCCCGCCGGCTTGTCGGCACGCGGTGCGCCACCGGGCTTCGCCGCACCCGGAGGTGCGGGCGTCGGGGCGCTGCCCGCGCTCTTGGCGGGCGCGGTCTTGCGCGGGGCAGGCTTCGCGGACTTGCCGGAGCCCGAGCCCTGCTCGAATGCATCAGTAAGTTTGCGTACGACGGGCGCCTCGATTGTCGAGGACGCCGAACGGACGAATTCACCGAGTTCCTGGAGCTTGGCCATGACGACCTTGCTCTCCACACCGAACTCCTTGGCGAGTTCGTATACCCGGACCTTAGCCACTTCGCTCCTTTTAGGTCCGGGTTGCGCCGGACCGTCGCTACTTCATGGGCGTACTCATCGCGTACTCATCGAGTGCTCATCGCAATCTCGACCTACTTCCAACTCGCGAGGTACCAGGCCGTACGGGGGTTTCCGTACGACATGTTGTGCGGTGTCGCCGCGTCAGCCGCCGTTCTCGGCGGTGGAGCGGCTGCTGTCTTCGACCACCCGGCTCAGGGCCGCGGTGTCGAGCGGCCCCTTGACCTTGAAGGCCCGGGGGAACGCCCGGCGACGGATCGCCAGGTCGAGACAGACCGGGGCGGGATGCACATACGCACCCCGGCCGGGCAGCGTACCGCGATGATCGGGAACGCATTCGTCCCCGCTCAGCACGATCCGCAGCAGATCGCTCTTGGCCGCTCGCTCCCGACACCCCAGGCAGGTGCGCTCGGGGCAGGACCGGGCGTGCGTCCGGCCAGACACGGTCAAGTCTACCTCCTGGGACCGACCCCACCTTCCCCCACTCTCGGGGCTGCCGGGGCGGGTGCTTCCCCCCGGGGCGGAAATCGAACGGATGTCTGCGAAACATGACCTGATCTCGGCGATCAGGGGCACGATACGGCGCCTCGGCACCGGACCGCCCGCGATTTTCTCGCGGTCGGCCGAGGCCGGCCGGGGCCGACCCGGGGCGGCTTCGGCGGCGTCAGCCGCGCTCGCCGTCCGCGCCGGATCCGCCCGCCCCGCCGTCCCGGCCCCGCGCATCCTGCTCGGGCTGCTCGGTGTCCGGCCGGATGTCGATCCGCCAGCCGGTCAGCCGGGCCGCGAGCCGGGCGTTCTGGCCTTCCTTGCCGATCGCCAGCGAGAGCTGGTAGTCGGGCACCGTGACCCGCGCCGAGCGGGCGGCCAGGTCCACGACCTCGACCTTGGAGACCCGGGCCGGGGACAGGGCGTTGGCCACCATGTCGGCCGGGTCGTCGGACCAGTCGACGATGTCGATCTTCTCGCCGTTGAGCTCGGCCATGACATTGCGCACCCGGCCGCCCATCGGGCCGATGCAGGCGCCCTTGGCGTTCAGTCCGGAGCGCACCGAGCGCACCGCGATCTTGGTGCGGTGTCCGGCCTCGCGGGCGATGGCGGAGATCTCCACCGAGCCGTCCGCGATCTCCGGCACCTCCAGGGCGAAGAGCTTCTTCACCAGGTTCGGGTGGGTGCGCGAGAGCGTCACCGAGGGACCGCGCACGCCCTTGGCGACACGTACCACGTACGAGCGCAGTCGCATGCCGTGCGGGTACTCCTCACCGGGGACCTGTTCCTGCACCGGCAGGATGGCCTCCAGCCGGCCGATGTCGACCAGGATGTTCTTCGGGTCGCGGCCCTGCTGGACGACTCCGGTGACGATGTCGCCCTCGCGGCCCGCGTACTCGCCGAGCGTGGCGTCGTCCTCGGCGTCACGCAGACGCTGCAGGATGACCTGCTTGGCGGTGGTCGCCGCGATCCGGCCGAAGTCGGAGGGGGTGTCGTCGAACTCGCGGGGCTCCTGGCCCTCTTCGAGGTCCTCGGCGTCCTCCTTGGCCCACACGGTGACGTGGCCGGTGTTGCGGTCCAGCCTCACGCGAGCGTGGCGGCGGCTGCCCTCGGTGCGGTGATAGGCGATCAGAAGCGCGGATTCGATCGCCTCGACCAGCAGGTCGAAGGAGATCTCCTTCTCCCGCACCAAGCCCCTGAGGGCACTCATGTCGATGTCCACGGCTACGCCTCCTCTGCCTTCGCGTCCTCGGCGCCCTCGGCACCCGCCGCGCTGTTCCTGCGGTTGAACTCGATCTCCACACGTGCCTTGTCGATCTCGTCGAAGGCCAGTCGGCGGGCGGTGGGCTTGCGGCCCTTCACGCCGGGCACTTCGAGGTCGAGGCCCTCGTCGTCCGTCTTGAGGATCCGGGCGGTCAACTCCCCGCCCCCGGCCAGCTTGAAGTTCACCAGGCGGCCGGTCGCGCGGACGTAGTGCCGGTGCTCGGTGAGCGGCCGGTCGGCGCCGGGCGAGGTCACTTCCAGGACGTACTCGCCCTCGCCCATCGTGTCCCGCGCGTCGAGCAGGTCGGAGATCTCACGGCTCAGCTCGGCGCAGGTGTCCAGAAGCACGCCCTCGTCGGAGTCGACCACGATGCGCAGCACACGGCGTTTGCCGGCCGGGGTCACCTCGATCTCCTCGAGATCGAGCTCCTTGGAGGTGACGAGCGGCTCCAGCAGTTCTCGCAGCCTCTCGCTCTGGGTGGTGCTCATCCGGGTGACTCCTCGGCCGCGTGTGCTGTTGTGGGAAGGTCGCGTGTTGGTCAAGGGTATCGGGTCGCGAGGGGTGTCGCGGCCACCGTTGACGCGGCGGCGCCCCGCTGTGTCACCGGCGACGGGGTGTCCCGCATCGGCCGCTCGGGCGGTGTCGGTACATGCACGAGCCGCTGGCGGCCGAGAGGGAGATCCGAAGGTACGGTGATCACGCAATCACACCAACTGTTGTCTCTGGTCCCTGTTGCCCCGCACCGCCGTCTCCACCCGTCACCGTCTCCACCCATCGCTGTCCACTGAGCGCATCCCGAGGACGTAAGCCGTGCCGCACTCCCTCTCGTCCGCCCGCTTCGGGCCGCGAAGAAGGTCCCTGTTGGTCTGCGCGGGTGGCATGGGGGCCGCCCTGCTGACGGGCTGCACCGCCGGTTCCGGCGGGGACGGGACCGATGCCCCCTCCGCCGACTCCCGTGCCCGCGCCCGTGCCGCGCGCGACAGCGAACTGCTGCTCGCCCAGTACGACGCGGCGATCGCCGCCCACCCCGCGCTGACCGCACGTCTGGTCCCGCTGCGTACCGAAGTGGCCCGGCACGTCACGGCCTTCGGCGGCAACCTCGCCCGGGCGGGCGCCCGGGCCGTGACGCCCAGCCCCTCGGCCGCGCTGGACTCCCCGGCCCCGGACGCCGACGTACCGGCCGACCCGGACAAGGCCCTGGCCCACCTCGCCGACGCGGAGCGCACGCTCACCCGGCGCCGGGAGGAGGCTCTGCTCGAAGTGCAGGGCGAGACGGCCCGGTTGCTCGCCTCCGTCGCGGCCAGCGGGGCGGTGCACACGTATCTGCTGACGAAGGGCCGGTGAGCGCGATGGGCGCGGTGGAGCGGGTGCGGAGCGGGGAAGAGAAGGCGCGGGACGCCGAACTCGCCGCTGTGCAGGCGGCGTTGGCCGCCGAGCATGCGGCGGTGTACGGCTACGGCGTGGTCGGCGGACGGATCGGCAAGGCCGACAGGGCGCAGGCGCGGGAGTGCTACGAGGCGCACCGCGCCAGGCGCGACGTACTGCGGCGCAGCGTGCGCGACCTGGGCGCGTCACCGCGTCCGGCCGCGGCCGGGTACGCGCTGCCGTTCCCGGTGGAGGATCCGGCCGCCGCCCGGCGGCTCGCGGCCGAGCTGGAGGACCGGGTCGCCGCCGTCTACTCCGATCTGGTGCGCGCGGCCACCGGTGGTGCGCGGGGCGAGGCGGCGCGTGCGCTGCGCGAGGCGGCGGTGCGGGCGGCGCGCTGGCGCGCGGGGAGCGTAGCCTTCCCTGGTCTCACCGAGCGCCCGGCGCGGAAGGTTTCGACCGACGGCCCAGGCGCGTAGGTCTCTCGCCCGGCCCGGTCGTGGCGCCCGCGGTACGCGCGGCCCGCGACGCGCCACGGGATCCGTACGAGAGGCCCCGGGGAGGCCCGGCGGAGGGGGACATCCGCCGGGGCGGGCAGCACCCGCCGCGGAACCGCAAGCTGAATCCGCCGGGGCGGCGGCAGGGAAGGAACAACGCACGTATGGCTTTCGAACCGCCGCGCCGCCTGGTCAGGGCTCTCGGCGAGACGCGTTCACCGCTGCCCGCACCGGCCGAGGCGCCCGCCGCCGGGACCGGGGCGCCGGGCGGTGCCCCCGGGCACGCGGCGCCCGATACGACCGCCGCCTGGCTCGGCGGTCTGCCGGAGCTGGTCGAACAGGCGCTCGCCGCAAGGGAGTTGAGCCTGGAACGGGTACATGTGCCCGGTGGCCGCACCAGCCTGGTCCTGCTGGTCCGGCGTGCCGACGGCAGCCCCGCGGTGCTGAAGCTGGCGCCCCCGCGCGCCCGCCCGGACGCGGAGCGCGCCGCCCTCGCTCACTGGAACGGCCTCGGCGCGGTCCGGCCGCTCGACGAGGACCCGGCGGCCGGGCCGGGCGGTGTGCTGCTGCTCGAACGGCTCCAGCCGGACGTCTCGGTGCGCACCCTGCCCGAGGCCAAGTCGATGCTGGAGGCGGCGGGCACCCTGCGCCGCCTGTGGGTCGAGCCGCCCGCCGGGCACGGCTTCGAGTCGGTGGCCGCCCGTACCGCCCGGCAGGCCGAGGCGATGCGCGCCGACGCCGTCCTCGACCCGGCCGCGGCGCCGCTGGTCGAGGCCGCGCTCGCGGCCCGCGAGGAACTGCTCGCGGCGCCGGGCGAACAGCGGCTGCTGCACGGCACCTTCCGGCAGAGCAAGGTACTCGCCGCCGAGCGCTCCCCCTGGCTGGCGGTGGGCCCCGACCCGGTCGTCGGGGAGTGCGCCTTCGACCTGGCGCGGCTGGTCCGCGACCGGGTGGAGGACGTGATCGCCGCGCCCGCCGGTCCCTCGATCACCCGCCGCCGCGTCAAGCGCCTCGCCGAGTCCCTGGACGTCGACCAGGAACGGCTGCGCGGCTGGACCCTGTTCCGGGCCGTGGAGTCGGGCGTACGGGCACGGCGGGTGGGCCGGGCCCAGGATGCCGATCTGCTGCTGGAGTTCGCGGGCTGGCTGTAGGGGGTGGGCCCGCCGGGGCTCGACCATCGCCCTACGACACAACTGCCCGGCCGCCCCCTGCGAAGGGAGCGACCAGGCAGTACCGCGTCACTGCGTCGCCCGTCGAAAGCGGGCCCCGCGATCAGCTCGTCAGGCGGGCCAGGGCCTCGTCCACGGTGAGCTCCTCGCGCTCGCCGGTACGGCGGTCCTTCAGCTCGACGACGCCCTCGCCCGAGCGGCGGCCCGCGACCAGGATGGTGGGTACGCCGATCAGTTCGGCGTCGGTGAACTTCACACCGGGCGAGACGCCCGCGCGGTCGTCCACCAGTACCCGCAGTCCGGCCGCGCCGAGGCGTTCGCCGACCTCCAGGGCCAGTTCGGTCTGCAGGGCCTTGCCGGCGGCGACCACGTGCACATCGGCCGGGGCCACCTCGCGCGGCCAGCACAGGCCCTTGTCGTCGGCGCTCTGCTCGGCGAGCGCGGCCACCGCGCGCGAGACGCCGATGCCGTACGAGCCCATGGTGACCCTCACCGGCTTGCCCTCCTTGCCGAGGACGTCGAGCTGGAAGGTGTCGGCGTACTTGCGGCCGAGCTGGAAGATGTGGCCGATCTCGATGGCGCGGTCCAGCTTGAGGCCGGTGCCGCACTTGGGGCAGGGGTCGCCCTCCTCGACGACGACGACGTCCAGGTACTCGTCGACCTCGAAGTCGCGCCCGGCGACGACGTTCCTGGCGTGCTTGCCCTCGGCGTTGGCCCCGGTGATCCAGGAGCTGCCGGGAGCGACGCGCGGGTCGGCGAGGTAGCGGACCTTGTCCAGACCCTGCGGTCCGACGTAGCCGCGGACCAGGTCGTCACGGTCCTCGAAGTCCTCGGCCAGGACCAGTTCGACCTCGGCGGGCGCCAGGTGCTCGCCGAGCTTGCCGAGGTCGACCTCGCGGTTGCCGGGCACGCCCACCGCGACGATCTCGCCGTCGACCTTGACGAGCAGGTTCTTCAGGGTGGCCGAGGCGGGCACGCCGAGGTGGTCGGCGAGGCTCTCGATGGTGGGGGTGTTCGGGGTGTCGAGCAGTTCGACGGCGGGGTGCGAGGCGCCCTCGACGGGCGTCACGGCGAAGGTGACGGCCTCGGTGTTGGCGGCGTAGTCGCAGTTCGGGCAGTCGGCGAAGGTGTCCTCACCGGCGGCCGCCGGGGCCAGGAACTCCTCGGAGGCCGAGCCGCCCATGGCGCCGGAGACCGCGGAGACGATGCGGTAGTCCAGGCCGAGCCGCTCGAAGATCCGGCGGTAGGCCTCGCGGTGCAGCCGGTAGGACTCGACGAGCCCCTCGTCGGTGGTGTCGAAGGAGTACGAGTCCTTCATGTGGAACTCGCGCCCGCGCAGCACACCCGAGCGCGGACGGGCCTCGTCACGGTACTTGGTCTGGATCTGGTAGAGCATCACCGGCAGGTCCTTGTAGGACGTGCACTGGTCCTTGACCAGGAGGGTGAAGATCTCCTCGTGGGTGGGGCCGAGCAGATAGTCGGCGCCCTTGCGGTCCTTGAGGCGGAAGAGCAGGTCGCCGTACTCCTCCCAGCGGCCCGACTGCTCGTAGGGCTCCTTGGACAGCAGCGCCGGGAGGAGGACCTCCTGGGCGCCGATGGCGTCCATCTCCTCGCGCACCACGCGCGAGATGTTCTCCAGGACCTTCATGCCGAGCGGGAGCCAGGTCCACACACCGGCGGACTGACGGCGTACGTAGCCCGCGCGCACGAGCAGCTTGTGGCTCAGCGTCTCGGCGTCCGCCGGGTCGTCGCGCAACGTCTTGATCATCAACCGGGACATGCGCTGGACCTGGGCCATGGTGAACTCCTGCTGGGAAAGGGTGATGGCGAGAGGTTAGCCGGGCCACCGCTCCCCGACGAAATCAAATCCGCTCCCGCGCCCGGCCCGTGGGCAGGGATTCACCGTCTGCGCAGCGGCAGCGGCGCGCCCATCACCGCGTACGGCCGCGGCGCGCTCGGGAAGTGCACGCGCAGCGCGAGGTCCTGGTAGCCGAGGGAGCGGTACAGGCCGCGGGCGGGGCTCTCCACGTCGATCGCGGAGAGGATCGACCGCGGCTGTGCGGCCCCGTCGGTGATACGGGTGATCAGTGCGCGTCCGATACCGAGCTTCTGATGCGCGGGGTGGACGTGCAGTTCGGTGATGACGAAGGAGTCGTCGAGCCAGTGGGCCTGCCCCTGCGTGTGCAGGTACGGCTCGACCACGGTGGACCACCAGTGCCCGCGGTCGTTGGGCATGCCGTAGACGAAACCGACCAGTGTGCCGTCCTCGGTGGTGGCGCCGAGGGCGCGGGCGCCGGGGAAGGTGATGTGCCGCAGGACGATCTGCCGCCGCACGCCGACCTCCTCGGGCCCGAGGCCGAAGGCCTCCGCCTGGACCGCGAGCGCCTCGTCCACGCGGGCCGCGAGGTCCAGCGGTCCGATCAGGATGTCCGAGGCCCTGCCGGGGGCACAGATGCGCAGCATGCCCGGAGGGTACCTCGCGCCCCCGGCACCGGTCAGGTGCCGGGAGCCGTCCGCGCAGGTCAGAACAGGACGCTCATGAAGGAGCCGATCTCCTCGAAGCCGGTCCTGCGATAGGTGGCGCGGGCCGCCTCGTTGAAGTCGTTGACGTAGAGGCTGACGACCGGGGAGACCTCGGTGAGCGCGTAGCGCAGGACGGCGGCCATGCCGGGGGCGGCCAGGCCCTTGCCACGGTGTTCGGGGGCCACCCACACGCCCTGGATCTGACAAGCCTTGCCGGTGGCGGCGCCGATCTCGGCCTTGAAGACGACCTTGCCGTCCTCGTCGATCCGGGCGAACGACCGTCCCGCGCCGACGAGTTCGGCGACCCGGGCCTGGTAGAGCAGTCCGCCGTCACCGGCCAGCGGCGAGACGCCGACCTCCTCGGTGAACATGGCGACACAGGCCGGCATGATCGTTTCCATCTCGTCCTTGCGGATGCGCCGGACGTAGGGGTCAGGTTCGATGTCGGCCGGGAGCCGGTCGGTGACCATGAGCGGCTGGTGCGCGCGGACTTCGCGGGCCGGTCCCCAGTTCGGTTCGAGGTGCTTCCACAGCAGGGCGGTGGGCTCGGCAGGGCCGACGATCGAGGAGCAGCGGCGGCCCGCCCTGCGGGCCCGGTCGGCGAAGGCGCGGATCGCCTCGGGGGTGGCGCACACGGGGACCAGATTGGCGCCCGCGTAGCACAGCGACACCAGCATGCCGTCCTCGTACCAGCCCCACATCTCGCCGCCGAGACGCCACGGGTCGAGGCCCGCGACCTGCACCCGGGCGGTCACGAAGGCATTGGCGACCGGATCGCGGTCGAGCACCACGAGGGCGGCGTCGAGGTCACTGGGTTCGAGGACCCTGCTGGTGGTCTGCGTCAACACGGTCGATGGGGCCTCATCACTGCGGTCTGCTGGTCCTGGAACTGTACCCGCAGGTCCGCCGGGCCGCTCAGGCTACGGCGGACAGCGAACGGCCGGTCGCGGAGTGTGCGTGCAGGACCTCGCGTGCGCCGCCAGAACGCCGAACCCCGCCGGACCGTCTCCGGCGGGGTTCGGATGTGCGCGGGCGTCAGCTGACGGCCACCTCGGGCTCGCCGCTGGCCACGCCGTCCTCCTGCATCTGCTCGGCGATCTTCATCGCCTCCTCGATCAGGGTCTCCACGATCTTCGACTCGGGAACGGTCTTGATGACCTCGCCCTTGACGAAGATCTGGCCCTTGCCGTTGCCGGAGGCCACACCCAGGTCGGCCTCGCGGGCCTCGCCGGGACCGTTGACCACACAGCCCATCACCGCGACGCGCAGCGGGACCTCCAGGCCGGTCAGGCCCGCGGTGACCTCTTCGGCCAGCTTGTACACGTCGACCTGGGCGCGCCCGCAGGAGGGGCAGGAGACGATCTCCAGGCCGCGCTCCTTGAGGTTGAGGGACTCCAGGATCTGCAGTCCGACCTTGACCTCCTCGGCGGGCGGCGCGGAGAGCGAGAC
Organism: Streptomyces sp. NA04227; assembly: GCF_013364195.1. NCBI lineage: Bacteria > Bacillati > Actinomycetota > Actinomycetes > Kitasatosporales > Streptomycetaceae > Streptomyces > Streptomyces sp. NA04227. The sequence continues at coordinate 6,328,413 of NZ_CP054918.1, read as the reverse complement.
GCGGATGGTGTCGCCGATGCCCTCGCTGAGCAGGGCGCCGAAGGCGACCGCCGACTTGATGGTGCCCTGGAAGGCGGGGCCCGCCTCGGTGACGCCGAGGTGCAGCGGGTAGTCGCAGCGCTCGGCGAGCAGCCGGTAGGCGTTGACCATGACGACCGGGTCGTTGTGCTTGACCGAGATCTTGATGTCGCGGAAGTCGTGCTCCTCGAAGAGGGACGCCTCCCACAGCGCCGACTCGACGAGTGCCTCGGGGGTGGCCTTGCCGTACTTCTGGAGCAGGCGCTTGTCCAGGGAGCCCGCGTTGACGCCGATCCGGATCGGGGTGCCCGCGTCGCGGGCGGCCTTGGCGATCTCCTTGACCTGGTCGTCGAACTGCTTGATGTTGCCCGGGTTGACGCGGACGGCCGCGCAGCCCGCCTCGATCGCGGCGAACACGTACTTGGGCTGGAAGTGGATGTCGGCGATCACCGGGATCTGCGACTTCCTGGCGATGGTCGCCAGCGCGTCGGCGTCGTCCTGGGTCGGGCAGGCCACCCGCACGATCTGGCAGCCGGAGGCGGTGAGCTCCGCGATCTGCTGGAGAGTGGCACCGATGTCGGAGGTACGGGTGGTCGTCATCGACTGGACCGAGACGGGGGCGTCGCCGCCCACCGCCACGGTTCCGACCTGGATCTGCCGGCTCTTGCGGCGTTCGGCGAGCTTGGTCGGAACGGACGGCATGCCGAGAGAAATCGCGGTCATCTGCTGTGCAACCCCAAGGTGTGGATCGAGGTCCCGCATCAGCGGGCTCCGGCCACCGAGATTACCCGGTGCACCGCCCGGCGAGGGCAGCCGGAGGTGACGGTGCCCGGGCCGGTCGTCAGACCGTCGCCCGAGCCGGGCGGCCGGACAAGGCCGCGCCCCCGATTCCACTCGTTCGATGGACTCGGGGGCGCGGGGGCGCACTTGTGGCGCGGGTCAGGAGATCCGTACCGGATTCACGAGGTCCGCGATGAGCACGAGGAGCGTGAAGCAGATGAAGATCCCCGCGACCACATAGGCGAGCGGCATGAGCTTCGCCACGTCGAACGGGCCCGGATCGGGGCGCTTGAAGACGCGCGCGGTGTGCCGACGTACGGACTCCCACAGGGCGCCCGCGATGTGGCCGCCGTCCAGGGGCAGCAGCGGCAGCATGTTGAACAGGAACAGCGAGAGGTTGAAGCCCGCCACCAGGAACAGCATCATCGCGATCTGGTTCTCCGGCGGGATGTCCAGCGTGAAGACCTCACCGCCGACGCGTGCGGCACCCACCACACCCATCGGGGAGTCCTGTTCGCGTTCCCCGTCGCCGAAGGTGGCGTCCCACAGCGCGGGGATCTTGGAGGGCAGCGCTATCAGCGACTCGACGCCGTTCTCCATCATGTCGCCCATGCGCTCGACGGAGTCGCCGAAGCCCTGCTGGACGATGCCGGAGGCGGGGGTGAAGCCGAGGAACCCGGCCGTGACGTACTTGCCCTCGACGTAGCCGCCGTCCCCGTCGGTCTTGCTGACCTGGTTGCGGATCAGCTTGGCCTCGAGGGTCTTGACCGCGCCGTCGCGTTCGACGGTGAGCGTGATCTCCTTGCCCGGGTTGGCGCGGATCTTCTCCTGGAGGGCGCCCCACTCGTCGATCTTCTGCCCGTCGAAGGCGACGATCTTGTCGCCGGGCTCCAGGCCCGCGGCCTTCGCCGGTGCGGCCGGGTCGCCCTTCTCGCAGGTGGTGCGGTTCTCGCTCTGCTGGATGACGCAGTCGGAGACCTTGCCGACCGAGGTGGTCTGGGTCTGGATGCCGAAGGTCATCATCACGCCGAGGAAGATCGCGACGGCGAGGATCAGGTTCATGAACGGGCCCGCGAACATCACGATCACGCGCTTCCAGGGCTTGCGCGTGTAGAACAGGCGGCTCTCGTCGCCGGGCTTGAGCTCCTCGAAGGCGGCGGACCTGGCGTCCTCGATCATGCCGCGCCAGGGCGAGGTGGAGCGGGCCTCGACCCGTCCGTCCGGGCCGGGCGGGAACATGCCGATCATGCGGATGTAGCCGCCGAGCGGGACGGCCTTGATGCCGTACTCGGTCTCGCCCTTGTGCCGCGAGAAGATGGTCGGCCCGAAGCCGACCATGTACTGCGGCACCCGGATCCCGAACATCTTGGCCGTCGACAGATGCCCCAGCTCGTGCCAGGCGATCGAGATGAGCAGGCCGACCGCGAAGACGACTATGCCGAGGATCATCATCAGTGCCGTCATACGCGGTCCTTGCTGGTCGCCTTGCCGGTCAGTTCGCGCGCCCGGGCCCTTGCCCAGGTGTCCGCTTCGAGGACGTCCGCGAGGGTCAGGGAAGTTCCCGCGGCGGGCACGCCGTGTTCCGCGACGACCTCCGTGACAGTGTCCATGATGCCGTTGAAGGGCAGTGACCCGGCCAGGAACGCGTCCACACACTCCTCGTTCGCGGCATTGAACACCGCCGGGGCGGTGCCGCCGAGGGTGCCGACGTGCCGGGCGAGCCCGACCGAGGGGAAGGCCTCGGTGTCCAGCGGGAAGAACTCCCAGGTGGAGGCCTTGGACCAGTCGAAGGCCGGGGCCGCGTCCGGCACCCGGTAGGGCCAGCCGAGACCGATCGCGATCGGCCCGCGCATGTCCGGCGGGGTGGCCTGGGCGAGCGTGGAGCCGTCGGTGAACTCGACCATGGAGTGCACATAGGACTGCGGGTGGACGACGACCTCGATGCGCTCGAAGGGGATGTCGTACAGCAGATGCGCCTCGATCACCTCGAGGCCCTTGTTGACCAGGGTCGCGGAGTTGACGGTGATCACCGGGCCCATCGCCCAGGTCGGGTGGGCGAGAGCCTGCTCGGGGGTGACCCCGGCGAGGTCGGCCCTGCCGCGGCCGCGGAACGGGCCGCCGGAGGCGGTCACCACGAGCTTGCGCACCTCGGCCCGGGTCCCGGCGGCCAGCGCCTGGAAGAGCGCGGCGTGCTCGGAGTCCACCGGGATGATCTGGCCGGGCTTGGCGAGCGCCTTGACCAGCGGGCCGCCGACGATCAGCGACTCCTTGTTGGCCAGCGCGAGGGTGCGGCCCGCCTCCAGGGCGGCGAGGGTCGGGGCGAGCCCGATGGAGCCGGTGATGCCGTTGAGAACGGTGTGGCAGGGCGAGGCGGCGAGCGCGGTGGCGGCGTCGGGTCCGGCCAGGATCTCGGGCAGCGGCTCGCCCCCGTACTGCTCGGCGAGCGCCTCGCGCAGCGCGGGCACCACGTCCTCGCGGGCCACGGCCACGGTGTTGACGCGCAGCCGGTATGCCTGCTCCGCGAGCAGAGCGACCTTGCCGCCGGCGGCGGAGATCCCGGTGACCCGGAAGAGCTCGGGGTTGCGCAGCACGAGGTCGATGGCCTGTGTGCCGATCGAGCCGGTCGAGCCGAGGATGACGATGTCCCGGTGTCCGTCGACGGGGTCGAAGACGAGATGCGGGTCCGCGAGAGGGGCAGGGCTTTCGCTCATTGCTCCATTGTGTCGTGCGGCCGCGGCCGCCGTGACGGTCCGTCCCCAGGTGTCACCCATTCCTGACCTTCGCCGGGTCGCCGTACGGCGTGCCGCCGGCACCCGCACGGTCATGCGCTGTCCGTACGGGCCGGCTGCTCCCGCACCGTGAGACCGAAGGCGCCGCGCGGGTACGTGATCGTCCCGGCTGTGCGGTGGCGCTCCCGAGTATCCCGCTCGACCGCAGCCGCGTGCCGTTCGTCTGCCGTTCCCACGATGCTCTCCCCCGGCCCCCTCCCGGGAACCCTGCGTCGATCCGCTGTGACGGTGAGCAAGGCTAACTGCCTTTGCCGGTACGTACGTACACGGATTCGACGCCCAAGTGCCGTACTGCCAGGGGTGGTTGGGGCACGTGTGGAGTTCCGCAGGGAGGGGCCGGGGAGCGTGGGTTCAGCGGATGGGACGGTGGACGTTCTCCTTCGTGGAGGGTCCGGGGGTGGCGTCGGCGATCCAGGGGCCTTCGCCGCTGGGGTCGATGACGCCCTCCTCCAGCCACGTATAGGCGCCCTTCATCAGGGACTTGACCAGTTTGCCGTCGAGGTCGTCGGTGTTGGTCCAGAGCCTGCCGAAGAGTTCCTCGACCCGGATGCGGGCCTGGCGGCAGAAGACGTCGGCGAGTTGGTAGGCCTCCTTGCCGTTCTCCCCACGGCTGCGCAGCAGTTCGGCGCGGACGCAGACGGCGCTCATCGCGAACAGCTCCGCGCCGATGTCGACGATGCGGCCGAGGAAGCCCTGTTTGGTCTCCATCCGGCCCTGCCAGCGCGACATGGCGTAGAAGGTGGAGCGGGCCAGTTTGCGGGCGGTGCGTTCCACGTAGCGCAGGTGCACGGCCAGGTCGGCGTGGCCGGAGGGGTGGAACTCCTGGTAGCTGACCGGGAGTTGGCCGGGTCCGGCGAGCAGTTTGGGCAGCCAGCGGGCGTAGAAGCCACCCGCCTTCGCGCCCGCCTTCGCCTTGTCGGAGAGGGACTTGTCCGGGTCGATGAGGTCGCCCGCGACCGAGAGATGGGCGTCGACGGCCTCGCGGGCGATCAGCAGATGCATGATCTCGGTGGAGCCCTCGAAGATGCGGTTGATGCGCAGATCCCGGACCAACTGCTCGGCGGGGACGGCACGTTCACCGCGGGCGGCGAGGGATTCGGCGGTCTCGTAGCCGCGCCCGCCACGGATCTGGACCAGTTCGTCGGCCATCTTGCAGGCCATCTCGGAGCCGAACAGCTTGGCGAGGGCGGCCTCGATACGGATGTCGTTGCGGTCCTCGTCCGCCATCTGCGAGGAGAGTTCCAGAACGGCTTCCAGTGCGAAGGTGGTCGCCGCGATGAAGGAGAGCTTGGCGCCGACGGCCTCGTGCCGCGCCACCGGCCTGCCCCACTGCTCGCGGGCCCCGGACCACTCGCGGGCGATCTTCAGACACCACTTCCCGGCGCCCGCGCACACCGCGGGCAGCGAGAGACGGCCGGTGTTCAGCGTGGTCAGGGCGATCTTCAGGCCCGCGCCCTCGCGGCCGATACGGTGCGCGGCGGGCACCCGTACCCGGTGGAAGCGGGTGACGCCGTTCTCCAGGCCGCGCAGGCCCATGAAGGAGTTGCGGTTCTCGACGGTGATGCCTTCGCTGTCGGCTTCGACGACGAAGGCGGTGATGCCGCCCTTGTGCCCCTCGCGGGCGGGCACCCGGGCCATCACGACGAGCAGGTCGGCGACCACGCCGTTGGTCGTCCAGAGTTTCACCCCGTCGAGGACGTACTCCTCGGGCTCCCCGGCACCGGTCGCGCCCACCGGTTCCGCGGTGGTGGCCAGGCGTGCCGGGTCGGAGCCGACGTCGGGTTCGGTCAGCAGGAAGGCGGAGATGTCGCTGCGGGCGCAGCGCGGCAGGAAGGCCTTCTTCTGCTCCTCGGTGCCGAACATCTTGACCGGCTGCGGGACACCGATGGACTGGTGCGCCGAGAGCAGCGCGCCGACCGCCGGGTTCGCCGAACCGACAAGCGCGAGGGCCCGGTTGTAGTACACCTGCGTGAGGCCCAGGCCGCCGTACTCGGGGGCGATCTTCATGCCCAGCGCGCCGAGTTCCTTGAGTCCGGCGATGACCTCGTCGGGGATCCGCGCCTCGCGCTCGATCCGGGCCGAGTCGATCTTGGTCTCGCAGAACTCGCGCAGACGGTTCAGGAATTCCTCGCCGCGCCGTACGTCCTCCTCGGCGGGCAGCGGGTGCGGGTGCACCAGGTCGAGCCGGAACCGGCCGAGGAAGAGTTCCTTGGCGAAGCTCGGCTTGCGCCAGTCGCTCTCGCGCGCGGCCTCGGCCACGCGTCGCGCCTCCTGCTCGGTGACGGTCGGCCTGTCGGTCGGCGTCGGGGGTGTGGTTGCTGCGGTCATGAGGGCTCACCTCGCCGCGAATCGGCTGTTCGGGACCGGTCCGGCGGATACCGTCCGGTGTTCCGCTTACAGGGTGCTACCCGGTCGTATGTACCCGATTCCGCCGCGCCCCACCAGATTTCGCGCGGCCGTTCGGCCGAGCGGCCGCACTCCGTTTCGCGGGCCCTCGGCATACGGCGGGTCCGGCCGTACGACAAGGGCCGGAACCCCCGTACGGGAGTTCCGGCCCCTTGCCCTCGGTCGGTCCGCGCCGGCCCGCGCGGCCCGTTGTCCTACGGGTCCGGTCCTGGAGGTCCGGTCCTACAGGTCCAGGCCCGTCAGGACCATCACGCGCTCGTAGGTGTAGTCGTCCATGGCGAAGCGCACGCCCTCACGGCCCACACCGGACTGCTTGACGCCGCCGTAGGGCATCTGGTCCGCGCGGTAGGAGGGCACGTCGCCGACGATCACGCCGCCGACCTCCAGGGCGCGGTGCGCACGGAAGGCAGTCTGCACGTCGTGCGTGAACACCCCTGCCTGTAGGCCGTACTTGGAGTCGTTGACGGCGGCGAAGGCGGCGGCCTCGGTGTCCGCGCGCTGCACCGTCAGGACCGGTCCGAAGACCTCCTCGCAGGAGAGCGTGACATCGCCGGGGACGTCCACGAGCACGGTGGGCGCGTACGCGGCACCGTCCCGCTTGCCGCCGGTGAGCAGCTTGGCGCCCGCGGCGACCGCCTCCTCGACCCAGGACTCCACCCGGCGGGCGGCGTCCTCGTTGACCAGCGGGCCGACATCGGTGGCGTCGTCGGAGGGGTCGCCGGTGACCTGGGCGGCCACCGCCTCGACGATGCGGGGCACCAGCCGGTCGTACAGCGCGGCGTCGGCGACGACCCGCTGGACGGAGATACAGGACTGGCCGCCCTGGTAGTTGGCGAAGGCCGCGATCCGGGTGGCGGCCCAGTCCAGGTCCCCGTCGCTGGACCAGTCACCGAGGACGACGGCCGCGCCGTTGCCGCCGAGCTCCAGGGTGCAGTGCTTGCGCGGCACCGAGTCCATGATCGCGAAGCCGACCTTGTCGGAGCCGGTGAAGGAGATCACCGGCAGCCGCTCGTCCTGGACGAGCGCGGGCATCCGGTCGTTGGGCACCGGCAGCACCGACCAGGAACCGGCCGGGAGTTCGGTCTCGGCGAGCAGTTCGCCGAGCAGGAGTCCGGACAGCGGGGTGGCGGGCGCGGGCTTGAGGATGATCGGGGTGCCGACCGCGAGGGCCGGGGCGATCTTGTGCGCGCAGAGGTTCAGCGGGAAGTTGAACGGCGCGATACCGAGGACGACGCCCTTCGGGAAGCGGCGGGTGAAGGCAAGCCGCCCCGCGCCGCCCGGGTCGGTGTCCAGACGCTGGGCCTCACCTCCGTTGAAGCGGCGGGCCTCCTCGGCGGCGAACCGGAAGACGGACACCGCGCGGCCGACCTCGCCGCGCGCCCACTTCATCGGCTTGCCGTTCTCGGCGGAGATCAGCGCGGCGATCTCCTCGGTGCGCTCGGCGAGCCGGCGCGAGACGTGGTCCAGGGCGGCGGCGCGTACGTGCGCGGGCGTCGCGGCGAACTCCTCGCGCACCGCGTACGCCGCGGCGACGGCCTCTTCGACCTCGGCCTCGGTGGGCACCGCGGCACGGCCCACGAGCCGCCCGTCCCACGGAGAGGTCACATCGAGGAGTTCCTCCCCGGCCGTCCGGCGTCCGGCCAGCCAGAAGGCGTGCGTGGCTGCCTGATTCTCCATCTCGGATCCCGGCCCTTCCGCGGTCGTGGTGTGCGAAGTCGTCAGTGGTGGGTGGTGCGGGTGATGTGTGGTGCGGGTGATGTGCGTGGTGCTTGTGGTGCGGGTGGTGCGGCTCTCGGGTGCGGAGCCCGTGCCTCCACCGTAGGGCTGCGGGTCCGCTTGTGAGTTTGTCCGGTACGGAGGAGTGGCGCGGGGGTCTTCGACGCTTTGGCAGGGGGGTGGAGGTGAGGGGCATGCGGGGTCTGGGCCGGGCGGTGTGGGGGAAGGCTTGCGCGGCCTCAGCCGGGCGGTGGGCGCCGGGGCGTGCACGGCGCGGGTGGGAGAGGCGCGGGGGTGGTGCGGGCGGGCGTGTTCCGGCGGGAGCGCACCACGCGAGCGGACGCGCCGGGCGCGCACCCCGTCGCGCCGTTCAGTCCGGCGCCGTCGTCTTCAGGGCGAGCCACAGCTCCATACGGACGTCCGGGTCGTCGAGGGAGCGGCCGAGGATCTCCTCGACCCGGCGCATGCGGTAGCGCAGGGTGTGCCGGTGCACGCCGAGGTCGGCTGCCGCCGCGTCCCACTGGCCGTGCCGCGAGAGCCAGGCGCGCAGCGAGGCCACCAGGTCGCCGCGCCCCGTGGCGTCGTGCTCGTGCAGGGCGCGCAGCAGCCCGTCGGCGAAGGCGCGTACCGCGTCGTCCGCGAGCAGCGGCAGCACCGAGCCCGCGGCGACCTCCTCGTGCTCGACCAGGCTGCGGCCCCGGCGGCGGGCGACCGAGAGTGCCTGGTCGGCCTGCTTGTACGCGGACCGGGCGGCAATCGGTCCGGTGGGCGCGGAGAGTCCGGCCACCAGGCCCTCGTCCTGCTGCCCGGGGTCGGTGGCGTCCTCGCCGTCCCCGTCCAGGCTCGCCGCGTACGTGCCGCAGGCGGCCACCGCCGCTCCCCCGTCCACGGCGAGCAGCACGAGACGCTCGCCCTCGGGCACCACGAGCAACGCCTCGCCCGCGCGTGCCGCGGCCGACTCCACGACATCCGACAGCTCCGCGAGCGGTCCGCCCGAGGAGTCGCTCTGGGGGCGGCGGGCGGCGGCGTGGGGGATCTCCGGTTCCTTGCGGGCGGCCGTCACCGGCTCGGCGATGATGATCCGGAACGGGGCGTCGAGCAGCGAGCCGTAGAGGTCGCCCGCGACCGCGCGGGCGTGGTCCGGCTCGCCCGCGAGGAGCATGCGCAGGACGGCGGCGCCGATGCGCTGTTCGGCCCGGTGCAGCGAGCGGGAGCGTTCGGTGGTGAGCGTGAGCAGGGCGATGGCGGCGTGCACGGCGTACCGTTCCGCGGTCCCGAGCGCCCCGGCCGTGCCCACCGCGAGTGCGGCGCGCGGCAGTCGTCCGGTGCCCAGGGTGTGCACCTCGATCCGGTCCTCGGCGCCCCCGACGACCGCGCTGGCCGGGGCGGGCCGCTCGCGCAGCCGTTCCACGTCCGGGGTCAGCCGGGCGGCGCGGCGCTGGGCCCAGTCCGGGGCCACGGCGACGACGGTCCCGGCGGCGTCGTACAGCGCGGCCCAGCCGTCGACCTGACCGGAGAGCGCGGTGAGCAGGCCCTCGGGACCGCGTTGCAGGGTCTGCTTGGTCAGTTCGCGCTGGGCGGCGAATCCGGCTGTCACCGCCCGGTACTGGTCGGCCGCGATGGCCGCCAACACGGCCTTGCTGATGGCCAGGAACGGCGTGCGGCGCGGCACCGCGAGCAGCGGCAGCCCCTCCTCGGTGGCCGCCTCGACGAGGGCGGCGGGGATGTCGGCGTAGTGCACCCCGACGGCGAAGCCGAGTCCGGCCACCCCCGCGGCGCCGAGCCGCTTCACGTAGCGCCGCATGGCCGCCGGGTCCTCCGCGTCCAGGTTGAGCGCGGTGATCAGCAGCAGCTCGCCGCCCTCCATGTACGGGACGGGGTCGGCGAGTTCACTGGCATGCGCCCAGCGGACCGGTGTCTCCAGCCGGTCCTCGCCCGCGCGCACGGTGAGCTTGAGGGCGGTGTGCTGGACGAGCGAGGCGAGCGTCGGAGGCATGGGCCCTTCTGAGACTGCGGAGAATGCTGGAACTGCCATGGCTGCGGGATTGGGGGGACTACGAAGACTGCGGGATTTCGGGACTACGGAGGTTGCTGAGCTCGGCGGCGGTCGGCGCTGTACCACCTCGACGCCTGTGCACCGTCGGCGTCATCGATGTCATGGAGCGCCGTCGATGCTGTCGCACTGCTGTCGGTGTCCGGGCAGGCAGGACGAAGCCGGATCATTTCGCCGCCACGTATGAACGGCTGCTACCGATTCTGCCTCACTGTATGAGCATTGGTGCACGCCTCGCGACGGTTTGGCACCGAGCGCCCGCCCTTCGCACCGGAACCACAGCCTTCACATGCCCCTCACCAGCGACGCAGCCTCGCGGGGTCGGCAGAGCACCGGCGGGAACACCGATCGGTGAGCGGCGCTGGGGGGGCGGGGGTGTCCCACTTCGGGGGAGGGGGGCGGGCGTCGCGGGGTGGGTCAGGTGTGGAGGTCTACCAGGAGCGGGGGTGCGTGCTCGCCACGGGCGTTCATCAGGGACATGACCGCGTGCCCCGGTGGCACCGCGTGCGCGAGTTCGGAGGCGGACCAGCGCTCGCGCTCGACCTGCCGGACGGTGACCGCGCGTGCTGTCGGCGCGCGGCCGGTGATGGCGCGACGCAGTGCGTGCACGGTCTTGCCGAGCGGGGTCTCGGCGATGATCTGTCGGTCGGTCACGTCGCGGGCCTCCGTCCACTCCTTGCCCCAGACCTCCGCGAAGTCCTGCCCGTCCCAGGGGGTGAGGCCGGACAGCGCCACCCGGCAGCCGACCGCGCCGAGCAGCGGCCCACGCAGCGGACGCGGTACGTCGTCGAGGGTGCGCAGGGCCAGCGCCGCACCGGCGTTGGCGGACCTCAGCCGTTGCACACCGCGTACGGCCTCCGGTGTGATCACACCCGAGGCGTCGTCGAGCAGCAGACAGGCGAACAGCGAACGGTCCTCACGGCCCGTGACGCCGGCGGTGAACTGGGCGAGCACCAGCCGGGTGAGGATCCGCGAGGCGTCGGCGTGGCCACGCCGCGGCAGGTCGATCCGTACCCGTACCGGGTGGTCGAGTGCCTGCAGCGAGAACGGCCTGCTGCGATCCGAGGTGTCGAAGAAGCCCTCGAAGGCCGGGCGGTCGAGCAGCGCCACCCGGTCCGCGAGCACCGCCGCCACATCGCCCGGGTGCGCCGACTGCCGCTCCCGTGCGTCGAGTTCACGCACCATCGCGCCCTGCCCGGAGTCGGTGAGCGCCTTGCGCAGCGCGGCGATCTCGTCGGGCGCGCCGTCGAGGAGGCGCCGCAGCTGGGGCACGGACGGGAAGCGGCCGTGGACCGCCCGGTAGGGGCCGAGCAGTTGGGCGAGCACGGTGGTGGAGCGGCGGCTGTCGCTGCCGGGGTGCGGGTCGGTCAGGTCGCCGACCAGTGCCTCGGCGAGGACGGCGGCGGCCTCGTCGGGATCCGAGGCGCCGCCGTACAGGTCGAGGTCGTGCACCGAGTCGGGGTGGCCGATGCGGATCACCACGTCGTAGGCGTCCTCCGGGCCGAGGCCGGAACCGGCCGCGCCGACCACGACGACTGCCGCACGCCCGGCGAGCGCGCCCAGGCACAGCGACTCGGCGAGCGGCCACATCAGGCTGCCGGTCTTGCCCGAGCCGGAGGGTCCGACCGCGAGCAGCGAGGTGGCGAGCAGGTCGGGGCCGAGCGCGAGCGCGACGCCGCGGTACTGGTACGGATTGCGCGCGTCGTCCGCGGACCTGCCGATCCGCACCTGCGCGGTGACCATGTCGTGCGTGGCGAAGCGACCGGAGAGGTCGCGGGCGCCCGACGGATGCGGGCAGGCGGCGGCACCCTCGCGCAGCACGGCCGAGGTGAACGTCGCCATGCTGTGCCTGCCGCTGCGTACGCCCTGCCAGGCCCGGGCGATACGGGCCACGTCCACGTCCCTCATCCGACCGGCGCGTGCGTCGGCGGCGAGCCGGTCGGCGGCCTCCTGTGCGCCGGCGGAGCGCAGTCGCGGCCAGGCGGCGGGGTCTTCCTCGGGGCTGGGGGCGACGGGAGCGGCAGGGCGGGCGGCACTGGTCCACGCCGGGTAGCCGAAGCGCCGCCACAGCTCGCCCCACCGGCCAAGGCGGCCGACGCCGATGACGATGCCGAGGCCGACCGCCGCGTAGTACGCGTAGACCACCACGACGGAGGCGAAGGAGTGCGGCTCTGCCCAGGAGTCCGGGATCATCGCGAACAGCGGCAGCAGCCACCAGCTCCCCAGGTATCCGTTCCACAGCAGCGACCAGATCAGCCAGCCCACCAGGAAGGCGATCAGCGCGCCGCTCACCAGCTGCCGGGCCGGGGTGACCTCGGGCTCCACCTCGGGCCTGGGCTCGTAGCCGAGCCGCCACACGCCGGGGGCGGCGGCGGGGCGCGGCGTGCGCAGCCAGTCGACAAAAGAGGACTCCGGCTCGCCCATGTGGCCGGGCGCCGCGGCGGGCCGTGGGGGCAGCGCGGGCGGCGGGGGCGGCTCTTCGGGGACTCGGGCGGAAGGCGGTCGGGCGGCGGGCGGCCGGGGCTCGCCCGCAGGCCGCGGCACCGCGCGCTCATGCGTACCCCGTGCGTCCTGCGTGCCGTCGGTGCCGTCGGTGTGCATGGCCTGCCCCCTGACCAGCCGGTCTGTTGAGTTCGCAGGTCAATCTAGTGCCAGCGGGTGGGGAGTTCACCGCATACGGGGCCGGGCGCCGGGTTCGAGCCATGTCCACGGCGGACAACGACACCGGGGAAAAACGCCCCACTGGAGCATGCCCGGGGTGCGGGCGCGGCCCTAGCCTGCCCACAAAGCAGACAACACGTCAGCAGACACGCACCAGACAGCAGACAGACACAGACAGCGAGCGGGCTCGGAGCCCGCCACGCCTCGGCCACTGGCCCACACCCCCGGGAGCCCCTCATGACCGCAGTCCCGCAGGAGCGCCGCGTCGTCACCGCCATCCCCGGCCCCAAGTCCCAGGAACTCCAGGCCCGGCGCAGTGCCGCCGTCGCCGCGGGCGTGGGCTCGGTGCTGCCCGTGTTCGCCGCGCGGGCCGGCGGCGGCATCATCGAGGACGTCGACGGCAACCGGCTCATCGACTTCGGCTCCGGCATCGCCGTCACCTCGGTGGGCTCGAGCGCCGAAGCCGTGGTGCGCCGGGCGAGCGCGCAGCTCGCCGACTTCACCCACACCTGTTTCATGGTGACGCCCTACGAGGGCTACGTGGCCGTCGCCGAGGCGCTCGCGGAGCTGACGCCCGGTGACCACGCGAAGAAGTCCGCGCTGTTCAACTCCGGCGCCGAGGCCGTCGAGAACGCCGTCAAGATCGCCCGTGCGTACACCAAGCGGCAGGCCGTGGTGGTCTTTGACCACGGCTACCACGGCCGTACGAACCTGACCATGGCGCTGACCTCGAAGAACATGCCGTACAAGCACGGCTTCGGGCCGTTCGCGCCCGAGGTGTACCGGGTTCCGGTCGCCTACGGCTACCGCTGGCCGACCGGCCCCGAGAACTGCGGCCCCGAGGCGGCCAAGCAGGCCATCGACCAGATCGTCAAGCAGGTCGGCGCGGACAACGTGGCCGCGATCGTCATCGAGCCGTTGCTCGGCGAGGGCGGCTTCATCGAGCCCGCGAAGGGCTTCCTGCCGGCGCTGAGCCGGTTCGCCTCGGAGAACGGCATCGTCTTCGTGGCGGACGAGATCCAGTCCGGCTTCTGCCGTACCGGCCAGTGGTTCGCCTGTGAGGACGAGGGCGTCGTGCCGGACCTCATCACCACCGCCAAGGGCATCGCGGGCGGCCTGCCGCTCGCCGCGGTGACCGGCCGCGCCGAGATCATGGACGCCGCGCACGCCGGCGGGCTCGGCGGTACGTACGGCGGAAACCCGGTGGCCTGCGCCGGCGCGCTCGGGGCGATCGAGACGATGAAGGAGCTCGACCTCAACGCCCGCGCCCAGCGCATCGAGGAGGTCATGAAAGGCCGCCTGGCCGCCATGCAGGAGAAGTTCGAGATCATCGGCGACATCCGCGGCCGCGGCGCGATGCTTGCGATCGAACTCGTACGGGACCGGGCGGGCAAGGAGCCGAACCCGGAGGCGACGGCGGCTCTGGCCAAGGCCTGTCACACGGCCGGACTGCTCGTGCTGACCTGTGGCACGTACGGCAATGTGCTGCGTTTCCTGCCGCCGCTTGTGATCGGTGAGGACCTGCTCAAGGAAGGCCTCGACATCCTCGAGGGCGCGTTCACAGAGCTGTGAGGCGCGGCCGCCCCGCACGCCCTGGACCAGCGCGAACCGCGCCGGGGCCGGGCTCGGCGGGGCGGCTCGTCCGCTTCACAGTCTCCGCCCCGTCGCAGACGGTGTGAAGAAGGTGTGGGAGCAACATGGCGGCTTTCCGCTGCCCCTGTCGTCCGTCCTGACCCTGAAGTAGCTTTGGCTCAGATGAGTGAATCACCCCGCCCGCGGGGCTCTGCGGGCGACTCCGGCGCGTGGCCTCCCCAGTCACGAACCGGCCGTGCCTTCGCGCACGCAACCGGGGCATCCGGCTCCGGATTTCCTCACCGATCGGACCGCCGCCCGCCCCAGACCCCCCGGGGCGCGCGGCTGACCGGTCAGGACGGCCGCCCCGGAACCTTCCCCCCCGTTCCAGGGCGGCCGTACTACGTCTATGGACTCCTCGCCGCCTCCGGCCTGCTGTTCGTCCTGCTCAGCGTGGCGGTCGCGGTCGGCGGCCCGCTGATCACGGCCGACGAGAAGCTGGGCCGTGCGCTGTCCGGTGAGGGCCCCGGCGGCCTCGCGGAGTTCTTCGCGGACCTCGGGGGCGTCCTGGTCGCGGGCCCCTTCCTGCTGCTCGTCCTGCTCGCGTCGGCCCTGCACGCCCGCGCGCGGGGCGCCCGCCGCTGGTGGCTGCCCGCGGCGGCCGGGGCCCTGGCCATGGCGGCGGTGCCGCTGCTTGTCGCGCCGCTCAAGGCGCTCATCGACCGGCCGGGCCCGCCGGGCACCGGCACGGGCACGGACCCTTCCGGCGGCTACTACCCCTCCGGCCACACCGCGACGGCGATGGTCGCCTACGGGATCGCCGTACTCCTCGCCCTCCCGCTGCTGCGCGCCCTGTGGCGGCGCCTGCTCCTGGCGGCAGGTGTCCTGCTCAATCTGGCGGTCGGCTGCGGTCTTGTGCTGCGCGGCTACCACTGGCCGCTCGACGTGGTCGGCAGCTGGCTGCTCTGCCCGCTGATCCTGGCCGCGTTCGCCGGGGCGTGCGCCCGGTTCACACGGCCCTGACCCGGGCGGCGCATCCTCCACGCTGCCGACCCCGGCGACTGTCGATCGCGGTCGGGAGTACGGGCCGACCGGTCACCGGCCCCGGCGCAGCGCCCCCGACGCGGCCGCCTCGTGCATGGCCAGTTCGAGGAGTGCCGGGTCGTTGAGGCTGCCGTCGCCGTCCGGCAGGACCAGCCAGCGCACGGCGGTGGCCAGGCGTTCGGGGTGCGGCACCGCGATCCAGGTGCCCTCCCCCGCGCTGCGGACTCCCTTGCCGAGCCAGCGGTCGGCGGTGCCCGGCGGGACGAAGAAGCAGGTGCGCGCGTCGCGTGTCCCCGCGAGGACGGGCCCGGGCCGGTCGGTGCAGCGCAGCAGTACGTCGAGGGTGGGGCGGCCCAGTTCGCCCGGCAGCAGAAGTACGTCCCACAGGCGTCCGGCGGGCAGCAGGACGACCCCGAGCGGGTCGCGTTCCCACAGTCGCTTGCAGCGCTGCGGATCCGGCGCCGCGGACACCAGCCAGTCCACCGCGGAACCCGCCCCCGAGCCGGTCATCTTCAGCCACCATCCCTTCCGTTGGGCGCCGCCCGGTCCGTGCCGACCTGCGCCTTCGTGTGCGGTCACTGAGTAGAGAGCGCCAAGGGGGCGGGGCATTACGCGAGTTCGGAAAATCCCCTCCGGCCGTCTGCTCAGCGAAAATTCCCGGGGCGTTGTCAGTGGCGGCTGGCAGACTCGCGGGCATGGTGACCATCGAGGACGGACTGGGGCTGCGCGAGCGGCTGGCCGGGTCGGTCCGGGCGGGCGCCGACGTGCGGTATCTGCACTTCTGGGGCCACCGGCCGCGGCCGGACGGACGGATCGGGGCAGGCTGCCTCAGTCAGTGGTGGCCCGCGCCGTTCACGGTCGACGGCGTGGAGTACGCGACGGCCGAGCACTGGATGATGGCGGGCAAGGCCCGGCTCTTCGGCGACGCCGAGGCAGAGCGCGAGGTGTTGCGGGCGTCGAGCCCCGGCGCCGCGAAGCATGTGGGCCGACTGGTGCGGGACTTCGATGAAACGGCATGGTCCCGGCACCGCTTCGGGCTGGTCGTGGAGGGCAGCTTCCACAAGTTCGCCGCCCATCCGGAGCTGCGCGACTTCCTGCTCGCCACCGGCGACAAGGTCCTGGTCGAGGCCAGCCCGACGGACCGGATCTGGGGCATCGGTCTCGCCGCGGACGACGAAGCCGCCGCGGATCCCGGGCGCTGGCCCGGCACCAACCTCCTCGGCTTCGCCCTGATGGTCGCGCGCGACCGGCTGCGCGCACCCGATCTCTCCGGCGCCCCGCGCCCGGAGGAGATACCCGGCCCCTGACGGGGCCCATGAAACAGGCCCGCTCGGCGACCGGTACGGGGGTACGGTCGCCGGGCGGGTCCGAACACCCCACCCGCCCGGGGCACTTCACGCTCCGGGCCGGGCGGGTATTACAGCGCCTTGCACCGAACCCGGGTACGCGTACGGACGGTCGGCGCGGGGACGGTCAGATGGTGAGCCCGTACGCGTTCAACGCCTCCGTGACCGGTTGGTAGTACGTGACGCCTCCGCTGGTGCAGTTGCCGGAGCCGCCGGAGATGAGGCCGAGCGCCGTGGTGCCGGAGAACACCGGGCTGCCGCTCGCGCCCGGCTGGGAGCAGAGGGTGGTCTGGGCGAGACCCGAAACGACCGTGCCGTCGCCGTAGTTGACGGTCGCGTTCAGCGCGGTGACGGTCCCGCAGAGGACGCCGGTCATCTGGTCGTTGGTGGTGCAGACCCGCTGGCCGACGGTGGCGTGCCCGGCACCGGTGATCTGGGTGACCACGCCGGTGGCGTTGCGGACGTCACTGGGGTGCGGCACGGCCGGGTTCTGGTAGCGCACCAGGCCGTAGTCGTTGCCCGGGAAGCTCGATCCCGCGGTGGGCCCGATGAGGACGGTGCGTGCCGGGTCGGCGTACCAGTTCTGGGCACCCGAGGTGCAGTGGCCCGCCGTAAGGAAGTAGTACGTACTCCCGCTGTGGACGTTGAACCCCGCGGTGCACCGTCCGGCGGTGCTGAACACACTGCTGCCGCCGGATACATGGGGCCGCAGCCGACCGGGAATCCGCGTGATCCGCACCGAGTCGGTGTACGGGGCGGTCGCACGGCGGAGCCGGTCCAGGTCGGCGGGGCTCACCGTGGAGTCGGCGGTGACCCGGAGCCGTCGCGTGGCGGGGTCCACGGCCCAGGCGGTGCCGCGGACGTCGGCGGACCGTACGGCGTCCGCCGCTTGTTCGGCGATCGCACCGGTCGCGGCGGCGCCGGGCTGCCGGTGCGGCTGCCCGGGCGCGGCGGCCGCTCCGGGGACGAGCAGGAGCGTCGCTGTCATCAACGCGGCGGCGGTCGCGGCGAGCAGAGGGGTGGGTCTGAGTCGCATGAGTGCCTCCCGGTGGGTCGTCACCGGACCGACGGGCGGGGGTTGCCCAAGTGCTCCGTGATCCGGGACAGGTGAGCCAGGCGTGTCCGGACGAGCTGCGGCGCCGTGGTCTGCGAGGGTGCGCGTCCTACGAGCGCGGCGGCGGACCGAGATGTCACCTGGAGTATCGGAGCCGTGGCCCGGGGGCACAAGCAGGCGTCCGACAAAGGGAGTTGAGGGGGATCTGGTCGCTCAGACCAGACTCCCCGACGAAATCAGCAGAATCAGGAAGATGAGCGCCAGTGAGGCGCCGACGCTTCCGCAGATGATTCCGGCGAGCGCGTGACCGCCGTTGGTGGCCTCTCCCCTGCGTACCTTGCCGCGCTGCACGACACCGAAGACGACGGCACAGATGCCGAGCAGGATCGACACCGGCCACAGGCAGAAGCCGAGGACCGAGAGCAGCCCGGTGACCAGGGAGGCGGTGCCCATGCCGTCGCTCGGCGGGGCGGGCAGCGGTCCGTGCCAGTGGTACGGGCTCGGCGGGTAGGGCGTGGCGTAGGCCCCGTAGGGAACCTGACCGGGACCGTACGGAACCTGACCCGGACCGGCGGCGGGGTAGCCGTATCCCGCCGGTGCCCCGGGGAACGGTCCACCGAGCGGGGGTGCCGCAGGACCGGGGCCGCCCGGCGCGATCGGCGGCTGCGCAGCAGCGTGCCCGGAGGTCACGGGGGCGAACTGTCCGGAGCCGTAGCCGCCCGTGGACGGGTACGCGGGCGCCGCCCAGCCGGAGTTGCCGGAGGTGCCGGGACCGGTGTGCGTGCCGTGCGCGAGGTGCGCGGCCGGGACGGCGTGCGTGCCGGAGGCGGGCGCCCCGGACTGCTGTCCCGGCGGTGGTGTGTGTCCGGTGGAGCCGGGCGAGCCGCTGCCCGAGTGCCCGGGCAACTGTCCCCCGCCCGAAAGGAGTTGACCGTCGATGGGCAGGGCGGTCAAGGTCGGCTGGCTGTGCACACTCGTGTCGTCCGGCGGGTCCGCCGACCGCGCATCGTCGCCACCGCCCACGGAGTCCGTCAACGGGCCGCCCCCGACCGGGTCCTCGGGTTCCGCGACGGCCCCGGCGCCGGGTATCGCGTCGGTGGGAATGCCGGGCTCGGTGTACCCGGCTCCGTAGCCGGGTGGCGGGGCGTCCTGTGGCTCGGCCGCAGGTACGGGTGCGGGTGCGGAGGTGTCGAGGTATTCCGGTCCCTCGGCGGAGCCGCGCATGCCCGGCTGCTGCGGATCCACGGCCATCGGCCGCTCCCTTCAACGGTGCGTGTTCGTCATGTTACGGGGCGCCTCTGCCGCCCCACGCACCGCCGTACGATGGTGCCCGTACCACCGATCAGCCGATCACCCGCGCCCCGAGGGCGCCCGCATCGCGGAGGACCTGCCTTGACCGATCTGCACGCCTTCATCGCCGGACTGCCAAAGGCAGAACTGCACGTGCACCACGTGGGCTCGGCATCGCCGCGGATCGTCTCCGCGCTCGCCGCCCGCCACCCGGACTCCAAGGTGCCCACGGACCCCGAGGCGCTCGTCGACTACTTCACGTTCACCGACTTCGGCCACTTCATCGAGGTGTACCTGTCGGTGGTGGACCTGGTGCGCACCCCCGACGACGTGCGGCTGCTGACCTTCGAGATCGCGCGGGACATGGCACGTCAGAACATCCGGTACGCGGAGCTGACCATCACGCCCTGGTCCTCGACGCGGCGCGGCATCGACGAGCGCGCCTTCATGGACGCCATCGAGGACGCGCGCAAGGCGGCCGAGTCGGAACTCGGGGTGGTCCTGCGCTGGTGTTTCGACATCCCGGGCGAGGCGGGTCTGGAATCGGCCAGGGAGACGGTGCGGCTCGCGGTGACGGAGAGTCTGCGCCCGGAGGGTCTGGTCTCCTTCGGTCTCGGCGGGCCCGAAGTGGGCGTGCCCCGGCCGCAGTTCAAGCCGTACTTCGACCAGGCGATCGCGGCGGGCCTGCGCTCGGTGCCGCACGCCGGCGAGACCACCGGGCCGCAGACGGTCTGGGACGCGTTGAACGACCTCGGCGCCGAGCGGATCGGGCACGGCACCAGCAGTGTCCGGGACCCGAAGCTGCTCGCCCACCTCGCCGAGCACCGCATCCCGCTGGAGGTGTGCCCGACGTCGAACGTGGCGACGCGGGCGGTGCCGAGCCTGGAGGAACACCCGCTGGCGCGGATGGTGGAGGCGGGCGTCCCGGTGACGATCAACTCCGACGATCCGCCGATGTTCGGCACCGACCTGAACACCGAGTACGCGGTGGCGGCCCGGCTGCTCGGCCTCGACGAGCGCGGGCTCGCCGAACTGGCCAAGAACGCCGTGGAGTTCTCCTTCCTGGACACGGCGGGCAAGAACCGCCTGGTCACCGAGATCGACACCTACACGGCGGGCTGGCTCACGCCCTGAGCCGCGCGGCGGGCACAATGCGCTCATGCCGACCGTGACTGCCGTGGCCCACCGCGGTGTGCCCTACCTTGCCCGTGAGAACACCCTCGACTCGCTGCGTCTGGCGCTCGACATGGGTGCCGACGCGGTGGAGTTCGACGTACGTCTGACCCGCGACCGGCTCCCGGTGGTGCTCCACGACGAGACGCTGGAACGGCTGTGGGGGCACAAGCGTGCGCTGCGGTCGCTGACGGCCAAGGAGGTCGCGGAACTGACCGGCGGCCGGGTGCCGACGCTCGCCGAGGCGCTGGAGGCGACCGGGAGGTCGCGGGTGATGCTCGACGTGCCGGGCGCCACGGCGGTGGACGTACGCCACATCGTGTCCGTGGTGCACGAGTGCGGGGCGGCAGAGCGCTCCTACTACACGGCGGCGGCGCAGCAGATGCTCCATGTCCGCGCGGCCGACCCTCAGGCCGAGATCGCGCTGACCTGGACGACGCTGGCCCCGCCGCGCCCCGCCGTGCTGGACGCCATCGCCCCGCGCTGGCTCAACTACCGCTTCGGCCTTGTCGACCGGGACCTCGCCAAGCGGGTCCACGACGGCGGCCATCTGCTGTCGGTGTGGACCCCGGACATGCGCCGTACGATGCGCCGTCTGCTCGCCCTCGGCGTCGACTCGATCACCACGAACCGGCTCGACACACTCCTGTCGCTGCGCGCGGGGGCGGTTGCCGGTCGGTGAGTCGCGGGGCGCCCGAACTCCGGGCGCCCCGGCGCGCGTTGGGACCGACCGGACACGCCGAGGGCCCCGGTGCGGCTGCGCGTACGAGACGTGCGTACGCGAAACCGTCCGGGGCCCTCGGCCTGCGTCTCGGCAGGCTGTGACCTGCGTGTCCGCGGGCTGTGCGCCGTGGGTCAGTCCAGGGACGTCATGACGTGCTTGACGCGGGTGTAGTCCTCGAAGCCGTAGCCGGAGAGGTCCTTGCCGTAGCCGGACTTCTTGAAGCCGCCGTGCGGCATCTCGGCGACCAGCGGGATATGGGTGTTGATCCACACACAGCCGAAGTCGAGCGCCTTGGACAGCCGCATCGCGCGGGCGTGGTCGCGGGTCCAGACCGAGGAGGCCAGGGCGTACTCGACACCGTTGGCGAAGGCGATGGCCTCGGCCTCGTCGCGGAAGGACTGGACGGTGATGACCGGTCCGAAGACTTCCTTCTGGATGATCTCGTCGTCCTGCTTGAGGCCGGAGACGACGGTCGGGGCGTAGAAGTAGCCCTTGTCGCCGACGCGTTCACCACCGGTCTCGACCCGGGCGTGCGCGGGCAGCCGGTCGATGAAGCCGGAGACCTGGGCGAGCTGGTTGGCGTTGTTCAGCGGGCCGAACAGCACGTCCTCGTCGTCGGGCAGGCCGGTCCTGGTCTCGGCGGCGGCCTTGGTGAGGGCCTGGACGAACTCGTCGTGCAGCGACTCGTGGACCAGCACGCGGGTGGCGGCGGTGCAGTCCTGACCGGCGTTGAAGAACCCGGCGACGCTGATGTCCTCGACGGCCTTGGCGAGGTGCTCGCCGCGTACGTCGTCGAAGACCACGACCGGGGCCTTGCCGCCGAGTTCGAGGTGGACGCGCTTGAGGTCCTTGGAGGCCGACTCGGCGACCTGGGAACCGGCGCGCACCGAACCGGTGATGGCGGCCATCGCGGGCACCGGGTGCTCGACCATGGCGCGGCCGGTGTCGCGGTCGCCGCAGACGACGTTGAAGACGCCCTTGGGTACGACCGAGCCGATGATGTCCGCCATCAGCACGGTCGAAGCCGGGGTGGTGTCGGAGGGCTTGAGGACGACCGTGTTGCCCGCCGCGAGCGCGGGGGCGAACTTCCAGACCGCCATCATCATCGGGTAGTTCCAGGGGGTGACCTGGGCGACGACGCCGAGCGGCTCGCGGCGCACGATCGAGGTCAGGCCGTCCATGTACTCACCGGCCGAGCGCCCTTCGAGCATCCGCGCCGCGCCCGCGAAGAAGCGGATCTGGTCGATCATCGGCGGGATCTCTTCGGTGCGGGTCAGACCGGTGGGCTTACCGGTGTTCTCTACCTCGGCGGCGATGAGCTCCTCGGCGCGCTCCTCGAAGGCGTCCGCGATCTTCAGCAGGTACTTCTGGCGCTCGGCCGGGATCAGGTCCCGCCACGCCGGGAACGCCTCGGCGGCGGCCTTCATGGCGGCGTCGACGTCCGACGGCCCGGACAGCGGCGCGGTCGCGTACGCCTCGCCCGTGACGGGGTTGACGACCTCCAAGGTCCGTCCGTCGGCGGCGTCGCGGAACTCGCCGCCGATGTAATTGCGAAGCTTGCGCAGCCGACCGGTCTCGGTGGTCACTCCGGCCCCTCCTGACGGTGTCCAGTGAATGAGATCTCCACCCTAGCCCGCAGCGGCCATCGGCGACATAGGCAGCGGTGGCCCGATGGCGATTTCGGCGAAGAATTTCCCGTACGAGCTCGGTTTCGGCGCACAAACCATTTCCAGGTACGGGTTCGGGAGCAAGGTTGGCGCGGGGGCGGGGTGGCACGGGCGACACGTGCGGTGACGGGGGTGGTACGGGGCGTGGACAACCTTCCCCCGCCCGGCGCGCACCACACCCGCGCGAGGGCGTGGGCGCCCGCGAGTGCACGGGCGCCCGCGCTCTGTGCGCGCCGGGCTCGGGCGCGGGCGTGCAGCGCGCACTGACGGCGGACCGAGGCGCGCGCCCGCGCTGCGCTCTTGTCCGCCCGTCGACAGGTCGGGCGAACGCGACGGGCGGACAAGAGCTGGCGAGAAGTAGCCGGATCCGGTCCGGCGGGCCGCGGTGCGCCGCTCCCCCACGTACGGCAATGAGCCGCCCGCCACGCCGAAGCAGCCCACACCTTCGAGTGATGGCGGCCGGGGCCGCCGCGTGCTGCGTGGCCGCTCGGCGGCGAATACCTACGGTGCCCAGTGACCGATCGCCCGCGTCTTCGTTCCCCCGGACGGGGGTAGGAATCCGACCAGAACCGAGGTGTTCGCTCATGGTGGCCCCGCCGGACAACGACGTGCTGTGGGCTCGTGCCCTGCACGTGGACCTCAATGGCACTCCGGCACTCGCCGGGGTCTCGCTCGGTGTCCGCGAGGCGGAGATCCTCGCGGTCACCGGCCCCCGCGGCTGCGGCAAGACGACCCTGCTGCGGTGTCTGTCCGGCCAGTTGGTGCCGCAGGAGGGCGAGGTCTGGTTCAACAGCTCCCCCGTGCACACCATGGGGCCGCTCCTGCGCGAGCGGCTGCGGCGCGACCGGTTCGGCTGGATCGGACCGCAGCCGCGCCTCGTACCGGAACTGCGGGCCTGGGAGAACACCGCGCTGCCACTACTGCTGCGCGGCACCTCGCACCGGGCGGCGCGGGCGGCGGCGCACGAGTGGCTGGAGCGGCTCGACGCCGGTGACGTGGCACGCAAGCGGCCGCACGCGCTGACCCGCGCGCAGCGGCAGCGGGTGGCGATCGCCCGCGCGCTGACCGGCCAGCCCGCGGTCCTCTTCGCGGACGAGCCGACGGCGCCGCTGCACCGCGCGGACGGGGCTCACGCGCTGCGCACCCTGACGACGGCGGCCCGCTCGCACGGCATCACCGTCGTGCTCGCCACCCACGAGGCGGTCACCGCCGAGTTCGCCGACCGGCACATCGCCCTGGTGGACGGGCAGCGGGTGGCCGCCGTGGAGGCCACCGGCAGCGAGTCGGAAGGCCGGGCCGAGTGCTCGCTCTCCGTCTAGCCCGAGGCGCCCGCCCGCTCGTGCAGTTGCGCCGCGCACTGCTCGCGACGGCCTCGGCGGGTACCGGCTTCCTGCTCCTGTGCGCGCTCGGCTGGGCGATGGGCCACCCCGCCTCGGCGACCGAAGCGGCGCTCCGTCTCGCCTGGTGCGCGGTGCCGCTCGCGGCGACGGTCCACTACGCGCTGGCCGTGGCCCGTACCGATCCCGGGGTACGGCCCCGCTCCGCGCTGAGCGCCGCCGGGCTCGGCCCGAGCGGCCTTGCCCTGCTGGCCGCCGTGTCGGCGGGCGTCGCCTGCGCGCTCGGCTCGGCGCTCGCCCTGTTCCTGTTCCTGCTGCTGCGCGGCGATCTCCCCTCGCTCCCCTACAGCGGCGCCGCCTCCGGCCTGCTCGCGCACGACCGCCCGCTCCCGCTGGCCGCCATCGGAACCCTGTTGCTGGTCACGCCGGTCGCGGTCGGCGCCGCCTGCCGACTCGCGCTGCGGGCCCGGTCCCGTGGCGCGGAGGCGGCCGCGGACGACGACGAGGCGCCCGCCCCCGACTCCGCGCCCGCCGGGCTGCCCTGGGGTGTCGCCCTGCTCGCCGCCGGTCTCGCGGTGGAGGCCTACACGCACGGTTCGCCGGACACCTCGGCCCTGGTGCCGGGCGCGCTCGCGGACAGCCCGGCCGGGGTCGTCGGCGGCTGGGCGCTGACCACGGTGGGTCTGGTGCTCGCCGGGCCGGGGCTCGCGTACCAGTGCGGGCGGGCCCTGCAGGCGGTGCGGCCCGGCGCGATGCGGCTGCTGGCCGGGCGGGTGCTGCAACAGGAGGCCGCGCGGGTGGGCAGGCCGCTGGGTGTGCTGTGCGCGGTGGCCTCGGCGGGCTTCGCCGCCGCCACGCTGTACACCGACCGGGGCCCCGGGCCCGGCCCGCTCGGCGCTCTCGGCGCACTGCTCGTCGCGGTGTGCGCGCTCGCGGCCCTGCTCACCGCGGTCGCCGAGGCCCGCCAGGAGCGCGAGCCGTTCCGGGCGGCGCTGCTCGACCTGGGCGCCGCGCCGACCCTGCTGCGGGGCGCCGTACTGCTGCGGGCGGGCACGCTGCTGGCCGTCTTCGGCCCGGTGACGTGGCTGGTCGCGGTGCTGGCCGCGCTGCCGCTGACGTGAGCGGCCGGGCCGCCGGAGCATGAGCGGACCGGCCGCCCGGCCCGTCCCGACGGGCCTCGGATCCGGTCCGACCGCCGCCCCAACGCGGCGCTCGGGGAGCCCGGTTCGCACATCGTCGAAAATTTTTTCCCCGGCAGCGATGAGTTCTTTCGGGTCCCACGGTCTGAGGTGTGTAAAGCAAGCGAGGATGACGCGAAGGGCTCGCAACGACAGCGGCCCACGACGCATCCGGAACCGGCCCCGCAAGGAGACACCCCATGTACGAGTACCGGCAGATGATCTTCGTGAACCTTCCCGTCAAGGACGTGGAGCGCTCGAAGAAGTTCTTCACCGCCCTCGGCTACGAGCTCAACCCGCAGTTCACCACCGACGACTGCGCCTACGTGATCGTCAGCGACACGATCGGCGCGATGATGCTCAGCCACGAGCGCTACGCCGACTTCACCAAGAAGGAGATCGTCGACGCCACGAAGAGCAGCCAGGTGCTGCTGTGTCTGAGCGCCGAGAGCCGCGAGAAGGTCGACGAGCTGGTGGACGCGGCGATCGCCGCGGGCGGCAAGGACAACGACCGGGCCCAGGACCACGGCTTCATGTACGGGCGTTCCTTCGACGACCTGGACGGCCACACCTGGGAGGTCATGTGGATGGACACCTCCGCCGTGGAGGAGCAGGGCTGAGCTCGACCCGGGGCCGGGCACGCCTAGCATGGGCGGGTGCACATACCTCAACCCGCCCATGCTGGGCCCGACTTGGACGGCGGCGAGGACCGTGAGGTCGAGTCGCTCGTGGAGTTCGACAGCAGGCTCGCCGCGTTCGGTTCGCTGGCGGGCCTCCGGGTCCAGGCCGTCGATCTGACCGCACGGACCGAGGCGTTGCTGAGCGTCCCGGTCGACGGCGCCGTCTTCCTCGGCTGCGCGATGGACCCCGAGGCGGTGGCGCGGGTGTGTGCCGCGGGCGCTCTGGTCTTCCCGCCCGTGCCGGGGCTGCCCTTCGATCCGTACCGCGGATTCCTTTACACGCCAGGGGAGTTGTTCGCCGGGCTCGACGAGGGCTACGAGCGAACGCCCGACGCGCGCTGCTACGACTGGTTCCGCCGGACCGGGTCCGACGGCGACATCTTCTCGTCGATGCTGCGCGCCGCGCACGACGACGCCATCTCCGACGCCCTCGACGAACTCCTCGTCGGCGCAGGGGTGGTGGGCGTGATGGGCGGTCACGCGATGCGGCGCGGCACGGACGCCTACGCGGGCGCCGCACGGCTCGGCCGCTCGCTGGCGCGGGCCTCTCTCACCGTGGCCACGGGTGGCGGTCCGGGTGCGATGGAGGCGGCGAATCTGGGCGCCTACGCGGCCCCGTTCGCCGACGAGATGCTGGAGGAGTCCCTCGAACTCCTCGGCAAGGCACCGTCGTTCACGCCTTCGGTGACCGACTGGGCCGCGGCCGCCTTCGAGGTGCGTGCGCGCTGGCCGCGCGGCGGCGTCTCGGTGGGTATTCCGACCTGGTTCTACGGGCACGAGCCGCCGAACGCGTTCGCCTCGCACCTGGCGAAGTACTTCTCCAACGCCACCCGCGAGGACGGGCTGCTCGCCCGCTCCACCGCGGGTGTGGTGTTCCTGCCGGGCGCCGCGGGCACGGTGCAGGAGATCTTCGACAACGCGACGCCGAACTACTACGAGTCCCGGGGCGAGCCGACCCCGATGGTCCTGGTCGACCGGGCCCACTGGACGGAGCGGCTGCCGGCCTGGCCGTTGCTGTGCTCGCTGGCGCGGGAGCGGTCGATGGACACCCGGATCGCCCTGGTCGACTCGGTGGACGAGGTGCCCGCGGCGCTGGCCCGCCTGGCCGAAAGCTGAGGCCCCGGCCAGGCGGGGCCTGCGTGCCGCGCCCGCCCAACTCGCCGGCGAACTCGGCGCGTTGGTGTCAGGCGAATGAGGCGCGTTCGAGCCAGAAGTCCAACAGCGCGCGGTCGCCGAGGACTTCGAGGCCGCCGGAGGCGGGGGCCTGACGGCGGTAGAAGGCGAGCAGGACCTCGGTGAGCGGGCCGCGCAGTGCGACGGTGGCCTTGGCGTGGTCGCGGCGCCAGGTGAAGCCCTCTTCCTCGAAGTCGATGAGCCACTCGGCGTCGAGTCCCTCGGGGGCATCGGTGGCGTGCAGGTGGATGCTGCGTCCCGCGCCGCGCAGTTCGGCGGCGCTGTCCTTGGCGTCGATCTCCTGTACGTACTCGACGATCCGGAGCCATTCGTCGATCGCGTCGGCGGCGATCTCGGGGGCGAGCCGGTAGTCGGCCTTCGCGGTGAGCGCGGCGTCGGCGCGGTGGACGACGAGTTCGTGGGTCATGCGGCGGGCCCAGAATCCGCTGTCGTGCTGCCAGGACCAGGTCCACACCTTGAGGTCGGGTCCGGCCTCGCGCAGGGTGCGTACGAGGGCGTCGCCGGTTTCGGCGAGCCACTGGTCGAGCGCCTCGGGGGTGTGTTCGGCGGGTCCGCCGAAGCCGGGGATCTCCTCGTCGGGGACGTTGTTCTCGGCCCGGGTACGGACGAGGTGTTCGACCCAGCGCAGCGCGCCGCCGGTGTGCCGTACGAGGTCTTCGAGGGTCCATTCGGGGCAGGTGGGCACCGTGGTGGTCAGGGGGGTGCCGGAGGTGACCACCGCCCTCAATTCCTCGGTCTGGGTGAGGATTTCGGCGCAGTAGCGTTCGTACGGGAGTGGCGTCATGGGCGCACCCTATGCGGCGGCCGACGGCGCGAGCACCACGATTTCTCCCAGGTCGGCGCCGTGGAAGACGGCCTTGGTGCGGGTGCCCGGTTCGGGTGCGCCGTGCAGGGGGCAGGCGGCTTCGAGGCGTGGGGCGCCCTCGGGCTGGAGGTGGACGGCGACATGGCTGCCGAGGAAGGTGCGGGCGGTGACGGTGCAGTCCAGGCCCTCGCCTGCGGGGTCGAGCCGGATCCCGGTGGGCCGTACGAGCACGGTGCAGGGGCCTTGTGCGGCGCCCTTGGGTACGGGCACCTCGCCCCAGGGGGTGTGGGCCCGCTCGCCGCGTACCGTCGCCTCGGTGAGGTTGTGGAAGCCGAGGAAGCGGGCGACGAAGGCGTCCGCGGGACGCTGCCAGACCTCGAGTGGCGTGCCCGACTGGGCGATACGGCCCTCGCGCATGACCACGACGCGGTCGGCGAGGGTGAAGGCCTCGCCCTGGTCGTGGGTGAC
The DNA here is from genome assembly GCF_013364195.1 of Streptomyces sp. NA04227. Taxonomy (NCBI): domain Bacteria; kingdom Bacillati; phylum Actinomycetota; class Actinomycetes; order Kitasatosporales; family Streptomycetaceae; genus Streptomyces; species Streptomyces sp. NA04227. Next base: position 6,300,458 of record NZ_CP054918.1, on the reverse strand, counting down.
GGCGAGCACGGTGGTGCCCAACTGGTGGAAGAGCTCCCTCAGTTCGACAGCCAGACGTTCGCGCAGGGAGCGGTCGAGCTGGCCGAGCGGCTCGTCGAGCATGAGCAGCCGGGGGCTCGGCGCCAGGGCACGGGCGAGGGCGACGCGCTGTTGTTCGCCGCCGGAGAGCTGTCCGACGGGGCGGCTCGCGGCGCCCGCGAGTCCGACCAGGTCGAGCAACTCCCGTACACGGGCGCGTTGTTGACCGCGCGGGGCGCCGTGCATGCGGGGTCCGAAGGCGATGTTGCCGCCGACGTCGCGCTGCGGGAAGAGCTGGTGGTCCTGGAACATCAGGCCGACGCCGCGCTTGTGGGCGGGTACGCCGCGCTGGTCGAGGCCGTCCAACAGGACGCGTCCGGCGGTCAGTTCCTGGAGTCCGGCGACGGCGCGCAGCAGGGTCGACTTGCCGCTGCCGCTGGGGCCGAGGACGCACACGGTCTCGTGGGCCGTGACGTCGAGGTCCACTCGGTCGAGGACGGGGCGGTCGCCGAACTGCACGGTGGCGCGGTCGAGTTGGAGCATGGTCACATCTCTCCGGTGGGGACGGCCGGACGGTCGGCGGCGTCGCGGCCGCGGGGCCGGACGCGTTCGAGCAGCAGCAGCGACAGCGCGCACACCAGCATGAGGAGGGTGGAAAGGGCCATCGCCTGCCCGTAGTTGGACTCTCCGGGCCGTCCGAGCAGTCGCGCCACGGCGACCGGCAGGGTCGGGTTGTCGGGGCGGGCGATGAACACGGTGGCGCCGAACTCGCCGAGGGAGACGGCGAAGGCGAAGCCCGCGGCGACGAGCAGGGCACGCGCCGCGAGCGGCAGGTCGATCTCCCGCCACACCCGGTGCGGGGCCGCGCCCAGGACCCGGGCGGCCTCGCGCAGCCGCGGGTCGATGGCGCGCAGTACGGGCAGCATGGTCCGCACCACGAAGGGCACCCCGACCAGGGCCTGGGCGAGCGGCACCAGGATCCAGGAGGCGCGCAGGTCCAGCGGGGGTTCGTCCAGGCTGATGAGGAAACCGAAGCCGACGGTGACGGCGGACACCCCGAGCGGCAGCATCAGCAGTGCGTCGAATCCGCGCAGCAGGCGTCCGGCGCCGCCGGGCCGGGTGAGCGCGGCGGCGGCGAGGCAGCCGATGACCAGGGCGATCGCGGTGGCGGCGAGCGCGTAGGTCAGGGAGTTGCCGATGGCTTCGACGGGCGGCACGAGGAAGACCTCGTCGTCGTTGCGGGTCAGGGCCCGGTAGTAGCCGAGACCGGGCCCGCCGCCGGTGTCGAAGGACCGCTGGACGAGCACCGCGAGCGGCAGCAGGAGCAGCACGAGCACGGTGAGCAGGACACCGGCGAGCAGCGTCCACTGCGCGGCGCCGCGCGGCCGGTGGGCGGTGGCCGCCGGCGGCACGAGGTGCAGGGCGGACTCCCGGCGGCGCACCGTCCACGCGTGCACGAGCAGGATCAGCGCGACGGCGGCGAACTGGATCAGACTGAGCACGGCGGCGGTGGGCAGGTCGAAGACGTCGGCGGTCTGCCGGTAGATCTCCACTTCGAGGGTGGCGTAGGTGGGTCCGCCGAGGATGGTGACGACGCCGAAGGAGGTGAACGTGAACAGGAAGACCATGAGCGCGGCGGCGGCCACCGCGGGTCCGAGCGCGGGCAGGGTGACGGTGCGCCAGGCGGTGAGGCGGGAGGCGCCGAGCATCCGCGCGGCTTCCTCCTGGCGTGGGTCGAGCTGCGCCCACAGGCCGCCGACGGTGCGTACGACGACGGCGTAGTTGAAGAAGACGTGCGCGAGGAGGATCGCCCACACGGTGGTGTCCAGGCGCAGGCCCCACAGGTCGTCGAGCAGGCCACCACGCCCGAGCAGCGCGAGGAAGGCGCTGCCCGCGACGACGGTGGGCAACACGAACGGCACGGTGACCAGGGCGCGCAGCAGCGCCTTGCCGGGGAAGTCGAGCCGGGCCAGGACATAGGCGCCGGGCAGCGCGACGAGCAGGGTGAGCGCGGTGGAGGCCAGCGCCTGCCAGGTGGTGAACCACAGGACGTGCCGGATCCCCGGATCGCCGAGCACCTCGCCGAGGCGCCCGAACTGCCAGTGGCCGCCCTCCCGCAGCCCGCGCAGGACGATGGCGGTCACGGGGTAGGCGAAGAACAGCGCGAAGAACGCGGCGGGCACGGCGGCCAGGCCGAGCCGCGCCGCGCTCCCCTTCGGCCACAGCCGCCGGGCAGCCTTGCGCGCGGCGGTCACTTCAGGACGAGCGTGTTCCACGACTTGACCCAGTCGTCCCGCTTGTCGGCGATCTTGTCGGGCGCCATGGTGTACGGCTCGCGCACGACGGTCCCGTACTTGGTGAACTCGGCGGGCACCTTGGCGTCGCCGCGCACCGGGCTGACGAACATGTTCAGCGGCACGTCCTCCTGGAACCGCTTGGAGGCGAGGAAGTCGATGAGGGCCTTGCCGCCCTCGGGGTTCTTCGCGTTGCTGAGCAGTCCGGCGAACTCGATCTGGCGGAAGCAGGTGCCGGTGGCCACGCCGGTCGGCGCGGTCTTGGGCGGGGTGTCGGCGTAGACGGCCTCGGCGACCGGCGAAGACGCGTACGAGACGACCAGCGGGCGCTCGCCACCGGCCTTGCGGCCGCCCGCGGAGCCGGAGAACTCCTGGTTGTAGGCCTGCTCCCAGCCGTCGACGACCTTGATCCCGTTGGCCTTGAGCTTCTTCCAGTACGTGGGCCAGCCCTCGTCGCCATAGGCGGCGGCCGTGCCGAGCAGGAAGCCGAGGCCGGGCGAGGAGCTGCCCGCGTTCTCGGTGACCAGGAGGTTCTTGTACTGGGGACGGGTCAGGTCCTCGAGGGTCTTCGGCGGCTTGATCCGGTGCTCGTCGAAGTACTTCTTGTCGTAGTTGACGCAGATGTCGCCGGTGTCGACCGGGGTGACCCGGTGCTCCTTGTCGAGCCGGGTCGCCGCGTCCAGCGAGGACAGCTCGGGCGTGCGGTAGGGCTGGAACAGGCCGCCGTCCAGGGCCCGCGACAAGAGGGTGTTGTCGACGCCGAAGAAGACGTCGCCCTGCGGGTTGTCCTTGGTGAGCAGGGCCTTGTTGACGGCACGTCCGGCGTCGCCGTCCTTGAGGCGGTGCACCTTGTAGCCGGTGCGGCGCTCGAACTCCTTCAGTACGTCCTTGGAGACGGCGAAGGAGTCGTGGGTGACGAGGGTGACGTCCTTGGACTTGCCGCCGGACGAGGAGTCCTCGGAGTCGCCGCAGGCGGTCAGCGTGGTGAGGCCCACGGCGGCGGCGAGGGCGACGCCCACGTATGTGGTGCGGCTGGTGACGGTGCTCAACTTCGATTCCTCCTGGGCGCTCCAGGAAGAGACGCGGCCCTGCCCCGCGGCCGGGGCTCGCGGGGCAGGGCGCAACAGCTCGAGTTACGTCCGAACTCCCTACCCGGAATGACCCGGGCGAGGTTCAGAGGGTCTGCGGCCGACGGCTGGGTGGGACGTGAGCCGTGCCGCACTCTCAGCGCTGTGGCGCTCCCCTGTCGGAAAGTGAAAGGCGGGTGTGCTTATGCGGTTGTACGCCGCCCAGGGTACCGGGCGGCCCCTGGTGGTCGGCGGGCGCTCAGCGTTCGGCGGCGGCGAGCTGTCCGCAGGCGCCGTCGATCTCCTGGCCGCGGGTGTCGCGGATGGTCACCGGCACACCGTGGGCCTCGATCGCGGCGACGAAGGCGCGCTCGTCCTCGGGGCGCGAGGCGGTCCACTTGGAGCCCGGGGTCGGGTTGAGCGGGATCAGGTTGACGTGCACGCGCTTGCCCTTGAGGAGCCGCCCGAGCAGGTCGCCGCGCCAGGCCTGGTCGTTGATGTCGCGGATGAGCGCGTACTCGATGGAGATCCGGCGTCCCGACTTCGCCGCGTACTCCCAGGCGGCGTCGAGGACTTCGCGGACCTTCCAGCGGGTGTTGACGGGGACGAGGGTGTCGCGCAGTTCGTCGTCGGGTGCGTGCAGCGAGACGGCGAGGCGGCACTTGAAGCCCTCGTCGGCGAAGCGGTGCATGGCGGGCACCAGGCCGACCGTGGAGACGGTGATGCCGCGCTGGGACAGGCCGAGCCCGTCCGGCTCGGGGTCGGTCAGGCGGCGAATCGCGCCGACGACCCGGTTGTAGTTGGCCAGCGGCTCGCCCATTCCCATGAACACGATGTTCGACAGCCGCGCCGGCCCACCGGGGATCTCGCCGTCGCGCAGGGCGCGCATACCGTCGACGATCTGGTGGACGATCTCCGCGGTGGACAGGTTCCGGTCCAGACCGGCCTGTCCGGTGGCGCAGAACGGGCAGTTCATGCCGCAGCCCGCCTGCGAGGAGATGCACATGGTGACGCGGTCCGGGTAGCGCATCAGCACCGACTCGACGAGCGTCCCGTCGAACAGCCGCCACAGCGTCTTGCGGGTGGTGTCCTCGTCACAGCTGATGTGCCGCACCACACTCATCAGCTCGGGCAGCAGCGCTTCCTTGAGCCGGTCGCGCGCCCCGGCGGGAATGTCCGTCCACTGCGCCGGGTCGTGCGCGTACCGCGCGAAGTAGTGCTGCGAAAGCTGCTTGGCACGGAACGGCTTCTCCCCGATCCCGGCCACCGCTTCCTTGCGCTCGGCGGGCGAGAGATCGGCGAGGTGCCGCGGCGGCTTCTTGGCTCCGCGGGGCGCGATGAAGGTGAGTTCTCCGGGTGCAGGCATAACTGCACCAGTGTCGCAGATCGTCGGGGGTGGGCCGTGCCGCCTGTGGACAAGGGTGCGCGGGCCGGGTGCAAAGCGGTGTGGGTGGCAGGTGGCGGGCTCAGGTCTGGAGCACTACGCGGATCGCCGCGTAGTCGTACCCGTCCTGCTTGAAGTCGAGGGCCTCCCACTCCAGACCGACGACCTGCCCCTTGGTGAGTGAGCGGAACCCCGACATCTCGATGTGGGAGAAGTGGGCGAAACAGCCCCCCGGAGTCTCGGGGCAGTCGAGGACGCCCCAGCCCTCTTCCTCGTACCAGTCGCGGACGGTCGCAGTGATCATGACGGCCAGCGTAGGGGCGCGGGAGGGGGCGGGGACAAGCGTTTTACGGTCGTACGCGCGGGCTCGTACGCGAGCGTGAGCGCGGGCGCACGAGCCTTGCTCCGCTCACACGGACGCCGGGCCCGCCGCCTGTCGCGGAGCGGACCCGGCGCGCGGGTTCGGAGTGTGGGGGTGGCCCGGGCGGTTCAGCCCGACCCCACGAACAGCACCATCAGCAGCCATGCCACGGGCGCGGTCGGCAGCAGGGAGTCCAGGCGGTCCATGATGCCGCCGTGGCCGGGCAGCAGGGTGCCCATGTCCTTGATGCCGAGGTCACGCTTGATCATGGATTCGCCGAGGTCGCCGAGGGTGGCGGTGACGGCGACGGTCAGGCCCAGGACCAGGCCCTGCCACCAGGCGCCGTCGTCGATCAGGAATTCCATGCACAGCGCGCCCGCCACCATCGCGAACAGCACCGCACCGCCGAGGCCCTCGCGGGTCTTGCCGGGGCTGATGCGCGGGGCGAGCTTGTTGCGGCCAAAACGCCAGCCGACGGCGTAGGCGCCGGTGTCGCTGACGACGGTGAGCAGCATGAAGGTCAGCACCCGGCGGGAGCCGTCGTCGGCGGCGAGCATCAGCGAGACGAAGGTCGCCAGGAAAGGCACGTAGAAGGCGGCGAACGCGCCCGCGGTGACGTCCTTGAGATAACCCTCGGGCGGCCCGGTCATCCGCCACACCAGGATGGCGAGCGCGGTGAGCGCCATCGCCACCCAGGCGCCCTCGGCCCCGCTGACGTATCCGGCGACGACCATCGCGGCGCCGCCGAGCGCCAGCGGCACCAGCGGCGCGTGGATGTCCTTGCGTTCCTTCAGACGGGAGGTGAGCTCCCACAGCCCGACGACCACGGCGACGGCCACCACACCGACGAAGACGGCCTTCACGATGAACAGCGACGTCAGGATCACCGCGCCGAGGCCGAGCCCGACCCCTATCGCCGCGCCGAGGTCCCGGCCCGCACTCTTCTTCTGCGGGGCCGGAGCGGAGGGGGTCGCGGTGGACATGGGCTCCTGCGGCTGATGCGTGGTCGGGCGCGACGGCGGTGTGCCGTCGCGGGCGGGCTGGGACGGGTCTTCCCTGAACAGCGGGCCGCCCGGCGCGGCAGCCCCGGGGTCGTCCTCCCCGTCTCGGCCGTTCGCGGGCACCTCGGGCACGGTGGGCATGGGCCGAGTCTGATGGGCTCCCCCCGCTTCGTAGGGGGGACCCGCCGGTGCTGCCCCCCAGGCGGTGTCCTGCCCGGGCTCCGGCCACGCCGAGGGGTGGCCGGTGCGCGACGGCGCGCCCCAAGGAGAGTCGTTCATCAGACCTCGAGCAGCTCGGATTCCTTGTGCTTGAGCAGCTCGTCCACCTGGGCGACGTACTTCGCGGTGGTGTCGTCGAGCTCCTTCTCCGCGCGGCGGCCCTCGTCCTCGCCGACCTCGCCGTCCTTGATCAGCTTGTCGATGGACTCCTTGGCCTTGCGGCGCACGGAACGGATCGAGATCTTCGCGTCCTCGCCCTTGCCCTTGGCGACCTTGATGTACTCCTTGCGGCGCTCCTCGGTCAGCTCGGGGAACACCACCCGGATGATGCTGCCGTCGTTGCTCGGGTTGACGCCGAGGTCGGAGTCGCGGATCGCCTGCTCGATGTTGCGCAGCGCGCTCTTGTCGAACGGGGTCACCACGGCCATCCGCGGCTCGGGCACGGAGAACGAGGCGAGCTGGTTGATCGGGGTCAGCGCGCCGTAGTAGTCGGCCACAATCTTGTTGAACATCGCCGGGTGCGCACGTCCCGTGCGGATCGCGGCGAAGTCCTCCTTGGCGACCACGACGGCCTTCTCCATCTTCTCCTCGGCCTCGAGGAGGGTCTCTTCGATCACCACTGGCTCCTGCGTGTCTTGAGTGGGTCCGCCGTCCACTGGGCGGCAGGCTGCGTCGCGTCTTTCCCTGCACGGTGTCGGACCGGCAGGGGGTTGTCCATCCCCCGGCGGGTCAGCTGCGGGTGCTCTGGTCGCCGACGAGCGTGCCGATCTTCTCACCCTTCACGGCCCGGGCGATATTGCCCTCGGCCAGAAGCTCGAAGACGAGGATGGGCAGCTTGTTGTCCCGGCACAGCGTGACGGCCGTGGCATCGGCGACCTTCAGGTCGCGGGTGATGACCTCGCCATAACCGAGGGCGTCGAACTTCACCGCGTCGGGGTTGGTCTTCGGGTCGGAGTCGTAGACGCCGTCCACACCGTTCTTGCCCATCAGCAGTGCCTGGGCGTCGATCTCCAGGGCGCGCTGCGCGGCGGTGGTGTCCGTCGAGAAGTACGGCATGCCCATACCGGCGCCGAAGATGACCACACGGCCCTTCTCCAGGTGCCGCACCGCGCGCAGCGGGATGTACGGCTCCGCGACCTGCCCCATCGTGATGGCGGTCTGGACGCGGGAGTCGATGCCCTCCCGCTCCAGGAAGTCCTGGAGGGCCAGGCAGTTCATGACGGTGCCGAGCATGCCCATGTAGTCGGAGCGGGCACGGTCCATGCCCCGCTGCTGCAGTTCGGCGCCGCGGAAGAAGTTGCCGCCGCCGATGACGACGGCGATCTGCGCACCGTCCCGTACCACCGCGGCGATCTCCCGGGCGATGGCGTGCACCACGTCGGGGTCCACGCCGAGCGCACCGCCACCGGCGAACGCCTCACCGGAGAGCTTCAGCAGAAAACGGCCGGCTACTTTGCCGTCGGTGTTCTCGCCCTTGTCGGCCTTGGTCATGGGGTTCTCCTCGTGGTGCGCATACGAAGAAGGCCACTGCCGGTGGGGTGTCGTTCGCAACCCATGCGCGGCAATGGCCTCCTCGTCAGATCTGCGGTCGTCCGTCGCGTGCGGCGGTCCGTACGCGGGCGACTGTCCAGAACCCTAGCGGGGTCCCGGAGCAATCGCGGCCAGGACTCAGATGCCGACCTTGATGCGCGAGAAGCGCTTCAGGGTGACACCGGCCTCGTCCAGGACCTTCTGGACGGACTTCTTGTTGTCGAGCGCGTACGGCTGACCAAGGAGGGTGGCCTCCTTGAAGAAGCCGTTGACCCGGCCCTCGACGATCTTCGGGAGGGCGGCCTCGGGCTTGCCCTCGGCGCGGGTGGTCTCCTCGGCGACGCGACGCTCGGTCTCGACGACCTCGGCCGGAACGTCCTCGCGGGACAGGTACTTCGGCGCGAAGGCGGCGATGTGCTGCGCGACGCCCTTGGCGGTCTCGGCGTCGGCCTTGTCCAGCTCGACCAGAACACCGATCTGCGGCGGCAGGTCGGGCATCGTGCGGTGCATGTACGCGGCGACGTACGTGCCCGAGAACTGGGCGAAGCGGTCCAGGACGATCTTCTCGCCGAGGTTGGCGTTGGCCTCGTCGACGTACGCCTGGACGGTCTTGCCGGGCTCGATCTCGGAGGCGAGCAGCGCCTCGATGTCGGCCGGGGAGGTCTTGGCGACGTGCGCGGCAAGGGAGTTGGCCACGCTCTGGAACTTCTCGCCCTTGGCGACGAAGTCGGTCTCGCACTTCAGCTCGACGATGACGCCGGAGGTGTTGTCGTCGGCGATGAGGGAGACGACCGCGCCGTTCTCGGCCGAACGGCCCTCGCGCTTGGCGACGCCCTTCTGGCCCTTGACGCGGAGCAGCTCGACAGCCTTCTCGACACTGCCCTCGGCCTCGTCCAGCGCCTTCTTGCAGTCCATCATGCCGGCGCCGGTGAGCTCACGGAGCTTCTTGACGTCAGCGGCGGTGTAGTTCGCCATGATTGAAGAGAATCTTTCCTCGAAGTCTGGAACATCGAGATCCGCGCACTCCGCGCGGATCCACGGAGCAACGGCGGGGGCCCTTGTGAGGCAGCCCCCGCCGTCAGCTACCGAACCTGTACGGGTCAGGCCTGCTCGTCCGTGGCCGGCTTCTCGGCGGGAGCCTCGGCAGCGGCTTCGGCCGGAGCCTCGGCAGCGGCCTCGGCCGGCTTCTCGGCGGCCTCGTCGGCCGGCTTCTCGTCAGCCTTCTTCTCGCCCTCGAGCAGGTCGCGCTCCCACTCGGCGAGCGGCTCGCCCGCGGCCTTCTCACCCTCGGCCTTACCGGCGCCGGAACGGGCGATCAGGCCCTCGGCGACGGCGTCGGCGATCACACGGGTCAGCAGGGTGACGGAGCGGATCGCGTCGTCGTTGCCCGGGATCTTGTAGTCGACCTCGTCGGGGTCGCAGTTGGTGTCGAGGATGGCGACGACCGGGATGTTGAGCTTGCGCGCCTCGCCGACGGCGATGTGCTCCTTCTTGGTGTCCACGATCCAGACGGCGCTGGGCACCTTCTGCATCTCGCGGATACCGCCGAGGGTCTTCTCCAGCTTGGCCTTCTCGCGGGAGAGAACCAGGAGCTCCTTCTTGGTGAGGCCGGACGCGGCCACATCCTCGAAGTCGATCTGCTCGAGCTCCTTCAGGCGCTGCAGGCGCTTGTAGACGGTCGAGAAGTTGGTGAGCATGCCGCCCAGCCAGCGCTGGTTGACGTAGGGCATGCCGACGCGGGTGGCCTGCTCCGCGATGGCCTCCTGCGCCTGCTTCTTCGTACCGACGAACATGACCGTGCCGCCGTGGGCGACGGTCTCCTTGACGAACTCGTAGGCGCGGTCGATGTACGACAGCGACTGGAGCAGGTCGATGATGTAGATGCCGTTGCGCTCCGTGAAGATGAAACGCTTCATCTTCGGGTTCCAACGACGGGTCTGGTGACCGAAGTGGACGCCGCTTTCCAGCAGCTCCCGCATCGTGACGACGGCCATGGCCGTGTTCTCCTATGTGCTCGGTTGTCGCACCACCCGGACGGCCGGTGCGCCTGACGCCCCGGCGCGCTGTGCCACAAGGGACCGAGGAGCGCGGACATCGCCACAAGGGCTGAATGTCGGGGCGTGCGAAGTCGACCCGGTGACCCGGATCGCCATCAGAAGTGTACGGGACCCAGGAGGCACCGGGTGACGCCGTTGTCCACAACCCGCCAGTAATCCACAGATCACGACCAAGATCCCCTTTGCTCCCTGTCCTTGCCTCATCCTCCTGGCATGCGAAATACGGCGGTGCGGAGGAGCGCGGTGCGGACTACGGCGGTGCGGTGGAGGGCGGTGCGGAATGCGGTAGGGCGGGGTACGGCAGGGGCTGGCTTACGGGGCGGGGGGTTGTTGGCGAGGGCTGTGTTGGGTGTGGGTGTGGTTGGTGCGGTGGGTGTGGGGTCGGTGAGTGTCAGTTCGGTGGGTGCCGGTTCGGTGGGTGTGCCAGCGGAGGTGGTGGGTCGGGACGGGCGGGATGGTGAGGCGGGGAGGGCCTGGGTCGCTGGGGTGGCTGCTTCGGAGGGGGCAGCTTCGGAGGGGGCAGCTGTCGAGCCTGGGGAGGATGCACCGGCTGGGCCCGGGGCAAGGGCAGCCGCTGATCCTGAGAGGGAGCCGTCCGCCGGCCCTGAGCAGGAATCCTCCGCCGAGAATGTCCCGAAGGTGGCACGAGTGTGGCCGGTCGGCGTGCGGCCCGCGGTCCTGCGCGGCTGGGATCCGCCCGCGACACCGTACGGCCGCGGCCATCGCGGCGTGGACCTGGCCGGTGCCGCCGGGACCCCGGTACGTGCTGTCGCGGAGGGCACCGTGACCTTCGCGGGAGTGGTGGCGGGACGCGGCGTCGTGGCGGTCGACCTGGCGCACACGGGCGCCCCAGCCTTGCGGACGACCTACGAGCCAGTGACGGCGAAGGTCCATAAGGGGGACCGTGTGGCCGCCGGGCAACGGCTCGGTGTCCTGCAACGGCCGGGTTCACACTGCGGCGGCACGAGTTGCCTGCACTGGGGGCTACGCCGTGGCACGCGGTACCTGGACCCGTTGTCCATCATGCCGCCGTGGCTGCTGTGCAAGGGGCCGTCGCGGTTGTTGCCGGTTTGGGGGGTGGCGGTGGAGGGGTGAGGGGCTGGGCGGGTTGAGCAGTGCGGTTGCGGGGCGGGTGGGCAGGTAGGCGCGCAGCGGGTGGAGAGCTGCGGGAGTGAGGGTGGGGTGGAGGGGCGTTGGAGGCTGGTCCGTCATGGGCGGGCTGGGGGAGGTGGTGAGGCGTGGGTGGGGTGGGGAGGGGGCGGGGGGGAGGGGCCCAGGGGACACGGTCCAAAATTTGCGCGGGACGAGGCGTCAGCACCTCATTCCTCAGCTCCCCAACCCACGCCCCCAGGCCGATCCACCCGTCCAACCGGCTCATCCGCGACCGACTTGACCGCCCCTCCCATCGCCCAGCCCGTCAGCCCCCGACCCCTCGAAGCGCCATGCCCACCGCTGCTTCGGTGATCACCTCGGGGTCCTCCGCCGCGCCGAGCTCGATACGGCGTACCGCCGCGTCGACGATTCCCTGGAGCAGCATCGCCGCGAGTCGGGGCTCGGCGTGCCCCATCGCACCGAGGGCCTCGACGATGATCGCGATCAGCCCGCCGTGGGCGGCGCGGATCTTCTCCCTCGCTCCCGCGTCGAGCTCGCTCGCGGAAATGGCGACCACGGCACGGTGCCGCCGGTCGCCGACGAGCGCCAACTGCTTGCGTACGTAGGCCTCGACCTTGGCTTCCGGGTCGGCCGCCTGCCTCATCGTGCTCTCGACCTCCGCCGCCCAGACAGGAAAGTCGACGGCACACAGCTCTTCCACCACCGCGGCGCGGGACCGGAAGTACTCGTACACGGACGACCGGGCCAGCCCGGTGCGCTCCGCGAGGGCGGGGAAGGTCAGCGCCTCGGTGCCGCCTTCGGACAGGAGAGTCCGGGCGGCGTCCAGCAGGGCGTCGCGCTGCATCGTCCGGTGCTCGGCCACGGAGGCCGCTCGAATCCTTGGCACCCGTCCACTTTACGGATTGAGCCGCCGGTTCGGGAGACGCCGTAGTCCGGGAGCACCGCCCCCGAAGGCTTCGGGCGGTACGGGCCGCCGCGTACCGCCAAGTCCCGTACGCAGAACCCGAGCCCTTGCTCGCCGACCCACGCCTCTCGGCGAGCGAACGCAGCGTCACCGACATCATGATTGTCGCCGACCCGCGGCCACCCGCCCACCGCACCCCGACCGGTTCCCTCGCTGTCCGCTCGGCCTCCCACTCCCAGCCCACTGGAGCCACGGACGCCGACCACTTCGACCATGGACTGCGTCAGCGTCCGAAGCTGGCCAGCTTGGCTCGCAGTTGCAGTACCGACTTGCTGTGGATCTGGCTGACCCTGCTCTCGGTGACGCCCAGCACGTGGCCGATCTCGGCGAGCGTGAGGCCTTCGTAGTAGTAGAGCGTGACCACGGTTTTCTCGCGGTCGGGCAGGGTGTTGATGGCCCGGGCGAGGAGGCGGCGCAGTTCGCGGTCCTCGGCGACTTCGACGGGGTTGTCGGCCGCGGTGTCCTCGAGCGTGTCCATGAGGCTGAGCCGACTGCCGCCCTCGGTGCCGACGTGGAGCAGTTCCTCCAGGGCGACGACATTGGCGAGCGAGAGCTGGCTGAACACCGCGTGCAGTTCGTCGAGGCTCACCCCCATTTCGGCGGCGACCTCGGTGTCGGAGGGCGTACGGCGCAGGCTGGCTTCGAGTGTGGCGTAAGCGCGTTCGACGTTGCGTGCCTTCTGGCGCACCGAGCGGGGGATCCAGTCGAGCGCACGCAGTTCGTCGATCATCGCGCCACGGATACGGGTGATCGCGTACGTCTCGAACTTGATGGACCGTTCCAGGTCGAACTTCTCGATGGCGTCGATGAGTCCGAAGACTCCGGAGGAGACGAAGTCGGCTTGTTCGACGTTGGGCGGCAGGCCGACGCTGACACGGCCGGCGACGTATTTGACGAGGGGCGAGTAGTGGAGGATCAGCTGCTCACGCAGTCGGCCGTCGCCGGTGGACTTGTACGACCGCCACAGCTCGTCGAGGGTCGAGGGGGCGGGAGCTTGCACGCCGGAACGGGCAGCAGGTGGAGTTGCTGCCCGGTCAGAACCGGAAGTGTGCTGGGGCATGCGTCGCCTTGTGCCGTTCTGCCGTGAACTCGCCGATGTCCGCTGCCTGTCGGCCGGACGGGGTCTTGCGTGATTGTCGTGCCGAATGGTCGTGAGCGTAGCGTGACTGGCGGGTCGCAATGTGCGAGGAAGCTTGCGTTCCTGGTACGCAGATACGTTCCGCCGAGGACCCCCGACCACCCGACGCGTCACCTTGAGTGATCACCGCGTGCCGCCAACTGCCGGAAATCCCAAGGGAATCGGAGTTCATCCGGATGGCGCATCACGTTCGGTCATGGTCAACCTGAGCACCACCGCAGTCCGACAGTTCCACCCGGCGTGTCAACTACCCATTGCCGTGGTGTCGTTCGAGCAGGTGGTCGGCGGGCGAATGACTCTCCTCGGGGAACGGGGGGTGCGTACGCGCTCACGTACGAGTGGGAGGCGGTCTTGGCTGAACGCCCCGAAGGCGCAGTCAATCGCGCAGGGGGCCGCCCCTCCCCCTCCCCCTCCCTCCCCTCCGCCCTCATCCCCTCTGCCCCACCGCCCCCACCCCATCAACACCGCACGCCCAAGCCCCTCTCCGCACCCCCACCTCACCGCACTCCCAGCTCCCGCCCACCCCTGCCGCCCCCACCCCGCTCACTCCAACTACTCCCCCTCTCCCTCAGCCACCTCAGCCACCTCACCCACTCCAACCCGCCCCGCACCCCGCCCACGCCCCGTCAATCGCCAGCCCCCGCCCTCCCGTTCGACGAAACCCAGTGACCGCAGTTCGTAGAGCCGACCCGTGACTTCGTCGGGGGTGGAGGCCGCCGCGCGTGCGAGGTCCTCGGTGGTGGCCGTGCCCGCCGGTGGGAGTGCGGCGAGGGCGCGGGCGGTGGCCGGGGCGAGGAGGTCGCGTGGGACGACGGGGCCGCGGTGTTCGGGGGCCAGTTCGCCGATGTCGCCGACGAGTTCGATGATCTCCGCAGCGTCGGTGACCAGGGCGGCCTCGCCGCGCAGGAGCTGGTGCACTCCTGCGGAGAGGGCGCTGGTGGCCGGTCCCGGTACTCCCATCGTCATACGGCCGAGTCTCGTCGCGCTGCGTGCGGTCGCCAGGGCTCCGCTGCGGTGGGCGGCCTCCACCACGACGGTGCCGCGGGTGAGTGCCGCGATGACGCGGTTGCGCAGGATGAAGCGGCTCGGTGTGGGGTGGTCGCCGGGCGCGAGTTCGCTGACGACAAGTCCCTGTCCCGCGATGCGGCTGATGAGTTCGGTGTGGCCTCGCGGGTAGGCTTGGTCGACGCCGCTGGCCAGGACGGCGACGGTCGCGCCGTCGGCGCTCAGGGCTCCCCTGTGTGCGGCGCCGTCCACCCCGTAGGCCCCGCCGGAGATCACGACCCATCCTCGTTCGGTGAGGCCCGAGGCGAGGGCGGCCGCCATGTGGGCGCCGTATTCGGTGCAGGCCCGCGCTCCGACCAGGGCCACGGACTTGAGTGCCCACATGCGCAGGGAGGGCAGGCCGCGTACCCACAGGGCGACGGGGCGTGTGTCGCCGAGGTCGTCGAGCTGGGCGGGCCACTCGCTGTCGCCGGGGCAGACGAGCCGGATGCCGAGGGCTCGGGCGGTGCCGAGGTCGTCGAGTGTTCTGGCGTGGGCGGCGCGGTTGCACAGGCCGTCCCAGCGGGCGCGGGTCACTCCTGGCAGCGGCCGGTCGGTGTCGGCGAGGCGCTCGGAGACGGTGACCGCGCCGAAGTGTCGGATCCAGCGGCCGCCGGTCTCGTCGCCCGGTTCGACGACGCGGGTGAGCAGGGCGCGGGCAGCGCGTTCCTCGCTGTGTGCGGTGGTCATGGCCGGGCCCCGAGGGTCAGGGGGACGCCTTGGGGGATGCCGGTGCGCAGTTGCAGGGCGAGGGCGACGTCCTGTTCGTCGGGGCGGTCGTGTCCGGTGAGGTCGGCGACGGTCCAGGCGACGCGCAGGACTCGGTCGAGTCCTCGGGCGGTGAGCCGTCCGGTTTCGAGACCGGCCTCCGCCTTGTGCATGGCTCCCGGGGCAGGTGGCCACTGGGTGCGCATTTCGTGTCCCGGCACGTCGCTGTTGGTGCGCCACGGGGTGTGGGCGAGGCGGGCCGCCGCGCGTTCGCGGGCGGCGAGGACCCTGGCCGCCACGGTCGCGGTGGATTCGCCGGGAATGCCCGTGCCCGCGAGTTCGGCCCGGGTGACCGGCCGGACTTCTACGCGCAGGTCCACTCGGTCGAGGAGCGGTCCGGACAGGCGCGCCTGGTAGCGGCGTACGGCCGCGGTGGGGCATTCGCACCCGGCGCCGGGGCCGCTGCCTCTGCGTCCGCAGGGGCAGGGGTTGGCGGCGAGCATCATGAGGAACTTGGCGGGCAGCCGTACCACTCCGGCGCTGCGGGCGATGACGACGTGGCCGGATTCGAGGGGCTGGCGCAGGGAGTCGAGGGCGTGTCCGCTGAACTCGGGGGCTTCGTCCAGGAAGAGGAGGCCTCGGTGGGCGAGGGAGACGGCTCCGGGTCTGGCCACGCCGTGTCCGCCGCCGACGAGGGACTGCATGGTCGCCGAGTGGTGCGGGGCGCAGTACGGCGGGGTGTCGACGAGGGGTTTGCCGGGCGGCAGGATCCCGGCGATGGAGTGCACGGCGGTGACTTCGAGGGATTCCACGCGGGTCAGGGGCGGCATGATCGCGGGCATGCGTTCGGCGAGCATGGTCTTGCCGGCACCGGGCGGTCCTGTCCACAGGACGTGGTGGCCGCCTGCCGCGGCGACTTCCATGGCGAGGCGTGCCGTGTGCTGTCCGACCACGTCGGCGAGGTCTTTGGCGGCGCGGTTGCCGGGTCCGCCGAGCCCGGTGCCGAGGGTGGCGAGGCCGGGTGCGCCGAGGGGGCCGGTCGTGGAGAGGGAGTAGGGGGCGGGGTCT
Source organism: Streptomyces sp. NA04227 (assembly GCF_013364195.1). Lineage (NCBI taxonomy): Bacteria > Bacillati > Actinomycetota > Actinomycetes > Kitasatosporales > Streptomycetaceae > Streptomyces > Streptomyces sp. NA04227. The sequence goes on along the minus strand of NZ_CP054918.1, from coordinate 6,284,492 downwards.
TCGTCGGGTACGGGTTCGTCGTTGAGTACGGCGATGAGCTGGCGCAGACTGCGGACGCCGAGGCCGGAGACGCCCGGGACGAGGGCGGCTTCGGCGGCGGCGCTCTCGGGGACGACGACCTGTCGGCAGCCTGCCTCTGCGGCGGCCAGTACGGAGGGCAGGATGCCCCGTACGGGCCGGACGTGCCCGTCGAGTCCGAGTTCGCCGATCATGACGATGTCGGTGAGGGCCTTGGGGTCAAGGCGTTCCGCGGCGGCGAGCACCGCGCAGGCGACGGCAAGGTCGAAGCCGCTGCCGCTCTTGGGGACGGAGGCGGGGCTGAGGCCGACGGTGAGCTTCTTCTGGGGCCATTCGGCACCGGAGTTGACGACTGCGGCGCGTACGCGGTCGCGGCTTTCGCTGAGGCTCTTGTCGGGCAGTCCGACGAGGGTGAAGGCGGCAACGCCCGGTTCGAGGTCGGCCTGGACCTCGATGACGACCCCTTCGACGCCGACTAGGGCAACGGAACAAGCACGGGCGAATCCCATCAGGCCACTCCGCTCGCGTGTTCGACGAGAGGTGCGCCTCGGCGGGGGACGGTGATGCCGACGAGGTCGATACGGACGCCGCCCGGTGGCGGGCCGCCGTTCTGGTGCAGCCATTGTTCGGCGAGCAGCCGCAGTCGCTGTGCCTTGGCCGGGGTGACGGCGGCCATGGGGTGCTGGAAGCCCTGGTCGCGGCGGGTTTTCACTTCGCAGACGACGAGGGTGTCGCCGTCGGTGGCGACGATGTCGATCTCGCCCATGCGCCCGGCGCGCCAGTTGCGCCGGACGATGGTCATTCCGGCGTCGGTGAGCAGCCGGGCGGCGAGGTCCTCGCCGTAGGCGCCGAGGGCTCGACGGGTCGGGCTGCCCGGGGGCGCGGGGGTCTGGCGCACGACATCTCGGCGTGCGGCGTCGGGGCGGGTGTTGTCGGGACGTGCGGCCGTACGTGCACCTTCGGTGCGAGCCGCCGTACGTTCGCCCTCGGTGCGTGCCACCCTGCGTGTGCCCTCAGTGCGTGCAGCCGTGCCTGCGCTGTCGTGTACATCCGCTACATCCCTTACATCCGTGTGGACGTCGCGGGTGAGCGCCGAGCTTCGCGCCACGGTCTTCGCTGAGGTCTGTGCGGTGGTCTTTGCAGTGGTCTGTGTCTGCGCTGCGATCTGTTTGGTCATGGGTCCACCTCCGGCGCTCACTTTGGCCCGGAAGGGAAAACCTTGTTGATCTTGGTGGATAACCGGCCGACTGTGGATAACTCCGTCACTCGTTCCGGTGAGTCCGTTCCTCGCCACGCGCCGACGCTATGTGGGCACCGACCGTACGCCCGAACCGCTGAGCCAGGGCCAAAGCCGCTGTGGCGGACCCTCGCCGGGGCCGAAGCCCGAGCCGAGGACGGTCAAAACCCTCGCCCACCCAGCCGTAAGCTGACTCCGCAGCCCACCGACTGTCCCTGCGTCTGATCATCACCCCAACTGATCAGGACTCCACCCGCTCGACACCCCGCCGTGATCAGCACCCCGCGATCAGCTGCCCACGAGGTCTAACCACAGATCGATCAAGCACAGGCCGATCAAGCGCGGGTCGTCAAGCACAGCCGCGCCCCGCCCTCCGCGTCCGAACAGGGGCATCGCTGATCGGCCCATTCACCGCTCAGCCTCAGCGAGCCGCCGTTCAGCCCCACACCCGCCGAACCGCTCAGCTGCCCGGCAACTCCAAGTCGCTCTTGTTGAGCTCCTCGATGTTCACGTCCTTGAACGTGAGCACCCGCACCTGCTTGACGAAGCGCGCGGGCCGGTACATGTCCCAGACCCAGGCGTCGGCCATGGAGACCTCGAAGAAGACCTCGCCCTGGACCGAGTGCACCTGCATCTCGTAGTCGTTGGTGAGGTAGAAGCGGCGTTCGGTCTCGATGACGTATTTGAACAGTCCGACGACGTCGCGGTACTCCCGGTAGAGCTTCAGCTCCATCTCGGTCTCGTACTTTTCGAGGTCCTCGGCGCTCATGGCATGTTCCCCTTCAGCCGTGCGTCCCCCCATTGTGCGCCAGCCCGGGCGGCCTCTAGACGATTTCGGTGTCGAGGACCTCGGGACTGGCCGGAGGGCCGTGGTCGAGCAGCCTGCGCAGCAGCCCGGCGAGTCTGGTCGGGTACACCGTCTCATGTGCCTGTGTCAGTTCCTCGCAGGTCCACCAGCGGGCACCGGACATGCTGCGTTGTTCCAGGTCGGTGAGGGCGTGGGCGGTGACGGCGGTCTGGGTGGTGTGGGCGAGGTAGTACCACTCCTCCTGGTCCCAGCGCCGTCCGGCGAAGGGGAAGGAGCAGATCCTGCGCCACAGGACGGGCCCCAGGCGGACGTCTGTGATCCCGGTCTCCTCGGCGAGCTCGCGCAGTGCGGCCTGTTCGCGGGTTTCCCCGTTCTCCAGCCCGCCGCCGGGGGTGAACCACCAGTCGTCGGTCGGATCGTCGATCTCGTGGCCGTGCAGGAGCAGGATGCGCTGTTGTGCGTCGAGGAGGATCACTCGGGAGACCTGGCGCAGCGGCCGTCCCTCGTCGCCGGGAAAACCGGCCGGTTCCGCGTCTCCGACTCCCCGCGGCGTCCGGGTTCGCGCGCGGTGAGGTGACGCCTCGCTGTCAGCCGACACCGGCGAGTTCCCTCTCCGTTCCTGCCCGCCGCCGTCCGAGCCGTCCCGCGATCGGGCCGTAGGCCGCGCCGCCGAGGACGAGCACCGCGCCGAGGACGACCGCGCCGACCAGGAGCCGCAGCGGTCCGGGCTGCGAGGTGCCGCCGGGGAGGTCGGCGAAGCCGTCGGGGCTGGGCAGCATGCCGTCCAGGGGCCAGGCGACGGCGTCCACGCGGGCGTCGACGTTGGCCCGTTCGACCGTGCCGTGGCCGACGTCCTTGAGGTGCGCGCTGGAGTCCAGGGAGCCGCTGCGTTCGTCGCCGAGGAGGAAGAGGCGGCCCTCGGGCACCGTCACGGTCGGGATCCCGCTGGTCGCGGCGGGCTCTCCGGGTTTCAGGTAGGTCTCGTCGATCTGTTTGCCGTTGACCGTCAGCTTGCCGTCGGTGCAGCAGGCGACCCGGTCCCCGCCGACCGCGACGACCCTCTTGACCATGGGCAGGTCGCCCCAGTTCTTGTCCTTGAAGACGACGACGTCGCCGCGGCGTACCTCGGAGCCGTCGATGCGTTCGGCCAGGACCCGGTCACCGGCACTGATGGTGGGCGACATGGAGTCGGTGGGAACGGTGTACGGCTGGTACAGGAGCGCGCCCCAGACGAAGCCGCCGAGGAACAGGACGCAGCCCAGGGCCACGGCGATTCCGGACAGCTTGCTGCCGAGCCGCCCGCGGCCCTGAGGGGTTCGTGCTGCGCTGGTCATCGAGGTGCTCCCCCAGTTTTGCGGCCCGGCCCGCGGCGCGGCGCGGGCCATCGGCGTTCTGGGACGGCACCCTACCCGGCGGTACTCGTAGCAGAAACCCTGCTGTCACGTGCGAGGAGTCGTCGCCTGCGCCACAGCACCAGCGGGATCGCACCGGCGAGGCCGACCGCGCCGGGGGCGGTGGCCATCGCGCTGCTGAGGCCGGGCTTGTCGAAGGCGTCCGGCACGGGGAGGGTGTCCCACCGGGTGGGCGGCCAGGCGATGACGACGGCGCGGCCCACGACCTGGTCGACGGGCACCATGCCGCGGTACTTGTCCTTCTGGTGGTAGCGGGAGTCGAGGGAGTTCTGGCGGTGGTCGCCCATCACCCAGACCTTGCCGTTGGGCACGATGACCTTGAACTGTCCGCCGAGCTCGTCGACGGTGCAGGGGGTGTTCCCGGGGTAGATGTACGGCTCGTCGAGGGGCTTGCCGTTGACCTTCAGCGGTCCGGTGCCCTTGCATTCGACGGTGTCCCCGGCGACTCCGATGACCCGCTTGATCAGGTCCTTCTCGTCCGCCGACGGCATCAGGCCGATCTTGCTGAGGACGGTCTGCAGGGCGTTGGGGGTGGTGGTGGGTTCCCCGGCCAGCCAGTTGTCGGGGTCGTGGAAGACGATGACCTCGCCGCGCTCGGGTTCGGAGCCGAACCAGGGGGTCAGCTTGTCGACGAGTACCCGGTCGCCCTGCTGGAGGGTGTTCTGCATCGAGTCGGAGGGGATGGAGAAGGCCTGCACCAGGAAGGTCTTGATCACCAGGGCGAGCACCAGCGCGATGACGATGAGGAGCGGGAGCTCCTTCCAGAAGGAGCGGGTCTGCCTCCTCCTGCGGCGCGCGGCCCGGCCGTCGCCTTCGCCGTCGTCGGCCGGCTCCGGGGCGGGCTCGCCGGGGTTTCCCGCCGCGAACTCCGCGGCGGGGCCGGGCACCGAGGCGCCGGGGACGTCGTGAGCGGATTCAGCGCTTCCCCTGCCCTGCTCGCTCGGTGGGGGCGTCAGGGGCGGATCCTGCCGGTTCTCGGGCCGCTCTTCGGGGCCCTCGTGTCCGGATCGTGCGCCGACCGCCAAATCCCCCACATCCACTCCTCAGTCCGTTGCGCTGTCTGTTCCAGGTGAGACGAAGGCCCACCACTCCCATAACGAGCGGGAGTTCCGCAGGGATCGGGAGCGGGATCAATCCGTTTCGTTCCGCTGATCCCAGCCTATGCGACGGGGCGGGGGCTCCCGACGCGACGGTGTCCGCGTCCGGCACATGCGCGTAGGTCGCCCGCTCCTCCAGGCTGCGCCAGTGCCCGAAGGGCCAGGCGATCACCATGGCGCGGCCGACGACCTCGTCCTCGGAGACGGTGCCGCCGAACTTCTCGGAGCGGTGGTAGCGCGAGTCGGCGGAGTTGGCGCGGTGGTCGCCGAGCACGAAGAGGCGGCCCTTGGGGACCTTGACCTCGAAGGAGAACTCGGAGGGTTTGTTCCCGGGGTGCAGGTACGGCTCTTTGAGGGGGGTGCCGTTGACGGTGACGCGGCCCTGTTTGTCGCAGCACTTCACGGTGTCGCCGCCGACGCCGACGACCCGTTTGATGAGGTCGCGTTCGTCGTCGGAGGGGAGCAGGCCGACGTTGGTCAGCGCCCACTTGACCTGCTTGATGACGACGGGGTCGTCCTTCTTCTTCTTGTTGCGGCGCTCGCTGTCGAGCCAGCTGCCGGGGTCCTTGAAGACGACGACGTCGCCGCGTTCGGGCTTGGAGCCGAACCACGGTGTCAGTTTGTCGACCAGTACCCGGTCGCCGACCTTGATGGTCTGTTCCATGGAGCCGGAGGGGATCACGAACGCCTGCACCAGAAAGGTCTTCAGGAGCAGGGCGATCAACAGGGCCACGCCGATGAGCAGCGGGATCTCACGGATCGTATTGCGCCTGCGGCGGCGTTTGACCTTACGGGCGAGGCGGCGCCGTTCGGCCCGGCCGCCGCTGTCCGGAGCGCTCGGCGGCGGGCTTCCCTTGCGGTGTCCGCCGCCGCGCGGTATGCCGCGCTTACCCATGGGCACCGCCCGGTGCCGGTACCCGGGTGAGGGCATCGGGCCGGTCGTGGGAGGTCCAGCGGGACGGCGGCCACACCGTCCAGTCGACGCGGCCGACGACCTGGTCGACGGGGATCATGCCGCCGCCGGGTGAGCCGAGGTGGTCGCGGCTGTCGCGGGAGGCGCTGCGGTGGTCGCCGAGGACGAACAGGCTGTCCTCGGGCACGACGACGTCGAAGGGCACCTTGGAGGGCCTGTCGCCCGGGTACAGATAGGGCTCGTCCACCGCTCGGCCGTTCACCGCGATCCTCCCCCGTCCGTCGCAGCAGGTCACACGATCGCCGCTCACGCCGACAACGCGTTTGATGTAGTCGCCGTTCCCGAAGTAGCCGGAGCCGTCAAAGACGACGACGTCTCCGCGTTCGGGGTCCGCCCCGAAACGGTACGCCAACTTGTTGACGAGTACGCGATCACCGTCGCGGTAGGCCGGTTCCATTGAATCGCTCGGGATCTGGAAGGGCTGTACGACGAACAGGGACGCGGCGGCCAGGAGCACCAGGCCGAGCAGGAAGGCCAGGGTCAGCCGTCCGCCGGGCAGCCGGGCGAGCAGGCCCGCGGGCACGGAGGCCTCTTGCTCGTCCTTGTCCGCGCCCTGCTCGAGGGCCGGGTTCCCGTCCTCGGCCGTGGCGTCACCGTCCGCGTGGTCATCTGCGTCGCCATCCGAGGGGCCGTCACCGGAAACCGAAGCGGAGCACGACCGTTCGGCGTCCTGTCCGGCCCTCGGGGGCTGCGGGGAGAGGTCCTCGCAGCCGCCGGGGGCGGTGGGTTCGCACGAGCGGTCGCGCTCCGTGTGCTGTGCTTCGGTGTCCATGGCAGCGAGATGGTATCCGGCCTCGCTGTGACACCGGCGCGAGATCAGTTCTCGCGCTTCTCCTTGATCTTCGCGGCCTTGCCGCGCAGGTCGCGCAGGTAGTAGAGCTTGGCGCGACGCACGTCACCGCGGGTGACGAGCTCGATCTTCTCGACGATCGGGGTGTGCACCGGGAAGGTGCGCTCGACGCCGACGGAGAAGGAGACCTTGCGGACCGTGAAGGTCTCGCGGACACCGGCGCCCTGGCGGCGGATGACTACGCCCTTGAACTGCTGCACACGGGAGCGGTTGCCCTCGATGACGCGCACGTGGACGTTGACGGTGTCACCCGGGCGGAAGGCCGGGATGTCGCTGCGCAGCGACGCGGCGTCGACGGTGTCGAGCAGGTGGGACATGTTCGTCTGCTTTCTTCGCCGATGCCACAGGTCATCGACGGGAGAGGTGATGAGTTCGCGGGGCTGTCCGCGTCGGGGCGGGCGTCGTGTCCCCCTGTGGCAGGGGCGCGCGCCGGACGACGTACAGCAGCTGGTTATTCTTCCACGGCCTTCGGCCTCAGCCAAAATCGGCCCTCGGCGTCCGGGGACCAGCCCAGGATGCCGAGTGTCTCGCGGTCCTTCTTGTCGAAGGCGGTTGCCTCGCAGCGCTCCAGGAGCTCGGGGCGGTGCGTGGCGGTGCGGCGCAGGGCCTCGTCGCGGCGCCAGCGGGCGATCTTCCCGTGGTGGCCGCTGAGCAGCACCTCCGGGATCGCACGGCCGCGCCACTCGGGGGGCTTGGTGTAGACGGGGCCTTCGAGGAGGTTGGCCATCGCGCCGGGGGCGAAGGAGTCGTCGCGGTGGGACTCGGCGTTGCCGAGCACGCCGGGCAGCAGCCGGGCGACGGCCTCGGTGATCACGAGTACGGCGGCCTCTCCCCCGGCGAGCACGTAGTCGCCGATGGACACCTCGCAGACGGGCAGCCGGGTCGCGTACTCGTCCATGACGCGTCGGTCGATGCCCTCGTAGCGTGCGGGCGTGAAGATCAGCCAGGGCCGTGCCGAGAGTTCGACGGCGAGTTCCTGGGTGAACGGGCGGCCGCTGGGCGTGGGCACGACGAGCAGGGGCTCGGTGGCACCGTCCTCGTAGCCGTCGGCGATGACCTCGTCGAGGGCCTCGCCCCAGGGCTCGGTCTTCATGACCATGCCGGGGCCGCCGCCGTAGGGGGTGTCGTCGACGGTGTGGTGCCGGTCGTGGGTCCACTGCCGCAGTTCGTGGACGTGGACGCCGAGTTGGCCGCGGGCGCGGGCCTTGCCGACGAGGGAGACGTTCAGCGGTTCCAGGTACTCGGGGAAGATGGTGACGACGTCGAGCCGCATCAGTCGCCGTCCCGGTTCGCCCCGTCGGCCTCCTGCGCGGCGGCCTCGTGCGCGTCGGCCGCGGGCTCGGGGGCGGCGGAGTCGTCGCCGCGCGCGGAGGCGATCTCGGCGCGGTCGTCGATGAGGCCGGGCGGCGGGTCGATGACGGCGCGCTGTTCGCCGAGGTCGATGTCGGTGACGATCTCCTCGACGAACGGGATCAGCACCTCGCTGCCGTCGGGCCGCTCGACGATGAACAGGTCCTGCGAGGGCAGGTGGGAGATCTCGGTGATCCGGCCGATCTCGGTGCCGTCGGTGGTGACCACGTCGAGGTCGATCAACTGGTGATCGTAGAACTCCTCGGGGTCCTCGGGCAGTTGCTCCGGGTCGACGTCGGCGATCAGCAGGGTGTTGCGCAGGGCCTCGGCGGCGGTGCGGTCGGCGACGCCGACGAAGCGCAGCAGCAGGCGTCCGCTGTGCACCCGGCCCGACTCGATGGTGAGCGGTCCCACCGAGGCGGGGTCGGTGGTGAGGCGGGCGCCGGGGCCGAGCCGCAGTTCGGGCTCGTCGGTGCGCACCTCGACGGTGACCTCGCCCTTGATGCCGTGGGCGCGCCCGATCCGCGCTACTACAAGCTGCACCTGGGTTGCTCTCCTGCTGTCGTTGCTGTTACTGCCGTCGATGCTGCCGACGTTGACGCGGCTGTCACCGCTGTTGCTGCTGTCGTTGCTGTCACCGCTGTCGAAGAAAGGGGCCGGAGGCAGCGAACTGCCTCCGGCCCCGAACTTCAGCCTTGCTCGAAACGCGTCCGCGGCACAGTGCCACGGGCGGCGTCTCAGACCTGGTCTACGTCAACCAGGTCGACGCGGATTCCCCGGCCGCCGATGGCGCCGACGACGGTGCGCAGTGCGCGCGCGGTGCGGCCGTTGCGGCCGATCACCTTGCCGAGGTCGTCGGGGTGGACCCGGACCTCGAGGACGCGCCCTCGGCGCAGGTTGCGCGAAGCGACCTGCACGTCGTCGGGGTTGTCGACGATGCCCTTCACGAGGTGCTCGAGAGCCTCCTCGAGCATGCTCAGGCCTCGGTCGACTCGGTGGACGCGTCCGCCGAGGCGGCCTCGTCCGCCTTCTTGTCGGCCTTCTTCGCCTTCTGGGTGATGGCCTCGCCCTTGGGCTCGTCCTCACCACTGAGGGACTCGAAGACCGGACGCGCGGCCTTCTCCTCCGGCTGCAGCAGCGGCGGCGGGGCGGGCTCGCCCTTGTACTTCTGCCAGTCGCCGGTCTTCTTCAGGATGGCGAGCACGGGCTCGGTCGGCTGGGCGCCGACGGAGAGCCAGTACGCCACGCGCTCGGCGTTGACCTCGATGCGCGAGGGGTTCTGCACCGGGTGGTACAGACCGATCTCCTCGATGGCCCGGCCGTCACGGCGGGTACGGGAGTCGGCGACGACGATGCGGTAGTGAGGCGAACGGATCTTGCCCAGACGCTTCAGCTTGATCTTGACTGCCACGGGAGTGGATTCTCCTGGTTTTGACGTGTTTGAGCACAGCGGGATGCCGCGTGGGGTTGCGGTACCCGATGGCCCGATGGACGCGTCAGCCGGAGGAGAGAGGGGTCCTGTGCGGCTGTCGAGTACAGCTGCCCATTGTGCCACACGGAAAAGGTCCGACTTCCCGGGCCGTCGCGCACCACGGCAGGCCCGGCCGGGGGCCGTCCGTATGGAACGAGCCCCGGCCGAGAGGTGTCAGCGGGCGCCCGCTCCGACCACCTCGGGGATACGGAAGGGCTTTCCGCAGCCGCCGCAGACGATGGGCGCCTGGGCGAGGACAGAGGGGACGACGCGTACGTTGCGTCCGCAGTCACAGACCGCCTTGACGCGTACGCCGCCGCCCGAGGAGCCGTGCCGTGCCGCCGGCCCGCGGAATCCGGCCGGGCTGTCGGCGGCGGTGGCCGCACGGTGTGCCCGCAGCGCGTTCTGCAGCCGCTCGATGGTGGGGCGGTAGCGTCTGCGCGCCTCGGCGTTGAGGGTCACCAGGGAGAAGCCGCTGCTCGGGTGGGGCTCGGCCGGGTGGTCCAGGCCGAGTTCCTCGGCCACGGACAGGAATCTGCGGTTGTGGTAGCGGCCCGCACGTGAGGTGTCACGCACTCCGCGGGCCGCGGCAATGCCATGGACTGCTTCATGGAGCAGCCTCTCGAAGGAGAGCTCGGCGCCGCAGGCGGACGAGGACTCTCCGATCAGGGACTCGGGCGCAGCCAGGTCCGGCAGCTCGGGGTGGAACCTCTGAATGTCGGCCCACGCCTGTGCCAGTTCCGCTGCGAGAACAGGTGGTGTCGTGCTCACGTCGTGACAACGAGCGGGGAGGCCTTCGTGTTCCTATTCCGGGCCATCCCAAATATTTTGCACCTACCAGTCAGTTGGCGTCTTTGCGCCGAGACCGCACGCTTGCCCGAGGGGCTCCGCAACCGGCACGCTCCGGGGCAGGCCCGTACGTAGGCGCATCCATCCGCCGACAAGGGCCGCATCTCCGCATTCCGGACCGGCGTCCGGACCACCCCGCACACCGCCGCAAGGCTCCTGCCTGCACGGATGTCCGGAGGTTGCGATTCCGGGGTCATGGCCAGACGCAGAGGGTACCGGCCGGGGCCCCGGCCGCACCAACTCACCCCTCGCACTCCGGCCATCCGGCGAACGCCCGCGCCGCCCGCTCCACGGCCGCCTCCCACCCCAGGTCAGAGGCACCGGCGCATCGGAGCACAGGGCGGGCGCGCACTCGACGGCGCACTCCCCATCGGACGCACGCCGCAGGGCGCGGTCCGGCGCCCGGGAGGGCTCGTACGGGCAGACGAGGGTCGTACGACAACGGCCGTACGGCGCCGCGAAGTTGGCAACAAATGACAACTTCGCCGCCGACCACCCGCGAGAGCGAGCCGCACGCACCGCACGACGCGCTCCCGCCAGGCGGACTCAGCCCGACTCAGCCAGACTCGGCCCGACTCAGCCCATGAACTTCTTGAACTCGTCGGGGAGTTCGAAGTCCTTGCCGGGCTCGCCGGCCGGGAGGCCGAAGGCCCCGCCGTTCTCCGCGGCCTGCTGGCGGCGCAGCTCGGCCTCCTGCTCCTGCTGCTTGCGCTTCATCGGGTTGCCGGAGCGCTGCTTGCCCTTGGCCTGCTTCTGCTTCTTCTTCTGACGGCCGGGGCCGCCACCCATGCCCGGCATCCCGGGCATTCCCGGCATGCCGCCGCCCTGGGCCATCCGCGACATCATCTTGCGCGCCTCGAAGAAGCGCTCGACGAGGTTCTTGACCGCGCTGACCTCGACACCGGAGCCCTTGGCGATACGGGCACGGCGCGAACCGTTGATGATCGTCGGTTCCTGGCGCTCGCCGGGCGTCATCGACTTGATGATCGCGGCGGTACGGTCCACATCGCGTTCGTCGAGGTTGTTGATCTGGTCCTTGACCTGGGCCATGCCCGGGAGCATGCCGAGCAGCTTGCTGATACTGCCCATCTTCCTGACCTGCTCCATCTGGGCCAGGAAGTCGTCGAGGGTGAAGTCCTTGCCCTTGGCGCTCGCCAGCTTGGAGGCCATCTTCTCGGCCTCTTGCTGACTGAAGGTCTGCTCCGCCTTCTCGATCAGCGTGAGCACATCGCCCATGCCGAGGATGCGGGAGGCCATCCGGTCCGGGTGGAACGCGTCGAAGTCGTCCAGCTTCTCGCCGTTGGAGGCGAACATGATCTGGCGGCCGGTGACGTGCGCGATGGACAGCGCGGCACCACCGCGGGCGTCGCCGTCGAGCTTGGAGAGCACCACGCCGTCGAAGCCGACGCCGTCGCGGAAGGCCTCGGCGGTGTTGACCGCGTCCTGACCGATCATCGCGTCGACGACGAACAGGATCTCGTCCGGCTTGACCGCGTCCCGGATGTCCGCGGCCTGCTGCATCATCTCCTGGTCGATACCGAGGCGGCCCGCGGTGTCGACGATGACGATGTCGTGCTGCTTGGTGCGCGCGTACTCGATCGAGTCCTGCGCCACCCGCACCGGGTCGCCGACGCCGTTGCCCGGCTCGGGCGCGTAGATGCCGACCTCGGCGCGCTCGGCGACCACCGCGAGCTGGTTGACGGCGTTCGGGCGCTGGAGGTCACAGGCCACCAGGAGCGGGGCGTGGCCCTGGCCCTTGAGCCAGCGGCCGAGCTTGCCGGCCAGGGTGGTCTTACCGGCACCCTGCAGACCCGCCAGCATGATCACGGTGGGCGGCTGCTTGGCGAAGCGCAGGCGCCGCGTCTCCCCGCCGAGGATGCCGACGAGTTCCTCGTTGACGATCTTGATGACCTGCTGGGCCGGGTTCAGGGCCTGCGAGACCTCGATGCCGAGCGCGCGTTCCTTGATCTGCTTGATGAAGGCCCGCACCACCGGCAGCGCGACGTCCGCCTCGAGCAGGGCGATACGGATCTCGCGCGCCGTGGCGTCGATGTCCGCCTCGCTGAGGCGCCCCTTGCCGCGGAGGCTCTTGAATGTCGCTGCGAGGCGGTCGGAAAGAGTGTCGAACACGGCGGTCGCGAATCCTCGGGTCGAAGGCGCCTACCCGCCCCGGTTTCAGGGCTCGGGAAGCTGACAGGACGTACAGGTCGTCCTCCAGGGTATCCGGCCGTCCGGGAAGCGGTCTGCACCCCGTGCACGGCCGGATTCCTCACAACCGCCGGAGGAGGTCAGGAACGCAAAGTCTTCTCCAGGTCGCGGGCCAGGGTGGCGGCCTGGTCGTCGCCCAGCGGACGGCCGTCGGCCCCGGTCACGTAGAAGGCGTCGACGGCGTTCGCGCCCAGGGTGGACACATGCGCGCTGCGTACCCGTACGCCGGACTCCTCCAGGGCGCGGCCGATGCGGTGCAGGAGCCCGGGGGCGTCGTGGGCGCGGACCTCGATGACGGTGGCGCGGTGCGAGCTGTCCGAGGCGGGGCTCACGCGCGGCGGCGGGGCGACGGTGCCCCGGCGGCGCGGATAGGCGGCGTCGCGTTCGGCGAGCCTGCTGGCGATGTTCAGGGAGCCGTCCAGGGCGCGCACCAGGTCGGCGCGCAGCCGCGCGGCCTGCGGCAGCGAGCCGTACTCGGCGGCGACCCGCCAGTCGAGCAGCAGCACCGGGGCGCCGGAGGCGTTGTCGCCGGTCCCGGTGGCGCCGCCGGTCCCGCCTGCTCGGTCGGCCCAGTCCGCCGTCGCCCGGCTCTCGCGGCCCCCGCCTCCTAGTTGCTCCGGCAGGTCGAGGGCGCGCAGCTCGGCGGTTCGTACGGTCAGCCGGTGCATGGCGAGCACCCCGGCCACGGCGGGCAGTACGCCCGGCTGGTCGGGTACGGCGATGATCAGCTCCACGCCGAGCGGCTCGGGTCCGGCGGGCGGCGGGTCAGAGTTGTCGGCGTTGTCGGCGTTGCTGGCGTTGCCGGCGGCGGGCGGGGTCTCGCTGTGGGCGCGCAAGGCGAGTACGGGACCGCCGGTGCGGTGGGCCTCCACCGCGAGGCGTTCCTGTTCGGCGGTCGGCGCCGGGTCCTCGACCGCCGGCACCTCCTCGCCGCTGAGCAGGGCGGCGGCCCGGCGCACCAGTTCGCCGACCAGGGAGCCGCGCCAGGCGGACCAGGCGGCGGGGCCGGTGGCGAGGGCGTCGGCCTCGGTCAGCGCGTGCAGCAGTTCCAGGGTGGAGGTGGTGCCCACGGCGTCGGCGACGGCGCGTACCGTCGCCGGGTCCTCGAGGTCGCGGCGGGTTGCGGTCTCCACGAGCAGCAGATGGTGGCGGACCAGGGTGGCGAGGACGGCGGCGTCGGCCGGGTCGAAGCCGATGCGGGCGGCGACGTCCCGGGCGATGATCTCCCCGGCCTCGCTGTGGTCGCCGGGCCAGCCCTTGCCGATGTCGTGCAGCAGCGCGGCGACCAGGAGCAGGTCGGGCCGGTGGACGCGGCGGGTGCGCTCGGCGGCCTGTACGGCTGTCTCGACCAGATGCCGGTCGACGGTCCAGGTGTGCACGGCGTTGCGCTGCGGGCGGCAGCGCACGCGTTCCCAGTCCGGCAGCAGTTTGCTGATCAGTCCCTCGGCCTCCAGCGCCTCCCAGACCTGGACGGTGGGGCGGCCCGCGCCGAGCAGTGTCACGAGTTGTTCGCGGGCCTCGGCGGGCCATGGCGTGGACAGCGCGGCGGTGCCCGCGGCCAGGCGGCGCACCGCGTGCAGGGACAGCGGGAGCCCGGCCTGTGCCGCGGCGGCCGCGGCGCGCAGCGGCAGTACGGGGTCGCGTTCGGGCCGTGCGCCGCGGGCGAGGACGACCTCGCCCTCCTGCTCGACCACGCCTTCGGCCAGCGGTGAGCGCTCGGGCGTCTGCTTGCCGCCGATCAGGGCGCGCAGCCGGGGGCGTACGGAGCGGGCGCGCAGGACCCGGCCGACCTCGCGCCAGGTGACGTCGCTGGCGTAGGAGATGGTGCGGGCGGCCTCGTAGACCTGGCGCAGCAGGGCGTCGGCGTCGAGCAGTCCGAGGGCGGCGGCGACCTGGTCCTGTTCCTGGAGGGAGAGCCGGTCGGTGGCCCGCCCGGTGACCAGATGCAGGGCGTCGCGTACGTCGAGGAGGTGGCGGCGGGCCTCGTCGAGTCCGCCGCGGGGTGCGTCGGCGAGCCAGGAGGCGGCGACCGCGCGCAGGGCGGTGGCGTCGCGCAGTCCGCCGCGGGCCTCCTTGAGGTCGCCCTCCAGGAGGTACTGGAGTTCGCCCTGGCGTGCGGCCCGCTCGGCGCACAGTTCCTGGAGTTCGGGCAGTCGTTTGGGGGCCTGGTTGCGCCAGTCGGCGAGGACGGTGGTGCGCAGCGAGGCGGTGAGGCCGAGGTCGCCCGCGAGATGGCGGGCGTCCAGCAGGCCGAGCTGGACCTTGAGGTCCTCGGCGGCGGTTTTGCGGGCCTCGGCGGGGGTGCGTACCGAGTGGTCGAGGGCGAGGCCGAGGTCCCAGACCGGGTACCAGAGGCCGTCGGCGAGGGCGGCGAGCGCGGCCGGGTCGGCGCTGCCGTCGTGCAGGAGCACCAGGTCGAGGTCGCTGCGCGGGGAGAGTTCGCCGCGCCCGTAGCCGCCGACGGCGAGCAGGCTGACGCCGCGCAGCCCGTCCGCGGCCTGGGCGAAGAGCTGCTGCAGCCAGGTGTCGGTGAGTTCCGCCAGGGCCGCGCGCCGCGGCGGCCCCTGCTGCTCCTCCTGGTTGAGGAGGAGCAGCCGGGCCGCCGCATAGCCGGGTGGGGTGTCGCCGTGGTTCGTCTCGTCCGCAGTCATGCCGGTGTCTTCCGTACCTTCCCGCACACTCGTCACCTGGCGACTCCCGTTTCGGTTGTGGGTCCTAGGTCCTGTCGTCACATTCCCGCCGTCGCCCGGAGGGCGGCTCTGCGGCGTCTGGTGCGTGCTCTCGGCGTGCCGGCCGAATGCCCTCGTAGTGGACCTACTTGGGCTTTTGGCCGGTGCGCCGAGAGTGCGTGCCAGGCGTCGCGGGGCAGGCGGGAATTTGACGGCAGGGCCTACAGGGCGTCCGGTCCGCGTTCGCCGGTGCGCACCCGTACCGCCTCCTCGACGGGGACGGACCAGACCTTTCCGTCTCCGATCTTGCCGGTACGGGCGGCCTTCACGACGACGTCGATGAGCTGTTCGGCGTCGCCGTCCTCGGCGAGGACCTCGATACGGATCTTGGGCACCAGGTCGACGGTGTACTCCGCGCCCCGGTAGACCTCGGTGTGACCGCGCTGGCGGCCGTATCCGCTGGCCTCGGTGACGGTCAGCCCGTGCACCCCGAAGGCCTGCAGGGCCTCCTTGATCTCGTCGAGCCGGTGCGGCTTGACGACCGCGGTGATGAGCTTCATGCGTCCACCTTCCTGGAGTCTGCCGCCTGGGCGGGGGCCACGCCGCGGGAGGCGCCGCCGCCCGCACCGCTGAAGTCGTATGCGGTCTCGGCGTGCTCAACCTGGTCGATGCCGAGTACCTCGTCGTCCTCGCTGACGCGCATACCGATCGCCTTGTCGACGAGGAAGGCGAGGATCGCGGAGGCCACGAAGGAGTAGGCCAGGACGCCGCCGACTCCGGCGAGCTGCTTCCACAGCTGGTCGAACTCGTGGTCGCCGTAGAACACGCCGGCCACGTCGGACTGGCCGCCGCCGGTGGCGAAGAAGCCGACGAGTACGGAGCCGACCACGCCGCCGACCAGGTGGACGCCGACGACGTCGAGGGAGTCGTCGTAGCCGAACTTGTACTTCAGGCCGACGGCCATGGCGCACAGCAGACCGGCGATGGCGCCGATGGCGATCGCGCCGAGCGGGGAGCAGGAGCCGCCGGACGGGGTGATCGCGACGAGACCGGCGACCGCGCCGGAGGCGGCGCCGAGTGTGGTGAACGCGCCGTGGCGGATCTTCTCGTAGGCGAGCCAGGCCAGCATGGCGGCGGCGGTGGCGACCTGGGTGTTGAGGAACATCAGCGCGCCGACGCCGTCGTCGTTGCCGAGCCAGGATCCG
This sequence comes from Streptomyces sp. NA04227, assembly GCF_013364195.1. NCBI lineage: Bacteria > Bacillati > Actinomycetota > Actinomycetes > Kitasatosporales > Streptomycetaceae > Streptomyces > Streptomyces sp. NA04227. The sequence continues at coordinate 6,268,345 of NZ_CP054918.1, read as the reverse complement.
GCGTTGAAGCCGAACCAGCCGAACCACAGCAGACCGGCGCCGAGCATGACCAGCGGCAGGCTGTGCGGGCGCATCGGGTCCTTCTTGAAGCCGACCCGCTTGCCGATCACCAGGATCACGCCGAAGGCGGCCGCACCGGCGTTGATGTGCACGGCGGTACCGCCGGCGAAGTCGATGACGCCGAGCTCGAAGGCCCAGCCGCCGGTGCCCCAGACCCAGTGCGCGACGGGGAAGTAGACGATCGTGGCCCACAGCGCGACGAACAGCGCCCAGGCGGTGAACTTCACCCGGTCCGCGAGCGCACCGCTGATCAGGGCGGGCGTGATGATCGCGAACATCAGCTGGAAGACCGCGAAGACATAGACCGGAATCGTGTAGCCGTCCCACAGCTGGTTCAGGCCGATGCCGCTGAGACCGACGTAGTCGGACTCCCAGCCGATGAGGCTGCCCTTGTCGGTGCCGAAGGCCATCGAGAACCCGTAGAGCACCCACAGGAGGGTGACGATGCCCAGGCTGATGAAGCTCATCATCAGCATGTTCAGGGTGCTCTTGACGCGGACCATGCCTCCGTAGAAGAAGGCCAGGGCCGGGGTCATGAGCATCACCAGGGCGGAACAGATCAGCATGAACCCGGTGTTGGCGGCAGACAGCTGCGGCGTGTCTGCGGCAAGCGTGATGCCTGGGGGCATCGGCGTCTCCTCGTTGTCGTACGGCCCGTGCGGGGATGCCTGAGCGGATGGGGCGGGCCGGTTATGACGGTCGAGATTCGCGCAGCGCCGTTTCGGACGATGCCGCTCGATGTTTCGCCGCGGTGACGAAGGGAGCGGCGGTGTTACGCGTGGATGAACCGCCGGAGGGTACGACCGCCGATCGTTATCGTGGCGCAACCTTGAGTGCGCGGATCGGAGCGGCTCGCCGGGCGTGGGCCCGGGATGCGGCAGCGGGCCGACCGCATACGAACGGGGCCGAGGGTGTTTACGAAGGCGGCCGTACGTGAACGCCGACCGGCCGCGGCGGGCCTCGGGTGACTGGCGGGGGAGCCGAGTCGGTCCGTAGGTGAGGCCGCCGCGGCCGGGGCCGGGGGGTGGCGCGCGGGCCGGGCCGCGCGCCGTGGGGGTGGTGCTCGGGTCAGACGGCCATGGCCGTCTCGGGCAGATGAAGCGCGAGGTGTTCGGTGAGCTGGACGACCTCGGTGACGTCGCCGAACTCGCGCACCGCGGTGTCGACGGTCTTGCGGATCCGGGTGTTGACGCGTTCCGAGCGGACCTTGCGGGCGACGGTCATGGCCTGCGCCGCCAGGTCCGCGCTCTGCTCGGGCTCGCGCCGCAGCAGATGCACGGTGGCCATGCCGATGAGGTTCAGCGCGTACGAACGCTGGTGCTCCTCGTCCTTGCCGAACAGTTCCACCGCCCTCGCCATCACCGGCTCGGCGAGGCTGGCGTAGGTGGGGCTGCGGCCCGCGACATAGGCGAGGTCGCGGTAGGAGTGGGCGTTCTCGCCGTGCAGTTCGGCGCGGGAGAAGAAGCGGATCCAGTCCGGCTCGGGTTCGGTGAACTCCTCGGCGTCCTCGAAGGTGTCCTCGGCCATCCGCACCGCACGCTTGCACTTGCCGGGCTGGCCCATGTTGGCGTATGCCCGCGCCTCCATCGCGTGCAGCATGGCCTGGGTGCGCGGGCCCGCGCAGTCGCGGCTGCCGTACTGCGCCAGGTGCACCAGCTCCAGGGCGTCCTCGGGACGGCCGAGGTGGATCATCTGGCGGCTCATGCTGGACAGGATGTACGAGCCGAGCGGCTTGTCGCCCGCCTCCTTCGCGGCGTGCAGGGCGAGCACGAAGTACTTCTGGGCGGTGGGCTGGAGGCCCACGTCGTAGCTCATCCACCCGGCCAGTTCGGCGAGTTCGGCCGCGACCTTGAACAGGCGCCGCGCGGTGGGCTCGGGCTGGGACTCCTGGAGCAGGTCGGTGACCTCGTGCAGCTGGCCGACGACCGCCTTGCGGCGCAGGCCGCCGCCGCACTGGGCGTCCCACTGGCGGAACATCACGGCGGTGGATTCCAGGAGTTCGAGCTCGGGCGGGGAGAGCTTGCCGCCGCGGCGGGCACCGGCGGAATCGGCCGCCTGGGCGCCGCCGCCACCGGGCGTGGGCACCAGCCAGCGCTGCATCGGTTCGACCAGGGACGGCCCGGCCGCGAGAGCGAGCGAGCTGCCGAGGAAGCCGCGCCGGGCGAGCATCAGGTCGCTGCGGGAGAACTCCCCGAGCAGCGCCACGGTCTGCGGTCCGGTCCACGGCAGGTCGACCCCGGACACGGAGGGCGACTGGTGGGCGGCGCGCAGGCCGAGGTCCTCCACCGCGACCACGCAGCCGAAGCGTTCGGAGAACAGTTCGGACAGGATCCGCGGAATCGGTTCACGCGGGTTCTCGCCGTCCAGCCACCGGCGCACCCGCGAGGTGTCGGTGGAGATGTGACTGGCACCCAACTGCCGTGCCCGGCGGTTCACTTGACGCGCCAGCTCGCCCTTCGACCAGCCACTTCGCACGAACCACGAGCCGAGCAGCTCATTGGGACGCTTGTCCGCAGCCGTACCGCTCGCGCCGTTGCCGCCCACTGCGATGCCCCCATCCCTCGGGATTCTCAAGGCCGTTGGTCACTCGTGCCCATTCCTTCGTGCCCAACCCCTACCAGAATGCGGAAGGCCCTGGTCCTCATATCGGCGGGACACCACCCGTCGAACAGGGAACCGACTTGCCGTTGGCATACCCACAACTACGCGCAACCACCGGGGTCGTGTACCGAAAGTAATCCTACGATCACCCCTCTCGCGAGGTCGATCCCTGAAACGCCACCATTCGCCACCCCTTCCCACGAACTCCCTTGGCCCGCCGCACGATTCACTTGACATAGGACAGACGAAAGGCGCCGATGCGGGGTACGCCCCGGCGTGCACCGCTTCGTTCACCACCCGGCGCGCGTCAACGCGCCGTCGCCGGGCGGCACCGCGGGGAAGTCAGGAACTGTCGGTCACGAGCCGGTCCGTCGCGTAACCCCCTGCACGGCGGGCCCGTTGGAGGAGGCATGGGCTTCACGATCGGCGGCATCCGGGAACGCCGCACGAGTTCCCGGCGCCGCGGCCGCGGCGCGGACTGCACCACCGTTGCCGAACTGACCGGACTGTGGGGCTGGGAGGCGGTGCCCGGCGCCCGCGCGGCGGGCGGCAGATGCTCCTGCGGCCTGGCCGCCTGCCCCTCCCCCGGCGCCCATCCACTGGACTTCGCCCCGGTGGTGCCCGCCGGGGCCGCACTCGACGAGGTCGCTCAGACCTGGGGATCCTTCCCCGGAGCGGCGGTGATGCTGCCGGTCGGCCGCGCCTTCGAGATCATCGAGGTCGACGAGGCCGCGGGACGGCGCGGCCTGGTCCGCCTGGAACGCATGGGCCTGCCGACCGGCCCGGTCGCCCTCACCCCCGAGGGGCGGGCGCAGTTCTTCGTCGCCCCCGGCGCGGCCGCCGAACTGCCCGCGCTGCTCTACCGGATGGGCTGGGACGACGCCCGCCTCGACCTGCGCTGCCTGGGCCCCGGCAGCCACATCACCGCCCCGCCCTCGGACCGCGGCGGCCTCGGCCCGGTCCAGTGGCTGCGCTCCCCCGCCCTCGCCGAAGCCACCCGCCGCCCGCCACAGGCGCGGCTCCTGCTCGGCACCCTCGCCCACGCCGCCCATCGGTACGCGGTACGCGGCACTGCCGGATAGCGGCACCCCGGGCTGCCGGTGCGGTGGGGGCACCGCGGGGACAGCCGGGGCCCGACGACCTCGTACAAACCCAGGACCCGCAGGACGAACCCAGGACCCGTACAGCGAAAAACCCCGGCTCGCGAAATTCGCGGGCCGGGGCTTCCCGTGTTCCGTGCCGGTGTCGCACCGGCCGCGCGGATGGCGGGAATCAGTCGCCGATGAGGGCGTCGACGAACGCCTCCGGCTCGAAGGGCGCGAGGTCGTCCGGGCCCTCGCCGAGGCCGACGAGCTTGACCGGGACGCCGAGTTCACGCTGGACGGCGACCACGATGCCGCCCTTGGCCGTGCCGTCGAGCTTGGTCAGGACGATGCCGGTGATGTCGACGACCTCCGCGAACACCCGTGCCTGGACAAGACCGTTCTGACCGGTGGTGGCGTCGAGGACGAGGAGTACCTCGTCCAGCGGGGCGTGCTTCTCGACGACGCGCTTGACCTTGCCGAGCTCGTCCATCAGGCCGGCCTTGGTGTGCAGGCGGCCCGCGGTGTCGATCAGGACGACGTCGGCGCCGGTCTCGGCACCCTCCTTGACCGCGTCGAAGGCAACCGAGGCGGGGTCACCGGCCTCCGGGCCGCGCACGGTCAGCGCGCCGACCCGCTCGCCCCAGGTCTGCAACTGGTCGGCGGCGGCAGCGCGGAAGGTGTCCGCGGCGCCGAGCAGGACGATCTTGCCGTCGGCGACCAGGACCCGGGCCAGCTTGCCGGTGGTGGTGGTCTTGCCGGTGCCGTTGACACCGACGACCATCACGATGCCCGGGGTGTCCAGCGGGGACTCGGTGTGCACCGTGCGGTCCATGTCGGTGCCGACCAGGGCGAGCAGTTCCTCGCGGAGCAGGGTCCGCAGCTCCTGCGGGGTGCGGGTGCCCAGGACCTTCACGCGGGCGCGCAGCCGGTCGACGAGCTCGGTGGTCGCGGCGACCCCGACGTCGGCGGTGAGCAGGGTGTCCTCGATCTCCTCCCAGGTGTCCTCGTCGAGGTGCTCCCGGGACAGCAGGGACAGCAGGCCCTTGCCGAGGGCGTTCTGCGAGCGGGAGAGCCGGGCCCGCAGCCGGATCAGCCGCCCGGCGCTCGGCTCGGGCACCTCGATCGGGGTGGGCGCCTCGGGCTCGACCAGGACCGGCGAGGGCTCCGCGCCCTCGGGCAGGCCGACCTCTTCGACGGTTCGGCGGGATTCGTCGCTCGGTGCCCCGGCCTCGTCGCCGACGTGCGGCTCAGCCGGAGGAGCGGTGATGTCGGGGGTGGTGGTGGGCGCCTCGGGCGGCGGCAGCTGCTTCTTGCGGCGGCTGCCGATCACGAGCCCGCCGAGCGCGCCGATCACGACGACGGCGATGACTACAGCAAGGATGACGATTTCCATCAGACTCCTAGCGAGGGGGCCAACGGCTTCAGCCGGTGGGGGAATCGCTTCCCTGGCTTTTGGTGCTTTCTGCTCGTCCCGTCAGGGATCGGTTCGGGCTGGACCGCAACCCTCGGGTTGGAAGCCCCCCTCCTTCCGGTGGGGGAGCGGAGTCACAACGCCACCCAGTATCGGCCATTCGCCGGTACTGCTATGCGTGCCCCACCGCGGGCCGGTCACGGAGGCGGGACCAGGAGCCTTGGTTCCTGGTCCCGCCTCCGTGACCGGCCCGTGTTCAGCCCATCTCTTCCAGCGTCTTGCCCTTGGTCTCGGGGACGAACTTCAGCACGAACGGGATGGAGAGCGCGGCGAACACCGTGTAGATCACGTACGTGGTGGCGAGGTTCCAGTCGGCCAGGGACGGGAAGCTCGCGGTGATGGCCCAGTTGGCGATCCACTGCGCGGAGGCCGCGACGCCGAGCGCGGCGGCGCGGATCCGGTTCGGGAACATCTCGCCGAGGAAGACCCACACGACCACACCCCAGGACAGGGCGAAGAAGAGCACGAACCAGTGGGCCGCGACCAGCGCCACCCAGCCCTGCGTCTCGGGCAGCTTCCCGTCCACCAGGTCGTACGAGAACGCCCACGCCTCCAGCGCCAGGCCGATGACCATGCCGACGGAGCCGATGAGGGCGAGCGGGCGGCGGCCGATCCGGTCGACGAAGATCATCGCGATCACGGTGCCGATGATGTTGATGATCGAGGTGGTGAACGAGTAGAAGAACGAGTCGGCCGGGTTCACACCCACGGACTGCCACAGCGTCGAGGAGTAGTAGAAGGCGACGTTGATGCCGACGAGCTGCTGGAACGCGGACAGGCCGATGCCGACCCAGACGATCGGCTTGAAGAAGAACCCGCCGCCGCCGAGCAGGTCCTTGAAGGTGGACTTGTGCTCGCGGTGCATGGCGCTGCGGATCTCCTCCAGCCGCCCGTCGAGATCCGTGCCCTCGCCCTCCACCTCGGCGAGCACCTCACGCGCCTCGCTGTCCTTGCCCGCCGAGATGAGAAAGCGCGGCGACTCGGGGATCGCGAAGGAGAGCAGCAGGTACAGGATCGAGGGGATCACCATCACGCCCAGCATCAACTGCCAGGCCTCCAGGCCGAGCAGCTCGCCGCGCTGGTCGCCGTCGGCGGCGTTGAGGATGCCCCAGTTCACGAGCTGTGAGACCGCGATGCCGAACACGATGGCCGCCTGCTGGAAGGAGCCGAGGCGGCCGCGGTAGGCGGGCGGCGCGACCTCGGCGATGTAGGCGGGGCCGATGACGGAGGCCATGCCGATCGCGAAACCGCCGACGATGCGCCACATCGCGAGGTCCCAGAGCGCGAACGGCACCGCCGAGCCGACCGCGCTGATGGTGAACAGCACGGCCGAGATCTGCATACAGCGGATACGGCCGATCCGGTCCGCGATTCGGCCCGCGGTGGCGGCGCCGATCGCACAGCCGATCAGGGCGATCGCGATGACCTGCGCCAGGGTTCCGGAGCCGATGTCGTAGCGGTGGCGGATGGCCTCCACGGCACCGTTGATGACGGAGCTGTCGTAACCGAAGAGGAATCCGCCCATGGCGGCCGCGGCGGCGATGAAGACGACGTGCCCGAGGTGCTCGGACCCTCCGGTGCTGCTGGCCCCCGACTGCGGGGCCCGCGATGTGCTGGTCACGTGTTACTCCTCTGGCCACGGCCTGCGCCGGGTTCGGGGCATGAGCCCTTCCAGTGGTGCACAGCTTCCATGCGCCCACCACCTGAAGGGAAGCGGTACGCAGGAGACCATATGTCTTCAAGTTTTTACGTCAAGGGTTAGGTTCAAGTCGCCGTAGGCTCGATATCGAAACTTTGCGTTCAACTGTCGAAGAGATCTTGTGCCTTACGGGATCCAGCCCGTCGGCAGAGCGCACCTCAGCGCAGGCGCTGGCTGATCACCTTGGAGACGCCGTCGCCCTGCATCGACACCCCGTAGAGCGCGTCGGCGACTTCCATGGTCCGCTTCTGGTGCGTGATGACGATGAGCTGCGAGGCCTCCTGCAGCTCCTGCATGATGCGGATCAGCCGCTGCAGGTTGGTGTCGTCGAGGGCTGCCTCGACCTCGTCCATCACGTAGAAGGGGCTGGGCCGCGCCTTGAAGATGGACACCAGCATGGCCACGGCGGTCAGCGACCGTTCGCCGCCGGACAGCAGCGAGAGCCGCTTGACCTTCTTGCCCGGGGGCCGCGCCTCGACGTCGACGCCCGTGGTGAGCATGTTGTCCGGGTCGGTGAGCACCAGCCTGCCCTCGCCGCCGGGGAAGAGCCGCGAGAAGACACCCTCGAACTCGCGGGCGGTGTCGCGGTAGGCCTCGGTGAAGACCTGTTCCACCCGCTCGTCGACCTCCTTGACCACCTGGAGCAGGTCGGCGCGGGTCTTCTTCAGGTCCTCCAGCTGCTCGGAGAGGAACTTGTGCCGCTCCTCCAGGGCCGCGAACTCCTCCAGGGCGAGCGGATTGACCTTGCCGAGCTGCTGGTAGGCGCGCTCCGCCGACTTCAGCCGCTTCTCCTGTTCGCCGCGGACGAAGGGCCGCGGCAGGTTGCGCGGGTGCTCGGGGTCCTCCGGGAGTTCCTCGCCCTCGGCGGGCAGCGAGGGCGGCACGAGCTGGTCGGGCCCGTACTCGGCGATCAGGCCCGCCGGTTCGACGCCCAGCTCCTCCAGCGCCTTGGTCTCCAACTGCTCGATACGCATGCGCTTTTCGGCACCGAGCACCTCGCCGCGGTGCACCGAGTCGGTCAGCTTGTCGAGGGCGGACTTCAGGTCGCGCCCCTCCGCGCGGGCCGCGGTGAGCTCGCGCTCGCGTTCCCCCTTGGCCCGCTCGGCGAGCACCCGCTCCGCGTCGGCCCGCCCGAGCGAGAGCTCGACATGGGCGAGCAACTGACGCGCACCGGAGGCCACCGCCTCGGCGACCTCGGCCTCGTGCCGCATCCGCGCCCTGCGCTGCTCGGCCCTGGCCCGCGCCTCGCGCTCGGCGCGCGCCGCACGGTCGAGCCCGTCGGCCCGCCCCGCGAGTCCCTTGACCCGCTCCTCGTGCGTACGGACCTGGAGCCGGGCCTCCATCTCGGTCTGCCGCGCGTTGGCGCCGTCCGCGGCGAGGCGGTCGCGTACGGAGGAGTCGGGCTCGTCCTCGACGGGCAACTCCTCGGCCACGGCGAGCCGTTCGGCCAGTTCCTCGGCCTCGATGGCGGCCTTGTCGTAGGCGTCCTGGGCGCGGGCCGCCGCGGCGGCGGCCCGTTCCGCCTCGCCCGCCGCGCCCCTGGCCTGTCCGCCGAGCCGCCCGAGCTGCTGCGCGACCGAGGACTTCTCCCGGTCGGCGGCCCTCCTGCGCTCGCCGAGTTCCTCCACAAGCGCGGCCGCGGCCCGGCGCCGCTCGCCCGCGCTCTCCCGCTCGGCGGCCAACTCCTCGCAGCGCAGGGCGAGTTGTTCGAGCTGCGCGGCCGCCTCGTCGACGGAGGCCTGCACTTCGAGCAGGCTCGGCGCCCCGGCGGAGCCGCCCTGCGCGAAGTGCGCGCCGAGCAGATCGCCCTCGGCGGTGACGGCGGTCAGCTCCGGGTGTACGTACACCAGGTCCTGGGCGTCCTCCAGGCTCGCGACCACGACCATCCCGTCGAGCAACCGCCGTACCGCGGGCATGAGTTCGTCGGGTCCGCGGACGAGATCGGCGGCGTACGTCAATCCGTCGGCGCGGCTCGCGGGCGCCGGGGCAAAGGCGTCGGCGAGGAGCAGTGCGGCGCGGCCCGCGTCCTGTTTGCGCAGCAGGCGGAGGGCTTCGGCGGCGGTGGCGGGGCTCGCCACGGCGACGGCGTCGGCGGCCGTGCCGAGCGCGGCGGCCAGCGCCACCTCGTGACCGGGCGTGACCCGCAGGAGTTCGGCGGCCGGGCCGAGCAGGCCGGTCAGCCGTTCGCCCGCGTCGAGCAGCGCGCCGGTGCCGTCCTTGCGGCGCAGGCCGAGGGCGAGTGTCTCGTGGCGGGCGGTGAGTGCGGCCCGGGAGCGTTCGGCCTCGCTCGCCGCCTCCCGCGCGGCCGAGAGCGCGGACTCGGCCTCGGCGAGGGCGGCGCGGGCCTCTTCGTGCCGTGCGGCCAGTTCGGTGTCGTCCGCGTCGAGCCCGTCGACCTCGGCCTTGAGCTGCTCGTACTCCTCCTGGGCCGCGCTCGCGCGCTGCTGCGCCTCGTCCCGGGCCACTGCGAGGCGTTCGATCTCCTGCTGGGCGGAGGCGGCGCGGGAACGGGCCGCGCCCGCCTGCGCGTTGAGGCGGGCAAGGCCCTCGCGCCGGTCGGCGATGGCACGGGCCGCGTCCTTCAGGCGCCGTTCCTCCAGGGCCAGTTCGCGTTCGAGTTCGGCGCGGTGCGAGACCGTGTCGTCCAGTGCCCGCTCGGCGGCTTCGAGCGCGGCCTCCAGCTCGGCCTCCTGCTCGCGGATACGGGCCGCCTCGCGCTCCAGGTCCTCCGGGTCACGGCCGCGGCGTTCCTCGGGCGGCGCGCTGGTGGCGCTCTTGATCCGGGCGTCGGCGAGGCTGACCGTGCCGCGCACCCGCTCGGCGAACTGGGAGAGTTCGTACCAGGTCTGCTGGGCCTGCCCCAGACGCGGCGCGAGCCTGCCCACCTCGTCCTCGAGTCGGGCCTCGCGGGTCAGCGCGGCCTTGAGCGCGGCTTCGGTCTCTTCCTTGCGTGCCTTGAGCGCGGCCTCGTCGGCGACCTCGGTCCTGAGGGCTTCGCGCAGCGCCACGAGATCGTCGGCGAGCAGCCGCAGGCGGGCGTCGCGCAGGTCGGCCTGGATGACGGCGGCCCGGCGGGCGACGGCGGCCTGTCTGCCAAGTGGCTTGAGCTGGCGGCGCAGTTCGTCGGTGAGGTCCTGGACGCGGGCGAGGTTGGCCTGCATCGCGTCCAGTTTGCGCAGCGCCTTCTCCTTGCGCTTGCGGTGCTTGAGTACCCCGGCGGCCTCCTCGATGAAGGCGCGGCGGCCCATCGGATCGGCGTGCAGAACGGAGTCCAGCTGGCCCTGGCCGACGATGACGTGCATCTCGCGGCCGATACCGGAGTCGGAGAGCAACTCCTGGATGTCGAGCAGCCGACAGGTGTCACCGTTGATCTGGTACTCGCTGCCGCCGTTGCGGAACATGATCCGCGTAATGGTGACTTCGGCGTACTCGATGGGCAGCGCGCCGTCGGAGTTGTCGATGGTCAGCGAGACTTCGGCGCGGCCGAGCGGTGGCCGCCCGGTGGTGCCGGCGAAGATGACGTCTTCCATCTTGCCGCCGCGCAGCGACTTGGCGCCCTGCTCGCCCATGACCCAGCTCAGCGCGTCGACGACATTCGACTTGCCGGAACCGTTGGGTCCGACGACGCAGGTGATGCCCGGTTCGAACCTGAGCGTCGTGGCCGACGCGAAGGATTTGAAGCCGCGCAGGGTCAGGGCCTTGAGGTGCACGCCGGTGGACTCTACCTCCCCGGCCCGCCGCCGCACTGTCCGATCGGGACGTCCTGCGCGCGTCGGCTGACTGGCGCCGGGCGTCTCGGACGGTGAACACTCGGTTTCGCTGTCACAGGTGCAGGGCACATGACAGGTTGAGAAGCGGGAGAACACCGTCCGGGTACGCGCGGAGCGGCCCGGGGCGAGGGGGAAGCGGAGCAAGAAAGAAGGGACGCCAGAGCGTCCCTTGCGAAGTGGACGAGGGCTGCCCGGCAGGCAGCCCGCTTAGGGGTTGGCAGGGATCGTCAGGTGAGCGCAGGCTCGGCCTGGGGTACGTCGATGCTCTCGAGGAGCGGGTCGCCGTGCGAAGCGCCAGCCGAAAGGGCGTCGTTTTCCGCCTGAATCCGTACGAGCTCGGATTCGAGGTCCTGGACGCGCTGCTGAAGCCTTCGCATCTCGGCGAGGAGTCGCGGGTCGGAGCCGCCGACGTAACCGAGAAGCGCCTTTGCCATGATGGATGGTCCTCCACAATGAGTGACCGACCGTTGCGGTTGGGTCGTGGTCGTGAGGGAAATCGCAGCCTTTGGCTCTGACACGCTCGTTGTCGCTGGTCTTCTCACATGCCGATCAGCCAAGGTGCGCGGGGACTTCCAGAGTCTCACCAAAAAGTTTGACGGTCAACACGATCACGCCCCGTATCGGCGGGCGACCCGGGTGCATCGGCTCGGAATGTCCGGCACCACTTGACTCGCGCAACTCTGCCTGTGGCATGCGCGTGGAGATCATCCTTACCCGCAAGGCCACCGTCAGGCAAGGCCCTTTCCCCGATCACCTGGGATTTCGGCCCCCGCGGCCACGGTGCGCACCGCTCGCCTCGACACACAGCGACCGTTTCCATCAGCGAATGGCGAAACTCTCGTAGCCGCCGCGCGGAGTGTCCCAGATCTCAGTCACGCCGGTGACGGCCCCGGGTGTGTCGCCGTCCCGCAGCCAGTCGAGCAGTTGTTCGCACCGCGCCCGGGGTCCTTCGGCGACCACCTGGACCCGGCCGTCGTCCAAGTTGAGAGCAAAACCACTCAGGCCGCCGATCTCCAGCGCCCGGGCCCTGGTGAACCAGCGAAATCCCACGCCCTGGACCCGCACCCACGCGGTGAGGCGTACATGTTCCGTCATGGCTGCACGCTAACCGTCCGTTCCCCCGCGAGGCACTTTCGTTCCCGCCGTCATGGGGTACCGTCCCCCTCCAACAAGCTTCACTCGAATGGGCAAATTTTCCTCGGTGAAGGTGACGCGCGAGAAGGGTCGGGGTATGGGACGCCACCGGAAGAGGGGTGCCGCGTCGCTGCGCACCGGACTGCTCGGCTTCTCCGCCGTCGTCGCCATCGGTGTGGTCGCGGTCACGACGGGTGCCATCCCGGCCGACTCCCTCCACTTCACCTCGGGTGACGACTCGGGACAGGTCCGGGCCGAACGCACTCCCTCCGAACCGCGCACGCAGACGGGACCGAGCGCGCCGCCGTGGGAACAGGGCGTCGAGTCGCAGAGCCCCTCCCCCTCCCGTACGGCCTCGCCCTCCGAGTCGGCCCCGTCCGCGAAGCCCTCGGACAAGCCGAAGCCGAGCCCGAGCAAGGAGACCGCCGAGCCCGAGAAGAGCGAGTCGCCCGAGCCGAAGCCGCTCACCTCCGCGCCTGTCACCCCGCGGCCCACCACTCCCACCCCCACGCCCACCCCGACGAAGCCCGAGCCGGACCGGCCGCCGACGGGTTCCAGCGCCGAGACCCAGGTGATCAACCTGGTGAACGAGGAGCGGGCGAACGCGGGCTGCTCCCCGCTCAAGCCGGATGCCGAACTCGCCGCCCTCGCCGAGAACTTCAGCGAGGACATGGCCGCGCGCGGCTTCTTCGACCACACCGACCCGGACGGCGACTCCCCCTGGGACCGCGCCGAGCAGGCGGGGATAACGGACATGGGCGGCGAGAACATCGCCCGCGGCCAGGCCGACGCCGAGGCCGTGATGGAGTCCTGGATGAACAGCCCGGGCCACCGCGCCAACATCCTGAACTGCGAGTTCTCGACCATAGGCGTGGGCGCGCACTTCGCCGACGGCGGCCCCTGGTGGACCCAGGACTTCGGGTACTGACCCGGGATTCCCGGATCCGGCACATGTGCGGCCCCGGGAGCCCGCCCCCCCCTGTCGGGCTCCCGCCCCCGCTCGGCTGTTCGCCCTGTCAGGTTCCTACGCCGCTCACCGTACGAGCAACGCGTAGCACCCGCCGCCCGCCACGGCCGTCGTGACCAGCAGTGACCGCAGTCGTGCGGTCCTGCGGTCGTCCCCGATGGCGTACCGGATCGTCCGCCCCAGTTCACTGAACATCGCGGCCCACATCGGCATAACTCCCTTTGGGTTCGGGTCGGTTGTCGTCCCCCTCCCCCCTGGTGCCGAGATGGCACCCGGCACCGAAACGCAAAAGAGCCCGACTCCCCCGCCCGGACGACACCGGGCACATGAGAAATCGGGCTGCGATTCCGTGGTGCTGGTCAAACGGTAGCCGAGCGCAGGGGCACGGTCAACGGGCTTACGGCGCGGGTGAGTTGACTCGGCGGGACAGCACCACAGAACCGGCGACACATCGAACTGACGGAGCGTCACAGAACTCGGGCGCGGTCGATCCGGCCCGGTCCTACACCGCCCCGGGCCCCAACGCCGTTCCGCCGAGCCCTCGTTGGGTGGTCGTCGCACGGGGCGGGCGCTGGCAGCGCGGGCAGAAGTAGCTGGACCTGTTCATCCAGGGGCGGCGGCGCATCGGCGTACCGCAGCGGCGGCAGGGCTCGTCCTCCCGGCCGTAGGCGTCGAGGGAGCGTTCGAAGTAGCCGGACTCGCCGTTCACATTGACGTAGAGACTGTCGAAACTGGTGCCGCCGACCGCCAGGGCCGCGGTCATCACTTCCCTTACGTGGCCGAGGAGTTCGGCCGACTTGGGGCGGGTGAGGGTGGCGGTCGGCCGGTCGTAGTGGAGCTTGGCGCGCCAGAGGGCCTCGTCCGCGTAGATGTTGCCGACCCCGCTGATCAGGGACTGGTCGAGCAGGGCGCGCTTGACGGTGGTACGGCGGCGGCGCAGCGCGGTGAGGAAGGCCTCGTCGTCGAAGGCGGGGTCGAGCGGGTCACGGGCGATGTGCGCGATGACGTCGGGCAGGCCCTCGGCGGTGTTCTCGTGCAGCGAGAGTCCGCCGAAGGTGCGCTGGTCGACGAAGCGCAGCTCGGTGCCGAGATCGTCGGTGAAACGCACCCGGATCCGCAGATGCTTCTCGTCGGGGGCGCTCTCCGGCTGGACGAGGAGCTGACCGCTCATGCCCAGGTGCGCGAGGACCGAGAAGGCCGCGGTGCCGCTGTCCGCGTGCGCCGCCTCCGCGTCCCGGGCCGTTTCGACTCCGGTGTCCGCGTGGCCCGACTCCGCCTCCCGCGCCGTTTCGACCGGCAGCCACAGATACTTGCCCCGGCGCCTCGGCTCTTCGAACCGGGCCCCGGTGAGCCGCTGGACGAAATCCGCGCCGCCCGCGAGGTGGCGGCGTACCGCGCGCGGGTGCAGCACCTCGGCGTCGCGCACCTCCCGGTGGGCGACCCAGCGGGCGAGTCCACGGCGGACGACCTCGACCTCGGGCAGCTCGGGCACGGCGGACTCCTTGTACAGGCGGTCGGCGGACGGGAGTTGAGGACTTTCCGGGGCTTCGCCGCGTGCGGCGCGAGGCCCCGCGACGCGCGAACGCCCGCCCCCGGGCTGGGGTACGGGCGATCGTGCGAAGCTCGGACGCGTGCTGCCCGACCAAGCAGCACGCGCACTGGCTAGGAGACCTCCGGGTCCGGCTCGACCGCGGCCTCAGCCGCTGCCGCCGCCTTGGCCCGTTCGTCGGCGTCGGCGCGGATCGCGCGCCAGGCCGACTCGGCCGCCTGCTGTTCGGCTTCCTTCTTGCTGCGGCCGGTACCGGTGCCGTACGAGACGCCTCCGACGCGGGCAGCAGCGGTGAAGGTCTTCTCGTGGTCGGGTCCGGTCTCGGAGACGAGGTACTCGGGCACGCCGAGTCCCTCGGTCGCCGTGAGTTCCTGGAGGCTGGTCTTCCAGTCCAGTCCGGCACCGAGATTGGAGGACTTCTCGATCAGCGGGTCGAAGAGCCGGTGCACCAGCTCCGCCGCCACGTCGAGTCCCTGGTCGAGATAGACCGCGCCGATCACCGCTTCGAGGGTGTCGGCGAGGATGGACGCCTTGTCCCGGCCACCCGTGCCCTCTTCACCACGGCCGAGCCGGATGAAGGAGCCGAGTTCCAGCCCACGCCCCACTTCCGCCAGCGCACGCGAATTGACCACCGCGGCCCGCAACTTGGCCAGTTGGCCCTCGGGCAGGTCCGGGTGGGTTCGGTACAGCGTGTCGGTGACCACGAGGCCCAGTACGGAGTCCCCGAGGAACTCCAGACGCTCGTTGGTCGGCAGACCGCCGTTCTCGTACGCGTAGGAGCGGTGGGTCAGCGCGCGCACCAGAAGGGCGGACTCGAGCTGATAGCCGAGCCGCCCTTCCAGAAGCGTGTGGGACGAGGCTGTGTCCGCCGGGTTGCTCCCGCCGGAGCGGGGGCCGTTCTTCCGGTTCTCCCGGGCTTCAGACACTGTGCCTCTCACCAGCCGCTCAGACCTCGAGGACCTGGCGCTTGTTGTAGGTGCCGCAAGCAGGGCAGGCGATGTGCTGCTGCTTGGGCTCGTGGCAGCGCTCGCACGCAACCAGGGTGGGGACCGCAGCCTTCCACTGCGACCGGCGGTGGCGCGTGTTGCTGCGCGACATCTTCCGCTTCGGAACAGCCACGGCTACTTCTCCTGCTTCTCGTCGACGCCAGCTTCGGCGTCGCTCATCTCGTCCTTCTCGCCGGCCTGATCGGTTCCGGCGAGTCCCTGCAGTGCCGCCCACCGGGGGTCGACGGCATCGTGGTGGTGGTCCGGGTCGTCCGCGAGCCGCGCTCCGCATTCGGAGCACAGGCCCGGGCAGTCCTCCCGGCACACCGGCTGCATCGGCAGTGCGAGCACCACCGCGTCACGCAGCACGGGTTCGAGGTCGAACAGGCCGTCCTCGAGGAAGAGCCTGTCCTCGTCGTCCTCGGCGTCGTCGGCCGGTTCCGTGAAAGCACGGCCCCGCTCGTCGGCGTCAGGGTACGAGAACATCTCCTGGAAGTCCGCTTCGACGTCGAGTCCGAGCGGCTCCAGACACCTTACGCACTCCGCTTCGGCCTCGGCACGGGCGGTACCTGTGACAAGCACGCCCTCCATCACCGATTCGAGGCGGATGTCGAGTTCCACCGGGGCGTTCTCGGGGACCGTGACGACACCCGGAATGCCGAAGGCCGTAGCCGCCCCGCCGGGCGCCTCGACGCTGCGGCTGAGTCGTTGCAGCCCACCGGGACGCCGGCCCAGCTCATGTGTGTCGAACACGAGCGGGTTGCGATGGTCAAGGCGGGCGTTCACGGCCATTCCTGCTGTCGATCCTCGGAACTAGGTGGGGTCGCGGTGCCGCGGCCCAGCGTCTGGGCCGGAATCGGCTTCCGGCAACCATGATCGGCGCACGACTCACGCGCGCACGACCGAAGAGCCAGGATACTGGACCTTTCGCTCACGGCCCAATCCGGTCCCCCGGCCCCTGCTCGGGGGCCGTGCGCCGGGCGCCGCTCCCCCGGCTTTTCCGGCCGGGCTCAGCGCCCCTGCTCGTACTGGCGCAGTTGCTCGGCGGAGATCATCCCGGTGTCGAAGAGGCTGGTCTCGTCGAGGGAGGTGGGCTGCTGCGGTGCCTGCGGCTGAGCGTAGGACTGCTGATCCTGGGCGGGCGCGTACCCGCCCTGTTCGTAGCCCTGCGCGGGCAGCTGCCCTTGGGCGTGGAACTGGTCGCCGATGCTCGCGTCCTGCGCGTACCCCTGCCCGTACGCGACCTGCTCCCCGTGCTGGGGGTAGCCGTGCTGCTGCTGGGCGGCGTACTGGTCGTACTGCTCGGTCTGCTGGTAGCCGTACGCGTCCTGCTGGGCGTAGGACTGCTGTTGATACGCGTACGGGTCCTGCTGGGCGTAGGAGTACGGGTCCTGCCCGGCGTCGGCGTAGGCCTGCTGCGGTGCGGGCGCCTGGCCGGGGTGGGCCGGAACCTGGCCGGGGTGGGCGGGGGCCGAGGCGGGGTGTGCCGGGGCCTGGGCCGCGGCGGCGGTTTCGGGGGTGTACTGGGGCGGGACCGGGACGCGGGGGTCCTGGCCCTCGGGTGCGGGGGCGCCGCCCGGGGCGGGGTCGGCGAGTTCGGCGAGGCCCGCGAGGTAGTCGGCGTCGCTGGTGTGGTGTCCGTGGGCGTTCTCGCCGGACAGGTCGCCCAGCTCGTCCGCGGCGACGCGGCCGTGCAGCTTCTGGCGGCCTCGGCCGACGGCCTGGAGCGTCTTGGCGAGTACGGCCTCGAAGGCGCCGAGCTTGACGTCGACGTACTGGTCGGCGCGCTGCCGCAGCGTCTCCGGGTCCTGGCTGCGCTCGGGCGCCTCGGCGTAGTCGGGGTCCTCGGCGTACTCGGGGTGCTCGCCGGCGGCGGGGCCGGTGCCGAGCAGCTTCTCGCGGCCGCGGCCGACGGAGCCGAGCGTCTTGGTCAGGACGACCTCGAAGTTCGCGAGCTTGGAGTCCACGTAGTCGTCGGCCTCGGCACGGACCTCCTCGGCCTCCCGGCGGGCCTCGGCGAGGATCCGGTCGGCCTCCTCCTGCGCGCGCCGGGCGATCTCGGTGCCGGAGACCAGCGAGCCGCGTTCCGCGTGGGCGGACTCGATGATGCGCTCGGCTTCCTGGCGGGCCTGCTCGACCATGTGGTCGCGGCCGCCGATCAGTTCCTGCGCCTGCGCCAGGGAACCTGGCAGCGCCTCACGGACCTCGGCGAGCTGCGCGAGCAGTTCGGCGCGGTTGACCACGCAGGAGGCCGACATGGGCATGGACCGGGCGTTTGTGACCGCGTCGACGATCTCGTCGAGTCTCTTCTGCACGTCCACCGTGTGCTCGCCACTCTCTTGCCTTGACGGGAGTCCGACGTCCCCGGCCCGGGCGCGTGCCCGCCGCGGCGGGCGGTGGCACGACCCTGTCCGACCGGTCGGACGCCCCCGACTGTACGGCCTGGGCGGGGCGGCCCGACACCGGGTGACGGACAGTCAGTGACTCAGTCCTGGGTGAGCCGCTCGCCGAGGGCGCGCAGTACCGGAGCGGGTACCAGGTGGGAGACGTCGCCGCCCCACTTGGCGACCTCCTTGACCAGCGAGGAGGACAGGAAGCTGTAGGTGGGGTTGGTGGGGACGAACAGGGTCTCGACGCCGGTGAGACCGTTGTTCATCTGGGCCATCTGGAGTTCGTAGTCGAAGTCGCTGACGGCGCGCAGGCCCTTCACGATGGCCGGGATGTCGCGTTCCTTGCAGAAGTCCACGAGCAGTCCGTGGAAGGACTCGACCTCGACGTTGCCGAACTCGGCGGTGACCTCGCGGATCAGCTCGATCCGCTCCTCGATGGCGAACAGGCCCTGCTTGGACTGGTTGATCATCACCGCGACGTGGACCACGTCGTAGAGCGCGGAGGCGCGGGAGATGATGTCGAGATGTCCGTTGGTGATGGGGTCGAACGACCCGGGACAGACGGCGCGGCGCAACTGAGGTCCCTCGCTCTCCGGTGTCATGAGGCGTCTGTGCGTCCGGGGACGGTCACAGCGGCGGCGCGACCGTACCAAAACGTGCCTTCGCCGTAGCGGCGGGCCCTCAGCTCTTCGAACCCCTCGGGCCAGGGGAATGTGCCGTTTCGGGTACTGCGTTCCACGGTGACCAGTGCCTCCTCGGCGAGCCAGCCGCCCGCGCGCAGTGTGAGCAGAATCTCGGCCAGCTCCTGGTCGGGCACGGCGTAGGGCGGGTCGAGGAAGGCCAGGGTGTACGGCTCCTCGGGCGCCGCACCCGTCACGACCTGCTCGGCCTTGCCCGCCCTTACCTCGGCGCCGGGCAGTTGCAGGCTGCGGACGTTGTCCCGGATGGTGCGTACGGCGCGGGCGTCGGACTCGACGAGCAGGGCGTGCGCGGCGCCCCGCGAGAGTGCTTCCAGGCCCACCGCGCCCGAGCCGCCGTACAGGTCGAGGACGCGTTCGCCGTCCAGGGAGCCGCCGAGCAGCGAGCTCCAGGTGGAGAACAGGCCCTCGCGTGCGCGGTCGGAGGTGGGGCGGGTGCCGGTGCCCGGCGGGACGGCGATTCGGCGTCCGCCGGCGCGGCCGGCGATCACGCGGGTCATCGGGGCCCTTCGTTCGTCTCGGGGGTGGGGAGGGGTGGGCTGCGGTGCCGCCCTGGAGAAGGTGTGTACCGAGGGCCGCGTCCCGCTGCCACGGGGGTGTTTCCACGATATGCCGTGGTCGGGGCGCGGCGACCCTTGTCCCCCGGGTACGGACCCCTGCCGGGCGCTGCGGCTGCGGGACCCCTGCGCCGCGCCCCGGGTACGGGAGCCGGCTCAGCCCTTGTCCAGGTACCGCTCCCGTTCCTCGTCGAGGAGCGCGGCGAGGGCGGTGCGCAGGCCCGGGTAGGCGGTGAGTTCGGGGTCCGCGGCGACCACCGCGGCGGCCTCCTCGCGGGCCTCGGCGATGATCTCCTCGTCCTCGATGACGGCGAGCATCCGCAGGCTGGAGCGCACCCCGGACTGGGCCTGGCCGAGTACGTCGCCCTCCCGGCGCTGTTCGAGGTCGATCCGGGAGAGTTCGAAGCCGTCGAGGGTGGCGGCGACGGCGCCGAGCCGGGCGCGGGCGGGGCTCGCCTCGGGCATCTCGGTGACCAGGAGGCACAGGCCGGGGGCCGAGCCGCGGCCGACCCGGCCGCGCAGCTGGTGCAGTTGGGAGACGCCGAACCGGTCGGCGTCCATGATGACCATGACGGTGGCGTTGGGGACGTTCACGCCGACCTCGATGACCGTGGTCGCCACCATCACGTCGCTCTCGCCCGCGGCGAACCGGCGCATCACGGCGTCCTTGTCCTCGGGCGCCATCCGGCCGTGCAGGATCTCGACGCCGAGTCCCTTGAGCGGTCCGGCGGACAGTTCGGCGGCGATGTCCAGGACGGCGAGCGGCGGGCGTTTGTCGGCCTCCTCCGCGGACTGCTTGGCCTTGCGCTCCGCCTTCTCGTCCTCGTCGTCGCCGATGCGGGGGCAGACGACGTACGCCTGGTGTCCCTGACGTACTTCCTCGCGCACGCGCTCCCAGGCGCGCGCGAGGAAGTGCGGCTTGTCCTGGGCGGGGACCAGATGGCTGGCGATGGGGGAACGGCCCGCGGGGAGCTGGTCGAGTACGGAGGTCTCCAGGTCGCCGAAGACGGTCATGGCGACGGTGCGCGGGATGGGCGTCGCCGTCATCACGAGCAGGTGCGGGGGCTGTTTGCCCTTGCCGCGCAGGGCGTCGCGCTGTTCGACGCCGAACCGGTGCTGTTCGTCGACGACCACCAGGCCGAGGTCGTGGAACTGCACCTTGTCCTCGATCAGGGCATGGGTGCCGATGACGATCCCGGCCTCGCCGGTGACCAGGTCGAGCAGGGCCTGGCGGCGGGCCGCCGCGCCCATCGAGCCGGTCAGGAGGACCACCTTGGTGGCCTTGTCGGGGGCGCCGAGCCTTCCCCCGTCGGCGAGGTCGCCCATCATCTCGACGACCGAGCGGTGGTGCTGCTGGGCGAGCACTTCGGTGGGCGCGAGCATGGCCGCCTGGCCGCCCGCGTCGACGACGGCGAGCATCGCGCGCAGGGCCACCAGGGTCTTGCCGGAGCCGACCTCGCCCTGGAGCAGCCGGTGCATCGGGTGTTCGGTGGCGAGGTCGCCGAAGATCTCGCGGGTCACCTTCTGCTGGCCGTCGGTGAGGGTGAACGGCAGCCGCGCGTCGAAGGCGGCGAGCAGGCCCGCCTCGCCGGGAACCCGGGCCACGGCGGGGAGTTGGGTCTCGTCGTGCCGGCGGCGGGCGAGGGCGACCTGGAGCACGAAGGCCTCGTCCCACTTGAGCCGGGCGCGGGCCTCGGCGATGTCGGACTTGGTGCGCGGCCGGTGGATCAGTTCCAGCGCCTCGGGCAGGGGGAGCAGGCCGCGCCCCTCGCGCAGTGAGGGCGGCAGCGGGTCGAGCGCCTCGCGGGCCTGCGGCAGGACCGCGTCGACCGCCTTGGCGATCTTCCAGGACTCCAGTTTGGCGGTGGCCGGATACAGCGGGAGGAGCGCGCCCGCCCAGCTCGCCACCTCCGCCGCGTCGCCGTCCGCTCCCCCTTCGCCGTCCCCACCGAGACCGCCGTGGTCGCCGTGGTCGCCGAGCAGCAACTGATAGGCGGGATGGGCGAGTTGGAGCTTGCGGTTGAAGACGGAGACCTTGCCCGAGAACATCGCCCTGGTGCCGGGCACCAGGTCCTTGTGCGGCTTGTGCACGCCGCGTCCGAAGAAGACGAGCTGGAGCTGCCCCGAGCCGTCGGTGATGACGACCTCCAGGCGCTGGCCGCGCCCGGCGTTGAACTTGAGGATCCGCGCGGTGGCGACCTGCGCGACCACCGTCACATGCTCGTCGAGCGGCAGCTCGGTGAGCCGGGTCAGTTCGCCGCGCTCGGCGTAGCGGCGCGGGTAGTGATGCAGCAGATCCCCGACCGTGTGCAGGCCGAGGGCCTCGGCCATCACCTTCGCGGTGGCGGCGCCGAGGACGTTCTTGAGCGGCTGGCGCAGAGGCTGGCGCGCCGACTCGGACGGGGACGTTTCACGCACGGACACCCTTCCATTGGACACCACACCACCGACATCGCCCGGCACCCGCCGCCACGGCGTCCGGGCCGACAGGGGTTACGGACGCCGCCGCACACCGCCACCCCGAACGCCCGTACCCCGCGCCCGTGAGCACGCCTCGCCCCTTACCCCGCCCCAACTCCCCTCCCCCGCAAGGAAGAAGCGCGCCGCTTTCGGCCGGGGAGGCGTGAACACCCTCCGCAGCACGGCAGTTACCGGATTATCGGCTGGTCAGCGAGGACGCCGGACGCCTATGCTGGCGCACTCGCCCGCGCCCGCCCCGCGGTTCACGGTGAACCGCCCGACCCGCGCCGTCCCACCCCCCACCGGCGCAGCGACCATGGACACATCGATTCCGCATACATTCCAGGTCGACCTGCGTGGCCTCGTGGACCTGCTCTCCCACCACCTCTACTCCAGTCCCAAGGTCTATCTGCGCGAGCTGCTGCAGAACGCCGTCGACGCGCTGACCGCCCGCCGGGCGGAGCAGCCGGACGCGCCCGCCGAGGTGCGGCTGTACGCGGAGGGCGGCACGCTGCGCGTCGAGGACACCGGCATCGGGCTGACCGAGGCCGATGTGCACAGCCTGCTCGCCACCATCGGGCGCAGTTCCAAGCGTGGCGAGGGACTTCAGGCGGTGCGCAGCGAGTTCCTCGGGCAGTTCGGCATCGGGCTGCTCGCCTGTTTCGTGGTCGCCGACCGGATCCGGGTGGTGAGCCGTTCCGCGCGTACGCCGGACGCGCCGCCGGTGGAGTGGACGGCCCGCGACGACGGCTCGTACACCGTGCGCACGCTGGACGACTCGGCCCGCCCCGAGCCCGGCACCACCGTCCACCTGGAGGCCCGCGGCGACGCCGAGGAGTGGCTCGCCGAGGACCGGGTGCGTGAACTGGCCCGGGACTTCGGCGCGTTGCTGCCCTACGACGTACGGGTCGGCGGCGAACCGGTCACCGAGCTGCCCGCGCCCTGGGACCGTACCTACCCCGGCCCGGCCGCCCGCCGGGTCGCGCTGGCCCGGCACTGCCAGGAGACGTTCGGCTTCTCCCCGCTGGACACCGTCGAGCTGGACATCCCGCTGGCGGGCGTGCGCGGTGTCGCGTATGTGCTGCCCAGTGCGGTGAGTCCGGCGCAGCGGGCCCGGCACCGGGTGCACCTCAAGGGCATGCTGCTGACCGAGCGTGCCGAACAGCTCCTGCCCGACTGGGCGTTCTTCGTCCGCTGCGTCATCGACACCGACAGCCTGCGGCCGACCGCCTCGCGCGAGTCGCTGTACGAGGACGAGACCCTGGCGGCGGTGCGCGAGGCGCTCGGCGAGCGCATCCGCGACTGGCTGAGCACCCTCGCGGCGGGCGACCCGGAGCGTCTGCGGGCCTTTTTGGCCGTGCACCACCTGGGCGTGAAGTCGCTGGCCCGGCACGACGGGGACATGCTGCGCACGATGCTGCCCTGGCTGCCGTTCGAGACCACCGACGGACAGGTCTCGCTCGAGGAGTTCGCCCAGCGCCACCCGGTGATCCACTACACGCGTACGGTCGAGGAGTTCCGTCAGGTCGCCCCGATCGCCGCGGCCCAGGGCATCGGTGTCGTCAACGGCGGCTACACCTACGACACCGACCTGGTCGAGGCGCTGCCCTCGGTGCGGCCCGGCACCGCTGTCGCCGAACTCGACACGGACACCGTCACCGCGCATCTGGACACCGTGGCCCCCGAGGAGGAACTGGCGCTCGCCGCGTTCCTCGGCACGGCCCGCGCGCGGCTGGACGCGCTCGGCTGCGATGTCGCGCTGCGCGCCTTCCATCCGCTGTCGGTGCCCGCACTCCACCTCGACGACCGCGGCGCCCGCCACGAACAGGCACGGGAGGAGGCCGAGGAGCAGGCGGACGAGCTGTGGTCGGGCATCCTCGGCTCGCTGCGCGGCAGCGCCCCGCGTCCCAAGCTGATCCTCAACCACCTCAACCCGCTGGTGCGGCGCATCGGTTCGCTGGGCGACCCCGAACTGGTCGGCACCGCGGTCGAATCGCTGTACGGGCAGGCGCTGTTGAGGGCCCAGCGCCCGCTGCGCCCCGCGGACTCGGCGCTGCTCAACCGCGCCTTCATCGGGCTTCTTGAATGGGCGACGCACGACGGCACGGCGAACGGAGAGGGCGGCCTGTGACCCAACTGAGCGACGGGGCAGTGGACTTCGACGGGCTGCGGGCGGCGATCGCCGAGAACGACGAGCAGCCGGAGGGTCCGGCCCGCAACGCCCGTGCCGAGGAACTCCTCGCGCAGGCGGAGCAGTTGGGCATTCCGCTCGCGGTCGTCGAGGCACTCGGCCATCAACTGCAGTCGTACAACTACAGCTCCGAGAAGGACAAGATGTTCGTGCCCTTCGCGCGGCTGCTGCGGATGTGGGACGAACGCCCCGACGACTTCGACACCTACGAGGCCCACTCGCTGCACTGGGTCTTCAAGTGGATGTCCTCCGGGATGCTGGAGCAGCCGCACATCCCGCTGGCCTCCATCGAGAAGTGGCTCGGCGAGATGGAGCACCGCTACCGGCTCGCCGGGTACTCCGAGCGCGCGGTGCGCTGCTGCGAGCACGCGGTGGCCCACCACATCGGCGATCTGGCGCGCGCCGAACGCGCGTACCAGGCGTGGCTGGCGGCCGAGCGCGACGACATGGCCGACTGCCATGCCTGCGAACTGCACGAGCAGGGCGCGTGGAAGGCCCGGCTCGGCGACGACGCGGCGGCTCTGGAGCTGTGGCAGCCGGTACTCGCGGGCACCTACACCTGCGCCCACGAGCCGCACGCGGTGCTGGCCTCCTCGCTGCTGCCGCTGCTGCGCGAGAACCGCAGGGACGAGGCACGCGCCCACCATCTGCGCGGGCTGCGGCTGGTGCGCGGCATGGAGAGCATGCGGGACGCGTACGCCGACCATGTCGAGTTCTGCGCCCTGACCGGCAACGAGGCGCGCGCCCTGGAACTGCTCGCCGAACGGCCCGCGTACTTCGTCTCGGACGGCGACCCGGCCAGCCGGATGGAGTTCCTCGCGGTGGTCGCGCGGCTCATGGACCGCCTGGTCGAACTCGGCCTCGGCGCCCAGCCGGTACCCGGGCCGCCCGGACGTGAATGGCGGGCCGACGCGCTCGGCGCGCACGCCCGCGACGGCGCGCTGGAGCTCGCCGCGCTGTTCGACGCCCGCAACGGCACCGCGCACATCGGTGAGCGGGTGCGCGCACGCATGGCGCGCGAGCCCCTCGCGGAGCGCCTGGCTCTCGGCGTGCGCGCCGGGCGCCCGGTCACACCACCGCGCCCGGCGCCACCCGCGCACCGGAGCGAGGCCCCCACCGACGACCTGCCCGCCCTCCTCGACGCGGCACGGACCGCCACCGAGGAACTGCGCCCGGAGTCCGTGTCCGCCTGGGCGGCGGTCGCACGGGCGGCGACGGAGCAGGACGCCGTACTCGACGCGGTGGACCTGGCCCGGCTCGCCGAGCACCGCGGCCTGGACGGCCGCACGCCGCGCGAGGAGGCGGTGCGCCACTTCGAGGAGGCCGCCGAACGGTACGAGGAGGCCGGTGACGGCGGCGAGGCCGAGGCCTCGCGCGCCCGCGCCGCCCACGCCCTGGCCCACTTCGGCTCGCCCGTGCGGGCCCTGGCCGACGTCGACACCTGTCGCGAGAAGGTGCTCACGCTGTACGGCGCCGGGGACACCGGCCCCCGGCAGGCGGGTGCGGTCCTCGCCGCACGCCTGCGGATCCTGCTGGCAGCCGTACAGGAGCGGATGGGCGAGGCGGCGCCGGAAACCGATCCCGCTGCGAACGCCCAGGCCGACCCGGGCGGTGCCGCCGACACGACCGAACCGCCCCTGGCCGCCGCCGAGTCCGCCGCCCGGGAACTCCTCGCGCACGCCGCCTCGCACACCGAGGACCTCCAACTGGCCGCCCGGTCCGCCGAGGCACGCGGCGCGCTGGGTGAACTCGCCGAGCACCGGGGCGAGTTCGGCGAGGCAGCAGACGGGTACGCGCGCGCCGCCGAGGAGTACGTCGCGGCCTCGCTGCCCTGGTTCGCGGTCGAGTACGAGGTCCGGCTCACCGACGTGCGGTACCGGCTCTGCGACCGCGAGGGTGCCCTGGCCGCGGGCTACGCGGCCCTGGAGCACGGGGCGGGCCGGCTCCCGCCGCCCGCTCTGGCCCGAGTGCACCTGCGCCTGGCCGATCTGCTCGGCGCCCGGGGCGAGTTGGCCGACGCGGTCACCCACGCCCTGGACGCGGCCCACTGGGCCGACGAGGCGGGCGAGAGCGGCACCTTCGGCGCCTGGGCCCGGCACAAGCTGGGCGGGTTCCTGCTGCACCAGGGCCGCGCCGCCGAGGCCGCGGAGGTACTGGAGGGCGCGCTCGCCGAGATCTCCACCGAGATCCACGGCGAGGGCACCGTGGTCCAGACCCGCTGGTGGCTGGGCGAGAGCCTCAGCGCACTCGGGGAGCACCGTTTGGCCGCCGAGCACTGGCTGCGGGCCGCGGAGACCGCCGCGACCTGGCCGGACCAGAGCGATCACGCGGCCCTGGCCCATCTCGCCGCCGAGGCGCTGAGCCGCTCGGAACTGCCCGAGCAGGCCGACCGTGCCTACGGGCGCGCCGGTGAGCTGTGGCAGGAGCTCGGCAATCCGCACGGGCTGGTCCGCAGCCTGCGCGCCCGCGCCTGGCTCGCCCAGGAACTCGGCGAGCCCGCCCGGGCACGGGAGTTGATGACGACCGCGCTGCACACGACCGAGTCCGCGCTCGCCGCCGCGCCCGAGGAAGGCGAGGACCGTGACCGGCTCGCCCTCGAACACGCCGACACCCTGCGGCAGTTGGGCGAGCTGCTGCCCCGGATCACCCAGGGCGACCCGGCCCGGGACACGGACGGCCACGCACGCACGGCGTACGAGGAGGCACTCGCCCTGCTCGACCGCGCCGTGGCCGGATTCGCCCCGCTGGGCGCGGCGGCCCGCGACCGCCGCAGCGCCGCCGAGATCGAGGCGGGCTGGCTGGCCCACCACCTCGGCCGCCCCGAGGAGGCCGCCGCGCGGGCCGAGCGGGTACGTGCCGAGTACGCCGACGAGGACTCCGCCGTCGCCGCCCGGCATCGCGGACAGGCGGCCGAACTGTCCACCGCGGTACGTCAGTTGAGCCAGGAGGCGGTGCCGTCCGAGGGGCGGTGAACCGGGTCGGCGGTGTGCGGACGCGGCACGCGGCGGCACGGCCACTGCACCCGGCACCCGGCACTCAGCGCTCAGCGCTCAGCGCTCAAGAGCCGTACAGCCACCGGCGCCTACAGCCGTATCCGCGCCGCCACAGGCAGGTGATCGCTGCCGGTGGCGGGCAGCGAGTCGATGCGGATGACCGTGGCGGTACGGGCCATGACCTGGTCGATCCGGGCCAGTGGCAGACGCGCGGGCCAGCTCAGGGCGAAGCCCGACCGGGGCGGGCGCACCTGTGCGAGGACGGGGTCCAGGCCCCGGTCGTCCACGGTGCCGTTGAGGTCGCCGAGCAGGATCACCCGGCTCAGCCGCTCCGCGCGCAGGACGGTGCCGAGCAGTGCGGCGCTTTCGTCGCGCGGGGCCGAGCCGAAGCCGCTCGCGCCGAGCCGGACCGAGGGCAGATGGGCCACGTACACGGCCACATCTCCCTGCGGCAGCCCGGCCGTTGCCCGCAGCCCGCGCTGCCAGCCCGGGTCGAATCCGTCCGGCCTGAGGTCGACGGGACGTACGTCGGTGAGCGGGTGCGCCGACCACAGGCCGACCGTCCCACTGGTGGCGTGGTGGGGATAGCGAGCGGCCAGGACCTTGTCGAACTCCCGGTCCGCGGACGGCGTCAGCTCCTCCACGGCGATCAGCGCGCCACCCGCCGCGAGCAGTTCCGCGCGGTCCCCGAGGGGTCCTCGTTCACATCGCTGACGTTGTGCTGCACCACCGTGAGGTCGTAGGCCTCGTCGGACCGTGGCAGCAGCAGCGGACCGAAGACCACCGACCAGACCAGCGCGGGCAGCAGCGCCGCACACAGCACCACGACCGAGCGGCGCAGCGCCGCCAGAAGCAGCAGCGGGACGACGACCAGGCCGAGCCACGGCAGAAAGGTCTCCACGAGGCTGCCCCAGCGCCCGAACGCATTCGGCACCACCCCGGGGAAGGCCAGCAGTAGCGGAAACGGGAGGGACACTCCGGCCAGTACGCGCTCCCCTGTCGCCGCACCCCGCAGCCGCAGCCGCTGCCGCTGCCGCTGCCAGGACCACCGCCCGGCGGGCGAAGCCTCAACTCCCGCGCTCGCGACGCCCTTTGGGGCCCCTTCCCGTACGCACTCCTCCGGGCGCTCCCCCGCCCTGTCCGCCCTCGCCGTCACCGCTCGCAGCCTCCGGTTCGCCCGCCGTCCGTCCGTTCCGGTGTCGAACGACGCCGGGGGCGGGCGGTTCGGTTGCGCCCGGCCATCGGCGGCCACCGGGCGGTCGGGCCGCGGAGTCCGGCCTCACGCCTCGGCGTACCGCTGCGGCGGGCACTGGCAAAAGGCTCCGAAGTCGCCCTACGGGAAAGGACGTTGGCGCGCCGACGGCATCTCCGTACGAGGGCTGTACGAGAGCTACTCGACCCCGATGAGCAGCAGCGCCGACTCGCGGCCGCCCCGGTAGACCACCGTGTCCACGGCCAAGTGCACCTCGCGCACGTGCTGTTCGAGAATCTCGGCGAGCGCCTCGGGCACTGACTCGCCGAGGATCAGGGTCACCAGTTCACCGCCCGCCGACAGCATCCGGTCCAGGACGGTGATCGCCATGCCGGTGACCTCGGCGCCGATCACGGCCACGTCGCCGTCGATCAGGCCGAGTACGTCCCCGGCCTGACAGATGCCCGCGCTGGTCCACGACTGCCGCTCGGCGATGCTGAGTTCGCCGTACCGGGTGGCCCCCGCGGCCGAGGTCATCTGGACCACGTCCTCGTCGAACCGGCGCTCCGGCTCGTGCACCGCGAGCGCGGACAGACCCTGCACCGGCGACCGGGTCGGGATCAGCGCGATCCGCAGCCCCTCCGAGCGCGCCCGCTCGGCGGCGGCCGCGGCGGTGGGCCTCAACTCCGCGTCGTTGGGAAGCAGTACGACCTCGTCGGCGTGGGCACGGTGTATGGCCTGCACCAGTTCGGTACTGGCGAGCCGACGTCCAGGCCGCTGCGGAACGGTCGTCGCGCCCGCCTCCGCGTACAGCCCGGCGAGGCCCTCGCCGGGGACCACGGCCACCACCGCGCGCGGCACCCGCGCGCGCGGCGGGCGCCCGGCACGCATGTGCGCGTCCCCGGCCGCGAAATGCGTGATGCGAATGCGGTACGGACGCCCCGCCTCGACTCCGGCCTCGACGGCGGCGCCCGCGTCGTCCACATGCACATGGACGTTCCACAGCCCGTCGCCGCCGACGACCACCAGGGAGTCCCCCAGCCCGTCGAGCCGCGCCCGCAGCCGGTCGACCGCCTCGTCCGCGGCTTCGAGCAGATAGATCACCTCGAACGCGGGGCCCGTCCCGTCCGGCGCCGCTTCCCCGCACTCCTCCGGGAGCAACGCACTCGGCTCGGCCGGGAACGCCGCGCTCGACTCGTCCGGGAGCAACGCGCTCGTCGGGGCCCCGGGCCCCCGTACGTCACCGCCCGGGCCCGCCTTCGCACCCGAGGTCTCGGCCGAGAGAGGGCGCCGCCCGGTGAGCGCCTCGACCAGCGCCGCGAGGACGGCGACCAGGCCCCGGCCCCCGGCGTCCACCACTCCGGCCCGGCCGAGCACCGCGAGCTGTCCCGGCGTCCTGGCCAGCGCCTCCCGCGCACCCTCGTACGCGGCCCGCGCCACCTCGCCGCAGTCGCGCTCGCCACCCAGCCGGTCCGCCGCCCGGGCCGCCGCCGTGGCAACGGTCAGCACGGTGCCCTCCACCGGGTGCGCCACGGCCCGGTACCCGGCCTCGGCCGCCCCGCGCAGCGCCCGCGCCAGCGCGAGCCCGTCGGCACCGCGCTCATCCGCCGGGGCCCCCTTGGCCCCGTTCCTGTCCCCGGTCAGCACCTGGGCCATACCCCGCAGGAGCTGAGCCAGGATCGTGCCCGAATTGCCGCGCGCGCCGAGCAATGCGCCGTGCGCCATGGCGCGTACGGCCTCGCCGAGCGACAGGGAGTCACCGCCCGCGCCCTCTCCGCGTACGGAAGCGTCATCGGGGGTCGTGTGCGCGGCATCGCCTCCGGCTCCGGTCCCGATGTCCGTACGCGTACGTGCAGCCGCTGCCGTAGCCCCGGCGAAAGCCTCTTCGACGGCCTGCGCCGCCGACTCGACGGTCAGGTAGAGGTTGGTGCCGGTGTCCCCGTCCGCGACGGGATACACGTTGATCGCGTCGATCGCCTCGCGGTCCCGCCCCAGCGCCCTGAGCGCGAGCCCGCACCAGGCGCGTACGGCGCCGGCGTCGAGGAACTGCGGCACCTGCGCCTCCTTGCTGGGTGGACTGGAGGCAGGGTAGACCCCGGCCGCCGAGGTTACGGGCGCGGGGCCAGCGGGAATCATGGTAATTTCGTTGAACGGAAGCAGCCGTTGTATGCTGCTCCGGTTGCCCGATACCTTCGGGTCTTCCCCCTGGCACCGCCACTCAGATCTCTGACCCGGCATGCCGGGTTCAACCGTACGTTCTGAAGTCTTTGGAGTGACCCGTGGCTGCCAACTGCGACGTCTGCGGCAAGGGGCCGGGCTTCGGCAACAACATCTCGCACTCGCACCGCCGTACGCCGCGACGCTGGAACCCGAACATCCAGCGCGTGCGTGCCGTGGTCGGCGGGACGCCGAAGCGGCTCAACGTCTGCACCTCGTGCATCAAGGCCGGTAAGGTCGCGCGCTGACGTAGAGGTCGCCCTTCGGGGCGACAGAGGATCGCAACATGCAGCGCGGCCACCCTCGCTGGTTGCTGCGAAGCCGGTTCACCTTCGGGTGGACCGGCTTTTCCGCGTGCGCTCGCGTGCGGTCCGGACCGCCCCGCGCCCACGCCCCGTAACACAGGGGGTCCACCCCACGTTCCCGGTGAACCCCTTCGAGCGACTCAAGCGACTCAAGTGACGTGAGCGACTACGCGCCTCGGCCGAGCGCGGCCGGACCTCAGCGGCCCTGACCCCGGCCCCGGCCCCGTCCGCCCAGCTCCCAGCCGTGATCCACCGGCCCGATCCCCGAGCCGAGCGCGAAGCCGGCCGCCACCGCGCCGGTCACGTACTCCTTGGCCCTGGTCACCGCCTCCGGCACCGAAAGGCCACGGGCGAGACCGGAGGCGATCGCGCTGGCCAGGGTGCAGCCGGTGCCGTGGGTGTGCCGGTTGTCGTGACGCGGGGCGCGCAGCCAGTGTTCCGCCGAGCCGTCGGTGAGCAGGTCCACGGCGTCGCCGGGCAGATGGCCGCCCTTGACGAGCACCCAGCGCGGCCCGAACTCCAGGACGGCGGCCGCCGCTTGGGGCATGTGCTCCTCCGACCGCACGTGTACGCCCGTGAGTTGCGCCACTTCGTCGAGGTTGGGAGTGGCCACCGTGGCGCGGGGCAGCAGCCGGGTGCGTACCGCGTCCAGGGCGGACTCGGCGAGCAGCGGATCGCCGTGTTTGGAGACGCCGACCGGGTCCACCACGACGGGAACCGGTGTACCGGCGAGGAGTTCGGCCACGGTTTCCACGAGGACCGTCGAGGAGAGCATGCCGGTCTTGACCGCCTGGACGCCGATGTCGTCCACCACGGCGCGGTACTGGGCCCGTACCGCCTCGGCGGGCAGCTCCCAAGCGCCGTGCACGCCACGGGAGTTCTGGGCGGTCACCGCGGTGAGCACACTCATCCCGTGCACACCGAGCGCCAGCATCGTCTTCAGATCGGCCTGGATGCCCGCGCCGCCGCCCGAGTCGGACCCGGCCACGGTCAGTACGCGGGGCGGGGCCGCCAAGTGCGGCCGGGCGTCCGCGACTTCGGACGGACCGGACGGCCCCGCCGCGGAGGCGCCCTCGGCGGGCGTCGAGTGCCCGCTCACGACTCGATGTCCCCGAAGTGGTCCCAGCCGCCCTTCTTGGTCCACGGCGCGCCGTCCACCGTGACCCGGGGCAGTGCCGAGAGGTTCTGCACCTCGCCTATGACGGTCCAGCGCGCGGGGAGTTTCACGTCGGGCGGGAAGGTCGCGACGATGGCGTGGTCCTCGCCGCCGGTGAGCACCCACTGGAGCGGGTCGACGCCCACCGCCTGACCGATGTCGTTCATCTGCGAGGGGACGTCCACCGCACCGGAGCGGATGTCGATCCGTACCTTGCTGGCCTCGGCGATGTGCCCGAGGTCGGCGATGAGTCCGTCGCTCACGTCCGTCATCGCGGTGGCGCCGAGCGAGGCGGCCGCGGGGCCCGCGTGGTACGGCGGTTCCGGGCGGCGGTGGGCCTCCACGAAGGCGCGCGGCGAGCGGAAGCCGCGGGAGAGCACCGCGTGCCCGGCCGCGGACCAGCCGAGCCAGCCGGTGACGGCGACCAGATCGCCGGGCTGTGCGCCCGCGCGGGTCACCGGCTCCTGGTTGCGCATGTCGCCCAGTGCGGTGATGGCGACCGTGATGGTGTCCCCGCGTACCAGATCACCGCCGACCACCGCGGCTCCGGCCACCTGGCACTCGTCGCGCAGTCCGTCCATCAGCTCCGAGGGCCAGGTGGCCGGGAGTTGGGCCGGAACGATGAGACCGAGCAGCAGTGCGGTCGGCACCGCGCCCATCGCGGCGATGTCCGCGAGGTTCTGTGCGGCGGCCTTCCGTCCCACGTCGTAGGCGGTGGACCAGTCACGGCGGAAGTGCCGCCCTTCCAGCAGGATGTCCGTGCTCGCCACGACCCTGCGGTCCGGCGCGGCGACCACCGCGGCGTCGTCGCCCGGTCCCAGCCGGACCGCCGGGGTGGTGGTGAGCCGGGAAGTGAGCTCCCTGATGAGCCCGAACTCCCCCAACTCGCCCACGGTTCCCTTCACCGCGTCTCACCTGTTCCCTTCCACCGGTCCGCCGAGGCGGCCTGTCCGTTCGTCGTCACGGTCCGGGCGGTGCGCCGGACCGGGTGTGCGGAGGTCTCCAGTGTCCCCCGTGCGGGGCATGTGCTCGACGCCGCCCCGGACCGGTTCGCCGCCGTGGACGGGGGGCGGGGTCGCGGGCCGCACGCGGTCTCGGTACCGTCGAGGTGACCGGAGCCGTCCGGCGTCACCGCACGTGGTGGCCGCCAGCGCGGCCGTGGGTCTCCCCGCGGCAGGCGGCGACGCGATACCGTGGCGTCCCTTTCCGCACGTGATCCCCTCGCACAGACTCTTCGTGCTACCCAGACTCCTCGTGGCCGCCCTGGAGGTTCCGTGGTACAGGCGTACATCCTGATCCAGACGGAGGTCGGCAAAGCGTCGTCCGTCGCCCAGACGATCGGCGAGATCCCCGGCGTGATCCAGGCCGAGGATGTGACCGGCCCGTACGACGTGATCGTCCGCGCCCAGGCCGACACCGTCGACGACCTGGGCCGCATGGTGGTGGCCAGGGTGCAACAGGTGGAGGGCATCACGCGCACGCTGACCTGCCCGGTGGTTCATCTGTAGCCCCCGTCTACGCTTGGCCGGTGAACTTCTCGATCTCCGGGCGCCGCGCGCTCGGCGCACCCCCGGTCCTCGCTCTGCTGCTCACCGCCACGGCGGCCTGCACCTCTGGTGACGGTGGCACGGATGTCGCGGTTCCCGAACCGGGAGCCGAGAGCGTACGTCTGTGCCGCGACCTGGACCGGGAGTTGCCGGACCGCGTCGCCGGGCAGCGCCGCGAAGACCCCGCCGCGTCCCAACTCACCGCCGCCTGGGGCGATCCGGCGTACGTACTGCGCTGCGGGGTGACCCGTCCCGACAAGATGGACGACCCCAAGGCGGACGGCGTGGACGTCGACGGCGTCGGCTGGCTCCTGGAGAAGCGGTCCGACGGTTCGTTCCGGTTCACGACCACCCTGCGCAAGGCGTACGTGGAGGTCACGGTGCCCGAGGACCGGGCCTCCGAAGGCCTGGCGCCGCTCACCGACTTGGCGCCGCCGGTGAAGAAGACGATCCCCAAGGGCGTCTCGTCCGACTGAGCATCGGGCCGTCATGGTCCCGGCGCCCCGCGGCGCCACCCGTCGCAGTAGCCGCCCAACGGGCCGGAAGGCAGTGCCGACCGGCCCGTTGGGCGTTTTCGTGCTCTCCGCGGACTCCCCGTGGTCCGCGCTCCGCGCTCCGCGTCTCCGTGCCTCAGCGCAGGCCGGTGGACCGCTTCAGGGCCGCCTGCACGAGCCGGTCGACGAGTTCCGGATAACTCACGCCGCTCTCCTGCCACATCCGCGGATACATGGAGATCGGCGTGAAGCCGGGCATCGTGTTGATCTCGTTGATGACGAAGCCGCCGTCCTCGGTGAGGAAGAAGTCGGCGCGCACCAGGCCCTCGCAGGAGGCCGCCTCGAACGCGGCGACGGCCAGCCGCTGGACCTCGGCCGTCTCCTCCTCGGAGAGCGGCGCGGGCACGATGCCCGGTGCCGCGTCGATGTACTTGGCCTCGAAGTCGTAGAACTCGTGCGAGGTGGCGGGCGGGATCTCGGCGGGCACGCTGGCGCGCGGTCCGTCTTCGAACTCCAGGACTCCGCACTCGATCTCGCGTCCGCGCAGCAGCGATTCAATGAGGAACTTCGGGTCGTGCCGCCGGGCTTCCTCGATCGCCTCGTCGAGACCGTCGAAGGAGTCGACCTTGGTGATGCCCATCGAGGAACCACCGCGCGCGGGCTTCACGAACAGCGGCCAGCCGTGGTCCCCGGCGAACTCGGCGATCCTGGCCCGCGCCCCGGCCTCGTCCTGCTCCCACTCGCGGGGCCGCACCACCAGATACGGCCCGACCGGCAGCCCGAAGGACAGGAAGACGCGCTTCATGTACTCCTTGTCCTGGCCGACCGCCGAGGACAGCACACCGGATCCCACGTACGGGATCCCGGCGAGGTCGAGCATGCCCTGGAGGGTGCCGTCCTCGCCGTACGGGCCGTGCAGCATGGGGAAGACGACGTCGACGTCGCCGAGCGCCTTCGGTACGAGTCCGGGCTCTGCGTAGACGACCTCGCGGCTGGACGGGTCGACGGGGAGGATGACCGCGCCCTCCGCCGACTCGGCGAGCTGCTCGACGCTCGGCACCGTGCGCTCGGTGATGGCCATCCGGTCCGGCTCGTCCGAGGTGAGCGCCCAGCGCCCGTCCTGGGTGATGCCGATCGGCAGCACGTCGTACTTGGTGCGGTCGATGGCCCGCAGGACGGCACCCGCGGTGACGACCGAGATGCCGTGCTCGGAGCTGCGGCCGCCGAACACGACGGCGACGCGCGGCTTGCGGATCTCGTGGCTCTGGGGGGAGTTCTCGCTGCTCATATCGCGATGAGCGTACCCGCTGGTACCACCCGCGTCAGCGCGCGCGGTGCCGGTTCGCCGAGATACGGCACGCGGCCGGAGGCCGATGTTCCGCGGCCCGGCGGCCCGGTGGGCCCCCGGCCTCGGCGGATGCCCCTGCGGGCACCCGGCGGTCGTCTCAGCGCCGTTCCGGCTTCGCGCTGCGCGACATGAGCTCCTTCACGGCGACGGCGGGCGGCTTGCCCTCGTGCACGATGCTCACGACGGTCTCCGTGATCGGCATCTCGACGCCGTGCCGCCGGGCCAGATCCAGCACGGATTCACAGGACTTGACGCCCTCGGCCGTCTGTTTGGTGACGGCGATGGTCTCCTCGAGGGTCATGCCCTTGCCGAGGTTCGTCCCGAAGGTGTGGTTGCGCGACAGCGGCGACGAACACGTGGCCACGAGGTCGCCCAGGCCCGCGAGTCCGGAGAAGGTGAGCGGGTCGGCGCCCATCACCAGGCCGAGCCGGGTGGTCTCCGCGAGACCGCGAGTGATCAGCGAGCCCTTGGCGTTGTCGCCGAGCCCCATCCCGTCCGCGATGCCCACGGCCAGACCGATCACGTTCTTGACGGCGCCGCCGAGTTCACAGCCGGTGACGTCGGTGATGGTGTACGGGCGGAAGTACGGCGTGTGGCAGTGGCTCTGGAGCCGTTCGGCCACCGCGGCCTCACGGCAGGCCACCACCGCGGCTGCGGGCATCCTGGCGGCCACCTCGCGGGCCAGGTTGGGCCCGGAGACCACGGCGATACGCGCGGCCCCGGCCCCGGTGACGTCCTCGATGACCTCGCTCATCCGCATCGCGGAGCCGAGTTCGATGCCCTTCATCAGGGAGACGAGCACGGTGTCCGGGTGCAGCAGTTCGCGCCAGGCACCGAGGTTGGCGCGCAGCGTCTGCGAAGGCACCGCGAGCACCGTGAAGTCGGCGTCCCGGGCGGCCTCGGCGGGATCCGTGGTCGCCCGCAGATTCGTCGGGAGTTCGACGCCCGGGAGGTAGTCGGGGTTGCTGCGGGTGGAGTTGACGGCCTCGGCGAGTTCGGGGCGGCGGCCCCACAGGGTGACGTCACAGCCCGCGTCGGCGAGGACCATGCCGAAGGCCGTACCCCATGAACCCGTGCCGAACACCGCGGCTTTGGCGCTCGCGCTCACTGTGCTTCCCCCGTACCGACCGGGCCGCGCGTGGTGTCGCGCCGCTTCCTCGACTCGCTCACACGGCGCTGTGCCAGACGTTCCCGGCGCGGGTCGTAGGCCACCGGCGGCGCCGCTTCGCCGCGCAGTTCCTCCAGGAGCGAGGTCACCGACGCCATGATGGCCTCGGTCGCCTCCTTGAGGATCTCCGGGGTCATTTCCTTGTCGTGGAAACGCGAAAGGTCGACCGGGGGTCCTGCGAGCACCCTGTGCGTTTTACGCGGCAGGAGGCTCAGCTTCTTGGAATACGGCGGAAGAATTTCGCTCGCGCCCCACTGGGCCACCGGAATGACGGGGCACTTGGTCTGCAGGGCGACCCTGGCGGCACCGGACTTCGCGGTCATCGGCCACAGCTCGGGGTCCCGGGTGAGCGTCCCCTCCGGATAGAAGGCCACGCATTCCCCGGCGTCCACCGCGGCGATCGCGGCGCGAAAGGCGCTCAGCGCGTCGGTGCTCTCGCGGTACACCGGGATCTGTCCGGTGCCCCGCATGAAGGCACCCGCGAATCCCTTGCCGAAAAGACTGTGCTTGGCCATGAATCGGGGCACACGGCCACTGTTGTACTGGAAATGGGCATAGAGGAATGGGTCCACAAGGGAATTGTGGTTGACCGCGGTGATAAATCCGCCGTCGGCCGGAATGTTCTCCATTCCACGCCAGTCCCGCTTGACCAGAACCACCAGCGGCGGTTTGCAGATGACCGCGGCAAGGCGGTACCAGAAGCCGATTTTGCGGCGGGACACGCGCGACACCTTCCTCTAGGGCCTCTCGTTCGGATCTTGACGGGGTCGCGGGTGGCGCCACCCCCCGGACCCTGCTCGGGTCGGACGCGGGGATCCTCCGGCCACACCGACCGGATCCACGCGCAAGGCCCTGGTTGCTTCTCGGCCGCACAAGTGTCGCCCCGGGCCGCCGGTCTGTCGAGACACACCGTACGCCCCCCGCTCGTTGGCCACACCACCCATCTGCCCACAACGGCCTGCTCAGGGCTGACGGCCCGAGCCCGGCTACGGTCACAATGGGCGCGACGGAAGGACGGAACGCACCCGTGCAATGGACCCTGGTCGTCCCCCTGAAGCCGCTCGGGCTGGCCAAGAGCCGACTCTCCACGGCGGCCACCGGCCCTCAGCGCCCGCGCCTCGCGCTGGCCTTCGCGCTGGACACCGTGGCCGCGGCGCTGGCCTGTGGGCCGGTACGCGACGTGACGGTGGTGACCGACGACCCCCTCGCGGGCCACGAACTCTCCCGCCTCGGCGCGCGTATCGTCGCGGACCCGCCCGAGGGCGGTCTCAACGCGGCATTGCGGCAAGGGGTACGAGAGATACGCGCCGACCGCCCCGCGGCCGCCGTGGCCGCCCTCAACGCGGATCTACCGGCATTGCGCCCCGGGGAACTGGCCCGGGTTCTTCATACCGCCGCCGCGCACGATCGCGCATTTGTCGCCGACGCCGCGCACATGGGCACGACTTTGCTCAGCGCGCTTCCGGGGATTTCGCTGTGGCCCGCATTCGGCATGGCCTCCAGGGCGCGCCACGCGGCTTCCGGGGCGCACGAAATCCTGCTCGGTGACGTGGAATCCGTGCGCCAGGACGTGGACACGGAGGAAGACCTGCGCGCGGCACTCGCGCTCGGCGTCGGCCCGCACACCCGCGAGGCCGCCGCCCGACTGCTGATGACCGAATGAGCTTCGCCTACGCTGACGGCATGCAGGCGACCTCGTACACCTTCGACCCCGAGACGCGCTCCGGCAGCGTGCTCCTGGACGACGGCACCCCGATGCCCTTCGACTCCGCCGCGTTCGACGCGGGCGGGCTGTTGCTGCTCCGCTCGGGACAGCGGGTGCGTATCGAGACACAGGGCGAAGGCGAACAGCGCCGCATCACGCTGATCACCCTGCAGACTCTCTGAATCCCACCGGATCGCCCACGCCTACGCGCACGCCCGTGCGCGGGCCTGCGGTCATCGCACCGAACCGCCGCGGGCCGGGCTCCTCAACGGGAGTCCGGCCCGGCGCGTGAGCGGCCCTTGCCCTTACTTCCTGCGGGTGGTGGCCTTCTTGGCGGTGGTCTTGCGCGCGGTCGTCTTGCGGGCCGGCGCCTTCTTGGCGGTCGCCTTCTTGGCCGGGGCGGTCTTCTTGGCGGTGGTCTTCTTCGCCGTCGCCTTCTTGGCCGTGGTCTTCTTCGCCGTCGCCTTCTTGGCGGTGGTCTTCTTGGCCGCGGTCTTCCGCGCGGTGGTGGCCTTCTTCGCCGCCGTCTTGCGTGCGGTGGTGGCCTTCTTGGCGGTCGCCTTCTTCGCGGTGGCCTTCTTGGCCGCCGCCTTGGCGGTGGTCCTGGTGCTGGTGCCGCCCGAAAGGCTGCCCTTGGGCGCCTTCTTGACCGCGACCTCGCCGCCCTTCGGCAGCTTCTTCGAGCCGCTCACCAGATCCTTGAAGCCCTGGCCCGCGCGGAACCGCGGCACCGAGGTCTTCTTGACCCGCACCCGCTCGCCGGTCTGCGGGTTACGGGCGTAGCGGGCGGGCCGGTCGACTTTCTCGAACGAGCCGAAGCCGGTGACCGAGACCCGGTCTCCGCCGACAACGGCGCGGACGATGGCGTCGAGGACGGCGTCGACGGCCTCGGCCGCCTGCTGACGCCCGCCGACCTTGTCGGCAATCGTTTCTACGAGCTGCGCCTTGTTCACGTCTTCCCCTTCGGAGACATTGCCGGAACGAAAGTGTTCAAGCTTTTTCGCACGTTAGGCAGATATATACCGCAAATCAAACACGAAACGGTCTAATCACCCTTGTGCCGCAACGAACTGGGCCGCTGTCGAGTTCACCGGGACTTGCTGTTCAGGCTTCTTCCGGGAATCGGCCCTCATCGAGGTCCGCGGTGAATCGGTCCAGTCGCCTTGCCGCGTCGGCGAGATCGTGTTTGGCCACGGCCGTAATGACCAGCAGCTTCCGGGTCAGCGCCATCCGTACGCCCTCCGGGACTTGCAGTGCGCGCACCCTTGTGTGCGCTTCCTTGAGCTGGTCCGCCACGACCTCGTAGAGCTCGAGTTGGTCGTCGCGTTCCATGCGCCGATTGTGCCATCTGGGGCGAGTTGTCGCCTCCGCAGGGCGCAACTGCCGTGCTGTGGCGGCATGGTGAGCGTAGCCGAAAACCGCCCGCGAACAGGGCCGAAAGCTCTCTTGTGCCCCCAGAATCAAGGGAGTTGGGCACTCGGGCGAGTCCACCCGTTCAGGTCATCGGACGCAGCGGAAGTGCGCACAAGAACGTACCCCCAACCGTGAATCGGCTGGGGGTACGGACCACATCGCCGCGCGCGCGGCGGACGCGACTCAGAGCTGGAGCGTGCGCGGCTTGAACGCCGGGCGCCGGGTCTCGTAGTCGGCGATGTCCTGCTCGCTGCGGAGCGTGATGCTGATGTCGTCCAGGCCGTTCAGCAGCCGCCAGCGGGCGTTCTCGTCGAGCTCGAAGTCCGCGGTGACGCCCTCGGCGCGCACCTGACGGTCCTGGAGGTCCACGGTGACCGGCGCGTTCGGGTCGCGCTCGGCCAGCTCCCACAGGGCGTCCACGGTTTCCTGCTCCAAAACGACCGTGAGCAGGCCGTTCTTCAGCGAGTTGCCGCGGAAGATGTCGGCGAAACGGGAGGAGATGACGGCCTTGAAACCGTAGTTCTGCAGGGCCCAGACGGCGTGCTCGCGCGAGGAACCCGTACCGAAGTCGGGCCCGGCGACCAGCACGGTCCCGCCCTGGTGAACAGGCTGGTTGAGCACGAACTCGGGGTCCTTGCGCCAGGCCTCGAACAGCCCGTCCTCGAATCCGTCGCGGGTGACCTTCTTGAGCCAGTGCGCGGGGATGATCTGGTCGGTGTCGACGTTGCTGCGGCGCAGCGGGACGGCCCGGCCGGTGTGCGTGGTGAAGGCTTCCATGGCTGTCAGACTCCGGCGGTGGTACGGGCGTCGGTCAGGTCGGCGGGCGAGGCCAGGTGGCCCAGGACCGCGGTCGCGGCGGCCACCTGCGGCGAGACGAGGTGCGTACGGCCGCCCTTGCCCTGCCGGCCCTCGAAGTTGCGGTTGGAGGTGGACGCCGAGCGCTCCCCCGGGGCGAGTTGGTCGGGGTTCATGCCCAGGCACATGGAGCAGCCCGCGTGCCGCCACTCGGCCCCGGCCTCCTTGAAGACCCGGTCCAGGCCCTCGTCCACGGCCTGCAGGCCCACCCGCGCGGAGCCGGGCACCACCAGCATCCGTACGCCGTCGGCGATTTTGCGGCCCTCGACGATCGAGGCCGCGGCCCGCAGGTCCTCGATACGGCCGTTGGTGCAGGAACCTACGAAGACGGTGTCGACGCGGATGTCGCGCAGCGGCTGTCCGGCGGTCAACCCCATGTATTCCAGGGCCTTTTCGGCGGCGAAGCGCTCCGAGGCGTCCTCGTACGAAGCCGGATCGGGGACGCTCGCCGACAGCGGCGCGCCCTGGCCCGGGTTGGTGCCCCAGGTGACGAACGGGGCCAGTTCGGCGGCCTCGATGACGACCTCGGCGTCGAACGCGGCGTCCTCGTCGGTGCGCAGCGTCTTCCAGTACGCGACTGCCTCGTCCCAGTCCGCGCCCTCGGGCGCGTGCGCGCGGCCCTTCAGGTAGGCGAACGTGGTCTCGTCCGGGGCGATCATGCCCGCCCGGGCACCGGCCTCGATGGACATGTTGCAGATGGTCATCCGGGCTTCCATCGAGAGTTTCTCGATGGCCTCGCCGCGATACTCCAGGACGTAGCCCTGGCCGCCGCCGGTGCCGATCCGCGCGATGATGGCGAGGATCAGGTCCTTGGCGGTGACGGCCTCGGGCAGTTCGCCGTTGATGGTGATGGCCATGGTCCTGGGGCGGGCCATCGGCAGCGTCTGGGTCGCGAGCACGTGCTCGACCTGCGAGGTGCCGATACCGAAGGCGAGGGCGCCGAAGGCTCCGTGGGTGGAGGTGTGCGAGTCGCCGCAGACCACGGTGGTGCCGGGCTGGGTCAGTCCCAGTTGCGGGCCCACTACGTGGACAACGCCCTGTTCCACGTCGCCCAGCGGGTGCAGCCGTACGCCGAAGTCGGCGCAGTTCTTGCGCAGCGTCTCCAGCTGGGCGCGGGAGACGGGGTCCGCGATGGGCTTGTCGATGTCCAGCGTGGGAGTGTTGTGGTCCTCGGTCGCGATGGTGAGGTCGAGCCTGCGCACCGGGCGGCCGTTCTTGCGCAGCCCGTCGAAGGCCTGCGGGCTGGTCACCTCGTGCAGCAGGTGAAGATCGATGAAGAGGAGGTCGGGCTCGCCCTCGGCGCGCCGGACGACATGGTCGTCCCAGACCTTCTCCGCGAGTGTCCTACCCATCGCTTTCCCTTCGGCCGGCCGGCACCTCACGGGCCGCCTGCTCAACTGGAGATCTCGCGTGCGCCCAACTCCCCGTGTTCTGCCGGGTTGCGCCCGCCGGGCCCGATTGGTCCGCGGGCCGCTGTCCCTACAGAGTGGCAAGTCCCACGGAAAAAGGAACTTGCGTTTCACAGAGTGAGACGCGAATATCGTTTCATGGACAACTCTAGCGGCGTCGGCGTTCTCGACAAGGCAGCTCTGGTTCTGAGCGCCCTGGAGTCCGGTCCGGCCACCCTCGCCGGGCTGGTCGCGGCGACAGGGCTCGCACGACCCACGGCACATCGCCTTGCCGTGGCACTGGAACACCACCGGATGGTGGCGAGGGACATGCAGGGCAGGTTCATCCTGGGCCCGCGGCTGGCCGAACTGGCCGCCGCCGCGGGCGAGGACCGCCTGCTCGCCACGGCGGGCCCGGTGCTCACGCATCTGCGGGACGTCACCGGCGAGAGCGCGCAGCTCTACCGGCGCCAGGGCGACATGCGTATCTGCGTGGCCGCCGCCGAGCGGCTGTCCGGACTGCGGGACACCGTGCCCGTCGGTTCCACGCTCACCATGAAGGCCGGTTCCTCGGCACAGATCCTGATGGCCTGGGAGGAGCCCGAGCGGCTGCACCGCGGTCTGCAGGGTGCCCGTTTCACGGCGACCGCCCTGTCCGGGGTACGCCGCAGGGGCTGGGCCCAGTCGATCGGCGAGCGCGAGCCGGGTGTGGCCTCCGTCTCGGCGCCGGTGCGCGGGCCGTCCAACCGTGTGGTCGCCGCCGTCTCGGTCTCCGGACCGATCGAGCGCCTCACCCGTCACCCGGGCCGGATGCACGCCCAGGCCGTCATCGACGCGGCGGCCCGGCTCTCCGAGGCGCTGCGCCGCAACGGCTGACCACCGCCGCCCCGCCGGATGTTCGGCGACGGCGTGCGGGTGCAGCATGGAAGTGGCGGCGGGCGCCGCACCTCCGTCGGCGTGCCGACCGTCACGGAGGTGCGAGATGACCGAGTACATGGACGTTCACCGCGGGATGAAGGGCATCACCAACGAGGAGTTGCGTGAGGCCCACCGTGCCGACCAGGCCATCGAGGGCGAGGAGGGCGTGCGCTTCAAGCACGCCTGGGCGGACCCGGAGTCGGGCACGGTCTACTGCCTGTCCGAAGGCCCCTCCGCCGAGGCCGTGCAGCGGGTGCACAGTCGCACCGGCCACCCCGCCGACGAGATCCACCCGGTGCGCTGGACCGTGTGAGACCTCACAGGCCCGCACGACCGTGCCACAAAAGCGGTGCGCCGGTCTCCGTCCACCCCCGTCGGGCGGAGACCGGCGCACCGCTTCGGGCGCTACGGGACGTCGTACGCGAGCGCGCGCGTGGCTCCCAGGAGCGTCCACGTCCGCCCGGCAAGGGCGTTCACGCGCGGGAACGGTGTGCGAACCGCTCCTTGGCGCTGCGCCCGCGCTGCTCGATCGGCAGGACGCCGAGCGCCTTGCCGAGTCCGTAGGGCGGCATGTCGGCGTAGATGTTCTCGTAGCCGCCCTCGGGCACCACATAGCTCTCGTGCCACAGCCCCACGTGCTGCCGGGACTTCTTCTCCGCCCGGTTGAGCCTGGCCCAGGCCTTGCGATGGAACATGTCCGGCGCCTTCGCGTACGCGTAGAGCTTCTCCTTGGACTCCCAGTACTGCACCACGTAGTACGTCCGCGGCGAACCGCTGAGCAGGGTGTGGCCGAGCAGTCCCCGGGAGGGGTCCTTCGACAGTTCGCGGAGCATCCGCGGCATGGCGAGGAACACGGGGAGCCAGTGATGGACGCCCCAGAAGTGGTTGATCCGCATGCCGATGAGCAGCACGACCACATCGCCTCGGGCGGCCGCCGTCGTACGGCCCGGGATGGGCTTGGAGAACACAGGTGCCCCCTTTCTCGCTACCTTGGATAGTCATGCTATCCATGCTTGGATAGTGACACTCACCACGAGGGGACGCAAGCCATGCGACTGTCGGAACTCAGCGAGCGAAGCGGCGTCTCCACCGCGACGATCAAGTACTACCTGCGCGAGAAGCTGCTCCCGCCCGGCCGCCGCGTCAGCGCCACCCAGGCCGAGTACAGCGAGGAGCACCTGCGCAGACTGCGGCTGGTGCGGGCACTGATCCAGGCGGGCCGCGTCCCGGTGGCGACCGCGCGCGAAGTGCTCCGCCATGTCGACGACGACTCCCTGAGCCGCACCATGCGGCTGGGCGCCGCACTGTGGGCGCTACCCCAGACGAACCCCGAGCCGCTTGACGGCAGCGACGCCGAAACGGCCGCGGCCACACAGCAGTTGGAGGAACTCCTCAGCCGGCTCGGCTGGAGCAAGGCCCAGGAGATCGGCAGCCTCTCCCCCTCCTACCAGTCCCTGGTGACCGGCCTCGCCACGCTGTTGCGCCTCGGCTTCCCCATCACGGTCGACCTGCTGCTCCCCTACGGACAGAAGATGCACGAGGTCGCCGAGAGCGATCTCGACCTTCTGGAGACCCTGCCCTCGGACGGCGAACGGGTCGAGTGGGCGGTGGCGTCGACGATGCTCTTCGAGCCCTTCCTCATCTCGCTGCGCAGACTTGCCCAACAGGAGGAATCGGCCCGGCGGTACGGGTATTGACGCCCGCGTGAGGGGCGGCTGGCGCCCACCGGTCACGCGCCCCGGAAACGCCGAAGGGCCCCTCGCCTGAGCGAAGGACCCTTCCTGCGAAGTACCCCCGACCGGATTCGAACCGGCGCTACCGCCTTGAGAGGGCGGCGTGCTAGGCCGCTACACAACGGGGGCGTGAACCGTGCTTTCGCACGATCGAGCTGGGCTACCAGGACTCGAACCTAAACTAACTGAACCAGAATCAGTCGTGCTGCCAATTACACCATAGCCCACTGGCAGTCTGGTCTAGACCACCTGCAAGTACCCCCGACCGGATTCGAACCGGCGCTACCGCCTTGAGAGGGCGGCGTGCTAGGCCGCTACACAACGGGGGCCCTGGCGATCCCACCCGGCAGAAACCGGGTGATGTCACCGCGCGACAACGGGAGCGACCCTGCTGTCGTTGCGGGATGGATCTGTACCCCCGACCGGATTCGAACCGGCGCTACCGCCTTGAGAGGGCGGCGTGCTAGGCCGCTACACAACGGGGGCTTTGCAGATAAGCTCTGCGAGCTGGCCTACCAGGACTCGAACCTAGACTAACTGAACCAGAATCAGTCGTGCTGCCAATTACACCATAGGCCACCAAAGCGCAAGTCCTGTGCCCAGAACTTCTGCTCTGTGTGTGTACCGACCGGCCGGGCCTCTCGGCCCCTTCCGGGCGGCGCAGGAAGAACATTACCCGAAGGTGGACGGCGCTCCAAAACGAGTATGCGTGCCGAGCAGGGCTTCCAGCTCGGCGAGCGACGTGATGCGGTGAACCC
Organism: Streptomyces sp. NA04227; assembly: GCF_013364195.1. NCBI lineage: Bacteria > Bacillati > Actinomycetota > Actinomycetes > Kitasatosporales > Streptomycetaceae > Streptomyces > Streptomyces sp. NA04227. The sequence continues at coordinate 6,223,537 of NZ_CP054918.1, read as the reverse complement.
CCGAGGGCGTCGCCGAGGGCGAGTTGGTCCGGTCCAGCCAGATTCCGAGCATTCCGGCGTCCCGCGCACCGCGGGCGTCGGTGTCCGGCTGGTCCCCCACGTACGCGATCCGCGCCGGGGCCAGGCCGAGCGCTTCGCCCACCGCGTGGAAGGCGCCCGGCTCCGGCTTGGAGACGCCGAGGTCCACCGCGCAGAGCACCGCCTCGAAACGGTCCCGCAGGCCGAGAGTCGCGAGCTTGTACTCCTGGGTGGACAGCGCGGAGTTGGAGAGCACCGCGTGCCGGTAGCGGCCGGACAGCGCCTCGAGGGCGGGCAGTACGTCCGGGAACAGCGCCCAGGCGGCCTCGTAGTGGACGGCGTAGCCCGCGAACCAGGCGTCGATGCCGTCGTCGTCCAGGGACGAGGTGAGGAACTCCCGTACGCGGTCGCGGCGTTGGGTGAGGAAATCGACCTCGCCCGACTCGCAGCGGGCCCAGTGGATCCTGGTGAGGCGCTGCCATTCGGCCAGGGCCGCCTCGGTGGAGCCGTGGAGGTCGAGGAGCCCTTCGGCGCCCAAGTGGGCCCGCAGTCCGGCGAGATCGGCCCCGGCGTAGTCGAAGAGCGTGTCGTCGATGTCCCAGACGACCGCTTCGATCGGCTCCGGCACCGTGGCGGGTTCGATCACCGCGGTCGCCGGGAGCGCTGCGGCGTCCTGCGGGTTCGGCGGAGGTGCTGAGGCGGCGGGCTCGGCGGAGGGGGCTGCGGGTTCGCTGCTCATGCCCCGACGCTATCGCCCGCGCCGTGCGGTCCGACAGGGCGGACCGGCTTGCGCCGGCGAGCGGCAACGGCGAAGGGCGCCGCCCGCGAACGGACGGCGCCCCTCCCCCGTACGGAAGCCAACTCCCGTACGGGCCGGATCAGTTGGCGGTGAGCTTGGCCAGGGCCGCGTCGATGCGGCGCAGCGTGCGCTCCTTGCCGAGGATCTCCAGGGACTCGAACAGGGGGAGGCCGACCGTACGGCCGGTGACCGCGACGCGGACCGGGGCCTGCGCCTTGCCGAGCTTGAGGCCGTGCTCCTCGCCCGCGGCGAGCACCGCGGCCTTCAGGGACTCGGCGCTGTTCCAGTCCGCGTCCTCCAGCTTGGCGCGGGCGGTGCGAAGCAGCGCGTCCGAGCCCTCCTTCATGGCCTTGGTCCAGGAGGCCTCGTCCTCGACCGGCTCGGGCAGGAAGAGGAAGTCGACGTTCTGGGTGATCTCCGAGAGCACCGGGAGGCGGGTCTGCGCGTGCGGCGCGATGGCCTCGAAGGTCTGCTGGTCGAAGTCCTCCGGCGCCCAGGGCGCGAAGGGAGCCTTCAGCCAGGGCGCGCAGGCCGCGGTGAAGTCCTTCACGTCGAGCATGCGGATGTGGTCGCCGTTGATCGACTCGGCCTTCTTCAGGTCGAACCGGGCGGGGTTGGGGTTCACGTCCGCGATGTCGAAGGCGGCCACCATCTCCTCGATGGAGAAGATGTCGCGGTCGGCGGAGAGCGACCAGCCCAGCAGGGAAAGGTAGTTGAGCAGTCCCTCGGGCAGGAAGCCGCGCTCGCGGTAGAGGTTCAGCGAGGCCTGCGGGTCGCGCTTGGAGAGCTTCTTGTTGCCCTCACCCATCACGTACGGCAGGTGTCCGAAGAGCGGGATGTCCTTCGCGACGCCCAGCTCGATCAGCGCCTTGTAGAGCGCGATCTGCCGCGGTGTGGAGGACAGCAGGTCCTCGCCGCGCAGCACGTGAGTGATCTCCATCAAGGCGTCGTCGACCGGGTTGACCAGCGTGTACAGCGGGGCGCCGTTGGCGCGCACGATGCCGTAGTCCGGGACGTTCTCCGGGGTGAAGGTCAGCTCGCCGCGCACCAGGTCGGTGAAGGTGATCGGCTCGTCGGGCATCCGGAAGCGGATGACCGCGCTGCGGCCCTCGGCCTCGTAGGCGGCCTTCTGCTCGGCGGTCAGCTCGCGGCAGGTGCCGTCGTAGCCGGAGGGGCGGCCGGCGGCGCGGGCGGCCTCGCGGCGGTTGTCGAGCTCTTCGGTGGTGCAGTAGCACGGGTAGGCGTAGCCGCCCTCGACCAGCCTGTTCGCGATGTCCTTGTAGAGGTCCATCCGCTGGGACTGGCGGTACGGCGCGTGCGGGCCGCCGATCTCGGGGCCCTCCTGCCAGTCGAAGCCGAGCCAGCGCATCGCGTCCAGGAGCTGCTCGTAGGACTCCTCGGAGTCGCGGGCCGCGTCGGTGTCCTCGATACGGAAGACGAAGGTGCCCTGGTGGTGCCGGGCGAAGGCCCAGTTGAACAGGGCGGTACGGACCAGGCCGACATGGGGGTTGCCGGTCGGGGAGGGACAGAACCGTACGCGAACAGGGGAGTTAGCCACGCTTGATCACCTTGTTGGTGAGAGTGCCGATGCCTTCGATGGTGACGGCGACCTCGTCGCCGACACTGAGCGGGCCGACCCCTTCCGGGGTGCCCGTGAGGATGACGTCGCCCGGGAGCAGCGTCATGGCCTCGGAGATGTTGACGACCAGCTCCTCGACGGAGTGGATCATCTGGGCGGTGCTGCCGAGCTGGCGCTGGGCGCCGTTGACGGTGCACTGGATGGTCAGGTCCGAGGGGTCCAGCTCGGTCTCCACCCAGGGGCCGAGCGGGCAGGAGGTGTCGAAGCCCTTGGCCCTGGCCCACTGCTTCTCGGTGCGCTGGACGTCGCGCGCGGTGACGTCGTTGGCGCAGGTGTAGCCGAGGATCACGTCCTTGACCCGGGAACGCGGCACCTCACGGCACATCCGGCCGATGACGACGGCGAGTTCGGCCTCGTGGTGCAGTTCCTGGCTGAAGGACGGGTACTGGATCGCGTCGCCGCTGCCGATCACCGAGGTGGACGGCTTGAAGAAGGCGAACGGCACCTCGGGGACCTCGCCGCCCATCTCGCGCGCGTGCGCGGCGTAGTTGCGGCCGTACGCGACGACCTTGTTCGGCAGCACGGGGGGCAGTAGCCGCACCTTGCTCAGCGGGACCTTGGTGCCGGAGAGCTCGAAGTCCGCGAACGGAATGCCCTTGATGATGTCGAGGACGAGCTCGTCGGGGGCGGAGCCCTCGACCGCGCCGAACGCGACGTTGCCGTCGATGGAGAACCTGGCGATGCGCACGGGAGTGCCTGTGCCCCTCTGCTTCCGCTGGCCGGAGTCTGACGCTCCAGGCTAACGCTCCGGCCAGGGGTCTTCGGGCCCATTACCGCCGAGGGCGGGCGCGACACCGCCGGGCCCCGACGCGAACGCATCGCGTGAGGGCCCGGCGGCGATGACTGTGGGGCGGGTGCGCCCGTGGCCGCACCCTCGGCGGGAGAGCCCGCCGGAACTCAGGCGACCGGCGCGGTCTCCGGGACGGTCATCAGGATGGTGCGCCGGGGGTTGGCGGTCTGGGTGGGCAGTTCGACGGAGTGCTCCGGCTGCTCGGAGACCTGGAGGGTTCCGGCGTCGTCGAGGTGGGCGAGGGTGGTGCGCCGCGGGTTGGCGATGTTGCGGAACATCTTCACCGGGTTCACCGTCTTCGTGGTCGTCATCTGCCGTTTCGGCCCTGTCATCACGGCGCCCCCGAGCACCGGCCGTCATCGGCCGCCGCGGGGGCGCGGGTTGTCGGATTTGCCATCCCTGTAAAGCGTCAGGCTAAACATTCCGTGCCCGATCGGCACCGAGAGCAGTCAGTCCAGGGCCTGTGATTTTGCTCACCAGACATCGGGCATATCGGGGCAGACGGGGTGATCAATGCGCGTTACCGAAACCGGCAATTGCCAACGTACAGGCAGATTTCGCCTCTGATCATCCCGACTGGGACAGGGGTGCCTCTCGGCATTTTTTGTCCTGATTGCCCACCCTGACCCCAATCGCCTCCCACAGTTGGTGATCCCACTCTCACTCCGTGTCACAACAGCCACCGGCTGACTTGCGGGCCTTGTTGGAGATCGAGCACTGTGCTGGAATTCCCGGGACCGCCGCGGGTCCGACCCGGCGCACTCGCGCGCACGAAGCAGGCGCCGGGAGGCAGCGGGAAGGGGGAACAAGGGGCCGGTCACACCGACCGCCCGGGGCGCCCCGGCGCCCCGACGACGCCGTCATCGTCCCGCCGTACAACGGCAGGGCGCCTGGTCCAGAGGTTGCGACGCTAGTGCAGGGACGTTTCAAGAGGGATGGCTCGGGGTCCGCGCCGAGCCGCCAGGCCCAGAAGGAAGCTGCGGCGCAGCCGGAGCGCAGCGCGAGCGACCGCGATTCCTCGGTCCAGCACGCCCACAAGCCGACCACCACGACCACGTCCGCCGCCTCCGGGGGCAAGTCCGCCGAGAGCGCGACCGCCACCGCCCCGGCCGGGCCCGGCAACCGCCTCCTGCTGCGGAACTGGCGCATCTCCACCCGCCTGGTGTCCCTGCTCGCCCTGCCCGTCGTCGCCGCGACGACCCTCGGCGGGATGCGCATCAACCAGTCGATGAACGACATCGAGCAGCTGGACAACATGCGGCTGCTCACCGAGATGACCAAGCAGGCCACCGAGCTGGCCAGCGCGCTGCAGAAGGAACGGGACCTGTCGGCGGGCCCGCTGTCCAACGGCGGCAAGGGCAGCGACTTCGACGTCAAGGGCCCCCGCGACACCACGGACCGCGAGCGCCAGGCCTTCATGGAGGCCACCCACCAGATCGAGGACAGCAACGACACCGCCAGCCTCGACGGCATCCGCGACAACGTGGTCCGTATCGTCGAACAGCTCAATCGGCTCAGCAGCATCCGCCAGGCCGCCTTCGCCAACCCCGACAACTCCTCGCAAACGGTCGAGGCGTACAGCCGCCTGATCGAGCAACTGCTCGGCCTCTCGCAGGACATGGCGCAGGCCACCAGCAACCCGGAGATGATTCAGCGCACCCGCGCCCTGGCCGCCTTCTCCTCGGCCAAGGAGTACGCGTCGATCCAGCGCGCGATCATCGCGGCGGCCCTGCCCGCCAACAACCGCGAGACCGGCAAGCTCTCCGAGACCGACCGGCAGTACGGCGAGGCGGCGTACAACAACCAGCGGGACGAACTCAACTCGTTCCGCCAGTTGTCCAAGAACGAGAACCCCGACGAACTGCTCACCCCGATCGAGCGCGGCAACCCGACCATCAAGGAAGCGGACACCTACGCGGAGCGCGTCCTGACCCAGGACGAGGGCATCCGCCAGGAGGACAAGCGCTCCTACAAGGACTGGGTCGACTCGGACACCGCCAAGATCGAGCAGATGTCCAAGATCGAGCTGACCCTGCTCGGCAAGATGGAGCAGCAGGCCCGCGAGCTGCGCAACGAGTCCGAGCGAGAAGCGATCATCAGCGGTGTGCTGGTGTTCCTGGTGCTCGGTGTCTCGCTGGTCGGCGCCTTCGTGGTGGCCCGCTCCATGATCCGCTCGCTGCGCCGCCTCCAGGACACCGCCACCAAGGTCGCCCAGGACCGGCTGCCCGAGCTGGTCAAGCAGCTCTCCGAGGCCGACCCGCAGGACGTGGACACCTCCGTGCAGTCGGTGGGTGTGCACTCGCGCGACGAGATCGGCAAGGTGGCCTCGGCCTTCGACGACGTGCACCGCGAGGCGGTCCGCCTCGCCGCCGAGCAGGCCCTGCTCCGGGGCAACGTCAACGCGATGTTCACCAACCTCTCGCGCCGCAGCCAGGGCCTCATCCAGCGCCAGCTCTCGCTGATCTCGGAGCTGGAGTCCCGCGAGGCCGACCCGGACCAGCTGTCCTCGCTGTTCAAGCTGGACCACCTCGCGACCCGTATGCGCCGTAACGGCGAGAACCTCCTCGTCCTCGCCGGTGAGGAGCCGGGCCGACGCTGGACCCGGCCCGTCCCGCTGGTCGACGTGCTGCGCGCCGCGGCCTCCGAGGTGGAGCAGTACGAGCGCATCGAGCTGTCCGCGGTACCGGCCACCGAGGTCGCGGGCCGCGTCGTCAACGACCTCGTCCACCTGCTCGCCGAGCTGCTGGAGAACGCCACCTCGTTCTCCTCGCCGCAGACCAAGGTCAAGGTCACCGGTCACGCGCTGCCCGACGGCCGGGTGCTGATCGAGATCCACGACACCGGTATCGGTCTGTCGCCCGAGGACCTGTCCGCGATCAACGAGCGGCTCGCCTCGCCGCCCACCGTGGACGTCTCCGTCTCCCGCCGCATGGGCCTGTTCGTGGTCGGCCGCCTCTCGCAGCGCCACGGCATCCGCATCCAGCTGCGGCCCTCCGACTCGGGCGGTACGACGGCACTCGTCATGCTGCCGGTCGACGTGGCCCAGGGCGGTCGCAAGATGCCCGCGAAGCCCGGCAAGTCCGGTGCGAGCAGCGGTGGTTCGGCCGTGGCCCAGGCCGCGGCGGGCCGTCGCAGCGCGGTCGCCCAGAAGTCGGGTCCCGGCAACCAGACCCCGCAGATCGCCCAGGGCAACCAGAGCGGTCCGGGCAGCCGGAACACCCCCGGCCAGGGGCCCTCGCAGTCGGGCCCGGGCACCAGCCGGATGGGCGCACTGCCCAAGCGCGGCCAGGTGTCCGGTTCCGGACCCCGCGCCGCACTGCCCTCCCGGGACGCCGGCGCCTCCGGCTCGCGTCCGGGCGCCCCGCGTCCGCAGGGCTCGGGTGCCGCGCCGGGCGCTCCGGTTCCGCCGCTGCCCTCGCGTCCCTCCGCTCCCGTACCTTCCGGTCTCCAGTCCCCCGGGCCCGGTGTGCCCGGTCCGCGCCGGGGCGAGGAGACCCGCGACGACGGCTCCCGTCGGCCGCAGTTGCCGCCCCCCGGCGGTCCGCGTGCCGAGCTGCCGGGCGGCCCGCGTGCCGCGAGCCCGGCCTGGAACGCCGAGGACCCGAACAACTCCCGTACCGGCGGCGGCCGTTCGGGCCAGGACGGTCCGCGCGGCCACGAGGAGCCGGACGCCACGGCGCAGCTCCCGAAGGTCGACGACCGCCAAGGTCCCGGCGCCACGGGCGAGTTCGCCCGGCCCGCGCTGAACGGCCCTGATTCCACTGGGGAGTTCCCGCGCCCCGACGTCAACGGCCCCGGTTCCACCGGCGAGTTCCCGCGCGTGCAGGCCGAAGGCCCCGGTTCCACCGGGCAGTTCGCCCGGCCCGCGCTGGACGGTCCGCCGCCCGCGAGCGGCGGACCGGGGCGGCCGAACTCCGGCCCGCCGCAGCCCAACGCGGGTCCGTACATGCGCTCCGACGTCTTCGGCGGGCGTCCGCAGGGCGGCCAGGACCCGTCCGACACCGGCCAGTTCGCGGCACCGCCCGCCCGTGACGAGCGCGGCCCCGCGCCGCGCGGCCCGGAGTCGACCGGCTCCTTCCCGCGTCCCACCGCCCCGCGGCACGAGGACACCGGCTCCCACCGGCTGCCCCCGCGTGACGCGTACGACCCCGACAACGCCGGCGACACCGGCGCCCACCGGTTCCCGGCCCACGGCTCGCGCGGCCCCGAGGACACCGGCGCGCACCGGATACCCGACGGCGCCTTTGGTGCGGACGGCTCCGAGCGCGCGTACGACGGCCAGGACACCGACTCCTTCCCGCGGCCGAACTCCGGTCAGGACAACGGCCGTTACGAGGCACCGCGCCCGCCCGCGCAGCGTCCGGGCGGCGTGCTGCCGCCCTCCCCCGCGGCCCCGCGCCGCAGCGAGCCGGAGGCGCTGCCCCCGGCCTCGGGTCCGGGCGACGGCCGTACCCCGCTCTACGACACGCTGGAAACCACCTGGTTCCGCAACCAGCAGGCCGCCGAGGCCCAGCAGCCCGCCGAGACCCGTGAGCCGTCCGCTCATGACGCCCCGCGTGAGCCCCAGCAGCCCTACCCGGGCCGTCCGCAGAACGGGCCGCTGGGCAATCGCCCCGCCGGCCCGCGGCCGGACGCCCGCCGGCCCGAGCAGCCCGCACAGCCGCAGCGCCCGCAGTACCCCGGCGACGAGCTCGGCGAGTTCGCGGGACCCTCGGGACCCGGCGAGCAGGGCGGCGCCCCCGGCGGTCCGCAGCGTCCCGCCGAGCCCGGCCGTCCGGGCTGGCGGGCCTCGCCCAACGACGAACTCGTGCGCCAGGCCGAGCGAATAAGGCAGCCCTCCGCAGGCGGAGTAACCAATTCCGGCCTCCCGCGGCGGGTTCCCCGTGCCAATCTCGTACCCGGCACCGCAGAATCCCAGCAATCGCAGGCAGCAGGTCCCCAAGTTTCCCGTGCACCGGACGAGGTGCGTGGGCGGCTGACCAATCTCCGCCGGGGCATCCAACAGGGTCGCCGCGCCGGAAACGGTCCGTCGACCGACAGTGTTCCGCGCCCCACTCACCAGCAGGAGCGTTAGTTGAGCCCGATGAGCCAGGCTGCACAGAATCTGAACTGGTTGATCACCAACTTCGTGGACAACACCCCAGGGGTGTCCCACACCGTCGTCGTGTCCGCCGACGGGCTGCTTCTGGCCATGTCCGAGGGCTTTCCGCGCGACCGCGCCGATCAGCTCGCGGCCGTCGCCTCCGGACTGACCTCGCTGACCGCGGGTGCCTCGCGCATCTTCGAGGGCGGTCCGGTGAACCAGACCGTGGTCGAGATGGAACGCGGCTTTCTGTTCATCATGTCGATCTCGGACGGTTCCTCGCTGGCCGTCCTCGCCCACCCCGAATGTGACATCGGCCTGGTGGGATACGAGATGGCACTGCTCGTCGACCGCGCCGGGAACGTCCTGACCCCGGACCTGCGCGCGGAACTCCAGGGGAGCCTGCTGCACTGACCGAGAGGGATCCCCCACTCCCTGTCCACCGCTACTCGTTGCTCGATGTGTCACGACCGTACGAAATGACCGACCGTCCCACCGTCCGGCCGCCAAACGCACCCCCACCGGCTCTGTCAGACGGCACGCTGACCTCTTGCTGTCCCGCCCGGAGGACCCAACATGACCCCGCCCACCGCCTCTCACGATCCGTACGGAGCTCAACAAGATCTGTACGGATTTGAGGGCGACCAGCCGCTGGTACGTCCGTACGCGATGACCGGCGGCCGGACCCGGCCGCGTTACCAGCTCGCCATCGAGGCACTGGTCAGCACCACGGCCGACCCGGCCCAGCTGATGGGACTCCTCCCGGAGCACCAGCGCATATGCCACCTGTGCCGCGAAGTGAAGTCCGTGGCCGAGGTCTCGGCGCTGCTCTCGATGCCGCTGGGGGTGGCCCGCATCCTGGTGGCCGACCTGGCGGAGGCGGGACTTGTCGCCATTCACCAGCCCGGCGGCGACGAGAACGCCGGTGGCCAGCCTGACGTGACACTGCTCGAAAGGGTGCTCAGTGGACTTCGCAAGCTCTGATCAGGGTCGCTCGACGACCTCCGCGAAGATCGTGGTCGCGGGTGGCTTCGGCGTGGGCAAGACCACGTTCGTCGGCGCGGTCTCGGAGATCAACCCGCTGCGCACCGAGGCCGTCATGACCTCCGCCTCAGCCGGAATCGACGACCTCACCCACACCGGCGACAAGTCCACCACCACCGTCGCCATGGACTTCGGCCGCATCACCCTCGACCAGGACCTCATCCTCTACCTCTTCGGCACCCCCGGACAGGACCGCTTCTGGTTCATGTGGGACGACCTCGTCCGAGGAGCCATCGGAGCCGTCGTCCTCGTCGACACCCGCCGCCTCGCCGACTGCTTCCCCGCCGTCGACTACTTCGAAAACTCAGGACTCCCCTTCGTCATCGCCCTCAACGGCTTCGACGGACACCAGCCCTACACCCCCGACGAAGTACGCGAAGCACTCCAAATCGGCCCCGACACCCCCATCATCACCACCGACGCCCGCCACCGCGCCGACGCCAAATCCGCCCTCATCACCCTCGTCGAACACGCCCTCATGGCCCGACTCCGGTAACCGGACACGGCGTCACCGGCACTGCCCGACAGACGCCGTGAGGGGTCAATTCCCTTGCGGCGTACGGCAGTTGCTGTAGGCGAGGACGGGCGGAACTGTGGGTTCCGACACGACCTCAGGGGGCGTTCATAACGTTTCGACAGAGAATTGCCCCGAGTTGAGCACTGTTCGCGTCCGGCTGGTTCCGGTCAGCGACACGAGCCCCGTCTTTTGACGGGGCTCGCCCCTTATGCCCGCTTTATCTGAGGTGTACGCCACTCGGAAATTGTCCGCCGAACTGTTTGTTAGACCACAGGCTGACGTGCTGGAATGCGCCTGAACCGGGCCCGTACTCACGAGTCCGGAGATGCACACAGCGGCACATGGTCAGGTGCCGACGCCGAGAGGTTGTTGGTCGAGTGAGGCGAAGCAATAACGGTCCCGAGCCCTCGGCGCGGGGCAACTTCACCCCTCCTGCGCGAGGAACGGCGCCCTCCGTGCCGCACTCCCCCGCGGTAGCCGTCCCGCCCGCCGGAAGCCGGTTCTCGCCGCGCAACTGGCGTGTACCGGCCAAGCTCAACGCGATCCTGCTGATACCCGTCGTGGTAGGGCTCGTGATGGGCGGCTTCCAGGTCAAGAGCTCCATCGAGACCTGGAACGAGGCCGAGGACGCCGAGAACACCGCCGTCCTGGTACGCGCGGCCCTGACCTACGGCGACGCCCTGATCAACGAACGTGACGTGAGCGCCGCCCCGCTGCTGAAGGGCGACCGGGACGACCCCACCGTCAAGCGGGCCCGCGGCGTCACCGACCAGGCCGCCGCCGACTTCGAGGAAGCCGTCCGGAACATGCCGGACAAGCCGGGCCTGGAGCGCCGGCTCGCCGCCTTCCGCGACAGCGAGCACCGGCTGGGCAAGCTGCGCGAGAGCGCGTACAGCGCCAAGCTCAAGGGGGTGAAGACGGAGGAGGGCTACACCGCCATCCAGCACCCGCTGATGGAGTTCGCCAACGAACTGGGCCTCGGCACCGGCAACATCACCAGCTACGGCCGTACCGTCTACGCCGTCTCGCTGTCCAAGGCCGCCGCCTCCCTCCAGCGCTCCATCGGTATGCACCTGCTGGTCAAGCCCGGTCCGGACGCCGAGGGCTTCGGTATGCAGCGCACCGCGCTCGGTTCGTACGCGTACCTGGAGGTCATCGCCACCGAGGAGTACAAGTCCGGTGGCCGCCCCGAGGACGTGGAGCGCTATACCAAGGCCGAGGCCAAGGTGAAGACCGACCTGGAGACGAAGGCCAAGCAGGAGGCCGCGCGGGCCAAGGCCAAGGGCAAGCGCTACCAGGCGCCGCCGACCACACCGAAGATGGTCGGCCTGCTCACCGCGATGCCCGAACCCACCGAGAAGGCCCGGCAGGACCTGGCGCGCAAGGGCGTCACCCAGCAGGCCTGGTGGGCCGTGAACACGGCGCGCTTCGACGCCTACCGCGAGATCGAGAGCTCCCTGTCCGACCAGGCCGTGAACGAGGCGGCGAGCATCTCCGACGACGCGCGCCGCAGCACCTTCGTCACCGCGGCCGTGGTCCTGCTCGCCCTGCTCATCGCCTTCGTCCTGGCCGGTCTCATGGCGCGCCAGATGAGCCTGTCCATGCGCCGGCTGCGCACCGCCGCCTTCGGTGTGGCCGAGCAGCGGCTGCCGATGATGGTCGACCAGCTCTCGCGCACCGACCCGGGCCGGGTCGACACCCGGGTCGACCCGATCCCGATCTCCTCCACCGACGAGATCGGCGAGGTCGCCCGCGCCTTCGACCAGGTGCACCGCGAGGCCGTCCGGCTCGCGGCCGAACAGGCCCTGCTGCGCGGCAACATCAACGCGATCTTCACCAACCTCTCACGCCGCAACCAGTCGCTGATCGAGGGCCAGCTCACCCTGATCACCGACCTGGAGAACAACGAGGCCGACCCGGACCAGCTGGAGAACCTCTTCCGCCTGGACCACCTGGCCACGCGTATGCGCCGCAACGGCGAGAACCTCCTGGTCCTCGCGGGCGAGGAGCCGGGCCGCCGTTGGGACCAGCCGGTTCCGCTTGTGGACGTCCTGCGCGCCGCCTCCTCCGAGGTGGAGCAGTACGAGCGCATCGAGCTCGCGGGTGTGCCCGAGGCCGACATCCACGGACGTGCGGTGACCGACCTGGTCCACCTGCTCGCCGAGCTGCTGGAGAACGCGACCACCTTCTCCTCGCCGCAGACCAAGGTCCGCGTCGCCGCGACCCGGCTGCCCGACGGCCGGGTCATGATCGAGATCCACGACAAGGGCATCGGCCTGACCGCCGAGGACTTCGCGGACATCAACCACAAGCTGGCCAACCCGCCGACCGTGGACGCCGCGATCTCCCAGCGCATGGGCCTGTTCGTGGTCGGCCGCCTCGCCGACCGGCACGGCATCCGGGTCCAGCTGCGCCCCTCCGGCGAGCAGGCGGGCACCACCTCCCTGGTGATGCTGCCCGAGGTGATCACGCACGGCGGTGGCGGCGAGCTCACGGCGGACCCGGAGTTCACCGTCTCCTCGATCATCCCGCAGCAGCAGGCCCACGAGGTCGAGCCGTCGCGCACCGCGGCCGAACTCGGCTTCGACGACAGCCAGTACCACCAGATACCCGACGATCTGCGGGATCTGGACCCGGTCGGCCGCTCGCTGATGCGCGAGGAACGCCGCGCGGCCCTCAGCCCGCCCACGCACGGCGACGACGACCGGTTCTACGCGGGTACCCCCCAGGACGAGTACGACGGATACAGCGGGCCCGACGGACCCAACGGATACGACGGGCCCGACGGATCCACCGACTCCTACGAGGACCCGTCCTACCCGGCCACCCAGCACCAGCAGCCGTACGAGCAGCCCCAACAGCCCGGCTACGAACAGCCCTTGGGCTACGACCCCGCCGGGTACGACGAGCGGCAGCCGTACCAGGAGCACACGCAGGACTACGGGCTCGTACAGCAGTCGTACGAGCAGCGGCCGCAGCCCGCGTACGAGGAGCGGTACCAGGGCGGCCAGGACGGCTACCCGGACCTGGCGTACGCACCGGCCGACGGTGCCGGGCGGACGGACGCGCCGCAGGAGACGTTTCAGGCGTTCGCGGACTATCGCCAGGAACCGGCGCAGGGCGCATGGCCGCCGCGCAACGGGCACCGGGCTGCGCACCCGGACGAGCAGGAAGATCGAACGGATTCCGGTCTCGGGCCTGCCGCTCCCGACGACGAGCGCGTAGGCTTCGACCTGCAGGGTTCCACTTCCACTGCGCCCAGTGACGGTCATGAACTGACCGGGGCAGGCCTCCCGCGTCGCGGCTCCAAGGCAGGCGGCAACCCGGGGGTCTCCGGCGCGAGTCGGCAGTGGCCGCAGGCCGACAACGGCTCGCAGGAGGCCCCGCCGCACCACGACAGCGAGAGCGCCGCGGACGACGACGAGGGCGATCGCGACGAGGACTGGCGGTCGGCCAACGACGAGCGGTGGCAGCGGGCCGAATCGCTGAAGAAGCCGAAGGCCGGCGGGGTCACCCCTTCGGGACTCCCGCGCCGTGTTCCGCAGGCGAATCTGATCGAGGGCACCGCGGAGCAGACCCCGCAGGGCGGCCCTCAGGTCTCCCGGTCCCCCGAGGACGTACGGGGCAGGCTCAGCAACCTGCGCCGCGGCGTCCAGCGGGGACGCGCAGGAAGTGACACGAACGGCCAGGCCGCACCGAACCAGTCCGGTGGTCCTGACAGCACCTACAACCAGGAGCGTTAGTGTGAGCCCGATGAGCCAGGCGGCACAGAACCTGAACTGGTTGATCACCAACTTCGTGGACAACACCCCCGGGGTGTCCCACACTGTGGTGGTCTCCGCCGACGGACTGCTCCTCGCGATGTCCGAGGGCTTTCCGCGCGACCGCGCCGATCAGCTCGCGGCCGTCGCCTCCGGACTGACCTCGCTGACCGCGGGCGCCTCCCGGATCTTCGAGGGCGGCAGCGTGAATCAGACGGTTGTGGAGATGGAGCGAGGATTCCTCTTCATCATGTCCATTTCCGACGGCTCTTCGCTGGCCGTTCTCGCCCACCCGGAAGCGGATATCGGTCTCATTGGGTACGAGATGGCGCTTCTCGTCGACCGGGCGGGCAATGTCCTGACCCCCGACCTGCGTGCGGAGCTCCAGGGAAGCCTTCTCAACTGACAAACAACCAGTGCGTTTTGGCGTCCTGCCCACGTAAAGTTTCGGGACGCGGTTCCACGGCGATGGACCCGGCGCTTCGGAGGAGGAAATCGTGTCAACACCCCCAGAGGGTTCGTCTTCGGCCAGGTGGCAGCAGTACGGCCACGGCCAGGGCGACGGCTCGCAGAACCGGTTCGGCCACCCCTCCGCACCCGGCACGCCGGGGCCCTACCAGCCGTACGCACCGCAGCAGCCCGGCGGGGGCCGACAGCAGCCCTTCGACCAGCCGCACGCCCCGCGTATCGTGCCGGTCCAGCCGCAGCGGCGCTCGCCCGAGCCCGCTCCGGCCGCGCACAACCCCCTGGTGCGTCCGTACGCGATGACCGGCGGCCGCACCAGGCCCCGCTACCAGCTCGCCATCGAGGCGCTGGTGCACACCACCGCTCAGCCGCACCAAATGCAGGGCCAGCTGCCCGAGCATCAGCGGATCTGCCATCTGTGCCGTGAGATCAAGTCCGTTGCGGAGATCTCGGCACTTCTGACCATTCCCCTCGGCGTGGCCCGCATCCTCGTCGCCGACCTGGCGGAGGCGGGACTCGTCGCCATTCACCAGCCCGGCGGCGACGAGAACACCGGTGGCCAGCCTGACGTGACACTGCTCGAAAGGGTGCTCAGTGGACTTCGCAAGCTCTAGCGGATCCGCCAGGTCGACCACCAGCGCGAAGATCGTGGTCGCGGGTGGCTTCGGCGTGGGCAAGACCACGTTCGTCGGCGCGGTCTCGGAGATCAACCCGCTGCGCACCGAGGCCGTCATGACCTCCGCCTCAGCCGGAATCGACGACCTCACCCACACCGGCGACAAGTCCACCACCACCGTCGCCATGGACTTCGGCCGCATCACCCTCGACCAGGACCTCATCCTCTACCTCTTCGGCACCCCCGGACAGGACCGCTTCTGGTTCATGTGGGACGACCTCGTCCGAGGAGCCATCGGAGCCGTCGTCCTCGTCGACACCCGCCGCCTCGCCGACTGCTTCCCCGCCGTCGACTACTTCGAAAACTCAGGACTCCCCTTCGTCATCGCCCTCAACGGCTTCGACGGACACCAGCCCTACACCCCCGACGAAGTACGCGAAGCACTCCAAATCGGCCCCGACACCCCCATCATCACCACCGACGCCCGCCACCGCGCCGACGCCAAATCCGCCCTCATCACCCTCGTCGAACACGCCCTCATGGCCCGACTCCGGTAGATACGGCCGCAGTTGGTCCCGTACTTCGGTGCGGGCGGTGACAGCAATGCGAAAGCCCCGGCCCATCACGGGCCGGGGCTTCGCGTTGTCGAGGCCGCCGGGTCGGACCCCCGGATCAGACCGCCGGATCAGACCGCCGCTTCCATCCGGCGGGCGATCTCGTCGATGGTTTCCTCCAGTTCGGGTGCGATCCCAGGGAACGTCCAGGAAGCGAACAGCATGACGGCACAGACAGATCCGTGCGGGATCAGGCCATACGTCAGCGTCTCCTGCAGTACCTTCGGGTCTTCTGCGCCCGCCGAGGACTCCGCGGCGAAGTTCTGCCGGATACGAACGGCCGGGCCTGCGGGCAGGTCGACATAGCTCACCTCCGGAGGGCCGAAGTCCTGTGCCGAGAAAGACTCGGCCAGTCCCTCCAGGGTGATGCGCGGGCCTGTGGCGCCCGGCTCCAGCAGAGTGACCTCGACCAGGGCCAGAGCTGATTCGAACCCGTCGGGGTAGAGCAGCGACGCGCTGAACGGATCACGCCGACGGCTGTCCTTCGCCCATGCCTTGAGGTCGGAACGCAGCGCTCGGGAATCGAGTGCGTAGCCGGCTGCCCGGCTACGCTCCACCAGCTCCGCGGAGGTCTCTCGCGCCCAGGCGGCCACGGAGTCCTCCGGCAACGGCAGCGTGACCCAGTCCTCGGGAACCGAGACGCCCAGCACGTCGAGATCACTCATGAGGTGCTCCAGGTCAGCGAACCCGCGACGGCGTCGAACAGTTCGGTCATGGCGTCCGCGATCTGGATCAGCGGTGTGGAGAAGGTGAGCAGCAACTGCCCCTGGCCGCCCGGGATGTCGAGCTGGTAGTCGACGGTGACCGAGGGCTGGGCGTAGTCGCCCTCCTCCCCGCTCGGCGCGATCTCGCGGCGCACCCGCAGAGCACTGCCCGCGTTCAGATCGAGCATGCTCACCTCCTTGGCCTCGCCGTCCGCAGCGAGAGCCGCGCCGAGGTCCTTCAGCTTCGGCAGGCCGCGGCCGGGCGGCGGGGTCAGCAGGGTGATCAACAGGGAGGCGGGGATGGTGAGTCCGCCCGCCTGCTGGAGGCTGAGGTACAACTCGATGCCGCCGCCCCGGTACGCGTTCTCGGCGCGCTCCAGCATCTCGGTGCGCAACAGACCGCGCAGCTGCGGCTGGTTGTCGATGCCGCGCAGCTGCCGGTCCACCAGGGCGTCCACGGAGGCGGCTCGCCGGTCCGGCTCCAGGGCGAGGCGGAACCAGCCCTCGGGGAGCAGGATCCGGTAGTCCGAGGGGACCTGCTCGCTCGGGTCGTCGGTCACGGGGTCTCCTGGCGGGGCGTCGCCTCGGTGTCGAGACCGAAGCGGCTGGTCAACTGGTGGGTGAGGGCGGGCGCGAGGAGGAGGACGACGGCGGGCACGGCGAGCAGGGCGGCGACGAAGCGGGCCGGGTCGTCGCCGGCGAACCCGATGATCAGGGGGATGCTGAAGAGGGTCAGCACGATCGTCTCGAAGCCGCCGGACAGGTGGCTGGCCTCCTGGGTCTCCTGACGGGCGGCCCTCGGCTCCGGTGGCGACATGCGCAGGATGTCCCCGCCCAGCGGCTGTCCCGTGAACCAGGTCTTCTCGTTGGCGCCGGACGGTGCCTTGCGGTGGCGCACCGGCACCGCGAGCGACGTGACCAGGCGCTGCCAGGACTGCGCTCCCCCGGGACCCGCGAACCACCAGCGCCAGGGAAGCTGCGCTCGTACCTGTCCCCCCGCGCCGTGGAACTCCACGCCGAGGGGTTCGCCTCGCGCGTCGTCCACCACGACAAGGCTCTTGACCGCGGTCGAGCCCGCGCGCGGCAGCCTGCGCTCCGCACCGAAGGAGTCCACCAGGACGAGTTCGCCCGGCAGCACCTTCACGAAGGGCACCCGCAGGAACCTCCGGGTGACGGTGCGGTCTTCGACGGGAGACGGGCGTACCGGGTCGCCGGGGCCGTTCGGCACGACGTCGCGTACCCGCCGTCGCAGCACGGCGTGCACGGCCGCTCCGGAGACCACGAAGAGCAGCAGCGCGGCCCCGGCCACGACGAAGGCGGGTCCGGTGAGATCCTTCGCCAGCACACCGGTCAGGAAGGCCGCCACCCAGGCGACGCCCGCGAGCATCCGCACGCGGTGCAGCGTCGGCGGCAGGGTGTGGTGGACGGCGCGCACCGAGCGGTGCTGCCGGTACGTCTCCGGCTGTGCCTGCCAGGTGCTCTCGCTGGTGTCGAGGGGAACCCCGAGGGCCCGGGCGAGCTCCGGGAAGCCCGCCCGGGCGAGCGGGTCGGCCTCGTCCTCGTACGCCGTGCCGAGGGAGTCGGCCTCGGGGAGCCAGTCCGTGAGCGGCGCCTGGACCACCGGAAGGCCCTGGGCGTCCTCGAAGACGACCGTGCCCCAGCGGTTCAACGCCCGTGCCGCGTCGGTCTTTTCCCCGCCGCCGGAGGGGAAGTACCGCATCCGTGCGATGCCGGAACCGCCGACGACGAAGCTCTGCCTGTCCCCGTTCCGGCCGGTGAGCACCAACGCCCCGTCCTCGGCGGACAGCGCCGAGGACCGCACGATGTCGAGCGCCGGGGCCCGCATCGCGCGCGGGCGCAGCCGTACATCGGGGCGCGCTTCGCCGGAGGCCGGGTTGTCCGCCGCGTCGGCGGCATGGGGTCGGCTAGCCATTGCTGGTGGTCGTCGCTTCCTTGACGCCGGTCAGGTCGTACAGCCCCTCGGGAGCGCCCACCATGCCCCAGACCTCGCCCTTGTCGGCGATGTCGACGGTGGAGGCGAAGGCAGTGGTGCCCTGCCAGATCCGGGTCTGCGTCTCGAACGTATCAAGGTGCCCCTTGACCGCGTCGTCGAGCCGGAGGGCGGGGTCGATGTCGTCGAGGCTCCTGCCGAGGTCGTCGAGACCCGAGTCACCGGCCTTGAAGCTGCTGCCCGCCCACGAGGAGCCGTGCCGCAGATCGCCCACGTCCTTGAAGGCCTTGAGGTCCTTGACGCTGTCCGCCATCTCCCTGCCGATGGCCCTGGGACTGAAGGCGTCCTTGACCCGCCCGGCACCCGGGAACCAGCCCTTGGGCGCGTTCTTCACGGCCTGGGCGGCGGCCTTGCCCCGGACCTCGCCGCCGCTGAGCCGGTTGGCGATCTTCCACGCCTTGGCGTCCGACTTCCCTGCGGCCCGGGCGTTCTTGTACGCGGCGGTGCGGGAGGCGCTCTTGGCGGCCTGCGAGGCGCCCTTGGCTCCGGCGAGCGCGCCGCGGCCGATGCCGAGGGTCGCGAGGCCGACCACGTCCATGGCGACGTCGAACCAACTGCCCTCCCCGGCAAGGGCGAGAGCGAGGTGTCCGACCAGGGAGACGGCGGTGGCGATCAGCGCGATGGTGCCCAGGATGCCCGCGAGGGCCTGCCCGATGATGGGGATCCAGCCCACGAACAGCGACAGAGTTCCGCAGACGGTGGCGATCCGGCCGGACCACTTGAGGACCTCGTCGATCCAGCCCTTGTTGTCGTGGACCCAGTCCTTGAACTTGTCCCAACGGCCGTCCTTGAGGCCGTCGTTGTCGATCACATGGCGAATGGCCTTGGACGCCTTGTCCGCGGCGTCGTTCCGGATCCCCTTGGCGGTCGACAGGTCGCGCTTGGCCTGGGCCAGCGCGTCGTCGGCGGCCTCGCCCTTCTTCTCCAGCTTCTTGCGCTCGGGGTCGTCCTTCTTGGTGTCCTTGGGCAGCAGGTCCACCCCGCGGGAGCTCGACTTGCGCTCGCCGTCGGCCGTCTTGGCGTCCTCCAGCGCCTTGTCGGCCATCGTCTGGGCGCGCTTGAGCTCCGAGGCGTACTCCTTGCGCACGTCCGGCGCCACCTCGGTGCCGATCGCGTCGGCGGCGGTGTCGTACCGCTTGAAGGCCTTGCGCAGTTTGCCGTCGGCCTCCTCGGCCTCCTTGCGGAACTCCTCGGCGGCCTTGCTCTTCCAGGCGTCCACGTCCGCGAGCGCCTTGATCTCGCCCGCCTGCTTGAGGATGGCGTCGGCGGTCTTGCGCAGGCTCCGGCCGAGGGCGGCTACCTCTTCCGGGTCGCCGGGTACCGGGTCGCCGTCCTCGCCGAGGACGGCCCACTCGTGGGCGGCCGGGCGGGTCATTTGCCCGCCCCCTTCTTGGGCTTGTCCTTGGCGCGGAGCGCCTCGGCCAGGGCGTGGTCGATCTCGTCGTAGGACTTGCCCGCCTGGGTCAGCACCTTGGCGAGCTTCTCCAGCTCTTCCATCAGCCGTTCGCGGTGGATCTTCCAGTTGCTGCCGAAGTCGTCGAACACGTCGATGAGGCTCTGCGCGCCCAGGGTGCCGACTCCGAGGTCGTCGGCGGGATTGCTGTTGTTCTTGAAGTCCGAGTGGATGCGCGTGAGCGTCTTCGCGCTCTCCTTGATGCGGTCGGTGTCCGCTTGTTGGTCCGACATCTGGCCCCCCTGGCTGAATCCCGCTCACCATACAAAACGGGTGACGGGGCGATCCACCGGCGGAGAGTGAGCGAACGGGCGGACGCAGCAGGCCAGTTCAGTCGGGAGTGCGGCTTATGGGGGCATCCGGGGATGGCTCTGCGTCACGGCCAAATCCCGTCGGTCGGGACAAAAAGAACGCCCCGGGCCCTCACCGCCCCGAGGGGCGAGGTGGGAGTCCGGGGCGGCGCTGTGACGCAGCCGTGACGGGGGCCGCACATGCGGTCCCCGTCATGACTCGGGTACGGAAGGAGCCGTCAGCCCTGCCAGCTGTGCGGCGCGCGGAAGCCAGGGGTGCGCTCCAGGCGGCGCCAGCCCGCCTTGTTGCGGCCGCGGTGGGCCGGGGCGGCGGTGACATCGGAGGAGGAGGCGCGGGCGAGCAGGATCGCCGTCAGCGCGGCGACCTCCTCGGGCTCGGCGTGACCCTTCTCCACACGCAGCAGCCGGGAGGCTGCCTCGATGGCGCGGGCCGGGTCGGTATCGGCGGAGGGCTGGGAAGAGCTGGTCATGGGTGAGTCTTCTCCGGGTACGGGCCGCAGGATCACTGCGGCGGGTTGCCGTGCTTGCGGGACGGCAGGTCCGCGTGCTTGGACCGCAGCATCGCGAGGGAGCGGATGAGCACCTCGCGGGTTTCCGCCGGGTCGATGACGTCGTCGACGAGACCGCGTTCGGCCGCGTAGTAGGGGTGCATCAGCTCGGCCTTGTACTCCTTGACCATGCGTCGGCGCATGGCCTCGGGGTCCTCGGCCGAGGTGATCTGCTTGCGGAAGATCACGTTGGCCGCACCCTCCGCGCCCATCACCGCGATCTCGTTGGTGGGCCAGGCATAGGTCAGGTCGGCGCCGATCGACTGCGAGTCCATCACGATGTACGCACCGCCGTATGCCTTGCGCAGGATCAGCGAGATCCGGGGCACGGTGGCGTTGCAGTACGCGTACAGCAGCTTCGCGCCGTGCCGGATGATCCCGCCGTGCTCCTGGTCGACCCCGGGCAGGAAGCCGGGGACGTCGAGGAGCGTGACGATCGGAATATTGAAAGCGTCGCACATCTGGACAAAGCGTGCAGCCTTCTCGGAGGCCTCGATGTCCAGGACACCGGCGAGGGTCTGCGGCTGGTTGGCGACGATGCCGACGACCTGGCCGTCCAGGTGGGCGAGGGCGCAGATGATGTTGCGCGCCCAGCGCTCGTGGATCTCCAGGTACTCGCCGTCGTCGACGAGTTCCTCGATCACCTTGGTCATGTCGTAGGGCCGGTTGCCGTCCGCGGGCACCAGGTCCAAGAGGACCTCGCTGCGCCGGTCGGCCGGGTCCTCGCCGTGCACCTGCGGCGGGTTCTCGCGGTTGTTCTGCGGCAGCATCGACAGCAGGAACCGCACCTCGGCGAGGCAGGTCTCCTCGTCGTCGTAGGCGAAGTGGCACACACCCGAGGTCTCGGCGTGCACGTCCGCGCCGCCGAGCCCGTTCTGGGTGATCTCCTCGCCGGTGACGGCCTTGACCACGTCGGGCCCGGTGATGAACATCTGCGAGGTCTCGCGGACCATGAACACGAAGTCGGTGAGCGCGGGCGAGTACGCCGCGCCGCCCGCGCACGGGCCGAGCATCACCGAGATCTGCGGGATGACGCCCGAGGCACGGGTGTTGCGCTGGAAGATGCCGCCGTATCCGGCGAGCGCGGAGACGCCCTCCTGGATACGGGCGCCCGCGCCGTCGTTCAGCGAGACCAGCGGGGCCCCGGCCGCGATGGCCTTGTCCATGATCTTGTGGATCTTGGTGGCGTGCGCCTCGCCGAGGGCGCCGCCGAAGATGCGGAAGTCGTGCGCGTAGACGAAGACCGTCCGGCCCTCGACCGTGCCCCAGCCGGTGATGACACCGTCGGTGTGCGGCTTCTTGGACTCCAGGCCGAAGCCGGTGGCCCGGTGCCGCCGCAGCTGCTCGACCTCGTGGAAGGTACCCGGGTCGAGAAGCAGCTCGATCCGCTCACGGGCCGTCAGCTTGCCCTTGGCGTGCTGGGCCGCGGTCGCCTTCTCACTCGGCCCGGCGAGCGCCTTGGCGCGGATCGCGCGCAGCTCTGCCACCCGCCCTCGCGCGTCGGAGGGTTCACCCGGGCTCTCGTCCAAAACGGTCATGCTGCGACCTTACGAAGGGGGACCCGCATTCCGGTCCGTCGACTCCGTACAGTCTCCGGGGCGTTTTCCTGGTAGCCCCGGACAGAACCCTCCGGGGAAAGGCCTGAACCCACTGTTCAGGGCTGCTGCGCTTGTTGAGGTCACACAAAGATCCAGGCACTGAGACTCGCATCACACTCGCCCGGGCGGGCCTGCGCTTTCCCCTGCCGGGCCACTCGATCACCGGCGTCGGCCCGGCGGCGAATGTCCACTGTGTGACCGGGCGGCGACGGCCAGATTGCGGTGACATTTGGACGGTGTCAACAGCACCTCCCGGCCAAGCGGAATCGCGGGGAAGGCACCGAAAGCCCTTCGGCAGGGTAGCGAAAGGGGCTCCCGGAGGCGGTGTGGTCAGCCTCGGGGAGCCCCGGTCGAGGGTGCGCGGCGCCCGGTCAGGCCCGCACTCCCGTGCGGATCAGCAGCCGCCGCAGTTGTAGTACAGGACGTCCCAGTGGTTGCCCTCGTCCGCGTAGATGTTGCCGGAACCGGACTTCCACATCGGGGCGCCGTCACCGCGGATGCCCGCGTAGCTGAAGTTGTTCTTGATGTAGTTGGTGAGGCAGGTGCCCTTGCCGAAGTCGAGCTTGTAGCCGTTCCAGTGCGAGTAGGTGCCGCCCGCGTGGCCGGTCTCGGTGCCACCGGTGATGTTCAGGCCGCAGCCGCTCGCGCTCTTCAGCGTCTGGGCGCCCTTGGCGCTGGACAGGTTGAGCTGCTCGAACGAGGTGCAGGTCGGGTTGTTGCGGTCCGAGCAGCCGCCGGAGGACGACCAGGTGATGTTCGAGCTGCGGAACATCGAGGTCGCGGTGGCGTGGCTGATCTTGGTGGCGGCGTTGGCCTCCGAGGCCCCGCCGAACACACCGAAACCGGGGGCGAAGAACGCGCCGAGCACCAGCGCGAACGCGGTGATGACGGTGCGGACGATCCTGCGCTGCGTCACGGGGGTTTCCCTTCTGATGACCGGTCCCGCATCCGCTGCGGTGACCGCCGCGGCGAACCGCACTGGCGGACGGCGCGAGGAACCGCCGCGGTGGACCGTGATTGCCGGGGACGTGCAGGAGGTGCGAGGAGATGGTGCCCGAGATCTACGCGCGTCGCCATGCCTCTTCCGCCCTCCTTCCGCTTTCGACCGGAACTCGCCCGCCGCGCGTCACCGGGCCGCCATCTCCACACCGCCCCGGGGCCGCCTCGACACGACCCGGAGATGTTGAACCTTGAACGGAATAGGTCTACGGTGGGTGTGGTTGAACATTAAACAGTCCAGGCGGAGAGCCCGGACGCAGGAACAGCCAAAGGAGAAGTCAGCCATGGGAATCTTCGGCCGCAGCAGCACCTCGACCGAGACCGCCACCGCCCCCGCCCCCGTGAACCCGGACCTGGCGGCGCTCACCGGCACCTACAGCCTCGACCCCACGCACTCCAGCATCGGCTTCGTCGCCCGGCACGCGATGGTCACCAACGTCAAGGGCCACTTCGCCGACTTCGACGGCACCCTTGAGCTGGACGGTGCGGACCCGGCCCGGTCCACGGCGCGTATCGACGTACGGATGGACAGCGTGAACACCGGCAACGCCGACCGGGACGGCCACCTCAAGGGCTCCGACTTCTTCCGTACGGACGATTTCCCCGCGATGACCTTCCGCTCCACCCGCGCCGAGGCCCTCGGCGGCGACGACTACCGCATCACGGGCGAACTGTCGGTGCTCGGCACCACCAAGGAGATCAGCATCGACCTGGAGTTCAACGGCGCCGCGAAGGACCCCTTCGGCAACGAGCGCGTGGGCTTCGAGGGCCGGGCCGAACTCCTGCGCTCCGAGTGGGGCCTGACCTGGAACGCCGCGCTGGAGACGGGTGGCGTACTGGTCTCCGACAAGATCAAGCTGGTCTTCGACATCTCGGCGGTCAGGTCCGCCTGACAGCTCGGCCGACAAGCGCCCACGGCGCAGGCGGGGAGAGCGCACGGGTCCGGACGGCCGACGGCCACCGGGCCCGGCGCCCTGTCGGGCGCCGCACGGACGGTTGGCCGAAATCCGCTGCCCGGCCGAACCCGGGAAGCCGAACCCCGGAAGCCGAACCCTAGAACCCGCCCCCGAAGTCCCCTCCGCCGCCGAAGCCGCCCCCGTCGCCGAAGCCTCCGCCGTCCCCGAATCCGCCGCCGTAGTCGCCGGAGTCGAAGTCGGAACCGGACTGGTCGCCGCCCTCGAAGCCACCGCCGCCGTCGTTGAAGCCCTCGGTGTGGCCGTAGTCGGCGGCGTAGCCGGGCGTCGCCATCATGCTGCCGAGCATGGTGCCGAGGAGCAGGCCGGGCAGGATGCCGCCGCCGAAGTAGCCGCCCACCCAGGGGCCGTAGGCGGGACCGGCCTCCCAGTACGGGCGCCGCCCCTGGTCGGTGTCGACCTCGCGTACGGCCGGGTCCGCGCCGTCGGCGATCCGGGTACGGTCCGCCGCGCAGACCGGGACCTCGCGCGCCTGGCCGCCCGAGGGGCGCCAGTCGACGTCGGCGACCGAGGGTCCGTGCCGCGGGTCGAAGAAGCAGGGCGGCCGCCGCTCGGGAGTTTCCTCGCCCGCACGGCGCGCGGCGAGCACGGCCAGCGAGAAGCGGCCGTCCTCCAGGGACTGCGTCACCGCCCGTACGTCGTCCGGCTGCCGGGCCTGGTCCATGTACCGCTTGGCCTTCTCGTACGCGTCCAGCGCGTGCTCGTAGTCGGCGCGCATGGCGTCGT
The DNA here is from genome assembly GCF_013364195.1 of Streptomyces sp. NA04227. Taxonomy (NCBI): domain Bacteria; kingdom Bacillati; phylum Actinomycetota; class Actinomycetes; order Kitasatosporales; family Streptomycetaceae; genus Streptomyces; species Streptomyces sp. NA04227. The sequence continues at coordinate 6,198,867 of NZ_CP054918.1, read as the reverse complement.
CGGCGGCCGGGTCGGCGGGGTCGAAGTCCAGCCGGTCCAGTTCCTCGCCGTACGCGGTGATGTCCTCGTCGACCACCACCCGCAGCTTGTCCAGGGCCGCCTGCCGCTCCGCCTCCTTGCGGCGCCGCTTGCGCCTGAGCACCGTGTAACCGCCCACGCCGCCGAGCAGCAGGACCGAGCCGACCACGATCAGCGCACCGACGTGCACACCGCCGCTGTCTCCGTTCGAGGACGTGCCGCCCGCCCACGACTCGGGCGCCGAGCCCTCGGCCTGCTGCACGGCCCGGTCCACGAAGGTGTTCAGCTGTGCCTTCGCGTCCTCGCCCTCCACCGCGCCGACCAGGTTGCGGGTTTCCTGCCCGCTCATCACGGCGGCGTCGGCGCGTGCGTCGAAGGCGTCACCGAGGCGGATGCCGTAGACGCCCGTGACACCGGTCAGGGCGCGCAGGTCGTTGAAGAGGCCGTCGGTGCGGTAGCCCTCGGGCAGCACGGCGACGAAGACGGGCTTGTCGGCGTTCTCGATCCGTTCGGAGAGCGCGTCGGCCTCGGCGTCGCTGAGCGTTCCGGAGGCCTCGGGGTCGACATAGACCGGGTCCCGCTGGAGTTCCTCGGCGATGGTGTCCACGCTGGTGTCGGCCCGGGCCTGGGGCGCCATCACGGCGAGCAGCCCGAGAAAGGCGGCGACCAGGACCAGCAGGGTCCCGCGCAGGCGTCGGAGCTGTACGCCGTTCATACCTCGAAGCTACCCGATAGGCAGCCAATAGGGATATTCCCTCCAAATAAGGACGTCCGGATAAGGGCATCCGGCGGACGGGCTCGGGGGTTCGGCGCCGGGTCCTCGCACGGCGACTTCCGGGCCCCGCGGATCAACGGCCCGCGTCGGCCCCCGACCCCGCACTCCCCCTCCACTCACCACACCCCCTGCTGCCACACTGGTAAGCAGGACCCCTCAACTGCACGGCAATCACAGTGGACTTGCGTAGTAGCAATTGTTAACTCCGGGAAAAACAAGGCCGTACGACGTTCTGTCAGACCCGGACAATTGTGCAGGCACTCGTACGAGTGAACCCTCCTGAATCCTTTCACGCACCCCTGAAAGCCCTTGACGCTTCTGCGAATTGGCCGTTTACTCACGCCTCGGACGCGCCCACTCCCCCACCCCACGAAGGGCGGCGGCCCATGATCCTTCCGAGGTATGCCCGCAATCTGCGGACCCTGCTCGCCATGGCGCTGATCCTCTTCGCCCTCGGCGGCCTGACCTCCTCCGCGCACAGCGTGCCGCGTGCCGTCGGCGAGCCGGTGACCGCCTGGCTCACCACCACCGACGACGAGGGCGGCCGCCATGTGGTCCGCGGACTGGAGAAACAGGAGCCCTTCGTCTTCGAGGAGGGCACCGGCGGTCCCGGCGTGAACGTCACCGTGGACGAGACCCGGCGCTACCAGCCCTTCACCGGCGGCGGCGCCTCCTTCACCGACACCGCCGCCTGGCTGATGAACTCCAGCGGCGCCCTGCCCGCCGCCACCCGCGACCGGGTCATGCAAAAGCTCTTCTCGCCGAAGGACGGCATCGGCCTGTCCTTCCTGCGCAATCCCATCGGCGGCTCCGACCTCGCGCGCCGGCCCTACTCGTACGACGACATGCCGAAAGGCCAGGACGACCCGGACCTGTCCCGCTTCTCCATCGAGCACGACCTCACCGACATCGTTCCCCTCACCCGGCAGGCCCGGCGTCTGAACCCCGCGCTGACCGTGATGGGCTCGCCCTGGTCGGCGCCGGGCTGGATGAAGGACAGCGACCGTCTCGACGGCGGGTGGCTGGCCGCGCGCTACTACGGGACGTACGCGAAGTACCTGGTCAAGTACGTTGAGGCGTACCGGGAACAGGGCATCCCCGTCGACTTCGTGACCGCGCAGAACGAGCCGACCTGCTGCGCCGGATACCCCTCGATGAGCTGGCAGGGCGAGGGCCTGCGCTACTTCACCGAGCAGGAGCTGCTGCCCCGGCTGAAGGCGGCGGGGCTGAGCACCAAGGTGCTCGCGCACGACTGGAACTGGGACACCTTCCAGGAGTACGGCGCCCCGACGGTCGACGATCCCGACATCCGCGCCCACCCCAACTTCGGCGGCATCGCCTGGCACGGCTACGGCGGGGACATCGGCCCGCAGGCCCGCGTGCACAACCGGTACCAGGGGCTGCCCGCCTACGGCACCGAGCACTCGGGCGGCACCTGGGTGAGCAACCAGCAGAGCGCCGACATGCACGACATCATCGACTACTCGCGGAACTGGGCGAGGAGCGTGAGCAAGTGGTCGCTCGCCGTCGACCAGGACCACGGGCCGCACACCGGCGGCTGCGGCATCTGCACCGGCCTGGTCACCGTGCACCACGGCGACGGCCAGGAGGGCCGGGTCGACTACACGGTCGAGTACTACACGATGGGGCACCTGACCAAGTTCGTCCGGCCGGGCGCCCTGCGGGTCGCCTCCACCGGCAGCGCCGAGGTGCCCAACGTGGTCTGGCGCAACGGCGACGGCGGCAAGGCCCTGATCGCGTACAACGAAGCGGCCGAGCCCCGCACTCTGACCATCAACTGGGGTGGGGCGCACGCCACTTACCGGCTGCCGGGGCGGACCTCGGCGACCTTCACCTGGTCGGGCTCGCAGGGCGCCTCCGGCCCGTACGTCGGGCCGGAGGCGACGGTACGCGAGCGGCCCCGGGCCGAGCGGCGGGGCCGGATGCCCGGGCCCGACCCGCGCACGCGCCCGACGGCTCAGTCGGTGGGCTCGACCCCGGCACGCAGGAGGCCGTAGGTGTACGCGTCCTCCAGGGCCTGCCAGGAGGCTGCGATGACGTTCTCGCCGACGCCGACCGTGGACCACTCACCGGTTCCGTCCGTCGTCGAGACGAGGACCCGGGTGGTGGACTCGGTGCCGTGCACGCCCTCCAGGATGCGCACCTTGTAGTCGACGAGTTCGAGCTTGGCGAGCTGCGGGTGGATGCGTTCCAGGGCGACCCGCAGGGCCCGGTCGAGCGCGTTGACCGGGCCGTTGCCCTCCGCGGTGGCGACGATGCGCTCGCCCTTGGCCCAGAGCTTCACGGTGGCCTCGTTGGCGTGCGTGCCGTCGGGGCGGTCCTCGATGATGGCGCGCCACGACTCGGTACGGAAGAAGCGCGGCACTTTGCCGTCGACCTCGGTGCGCAGCAGCAGTTCGAAGGAGGCGTCGGCGGCCTCGTACGAGTAGCCCCGAAGCTCGCGTTCCTTGACCCGCTCGACGACCCGGCCGACCAGTTCCCGGTCGTCGCCGAGGTCGATGCCCAGTTCCTTGCCCTTGAGCTCGATGGACGCGCGGCCCGCCATGTCGGAGACCAGCATGCGCAGCCGGTTGCCGACGAGGTCGGGGTCGATGTGCTGGTAGAGGTCCGGGTCGACCTTGATCGCCGAGGCGTGCAGTCCGGCCTTGTGGGCGAAGGCGGAGACGCCGACATAGGGCTCGTGGGTGGAGGGCGTGAGGTTGACGACCTCGGCGATGGCGTGCGAGATCCGGGTCATCTCGCGCAGCGCGCCCTCGGGCAGGACCTGCTTGCCGTACTTGAGCTCCAGGGCCGCGACCACGGGGAACAGGTTGGCGTTGCCGACGCGCTCGCCGTAGCCGTTGGCGGTGCACTGCACATGGGTGGCGCCCGCGTCCACGGCGGCCAGGGTGTTGGCGACCGCGCAGCCGGTGTCGTCCTGGGCGTGGATACCGAGCCGGGCGCCGGTGTCGGCGGCCACCGTGGCGACGACGGCCTGGATCTGGGCGGGGAGCATGCCGCCGTTGGTGTCGCAGAGGACCACGACGTCGGCGCCCGCCCCGTGGGCGGCACGGACCACGGCCTTGGCGTACTCGGGGTTGGCGCGGTAGCCGTCGAAGAAGTGCTCGCAGTCCACGAACACCCGGCGGCCCTGCTCGCGCAGGAAGGCAACGGTGTCACGGACCATCTCGACGTTCTCGTCGAGTGTGGTGCGCAGCGCCCGCTCCACGTGCTTGTCGTGCGACTTGGCCACGATGGTCACGACCGGGGCGCCGGACGCGACGAGCGCCTTGACCTGCGGGTCCTCGGCCGCGACGCCGCCCGCGCGGCGGGTGGCGCCGAAGGCGACGAGCTGGGCGTTGCGGAAGGTGATCTCCTGCTGTGCGCGGGCGAAGAACTCCGTGTCCCGCGGGTTGGCGCCGGGCCAGCCGCCCTCGATGAAGCCCACGCCGAACTCGTCCAGGTGCCGTGCGATGGTCAGCTTGTCCGCGACGGTGAGGTTGATGCCCTCGCGCTGCGCGCCGTCGCGCAGGGTGGTGTCGAAGACGTGAAAGCTGTCGTCGACGCGCGAGGCGTCGTCGGTGGCCTTGACTGTCATGGCTTGCCTGACTCCTGTCGGTGAGTGGCTCCGATGGGTCCCTGCACGGGAGAAATCCCAGGCCAGGGATGCTGGCTCCACCTGCCCCCATCATCGCGCGCACTCCGCCGCCGGCCGGGTGTGGTCCGGAAACGAAAAAACCTCTCGCGGGTGCGAGAGGTCTGCGCGCGGGTCTGGGGCACGATGTCCGCTGCCCGGGTTGTCGTCCTCGGGTTCAGCGGTCACTGCGGACCGGCGCGCTGCTGCCAATAATCATGGCCGTAGCGAGCATGGACGGAAGTCTGCCACAGGTCCCACGTCCGCGGCGGGGGGTCTCATCATGTGGGCGGTGTGGGCCTCTGACGTGGGACGGGGCCCGTCCGCGGGTGTGCGGACGGGCCCCGTCGCCTACGGAAGCGGAGTCCGGTGGCGGCGCCTGCGGGCAGGGCCGCCGAGGGCTCCCGGATCAGACGATGCCGTGCATCCAGCCGTGCTTGTCCTCGGCCTTGCCGGTCTGGATGTCGAGGAGGGAGCCGCGCAGCTTCATGGTGACCTCGCCCGCCTCGCCGCCGGACTGGGTCCACTCGCCGGAGGCCGTCTTGACGGTGCCGACCGGGGTGATGACGGCCGCGGTGCCGCAGGCGAAGACCTCGGTGAGGGTGCCGTTCTCGGTGTCCGCGCGCCACTGGTCCAGGGAGACGCGGCTCTCCTCGGACTCGTAGCCGAGGTCACGGGCGACCTTGAGCAGCGAGTCACGGGTGATCCCGGCGAGCAGCGAGCCGGTCAGGGTCGGCGTGACGATCTTGTTCCCGTACACGAAGTACAGGTTCATGCCGCCCAGTTCCTCGACCCACTTGTGCTCGACGGCGTCCAGGTAGGCGACCTGGGCGCAGCCGTGCTGGGCGGCCTCGGCCTGGGCGAGCAGGGAGGCCGCGTAGTTGCCGCCGGTCTTGGCGTCACCGACGCCGCCGGGCACCGCGCGCACCCGGTCCTCGGAGATCCAGATGGAGACCGGCTTCACACCGCCGGGGAAGTACGCACCGGCGGGCGAGGCGATAACCAGGAAGAGGTACTCCTTGGCCGGGCGCACGCCGAGCCCGACCTCCGTGGCGATCATGAACGGCCGCAGGTAGAGCGAGGACTCGCCGCCGTGGGCCGGGACCCAGGCCTGGTCCTGCTTGACCAGCGCGTCGCAGGCGGCGACGAACAGCTCGTCGGGCACCTCCGGCATCGCCATCCGCCGGGCGGAGGCGCGGAACCGGGCGGCGTTCGCCTCGGGCCGGAAGGTGGCCACGGAGCCGTCGGGGCGGCGGTAGGCCTTGAGTCCCTCGAAGATCTCCTGCGCGTAGTGCAGGGTCATATTGGCCGGGTCGATGGACAGCGGCGCGTACGGGACGAGCTCGGCGTCGTGCCAGCCGCGGCCCTCGGTCCAGCGCACCGACACCATGTGGTCGGTGAAGTGACGGCCGAATCCGGGGTCGGCCAGGATGGCCTCGCGTTCGGCGTCCGCCAGTGGCCGGGCGGAGGGCTTGAGCTCGATCGTCGTCATGGTGAGTCCTTCACAGTCGTCAGGGCGGACCGCGCCGCACGCCCTATCGCTACTGCCAGGACGTCAGAGCTTGCCTCATACCGCGGCCCCGCGTCCGATTATCGCGCGATGGCCGACATGGTCCAGGGCGGTGCGAGGGCGATCCGGATTCCGATGGTGGCACCCGGCGACGAAACGAGGAAGCCGCCGGGTCGTTGCGAGCCCGGCGGCTTCCTCGAAGATGTTTCCCCGGGAGGCCCCGGGGATGGTGTGCTCCGCCGGGATCAGCCGGCTACTCGGGCGGCGAGGGCGTCGCCGATCTCGTCGGTGCTGCGGGGCGCGGTGCCGCGCGCGGCGAGGTCGGCGGTGACCGCTTCCTCGACCCGGGCGGCCTCGGCCTCGAAGCCGAGGTGGCGAAGGAGCAGCGCGACCGAGAGCACGGTGGCCGTGGGGTCGGCCTTGCCCTGTCCCGCGATGTCGGGCGCGGAGCCGTGCACCGGCTCGAACATCGACGGGAATTCCCCGGTCGGGTTGATGTTGCCGGAGGCGGCCAGGCCGATGCCGCCGGTGACGGCCGCGGCGAGGTCGGTGAGGATGTCGCCGAAGAGGTTGTCGGTGACGATGACGTCGAAGCGCTCGGGCTGGGTCACGAAGAAGATCGTGGCCGCGTCGACGTGCAGGTAGTCGGTGGTGACCTCGGGGTACTCGGCGGCGACCCGGTCGAAGATGCTCTTCCACAGGTGGCCCGCGTAGACGAGGACGTTGTTCTTGTGGACCAGCGTCAGCTTCTTGCGCGGGCGGGCCTGGGCACGCTCGAAGGCGTCGCGGACCACGCGCTCGACGCCGTAGGCCGTGTTCAGGCTGACCTCGGTGGCCACCTCGGCGGGCGTGCCGGTGCGCAGCGAGCCGCCGTTGCCGGTGTACGGGCCCTCGGTGCCCTCGCGGACCACGACGAAGTCGATCCGCGGGTCCCCGGCCAGCGGGCTCACCGTGTTCGGGAAGAGCCTGCTCGGGCGCAGGTTGATGAAGTGGTCGAAGGCGAACCGCAGTTTGAGCAGCAGCCCCCGCTCCAGGACACCGGAGGGGACGGTCGGGTCGCCGATCGCACCCAGCAGGAGCGCGTCGTGCTCCCTGAGCTGTTCCAGCTCCGTGTCCGGGAGGGTCTCGCCGGTCCGGTGCCAGCGCTTGGCGCCGAGGTCGTACTCCCGGGTCTCCAGCTTCACGTCCTCGCCGAGAACGGCATCGAGAACCTTCAGCCCCTGGGCCACGACCTCCTGGCCGATACCGTCACCGGGAATCACTGCGAGATTGATGGTGCGCGACATGGCGTCACCGTACTACCCGTCTTAGCCAATGACACGTACCGTCCACCATGCGGACGCGGGTTCGCGGCACGGCACCGTTCCGTCGAGCCTCGTTCACCTGAAATCCCCGTCCGTGCAGGTAAGTCCTGCCAACTTGGCCGGCATGGACACTCCCGACGTCGGCATTCCGGAGCAGCTCGCGCGCCGGATGAGCATGCCGGAACAGCACGAGTACCTGCGCCGGAAGTTCTCCCGCCGCAAGGCCCTGACCGGCGCGGCCGTGGCCGCGAGCGCCGCCGGGGGCGTCGGGTTCCTGGCGGGCAACTCCGGTGCCGCGTACGGCAATCAGCACCGGGCGCCGCTCGCCGCCCCGGCCCCGGTCAAGGTGGACGGTTCGCTGGTGGCGCCGTTCGGGCGGCATCTGGCCTTCGGCGCGGACCCCAGGACCCAGATGCGGATCTCCTGGCAGGTCCCGTTCACGGTGAAGAACCCGTACGTACGCGTCGGCACCCGCCCCTGGGACCTCGGCGAGAAGATCACCGCCGAGGTCCGCGCCCTGCACACGCCCGCCCTGTCGGGCAAGCTGCCCGAGGTCCAGCAGTACTACCTGCACGCGGCACTGGACGGACTGCGGCCCGGCACCACGTACTACTACGGCGTCGGCCACGAGGGGTTCGACCCAGCCTCGCCCGAGCGCCTGGCCACCCTCGGCTCGTTCCGTACGGCGCCCGCCCGGCCGGAGACCTTCGTCTTCACCGCCTTCGGCGACCAGGGCGTGAGCTATGACGCGCTCGCCAACGATCAGGTGATCCTCGGCCAGAACCCGTCCTTCCATCTGCACGCGGGCGACATCTGCTACGCGGACAGCAGCGGCCACGGCAAGGAGAGCGACACCTACGACGCCCGCGTCTGGGACACCTTCCTCGCCCAGACCGAGTCGGTGGCCAAATCGGTGCCGTGGATGGTGACCACCGGCAACCACGACATGGAGGCCTGGTACTCCCCCAATGGCTACGGCGGCCAGTCGGCCCGCTGGTCGCTGCCCGAGAACGGCCCGGACGCGAAGAAGGCGCCGGGCGTGTACTCCTTCGTCTACGGCAACGTCGGCGTGATCGCCCTGGACGCGAACGACGTCTCGTACGAGATCCCGGCCAACAAGGGCTATCTGGACGGCCGTCAGACGGGCTGGCTGGACGAGCGCCTCGGCGAGCTGCGCGCCCGGGACGACATCGACTTCCTGGTGGTCTTCTTCCACCACTGCATGTACTCGACGTCGACCCACGGCTCCGACGGCGGTGTCCGCACTGCCTGGCAGCCGCTGTTCGAGCGCCACCAGGTGGACCTGGTCATCAACGGACACAATCACGTCTACGAGCGCACGGACGCGGTCAAGGGCAAGGGCGAGGTGGGCAGGAAGGTGCCGATCGGCGCCACCACGGATCCCACCCGCGACGGCATCGTCTATGTGACGGCCGGTGGCGCGGGCAAGGACCTGTACAGCTTCCCGGTCGGTGTGAAGGACAGCTACGAGGGCCATGTCGAGGACCGCGAGTCGATCCTCACCTTCCACTGGACCAAGCTGCGACTGCCCGACCCGGACACCGTCGAGTGGTCCCGGGTGCGCTACACCGGCTTCTCCTTCCTCGCGGTGGAGGTGGAGACCGGCGCGGCGCCACGGATGAAGGTCTCCGCGCTCGCCCAGAGCGGTGAGCGCATCGACTACTTCGAGATCGCCCGGGGCACGCGCGGGCAGTGAGGAATCCGCCCGCGCGTCCACGGGGGCAGGGCGGTGAAGTCACGGCCACCGGCCGCCGCGTCCGCCCACTGAGGGATCGGGCGCGGCGGCCGGGGCTTTTTCCGGCTTGGGTTTGCTGCGGCTCGTTGGTGCTTACGAGTTGATGCGGCTCGTGAGGTGGTGCGGCTCGCGTCGTCGCGACTCGCGTCGTCGCGGCTTACGAGTGCCGGGCTGCCCCGTGCGCGGTTCGGTTACGGGTGCGGGGCGTCGTGGCCCCAGTGGCCGCCGTTGTCGCGGCGGTCGAGGGCGCGCTGGAGGGCTGCGGCGGCGTTCTTGCGCTCGGTGGCGGTCGCGCGGGGGGCGCGGCGGACACGGCGGGCGGTCGTCTCGGCCATGGGAAATCGACTCCTGACATTCGGGAGTTGAGCGGGGGATATCGAGACGCCGGATGGGCGGGGAACTCGCGCCGCAGGGGTCACCTGCCTGAGGGCATCGAGCTCTCGTCCGCCTTCGCTTGATCGAGCGAAACGTTCGGCTTCCTACAAAGCTAAGCGCTTGCGGAGCGGCTGTCTCCACAATTACTCGGACTTCCTACTATCTGAGACGGGTAGTTTCCCCGCTCCCCCGCAAGGGGCCGTTGACCGGGTGTTTTCCGTCCGTTCGCCGATGTGACGTGCGCCTCGCGGCGGCGGTGGCAGCCGAAGCGGAGGGAGGGATTCTGGCCGGATCGGGGCGGTTCGGCCGATGGGGTGGCCCGCTCAGCGGTCCGGCAGCAGGTCCGCGGGCCGGGCCGGGACCCCGCGCAGGAAGCGGCCCGCGCGCTGCATGCCGCGGAGCAGTCCGTGCGCCTCGTCGCAGGGCACAAGGGAGTCCGCGACGGCCAGACGCATCAGTCCGACGGTGTCCAGGACGTCGATGCCGCGGCGCCGCGCGTACCGTCCGGCCTCGCCGTCGTCGGTGATCCACAGCGCGCCCTCGTAGCCCTCGCGGTTCTCGATGACCACCAGGGTCTCGGCCTCGCCGAGGTGCTGGAGCGGGCGGTTCGGACGGCCGCCGAAGACGGCGCGGCGCAGGCGGTCGACGAGCACCAGCTCGGCCGGGTCGTCCACGACCAGCGGTTCGCCGAGCCAGCTCTCGTCGCTCAGGATGCCCAACTCGGGTAAGTAGCGGGCCGAGTTGGCGGCCTCGGCGGCCACCGCCTCGGTCCAGCGGCCGCGTCCGTCGAGGATCTTCTCCAGCAGGCGCAGTCGCGAGACGGCCGCGAAATTGCACAGGACGGTGTTGTCGGGAAAGCACCAGACGCCGTGGGTCATGGCTGGAAGACCAGGTCCCCCGTCTCGGTCCCGGCGTGTGCCAGGGGGAGCGACGCCGCCTCGAACACCTCGGCCGTCCCGGGCTCCAGGGCCGCGTGGAGCTCCTCGGGGTCTGTCTCGCAGTACGCGGCGAGCGTGCGCAGCGTGGTGTCACCGGCGAGGTAGGCCTCATACAGGGCGCGGGCCGGGCGCGGCGGGATCCGGTGGGCCTGGGCCCAGGCCGCCCGCGCCTCGAAGTCCTCACCTCGTCCGGCGAGCAGGTGGCAGGCCTTGGCCGTCAACGTCCGCCAGCGGGCGCACTGTTCGGAGTCGATGGCGCCGAGCCCTTCGAGCCGGGCCGCGAGCGCGCTCGGCGAGACCTTGAAGCGGACGACCAGGGAGCGGAAGTCCTCGTCGGTGGGCCGTCGGCCGCCGAGCGCCGCGGTGATCTCGGCGCGCGGCATCAGGAAGTTGGCGGCGAAGACATTGGCGCGCACCTCGCCGAGGTCCTTCTGCCGCCCCGGCGAGAGCCGCGTCTCGGTGAGCATGTCCTGCGCGTCGCGGGCGAGGATGTGGCCCAACTCGTGGGCCAGCGTGAAGCGTTGCCGGGTCCAGGCGGCACCGGCCCGCAGCAGCACCAGACGGAATCCGTCGGCCTGCCAGGCGGCGCCGTCCACCCCGCGCGGCAGCTCCGCCTTGGCGACGTCCACCCCGAAGGCGCGCTCCAGAGCGGCGACCAGTTCGGCGGTCTCGCACTCGGCCACCGGCAGCGCGCCCGCGCGGCCGGTCAGCTCCAGGGCCTCGGCCGCGAGCGCCTCGCCCTGCTCGACGTGCCGCTCAAGACCGGCCCCGGACGAGGACGACCCCGTACCGTCCGCCGGGCCGTCGGCGACTTCGGCGCCGTCCGAGGGCGACGCGGGCAGACCGGGAAGGGTGGGCAGGGTGGGCAACTGCGCCTGCCTGCCGAGCAGTTCGAGCACCTCGTAGGCGGCGGTGAAGCGCTCGACGAGGGTGCGCAGTTCCTCACGGGTGGCGTCGGTGCCGATCGGGGCCGTGGTGCGCGCGGCGAACGCGGGGCGCAGCGGCTCGCGGCCGCTCAGCAGCCAGTCGACGGTGGTACTGCCCTCCTCGGCGATCCGCGCGAGGTCGAGCGAGGTGAATCGCCGCGTGCCCTTGAGGGACTTGGACAACTTGTCGGCGCTCAGCCCGATACTGCGCCCGAACGCCGCCTGCGAGGCGCCTGCGCCGTCCATGACCTTGCGCACCCGGTCCGCGACTGTCTCCGCCATATGTCGAGAGTAGAGGCGGCTTGCGAAAATCGCAATGCGGGGGTGCGGGTCGTTGCGGGCGGGCGCGTTCTCCGCCCTCGCCGTCCGGCTTGTGAAGCCTGACCTGGCCGCGAGGCCGCCCCGCCGGTCAGCTGCTCAGAGCACGTCCCCGTCCCGCCAGTCGAAGAACAGGCCCTGCTCCGCGTCGAGTTGGGGGCCGCCCGGTACCTCCCGCAGGAAGGTGCTGCCCTCCTCGTCCGGCAGCCGGAGCGGACCGTCCGGGCCTAGCGCACCGATCCGGCCGGGCCACACCTGCCAGCCGCGGGACCGGTAGAGCGCGGCACCGGCGTCGCTCGCCGAGAGCGCCCCGAGCTCGTAGGCCGCGTCGATCACGCGCTCCGCGGCCGCCATGATCCTGCCGCCGTGACCGCTGCGGTGCAGCTCCGGCCGTACGGCGACGGCCTCCACGTAGCCCACCCGCAGCGAACGCCCGGCATGCCGCACCCGGCGCTGGATCACCGCGCCGTGCGCGAGCAGCCCGTCCTCGCCGGTGAGCAGGACGTGCAGTCCGCCGAGGGCGTGGTCCCAGTCCTGTGCGTCGAACTCGCCCTCGAAGGCGGTGTCCAGGAGTGCGCGGATCCCGGAGAGTTGATCCGCTGCGAGGTCGGCGGTGTGCGCGAGGGTCACCTGCGGTTGCATGCGGCCATTATCCGGGGGCGTACGCCCTCGCTGCCGGGGATTTTCGCCGGGGCCGAGGCCGCCCCCACAGACGGCCTCGGCCCCGTCGCCCCGCCCTCACGAGGCGCCGCGCCCCGGCCGCGAAGGAGGGATTCGGCCGGGGCGCGGGGTGGGTGCGGCCGCAGGGGGCGGCCGGACCGTATCGGAGAGGTCAGCCCATGTGCGGGTAGGGGTACTCCGTCGGCGGGACCAGGGCCTCCTTGATGGACCGGGTCAGCGTCCAGCGCATCAGGTTCTGCGGGGCGCCCGCCTTGTCGTTGGTGCCGGAGGCACGGCCGCCGCCGAAGGGCTGCTGGCCGACGACCGCACCGGTCGACTTGTCGTTGATGTAGAAGTTGCCCGCCGCGAAGCGCAGCTTGTGCGCCATGTCCACGGCGGCGGCACGGTCACCGGCGACGACAGCACCGGTCAGCGCGTAGGCCGAGACCGACTCCATCTGCTCCAGCATCTCCTCGAACTTCTCGTCCTCGTAGACGTGGACGGCGAGGAAGGGGCCGAAGTACTCGGTCGTGAAGACCTCGTTGGCCGGGTCGGTGCACTCGACGACGGTCGGGCGGACGAAGTAGCCCACCGAGTCGTCGTAGCTGCCGCCCGCGACGACGGTGCAGGTGTCGTCGGCCTTGGCGCGGTCGATGGCGGCCTTGTTCTTGGCGAAGGCGCGCTCGTCGATGACGGCACCGATGAAGTGCGACAGGTCGGTGACGTCGCCCATCGTGATGCCGTCGACCTCGGCCGCGAACTCCTCCTTGAAGCCGGAGTTCCAGATCGAGGCGGGGATGTAAGCGCGCGAGGTGGCCGAGCACTTCTGGCCCTGGTATTCGAAGGCACCGCGGGTCAGCGCCGTCTTCAGGACCGCGCGGTCGGCGCTCGGGTGCGCGACCACGAAGTCCTTGCCGCCGGTCTCGCCGACGATGCGCGGGTAGGAGCGGTACTTCTCGATGTTGTTGCCGACCGTCTTCCACAGGTACTGGAAGGTCTTGGTCGAGCCGGTGAAGTGGATGCCCGCGAGGTCGCGGTGCTCCAGGGCGACTTCGGAGACCTCGATGCCGTCGCCGGTCACCAGGTTGATGACACCGGCGGGCAGACCGGCCTCCTCCAGGAGCTGCATGAGCAGCACCGCGGCGTGGGTCTGCGTCGGCGACGGCTTCCAGACCACCACGTTGCCCATCAGGGCGGGGGCGGTGGGCAGGTTGCCCGCGATGGCCGTGAAGTTGAACGGCGTGATCGCGTAGACGAAGCCCTCGAGCGGACGGTGGTCGAGCCGGTTCCAGACGCCGGGCGAGTTGGCCACTGGCTGCTCGGCGAGCAGGTCGCGGGCGTAACTCACGTTGAAGCGCCAGAAGTCGATCAGCTCACAGGGGCTGTCGATCTCGGCCTGCTGGGCGGTCTTGGACTGGCCGAGCATGGTGGAGGCCGCGATGGTCTCGCGCCAGGGGCCGGCGAGGAGTTCGGCGGCGCGCAGGAAGATCGCGGCGCGCGCGTCGAAGGGCAGGTCGCGCCAGGCGGGGGCGGCGGCCAGGGCGGCGTCGATGGCGTCCTGGGCGTCGGCCTGGGTGGCGTTGCGGTAGGTGCCGAGGACGGACTTGTGGTTGTGCGGCTGCACGACCTGGAAGGCGCTGCCGCCACCCATCCGCTTCTCGCCACCGATGGTCATCGGGAGGTCGATCGGGTTCTTGGCCAGCTCCTTGAGCTTGGCCTCGAGCCGGGCGCGCTCCGGGGAACCGGGCGCGTAGCCGTGCACCGGCTCATTGACCGGCGCGGGGACCTTGGTCACGGCGTCCATGGTGCCGAATCTCCTTGCTTTGGGGGGCGGTTGGGTGCGGTCGGTTTCGCGTGGATGCGGTCAGTCGGTACGGGGCACTGCCTCACCCCTTGGTGACGAACGAACGCAGGAAGAAGGCGAGGTTGGCCGGGCGCTCGGCGAGACGGCGCATGAAGTAGCCGTACCAGTCGGTGCCGTAGGCCATGTAGACGCGCACCCGGTGGCCCTCGGCCGCCAGCCGGTGCTGCTCCTCGCTGCGGATGCCGTAGAGCATCTGGAACTCGTAGGCGTCGAGGTCGCGGCCCGCGCGCAGGGCGAGGTCCTGGGCGATGGCGATCAGCCGCGGGTCGTGCGAGCCGATCATGGGGTAGCCCTTGCCGGCCATCAGGATCTTCAGGCAGCGCACATACGCGCGGTCGACCTCGTGCTTGTCCTGGTGGGCGACCGAGGCGGGCTCCTTGTAGGCGCCCTTGACCAGGCGCACACGGGAACCGGCGGCGGCCAGGTCGCGGCAGTCGTCCTCGGTACGGAACAGGTACGACTGCACGACGGCGCCGGTCTTCGGGAAGCGGCGGCGCAGCTCGGCGTGGATCGCGAGCGTGGAGTCGGCGGTGGTGTGGTCCTCCATGTCGAGGCTGACCATGGTGCCGATCTCGTCGGCGGCCTCGACGACGGCCGTGATGTTCTTCAGTGCGAGGTCGTGGCCGCCGGGCAGCGCCTGTCCGAAGGAGGACAGCTTGACGGACATCTCGGCCCGCTCCCCCAGGCCCAGCGGACGCAGGCCGTCGATCAGGTGCAGATAGGCGTCCCGGGCCCGGACCGCCTCGGCCGGGTCGGTGACGTCCTCGCCGAGGACGTCGATGGTGACCTCCAGGCGACGGTCGGTGAGGTCCTTGACGACCGGCAGGGTCTCCTCGGTCGTCTCGCCCGCGATGAAGCGGGTGACGACTGGCTTCGTCACCGGCGCGGCGGAGACGAGGCGGCGCATCTGCTCGCTGCGCGACGCGGCGAGGATCACGGGACCCAGCACGGGGAACCTCCACGGTGAGGCCTGACCGACGGTGAACGCCGACTGACACTGAGGGGACTGATGTATGCGGACGGGCTGCAATCAGCCATACCGGAGCACAGCACTGCAATCCGGTAGCGGCTTGGAGAACCACCGTGAAACCTAAGGATCCCTCCGATCCGATGCCATCGACAGGTGTCACGCGTCCGTGGCAGAGATCTCAGACATTTGTCTGAAGTCCTGGCCCGGCTGACGCAGAATGGCGGGGTGAAGGGCGATTACCAGGAACCGGTCGACGAGATCTCCGCGCTGCTCGGCGCCCCCGCCACCTTGGAGGACCGCGATTTCCAGCTGATCGCCTTCGGCGCGCACGACAGCGAGGACGACTCCGCGATGGACCCGGTGCGCACCCGCTCGATCCTGACCCGCCGCTCCACCCAGGCGGTGCGCGAGTGGTTCGAGGGCTTCGGCATCACCCGCGCCACGGGCCCGGTGCACATCCCCGCCAGCCCGTCCGCGGGCGTACAGCGTGGCCGGATCTGTCTGCCCGTACGGCACGGCGGCACCGTCCTCGGCTACGTCTGGCTCATCGACGACGAACCCGGCCCGACCGAGGCCCAGCTCGCCGCCGCCATGGACGTCACCGCCCGGATCGGCGAGCTGCTCGCCGCCGAGGAGCGAGTGGGCGCCGGCGTCACCCGCGAGTTCCGCGCCGCGCTCACCGCGGAGCCCGGCTGGCAGCGCACCATGGCCCTGACCGCCCTGCGCACCGCCCTCGGCAGCCGCGCCGAGGGCCCGTACACCGTGGTCTGCGTCGCACCCTGGCCGTCGGCGGACTTGGAGGGCCCCGGCGCAGTTCCGGTCCTGCCCGGCGTGGAGGCCCGTTGCACGGTGCGCTGGCCCGGCGGCCGCGCGGCGCTGGCCCTCTTGGTACGGCTACGCAGCCGCGAACTGTTGGCTCCGGCGCACGCGGCGGCGGAGCGGTTGACGGGGTCGGCGCGGGGGCGTGGGGGCGCGGGGGGCGATGGCGGTGCGGCCGGGAGCGCGGGGGGACGTGCCGGTGCGGGCGCGAGCGCGGGCGCGGGGGGCGGTGCGGGCTCGGGTGCGCATGCGGGTGCCGGTGCGCACGCGGGTGCCGGTGGGCCCTCCGCGTCCGCGAGTGGGACCGCGGCCTCCGCGAGTGGGACGGCCGCATCCACCGGTGCACCCGCCGTCGCGGCCGGGGTGGCCCCCTCCGGTACGGACCTCGACCAGCTCGCCGACGCCTGGCGCAAGGCCTCGGCGGCGGCCCGTGCCGCGCTCGCCGAACCCCGGTTCGGCCCGGTGGCCGACTGGTCCGACCTCGGCCCCTACCGTCTGCTGTCCGCACTCCCCGACACCGCCGAGGAAGCCGCCGCGGCCCCGCTGCTCACCCCCGCCCATCGCGAACTCGCCCACACCGCCGAGGAGTTCCTCGACCACGCGGGCCAGGCCGGACGCACCGCGGCCGCCCTCGGCATCCACCGCCAGACCCTCTACTACCGCATCTCCCGGGTCGAACAGCTCACCGGCCTCGACCTGGACGACGGGGAGCACCGGCTGTTGCTGCACATGGCGTTGAAGGCGGCGCGGTTGCGGGGCGCGTCACCGGCGCCGCACCCCGGGGGAACGGGCAGCGGCTGAACGGCACGGCGCGCGGCTCTACTCGCGCGGTCCGGATCCGTACGCCCGCAGGAAGGTGTCCGCGGCCGCATCGGCGACGGCGCGGGCCTGGGCGGGCGGGACCTTTCGGGTCCCGAGGCGGGAGCGGGTCTCCATGGGGCCGGTGAGCAGGGCGAGGAACTGCTCGGCGGCGCCGGACGGATCACAGGGCCTCAGCTTCCCGGACAGGGAGAGCCGGGCGAGCCGGTCGGCGAGGGCTTCCTGCAGGCGTACGGAGGTGCGCTCCTGGACGAGTTCGGCCAGTTCGGGGAAGCTCGCGCTCTCCGCGTAGGTCAGGGCTCGCAGGGCGCGCGAGCGGTCCGAGCAGCACACCTTGAGCAGGCGGTGCGCCACGTCGTGCAGGACGGGGCCGAGGTCCCCGGACACCTCCCGCAGCCGGTCGGTCACCGCCACGGTCTCGGCGGAGACCGAGTCCGCGGCGGCGGTCATGGCCTGCCGGAACAGGTTCTCCTTGTCGCCGAGGTGGTTGTACACGGTCGGCTTGGCGACCCGCGCCTCCTCGGCGATCTCCTTGACACCCGCCTGTGCGTAACCGCGGCGCGCGAACACGGTGAAGGCCTCGTCGAGAATCGCCTGCCGCTTGTCGATGCGCCCGCGCGGGGCCGCCACTTCCACCACCCGGGGGACGGTACCGCACCCGGAGCCGAACTGAACCCACGGGTTCATTTTTCCGCACTGCTTGTTTTAACCGCTGAAGCCAGTAGATTGAACCCGCGAGTTCAACACGGACGGTGCCGGGCGACGCTCGGACGACTTCGGCCTGCCTGCGTCCGGGGCCCTCCATGCCCGCTCACTGGGCATGAACGAGCCCGCACAACACGTATACGACGTTCCCTTACATTCCTGTACAGCATGGGGAGTTGCCCGATGATCGTGAATCTGCTGCGCTACCGCTTCAAGGACGAGGTGAGCGAGGAGGAGAAGGCGGAGGCACTCGCCGCGATGCGCCGTACCGCCTCGGTGGAGTCGGTGTCCTACGGGGCCGTGGGCCAGGACATCGGTGACCCGAGCGAAGGCTTCACGCACTCGCTTCTGGTGGGCGTGGAGGATCTGGAAGCCCTGCGCCGGTACATCTACGACCCGGTGCACCTGGCGGGCGACCCGGTGATCCTCCCCCGGCTCCAGCGGATGTGGGCCACCCGGTTCTCCGACGATCCCGACCCCGGGCTCGGCGCGAAGGTGGTGCGGCTGCACGAGGAGAAGCTCAGGCGCTACCCGGAGTGGGAAGCCCTGCTCGACGCGATCCCGGAGACCCGGCTCTCCACTGAGGTCTGACGCCGGTCGCCTGCGCGAACGCCTGTACTCCGCTGGGCACTTGGAATGCCGGGGGCAGGCCCTAGGGCCTTTCGTTTGGATCTGGTCGGCGTGGTCGAGGGTTCCTTGCATTCGACCCGAGCGGGGTCTGGTGCGTGCAGCTGCAAGGCGGAGGATTGAACCATGGCGGAGCCATGGTGATTGACGACAACGCCGCAGATGTGCGTGCCAGACCCCGCGACCCCGACAAGATCCAAACGAGAGGCCCTAGCTGAAGCGGCAGGGCATCGCGCCGTTGTACCTGGCGCAGGAGTTGAAGTCGTAGCGCTCGATCACCTCCGCGCGCTGTCGGCTCATCAGATACTGGAGAAAGCCGTCGGCCGCGGAGCCGGGGCTCGGCCGTCGGTAGGTGTAGGCGTAGGTCGTGGCCCAGAAGTCGTAGCCCCCGTAGTCGCTCGCCTCCCTGGTGGGACGGCGACCGTCGATACTCAGCATCCGCACGCCGGTGCGGCCGGACACCGCCTGCACCGGGCCGTAGCCGAGGGCGCCCTCGGCCTCGGCCACGGTTTCCAGGGCCTCTGCGGTGGTGGCCACCTCGCAGGTCACGGGAGGGGTGCCCTCAGTGCCCGAAAGACCCAGACAGTCCAGGGAGTTGACCGGGTAGGGGTCGGCGCGCAGGAGCTGTCGGCGAAGAATGTCACCGGAGCTGGACGCGGCCGGGCGGTTGACGAGCCGGATCGGGACGTCGGCCCCGCCCAGCTCGTTCCAGTTCTTGATCTCGCCGCGATAGATCCGGTTGATCTGCTCCGTGGAAAGCCCCTGGACCTTCGAGCCGACCGCCTTCTCATGGGCGTAGAAGGTCAGTACCGAGAAGGCGATCGGACTGGGCAACAGTTCCGGGTAGTCCTTTTTGTACCCCTCTGCGAAGGCGATCACCTCGGAGCGGCCGGGCGTCCCGGACGACCGTGCGGCCCCGTCCTTCTGCAATGCCTCCAGTGCCCGCGCGCCGCTGGAGAGATCGACCCGCACCTCGACTTCCTCGCAAACGCTCTCGTACGACGCCGCTGCCTCTCGCAGGACCGGCGCGAAGGCCGAGGAGCCGGTGAGGGTGAGGGGTCCGGAGCCGCAGTCCGAACTCTCCGGCCGCAGCCACCAGTTCACCGCGTAGGCGGTGGTGAGCGCGGTCAGCGGCAGCAGCGCCGCCAGAGCCGTCACCAGGGTCCGGCGATGGGTGCCCACGAGCCGTCGGCGCCACCCGTACGCCGCCGCGTCCACTCCTCCTTCGGGCCCCGCCGTACCCGCCCCCGCCGTACCTGCCCGCTGCGAAGCGGACACCGCCTCGCCGGACATGGCCCCCTCCGGAACCGGCTCAGGCGGACGGAACGCCCGGTTCCGGAACACCGCGATATGGCTGGCCGTATTGCGGTTGCGCTGCTGTGGCACCGGCAGCGACTTCGCGCCGAGCGAGGCGGCGAGGTGGTCGTACAGCCCCGCCATCGTCAGCGTCTCGGACCCGCCCTCGATGCCCCGCTCGACGGTCTCGATCAGCTCCCCGGTGAACGTCGTGTACGTCTCGCCGGGCGGCGCGAGCGCCTGCCGCGTCTCGGCGGTGGCCGTCAGGACGAAGGTGCCCTCGATGTCGGCCCGCGTCCCGATCCCGTCGGCCATCGTGCCGCCCAGGGCGAGCCCGCTCCAGCAGCAGTCCAGTACGACGACCTTGCGCCGGGGCCCGCCCGCGCCCGCCGTGCGGGCAGCGAGCAGCAGCCGCCGTACGTCCTCGTAGCGCAAGGCCTTGTCGAGACGGTCCGGCTCGGAGCCCGGCAGGGCCAGGTACAGCTCGCCGGTGTACGGGTCGGTCAGTCCGTGGCCCGCGAAGTAGAGGACGAGGGTGTCCGAGGCATCGGTGGCCGCCTCGTGCACCGCGTCCAGGACCTTGTCACGGGTGGGCTGGAGCAGGGCCCGGCAGTGGTCCCGTTCCAGTCCCCACAGCGTCGGGTCGCGCAGCAGCTTCGTGAGCCGGGTGACGTTGCGTTTGACCGCGGGGATGTCGTGCAGATGCCCGTAGGTGTGCGTACCGACGAGCACGGCCCGGGAGGCGGCGGGATCGGACAGTCGCCCCACGGCGGCTACTCCGGTGTCGCCCGGGACCCCGGCGTCGTGCCCGCCCCGGGATCGGGCGATCGAGCCGGGTCGGCACCGGGTTCGGGTGCGGGCTCGGCGCTCGCCTCACCGCCCGGGGCTTCCAGTGCGCGCAGCACGCGCTCGACGGCCTCGGTACCCGCACCCTCCACCGTGACCGTCACCCCGTCACGTTCGATGCGCACCTGCGGCGCACGCGGCCGTGACAGCCGCCAGGTGGCCACCGCCAGTGCCAGTTGGGCGAGTTGGACGGCACCGTTGCAGACGGCCTCGACGACCTCCGGTGCCGGGCCCATGAGGTCGAGTCCGGCGCCCTCGCCGCTCGGCACGCGCGGCGCGAGGGACAGCCCGCCGCCCTCGGTCACCTCCGGGTCGGAACCGAGCCATCGATACAGCGACAGCACCTCTTCGGCGCCGTGCTCCGGACCGCCTCCGGCAGTGCCCTCGCCCCCGACCTCGATGCGGACCTGCATCCCCACCCCTTCGCTCCTCGGGCATCCGACCGATGCACGCCTCAACTACCAAGTTTCCAGGGGCACTTACCGTACGCCTTACCCCTCGTCCCCCGCAGTTCGGCGCACCCCGGCACGTGCACCGCGCGGTACAACCGGACCTGCACAACGTCCGTTCCCTGCGGAAAGGTGCGGGCGCGTCGCCCCGTGCTGCCGATGACCGCACGGGGCGACGCCTGTTGCTCATGGCGGTGCCGAGCAATTCGAGCAGGATTCCTTCGCCGCACCACCCCGCTCTTCGCTCAATTCGCTTACGTCAGAGCATGATGAGCAGACGCGTATCCGGCTTGAGTTTCCTGTTCACCGAACGGCTTTGCACGTACACCTCCAACTTGGCATTGCTCCCCGCTTTCACGGACACGGTGCCCTGAACGTCCGTACCGAACAGAAGCCTGCGTGCCGCGTCGCCCGTATAAGCGCGGTCGGTGTCCTTCTCGACCACGATGACTTCCTTGTTCTGCTGAACCTGAGCCCGGGCGCCCAACTGGTAGTAACACGCTCCGCGTTCGTACGTCACGCCCGGATACGAATTGACGAAGGGGCGGATCTCGATCTCCTGGTCGACTTTGAGGAGCCGGTATTTGTCGGCCGGAATCGGTTCGAGATTCGCCCGTACCTCGTCCACCGATATGTCCTGGCCGACGGCGAACAGGTTCTTCGTGCCGCGCACCCCCTGCTCCCGCCCGCGCAGGAAGCTGGTGGCGGCGGCACGCACGGTGCCGATCGCCTCCTCGACGCCCTTCTGGGAATCCGCGTCCCAGATGGCGATGTTCCCCGCCGGGAAGCCGTAGTTCTGGGCGGTGCGCTTGGCCAGGGAGTTCGGGACGAGGATCGCGGAGGTCCAGTGGCCCGGAAGCCCGCTCATCTTCGCCGCGATCTTGTCGAGCCAGGGACCGAGGATGGTCATGTCGCCGTCGTGCCGCCGGTCGCCGCCGGAGGCGTTCTCCTCACCGTCCGTCACCACGATCTGGAGGAAGCTGTGCTCGCCGTATTCCTCCCAGATATGACCCAGGTCGTCCAGGGACTTCACGGAAGCCTCGATGAGGGCCGTGGCGCCATTGTTGACCCGGTACAACCCCCGCATGGACGGAAGATGTTTCACGTCCATGTCCCAGACCAGGTTCTCCACTTTGTGATCGAAGGAGTAAAGACTGATTCGCGTTTCGTGGCCGAGGCTGTCCGACTCGGCCTTCAACCCCGCCACGAACTCGTCCACCACGCGTATGAGTTGGCTCTGGTGCGGACCCATCGAACCGGAACAGTCCACCACCAGCGCGACGTGATTCACCTTGTGCTGGATCTTGTTTGCGGACACGTTTGTCCTCCCCCTCCGAGGCTCCCCGAGTGATGTCCTCACTTTATGGGGAGGCACTGACAACGGCCCTGACGCTCCCTCACCCCGCGGGCATCATGGGCCACGTCCGGCACGCGTGAACCAGTGCGGGGCCGCCCTTCACGTCTCGCCCTCAAACGAAAACGTCGGCTCCCCCGACCCGCGATGAGGTCTGGAGAGCCGACGTTCAGGCGTGAGCGGGAACTCAGTCCGTGAGGTTCACCGGGCGCACCGAGGTGGCGCCGATCTCCTCGGCCAGTTCGCCGAGCACCGGCACCGGCACCGTGTCGTCCACGGTGAGCACCGCGAGGGCCTCGCCGCCCGCCTTGGCGCGGGACACCTGCATACCGGCGATGTTGATACCGGCCTCGCCCAGGATGCGGCCGACCGTGCCGACGACGCCGGGGCGGTCCGCGTAGCGCAGCACGACCATGTGGTCGGCGAGCGCCAGGTCGATGTCGTGCTCGCCGACGGCGACGATCTTCTGGAGGTGCTTGGGACCGGCCAGGGTGCCGGAGACCGCGATCTCCTCGCCGCCCGAGAGCGTGCCGCGCACGGTGACCAGGTTGCGGTGGTCGGGCGACTCGCTGCTGGTGGTCAGGCGCACCTCGACGCCGCGCTCCTGCGCGAACAGCGGGGCGTTGACGTAGGAGACCGTCTCGTCGACGACGTCCTCGAACACGCCCTTGAGCGCGGAGAGTTCGAGCACCTTCACGTCGTGCTGGGTGATCTCGCCGTAGACCTCGACGTCGAGCCGGGCCGCGACCTCGCCCGCGAGCGCGGTGAAGATCCGGCCGAGCTTCTCGGCCAGCGGCAGACCGGGGCGTACGTCCTCGGCGATGACGCCGCCCTGGACGTTCACCGCATCGGGGACCAGCTCACCGGCGAGCGCGAGGCGCACCGAGCGGGCGACCGCGATACCGGCCTTCTCCTGGGCCTCGTCGGTGGAGGCACCGAGGTGCGGGGTGGCGACGACCTGGTCGAACTCGAAGAGCGGGGAGTCCGTGCAGGGCTCCTTCGCGTAGACGTCGAGTCCGGCGCCCGCGACGCGGCCCTCCTTGAGCGCCGAGTACAGCGCCTCCTCGTCGACGATGCCGCCGCGCGCGGCGTTGACGATGCGCACGCTGGGCTTGACCTTGCGCAGCGCCTCGTCGCCGATGAGACCGAGGGTCTCGGGCGTCTTGGGCAGGTGCACGGTGATGAAGTCCGCGCTCTCCAGGAGCTCGTCGAGCGAGACGACCTTGACACCCATCTGGGCGGCGCGCGCGGGCTGTACGTAGGGGTCGTACGCGACGACCTTCATGCCGAAGACCGACATGCGCTGCGCGACCAGGGCGCCGATGCGGCCGAGGCCGACGACACCGAGGGTCTTCTCCGACAGCTCGACACCGGTGTACTTGGACCGCTTCCACTCGCCGTTCTTCAGTGCGGCGTTGGCCTGCGGGATGTTGCGCGCGGTGGCGAGCAGCAGTCCGCAGGCGAGTTCGGCGGCGGTGACGATGTTGGACGTCGGGGCGTTGACGACCATGACGCCCGCCTTGGTGGCGGCGGAGACGTCGACGTTGTCCAGGCCCACCCCGGCGCGGGCGACGACCTTGAGGCGCTTCGCGGCGGCGATGGCCTCGGCGTCCACCTTCGTCGCGGAGCGGATCAGGATGGCGTCGACCTCCGCGATGGCGGGGAGGAGCTCCGCGCGGTCGGCGCCGTTGCAGTGCCGGATGTCGAAGTCCGGCCCGAGGGCGTCGACGGTGGCGGGCGACAGTTCTTCAGCGATGAGTACCACGGGTTTGGCGGTGGTGTTCGTGCTCACGTGAGTCCTCACAAGTCCGTTGCGTGGCGACCGTCCCGAGGGCCGCCGGCGTGGGGAGGGATGCCGCGTGGAAGACGCACGACGCTGTGGGCCTGACGCGTTGATGCGGATCAGTGTAGTGGCGGTTTCGGCTCTGTTTCCCGGCTGTGGCGCAAGGATCACTCGTCCGTGGCTCACACCGGGAGGAGCGGGCCGATCCGGCCGTGATACGCCGCGGGGCCGCCTTGTGCCGGGCGGCCCCACGGTCGTCGGTCAGTCCTCGTCGACCCAGCTCATCAGCTTGCGCAGCTTCTTGCCGGTGGTCTCCAGGAGGTGGTCCTCGTCGGCCTTCTTGTACTCGTTGTACTTCGGCAGTCCGGCTTCGTACTCCTTCATCCAGTTGTTGGCGAAGGTGCCGTCCTGGATCTCGCCGAGGACCTTCTTCATCTCGGCCTTGGTGGCGTCGGTGATGATCCGCGGGCCGGTGACGTAGTCGCCCCACTCGGCGGTCTCCGAGACCGACCAGCGCATCTTCTCCAGGCCGCCCTCGTACATGAGGTCCACGATGAGCTTCAGCTCGTGCAGGCACTCGAAGTACGCGATCTCCGGCTGGTAGCCCGCCTCGACCAGGGTCTCGAAGCCCGCCTTCACCAGGGCGCTGGCGCCGCCGCAGAGCACCGCCTGCTCACCGAACAGGTCGGTCTCGGTCTCCTCGGTGAAGGTGGTCTTGATGACACCGGCGCGGGTGCCGCCGATGCCCTTGGCGTACGAGAGGGCGAGCGCGAAGGCGTTGCCGGTGGCGTCCTGCTCGACGGCCGCGATGCAGGGCACGCCGCGGCCCTCTTCGTACTGGCGGCGGACCAGGTGGCCCGGGCCCTTGGGGGCGACCATGCAGACGTCGACGCCGGCCGGGGGCTTGATGAAGCCGAAGCGGATGTTGAGGCCGTGGCCGAAGAAGAGGGCGTCGCCGTCCTTGAGGTGCTCGGCGATGGACTCCTGGTAGACCTTGGCCTGGATCGGGTCCGGGACCAGGATCATGATCACGTCGGCCTCGGCGGCGGCCTCCGCCGGGGTCACCACGCGCAGGCCCTGCTCCTCGGCCTTCGCCTTGGACTTGGAGCCCTCGTGCAGACCGACACGCACGTCGACGCCCGAGTCGCGCAGGGACAGCGCGTGGGCGTGGCCCTGGCTTCCGTAGCCGATGACCGCGACCTTGCGGCCCTGGATGATGGACAGGTCGGCGTCGGCTTCGTAGAACAGCTCGGCCACTGGGTCTCTCCTTAGTTCTGCTTCTCGCAGTCCTGCTGCGGTGGTTCCCACCGTACGGCGGGAGGGTCGGGGGAAGTTTCGTGGTCTCGGATGACGGACGGCTGCCGGGCGGGCGGTTTCGGGCCACCGCGGCTCGCCCCTGTCCCGGGGTGGTTCAGGCGCTGCGGTCCAGGGCCCGCAGGCTGCGGTCGGTGATGGAGCGGGAGCCGCGGCCGATCGCGATGGTGCCGGACTGCACCAGTTCCTTGATGCCGAAGGGCTCCAGCATCTTGAGCATCGCCTCCAGCTTGTCGCTGGACCCGGTGGCCTCGATGGTCACGGCCTCCGGGGAGACGTCCACGGTCTTGGCGCGGAACAGCTGGACGATCTCGACGATCTGCGAGCGCGTCTCGTTGTCGGCGCGGACCTTCACCAGAACGAGTTCGCGCTGAACGGCGGAACCCGGCTCCAGTTCGACGATCTTCAGTACGTTGACGAGCTTGTTGAGCTGCTTGGTGACCTGTTCGAGGGGAAGGTCCTCGACGTTCACCACGATGGTGATGCGGGAGATGTCGGGGTGCTCGGTGACGCCCACGGCGAGGGAGTCGATGTTGAAGCCGCGCCGGGAGAACAGGGCGGCGATCCTCGCCAGGATGCCGGGGGTGTTCTCGACCAGGACCGAGAGCGTGTGCTTGGACATGTCGTGTGCTCTTTCCTCTACGAGCTGTGCGCTGTGCGCTCTGGAGGGGTGTCGGTCTCGGTCGTCTCAGTCGTCTTCGTTGTCGCCGAAGTCGGGGCGGACGTCCCGGGCGGCCATGATCTCGTCGTTGGAGGTGCCCGCGGCGACCATCGGCCAGACCATGGCGTCCTCGTGCACGATGAAGTCGACGACCACCGGGCGGTCGTTGATCGCGTTGGCCTCGGCGATGACCTTGTCCAGGTCGTCCGGGGACTCGCAGCGCAGGGCCACACAGCCCATCGCCTCGGACAGCTTCACGAAGTCGGGGACGCGGGTGCCCGCGCTCGGCTGCTTGCCGTCCGCCTCGGGGCCCGAGTGCAGCACGGTGTTGGAGTAGCGCTGGTTGTAGAAGAGGGTCTGCCACTGGCGGACCATCCCGAGCGCGCCGTTGTTGATGATGGCGACCTTGATCGGGATGTTGTTCAGGGCGCAGGTGGTCAGTTCCTGGTTGGTCATCTGGAAGCAGCCGTCGCCGTCGATCGCCCAGACGGCGCGCTCCGGCTGTCCGGCCTTGGCGCCCATCGCCGCCGGGACCGCGTAGCCCATGGTTCCGGCGCCGCCGGAGTTGAGCCAGCTCGCGGGCTTGTCGTAGGTGATGAAGTGCGCGGCCCACATCTGGTGCTGGCCGACGCCCGCGGTGAAGATCGTTCCCTCCGGGGCGAGTTCACCGATCCGCTGGATGACGTGCTGCGGGGACAGCGAGCCGTTGTCGGGGTGGTCGTAGCCGAGCGGGTAGGTCTCGCGCCAGCGGTTCAGGTCCGCCCACCAGGCCGGGTAGCCGGCCGCGGCCGCCTCGCCGCTGCGGCCCTCGCTCTGCTCCCGCTGCACCGCCTGGACCAGGTCCGCGATGACCTCACGGGCATCGCCCACGATCGGCACGTCCGCGGCCCGGTTCTTGCCGATCTCGGCCGGGTCGATGTCCGCGTGGACGATCTTGGCGTACGGGGCGAAGCTGTCCAGCTTGCCGGTGACGCGGTCGTCGAAGCGGGCACCGAGCGCCACGATCAGGTCGGACTTCTGCAGGGCGGTGACGGCGGTGACCGCGCCGTGCATGCCGGGCATGCCGATGTGCTGCGGGTGGCTGTCGGGGAAGGCGCCGAGCGCCATCAGCGTGGTGGTGACCGGCGCCTTGGTCAGCTCGGCGAGCACCTTCAGCTCGGCCGTCGCGCCGGACTTGCCGACGCCGCCGCCCACGTACAGGACCGGGCGCTCGGCCTGGCCGATGAGCCGGGCCGCCTCGCGGATCTGCTTGGCGTGCGGCTTGGTCACCGGGCGGTAGCCGGGCAGGTCCTGGACCGGCGGCCAGCTGAAGGTGGTGCGGGCCTGGAGGGCGTCCTTGGCGATGTCGACGAGTACCGGTCCCGGGCGCCCGGTGGAGGCGATGTGGAAGGCCTCGGCGATGGTGCGCGGGATGTCCTCGGCCTTGGTGACCAGGAAGTTGTGCTTGGTGATCGGCATGGTGATGCCGACGATGTCCGCTTCCTGGAAGGCGTCCGTACCGATCGCCTTGGAGGCGACCTGGCCGGTGATGGCGACCAGCGGCACCGAGTCCATGTGCGCGTCGGCCAGCGGGGTGACCAGGTTGGTGGCGCCGGGCCCCGAGGTGGCCATGCACACGCCGACCTTGCCGGTGGCCTGCGCGTAACCGGTGGCCGCGTGGCCCGCACCCTGCTCGTGCCGCACCAGCACGTGCCGCACCCGCGTCGAGTCCATCATCGGGTCGTACGCCGGCAGGATCGCACCGCCCGGAATCCCGAATACCGTCTCGGCCCCGACCTCCTCAAGGGAGCGAATGAGGGACTGCGCTCCCGTCACGTGCTCGACGGGGGCGGACTGCTGTCCGGAACGGGGCCGCGGCTGCGGATGTGCTCCGGGGGCCTGCTCGGTCATCTGCTTCTCTTCTCGATGCTGAGGGTGAGTACCAGCGGTGGTGCGGCGGGCCTCGCGCGCCCCGCCGGCCGCGAGGTGCTGTGCGGGGCCGGGTTCGCGAGGGGTGTCTCTGAGGGTATTCCGCGAAGTTTGTACGGATCTCGGGGTGCTTCGGTGCAACAAAAAACCCCCCGTGCCGTGAGGCAAGCGAGGGGAGCGCGTCGGTATCGTCCGCCGGGTCTGGTGAGAGGCCCGGCTTCAGCCGACGCGCTTGCCAAGTACGAGAATTCGAGTGCGCATGGCACTGACCCTCTCGCCGAGACGCTCCACGTGTCAAGTGGGTGGGACAGGCGTCTCACGATGTGAACTTCGCACACTCTGTGGACGGTACGGCGCGGGCACCCTGGCGAGCATGCCACGCTCCGCCGTGCCGGGCACCGACAACTGCCCCACACCCAGCACGCGCCGCAGCCGGTACTCGTCGAGCGGTCCGGAGAAGACCGGCCCCTGCCCGTGCGTACAACCCATCGCGCGCAGGGCGATCACCTGGTCGGGATGCTCGATGCCGTCGGCGACCGAGCGCATGCCGAGGTCTCCGGCGATCCTGAGCAGCCCGCTGGTGATCTTGTGCAGCCGCGCCGACTCGACCACGCCCTCGACCAGATGGCGGTCCAGTTTGAGTACGTCCACCGGGAGCCGCCGCAGCGCGTTGATCGCCGCGTAGCCGCCGCCGAAGCCGTCGAGCGCGATCCGCACGCCCAGGCGGCGCAGCGCGGTCAGACGGCGTTCCAGTTCGTCGAGACGGGCCCCCGGGCCCGCGTCCGCCAGCTCCAGGACGAGCGAGCCGGTGGGCAGCGCGTGCCGGGTGAGCAGGCCCTCGATCGAGTCCAGCGGCAGCGAGCGGTCGACCAGACGGCGGGCGCCTATGCGCACGACGACCGGAACGGTGGGACCCGCCTCGGCCCGTTCGGCTGCCTGGGCGACCGCCGATTCGAGCACCCACCAGTCGAGGTCGTCGGCGCGCGCCTCGTCGCGCCCGCGCAGGAAACGGTCCGGGGTGAACAGCGCGCCCTGCCCGCTGCGCCAGCGCGCCTGTGCGGTGACCGCGGCGATCCTGCCCTGTTCCAATCCGACGACCGGTTGGTGCAGCAGCGCGAACTCGCCCTCGTTCAGGGCGGTACGCAGCCGGTCGGCGAGTTGCACCTTGCGGACCGCCTCGGTCTTCATCTGCGGGACGTAGAGCTCGACGCGGTTCTTGCCCGCCGACTTGGCGCGGTACATCGCCAGGTCGGCGTTGCGCAGCAGCTCGCCCGCGCTCAGCCCGGCATCGGCGAAGGCGACACCGATCGACGCGGCGACCCGTACGTCGTTGCCGTCGATGACGTACGGCCGGGACAGCCCGAGCCGCAGCCGGTCCGCGAGCTCCAGGATCTGGCGCTCGCGCCGGGCCCGGTCGTGGCCGCCGTCGCCGAGCACCAGCGCGGCGAACTCGTCCCCGCCGAGCCGGGCGGCGGTGTCGCCCTGGCGGACCGAGTCCTGGAGCCGCTTGGCGGCCTGTACCAGGAGTTCGTCGCCCGCCTGGTGCCCGATGGTGTCGTTGACCGCCTTGAATCCGTCCAGGTCGATGAACAGGACGGCCGTGCCCGGGTCGGTGGTTCTGCGGCCGCCGAGCGCCTGGCCGACCCGGCGCGCGAACAGGGCACGGTTGGGCAGGTCGGTGAGCGGATCGTGCTCGGCGTTGTGCTGCAACTGGGCCTGGAGCCGCACCCGTTCGGTCACGTCGCGGGTGTTCAGGATGAGCCCGCCCTCGTGCCGGTTGACCGTCGACTCGACGTTCAGCCACTGCCCGGAGCCGGAGCGGAACCGGCACTCGATACGGGTGGTCGGCTCGTCCGCCGGACTCGCGGCGAGGAAGCGGCGCAGCTCGTGGACGACCCGGCCGAGGTCCTCGGAGTGGATGAGCGCGGCCAGTTCGGAGCCGACCAGTTCCTCGGCGGCCCGCCCGTAGACCCCGGTGGCGGCCGGACTGACGTACCGCAGGACACCGGTCGGCGCGGCGATCATGATCACGTCGCTGGAGCCCTGGACCAGGGAGCGGAAGTGGTTCTCCTTCTCGGCCAGTTCCCGGGTGAGCGTGATGTTGTCCAGCAGCATGATGCCCTGGCGGACGACGAGGGCGAGCACCACGGTGCAGGCGGTCAGCAGCACCACGCGGTCGACCCGGCGTCCGTCGAGGACGTTGTAGAGGATGCCGAGGGTGCACACCGCGGCGGCGAGGTAGGGCGTCAGCGCCGCGAGGGATCCGGCGATCGGTCGCGAGTACGCCGGTCCCCGTGCGCTCGGCGGGCAGTCCTCGGTGGCCGGATGTGGTGCCCCGTGACCGCTCGGCCGTTCACCGTCGGCGGGGTGGCCGCGCCGCGTGGTGACCCAGGGGGCGCGGGCGAGCAGCAGCGACCCGGCGAACCAGCCCGCGTCGAGCAACTGCCCCGACCGGTAGGTCTCGTGGAGCAGGGGCGAGGTGAACAGGGCGTCGCACATCACGGTCAGGGCGAGCGCCGCCACCGCGGTGTTCACCGCCGAACGTTCCACGAAGCCGCGCCGGAAGTGCAGCGAGAGCACCATGCTCACCAGGGCGATGTCGAGCAGCGGATAGGCGAGCGAGAGCGCCGCGTGCGCGACGCTGGAGCCTTCCGAATGTGCCGTCTGTGCCAGGGCCAGGGACCAGGAAAGGGTCAGCAGGGAGCCGCCGATCAGCCAGGCGTCCAGGCCCAGACAGACCCAACCGGCCCGGCTCGACGGGCGTTTGGCCAGGACGAGCAGTCCCACGATGGCGGGCGGCGCGAAGCAGAGGAAGAACAGATCGGCCCAGCTCGGATCCGGTACGGATTGGCCGAGTACCACCTCGTACCAGCCCCAGACGGCGTTGCCGAGGGCGGCCATCGCCGAGGACAGCGCGAACAGCAGCCAGGCGGGCCGCATCGGCCCGGCGTGGAGTTGCGCGAAACGGAAGCAGGAGACCGCGGCCAGACCTGCCGCCACGGCGAGCCCGAAGTCGCCCATGACGAGGGCGAGTTCCTCGGTTCCCCAGCCCAGGGCCGCCCCGACCCCGTATCCCCCGCAGACCAGCGTGAGGACGAGCGGGCCGTTGACGCCCTTGCGCGGATGCCTGCGGCCGAGCGGTTCGAGCGGCAGCAGGGACCGGACGGCTCCGCCGAGGGTGCCCACGGCGGACGGGCGGCCGGTCACCGGACCGCTCCTCGGTCCTCGCTCCGGCTCTGGTCGCGGTGCTGGCCTCGGACTTGGTCTCGGACTTGGCGGCGGCCTTGGTCTCGGCCCCGGTCCGGGTCAGGTACCCCTGGCGGGGCGGGAGTTGTCGGGCCGACCGGTTCCGGTTCGTGCCCGTGACGGGTTGTGCCCGGCGTCCCGGCGACGCCCGCCATGGGCGCGTACCAGGGCTGCCGGGTGCGGCAGTGCCGCTTCGGCTGGTGGGTCCACTGTGCGTGCATCGCGCGTCGCCCCCCTTGCAGTTCCGGTGAGTCGCCCCCTGCGCCGGACGGACGGTGGCGCAGCCCCTGCGGGGACGATACACCAGTTTCGTCACTCTGGGACATAGTTGGCCTACTCTCCGTAACGATCTCACGGGTTGAGCAGTCGCGGTTTCCGCACGTCCCTCCATGCCCCGAGCAGCGGATATTCCGCCATCGGGCGCGGTCGGACCGTCCCCGGTCCGCGTCTCAACTTCCCGTGGTCAGGACGACGTTGTGGAGGGGTTCGCCCTTGGCGAACCGCTGGAGCTGCGCGGCGACCAGCCTGGTGGCACGCGGCAGGAAGGCGGAGGTGGGGCCGCCGGTATGCGGACTGATGAGCACTCCGGGAGCGTGCCACAGGGGGTGGTCGTCGGGAAGCGGTTCCGGGTCGGTCACATCGAGCGCGGCGCGCAGCCTGCCCGAAGTGAGCTCGGCGAGCAGCGCATCGGTGTTCACGACCGCCCCACGCGCCACGTTCACCAACAGCGCCCCCTCCTTCATCCTGGCCAGAAATGCGCCGTCCACCAGGCCTCTTGTCTCCTTCGTCAGCGGCGTGGTCAGAATGACGACATCGGCTTCGGGCAGGAGTTCGGGCAGGTCGTCCAGCGAGTGCACCGGCCCGCGCTCCGTATTGCGCCGGGAGCGCGCGATGCGCGCCACCCGCGCGAGCTCAAAGGGCGCGAGCCGGTCCTCGACGGCGGCACCGATGGACCCGTATCCCACGATCAGTACCGATTTGTCGGCGAGCGCCTGTGGAAAGACGGCCGGGGTACGCCAGCGTCCGGCCCGCTGGGCGTCGACGAAGTCGGGGATACGGCGGAGCGAGGCCAATGTCAGCGTGAGGACGAGTTCGGAGGTGCTCGCCTCGTGCACCCCGCGGGCGTTGCACAACAGAACACCGTCGCGCATGTCCGCGAGGCCCGGCTCGACATGGTCGATCCCGGCGGTCAGCGTCTGCACGACCCGGGCGGAGGCCATCTCGGCCAGCGGGCGCACCGAGACGCGCGGCCCCTTCATGTACGGCACGACGTAGAACACACAGTCGGCGGGGTCCGCGGGGAAGTCCTCGGCACCGTCCCAGAAGCGGTACGCGAACTCGGCCGGGAGGCCCTCGATCTCGTCTGCCGCGAAGGGCAGCCACACGTCGGAAGTCATGGCCAGGAGGCTATGACAGGTGAACGGCCGCGCGGAGAGGTTAGTTTGGGCTCGGTTCGAAACCCCGGAACCCCGGCGGGGAACGGTGCCCGGCGGGGGCGCGACGGGGTGGTACGGGTGCGGGAGGGCTGGGCCAGGTGGAGCGCAGGACGATCGGTGCCGCGGCGCTCGGGGCGGGAGCGGTGGGGCTCGGCTGCATGCCGATGAGCTGGGGCTACAGCAGTTCGCGGCAGAACGGCGAGGAGTCGCTGCGTACGGTGCACGCCGCTCTGGACGCCGGGGTCTCGCTCCTGGACACGGCGGACATGTACGGCCCGTTCACCAATGAGCTGCTGCTCGGCCGGGTCCTCAAGGAGCGGCGCGCGGAGGCCTTCGTCTCCACCAAGTGCGGCCTGCTCGTGGGCGAGCAGCACATCGTGGCGAACGGCCGCCCCGGCTACGTAAGACGCGCCTGCGACGCGTCGTTGCGGCGGCTGCAGACCGACGTCATCGATCTCTACCAGCTCCACCGCGCGGACCCGGAGGTCCCGCTGGAGGAGACCTGGGGTGCGATGGCGGACCTGGTGCGGGCCGGGAAGGTACGGGCGCTCGGGCTGTGCGCGATCGGGGCGCGGGCCGCGCGGCGGTCCGGGGCGGATCTGTACGCGGCGACGATAGGGCAGTTGGCGCGGGCCCAGCAGGTCTTCCCGGTGAG
The DNA here is from genome assembly GCF_013364195.1 of Streptomyces sp. NA04227. Classification (NCBI taxonomy): domain Bacteria; kingdom Bacillati; phylum Actinomycetota; class Actinomycetes; order Kitasatosporales; family Streptomycetaceae; genus Streptomyces; species Streptomyces sp. NA04227. The sequence continues at coordinate 6,165,901 of NZ_CP054918.1, read as the reverse complement.
CGCCGTGCAGGCGGAGCTCTCGGTGTGGTCACGGGAGGCGCTCACCACGCTGCTGCCCTGGTGCGAGTCGCGCGGCATCGGCTTCCTCGCGGCCATGCCGCTCGGCAACGGCTACCTGACCGGAACCCTGACCCCCGGTGAGGGTTTCGAGCCGGACGACATACGCGCCCGGCATCCGCGGTTCACCGCCGAGATGATGGCGGCCAACCAGCCCATCGTGGCCGGGCTGCGGCGGGTCGCCGCCCGGCACGGGGACGGGGTGAGCCCGGCCCAGGTCGCCCTGGCCTGGGTACTCGCGCAGGGGCGGCACGTGGTTCCGGTGCCGGGTGCCAAGCAGGCGCGGTGGGTGCGCGAGAACGCCGGGGCGGCCGGACTGCCTTTGTCCGAGGCCGACTTGCGCGAGCTCGGCGGGCTCCCCGCCGCCCGTGGCTCCTGGGATTGACCACACACCTGCGCGTTTGTGGGAACCTCCGCGGCCCGCACGGTGTAAGAACTACCGAGCCCGTTCGGAGTCGGCACAGGGGTGACGCACACCCCGCTCCGCGCGTGGACCGCGACGAAGGGATGTCGACGTGCAACGCCCAGTCCTGGGGGCCCTGTTGGCCACCGCTCTGCTTCTGGCCACCGGCTGCTCCTCGGACGGCGGCAGCGACGAGCCCACCGGCGAGAGCCCGACGAAGGGGGGCACCAGCAAGCCCGGCGCCTCGAAGAGCCCGACCGAGCCCGCCCCGCCCGCGAAGGGTTCGGCGAAGGTGATCCGTACGGTCACCGAGGATCTCAAGTCCCCCTGGGGGCTTGCCGCGCTGCCGGACGGCGACCTGGTCGTCGCCTCCCGCGACGAGGGCACCCTCACCCGGGTCGACGCCAAGAGCGGCAAGAAGACCGAGATCGGCGAGGTTCCCGGGGTGACCCCGGGCGGCGAGGGCGGCCTCCTCGGCCTCGCGATCTCCCCGGACTTCGCCTCCGACCACATGGTCTACGCGTACTTCACCACCGACTCGGACAACCGCATCGCCCGGCTGATCTACGACGAGGGCCGCGAGCCCGGCAATCAGCTCGGCGCCCCCAACACCGTCCTGCGCGGCATCCCGAAGGGCTCGATCCACAACGGCGGCCGGATCGCCTTCGGCCCCGACAAGATGCTGTACGCGGGCACCGGCGAGACGGGCGACCGCACGCTCGCGCAGGACAAGGAGTCGCTCGGCGGCAAGATCCTGCGGATGACCCCGGACGGCGAACCGGCCCCCGGCAACCCCTTCGGCGAGGACTCCCTGGTCTACTCACTCGGCCACCGCAATGTGCAGGGCCTGGCCTGGGACGACAAGCAGCGGCTGTGGGCCTCGGAGTTCGGGCAGGACGAGTTCGACGAGCTCAACGCCATTGCCCCGGGCGGCAATTACGGCTGGCCCGAGGTCGAGGGCAAGGCCGAGAGCGAGGACGACCGGAAGCGCTACGCCGACCCGGTCGCCCAGTGGAGCACCGCCGAGGCCTCGCCGAGCGGCATCGCGTACGCGGAGGGCTCGGTGTGGATGGCCGGACTGCGCGGCGAACGCCTCTGGCGCATCCCGCTGCGCGGCAACAAGGCCTCGGCCGAGCCGCAGGCCTTCTTCGAGGGCGAGTACGGGCGCCTGCGTACGGTCCTCGCGGCGGGTGGGGACAAGCTCTGGCTGGTCACCAGCGAGACGGACTCACGCGGAACTCCGGCCAAGGGCGACGACAAGATCCTCGAGGTCGAGGTCAAGTAGCCGTCGGCCCCGACACGGGCGGAAACGAGCATTCGGTCCGCCGGGCTGCTGCCCGGCGGACCGAAGAAGAGCACCGAATGGTCGGGGTGCCGGTGCTCCGAGACTGTCATCGTTGACATATGTCAGCGTTGACAGCGGCTCGTGGACACATCATTGCGGCTTTCCCGTCCGGGAGTCAACGTAGGACACAAGATCGACCGAATCCCGGACATGAGCGGTCCCCACCCGCCGCCGGAACCGGACACTCAGGGTGGCCGTCGACCAACCCCCGGCGACCGGCATCCGGGCCCGCTCCCCGCGGCCGGACCGCCGCCCCGCCCGCTGACCTCACCGACCTGCGTGAACGGCCGTAAACGGCGGAGGTACTGTCAAGGGCCGACACCGGGCCCAGGCCGCAGGTGTCCCAGCCGACCGAAAAGTGACCGCGGCTGCCGGGACCCGGCGGGTTCCGGTGGCCGGGCACCGCGTACGAAGGAACGGTGTGCATGGCAGCGTCCCGTCGCCCCACGCTGGCGGATGTCGCCCGCGAGGTAGGGGTCAGCGCCAAGACCGTCTCCCGGGTCCTCAACGAGGACGGGCCCAGTTCGGCCGAAACCCGGGCGCGGGTCCTGGACGCCGTCGAACGGCTAGGCTTCCGGCCCAACCTGATGGCCCGCAACATCCGGGTCGGCGGCCCCGACACCACGGTCGGCCTGGTCGTGCCCGATCTCGGCAACCCCTTCTTCGGCACGGTCGCGGGCGGCATCGAGGACGCCATCCGCGAGCGCGGCCTCACCCTTCTGATGGGCTCCTCCGCCGAGAACGCCGACCGCGAACGGGCGCTCACCGACACCTTCCTGGCCCGGCAGGTGAGCGTGCTGATGGTGGTCCCCTCTGTGGGCGCCGAGCACGGCCGCCTCAGGTCGCAGCGGTCCACCGGGATGCCGGTGGTCTTCCTGGACCGGCCCGGCGCGGGTCTGGCCGCCGACTGTGTGGTGAGCTCGAACCGGGCGGGCACCCGGGAGGGCGTGGCTCATCTGATCGGCCACGGGCACCGCCGCATCGGCTTCATCGGCGACATCCCGCCCAAGCTCTACACCCGCCGCGAGCGCCTCGCCGGCTACCGCGACGCCCTCACCGAGGCCGATATCCCCTACGACAAGGCACTGGTCGTGGGCGCCCACGACGAGGCCGGAGCGGCGACGCTCACCCGCGAACTCCTGTCCGGCCCCCAGCCGCCGACCGCGCTCTTCGCCGCGAACAACATGGTGGCCTTTGGCGTGATCGGCGAACTCGCCCGCCTGGGCCGCGCCCAGGACGTCGCCCTGGTCGCCTTCGACGACCTGCCCCTGGCCGGCGCCCTCTCCCCCGCCCTGACCGTCGTCGCCCAGAACCCCGCCGAACTGGGCCGCACCGCCGCCGCGACCGCACTGGCCCGCCTGGACGGCGATCGCTCGCGGGCGCGTACGGTCACGGTCGATACGAGGCTGATCGCTCGGGGGTCGGGGGAACTGCTGCCGGGTTAGCGGGAGTTGGGGTTCCGGCGTGGCCGTCGTGTCGAGGGTTCCGGCGCGCCCGTCGTGTCGCGGTCTCCGTGTGCGTCGCGGGTTCCGCGTGCGTCACCGGCCGCGAGTCCGGGCTGCCCCGCCGCCAGTCGTGCGCGTCGCCACGTCCTCGCCCTCCGCCGCCGCGAACAGCCCGGCCCTGTGAGCCATCGCCGCCGCCTCCCCACGGCCCGCAACCCCCAGCTTGGCAAGGATGTTGGAGACATGGACGCTCGCCGTCTTCGGCGAGATGAACAGCCGCTCGGCGATCTGCCGGTTGCTGCGTCCGTGCGCGACCAGGGCCAGCACCTCGCGTTCGCGGCGGGTGAGGCCCAGGTCGGTGGTCGGGGTCGAGGCGTGCCCGGTGTCTTCGCCTTCCGTGGCAGCTCCGGCTTCTCCGGCCTGTCTGACCTCTCCTGCTTCTCTGTTTTCCGCCGGACCGGTCCTAGCAGGAACGACGAGGCGAGCCCGCCGGGCGAGTGCGACGGTCCGGTCCGTGAGCGGGCGCGCCCCGAGGTACCGTCCCACCGCCCCTGCCTGGCGCAGGAGTTCGGCTGCTTCGTGGCGGTTGGCGGCTTGGCGAGGTTCGGCGGCGCCGCTCGACAGCAGGCACTCGGCCAAGCGCAACCGCACCAGGGCGAGTTCGTACGGGCGCTCCAGCGGAGCGAGGGCACATTCCGCGCGGTGCCACTCCTCGGTCGCGAACTCACCCTCGGCATACCGGAGTTCGGCGCGTAGCCATTGCCCGTACGCGGACCAGAGCGGGACCGCTGTGGTGAGGCGACGGCCGGTGGTGCGCAGAAGTTCCAGGCAGGCGGCGCGGCCGGGTGCGGCGAGTGCGAGCGTGCGCGCATCAGACTCCGCGGTGGCCGCCGCGAGCAGCAGCGGCCAGGCGTGGCGGTGCGCGCCGGGCGGGAACCCGGCGTCGATGGCGCGCGCGGCCTCGGCACGGGCGTCGAGCAGCCGTCCCCGGGCCGCGGCGACCGAGAGGGTGAGCCGGGCGAGTGGCAGCGAGTGCTGCGGCAGCAGCACGTGACCATCGAAGTCGGCCCGGGCGGCGTCGAGTTGGGCTGCGGCCTGTTCGGTCTCACCGCGGGCGAGGGCGAGCAGGCCGAGGCGTAGCCGCGCGGTCCCCCGCTGCTGGGGGCTGCGGCCGTGGCCCCGCGCCTGCCGGGCGGCCTCGGCGGCCTCCGTCCACCGGCCGAGGCTGGCCCGGGACTCGGCGAGGTTGTTCCACAGCCAGGCCCGGGAGTCCAACAGGCCGTGGGTACGGGCGAGTTCGAGCCCCGCTTCGAGTATGTCCACGGCCTCCCGCGAGCGTCCGACGCCTTCGAGGACGGAGGGCAGGTTCACATGGCTGGGCGCCAGCAGATGGGTGAACCCACGGTCCGCGGCCGCCTCCCTGACCCGGTGCATCTGCGCGAGTCCGCGTTCCACGTCCCCCGCGTCGACGAGCAGACCGCCGAGAGTGAGCCGGGCGTTCAGCTCCGTCTCGGCGGCGCCGACGATCCGGGCGTACTCGACGGCTCGTTCGGCGGCGGCCAGGCTCTGCGGGCCCGGGGTGTGCAGCGTGCTCCAGGAGGCGACGGCGGCCAGTACGTCGGCGTGCAGCCGGGAGGGCGGACGGCCGCGTACGAGCTCCTCGGCAGTGGCGAGTTCGACCCGCCCGTCGCCCTGGCCCAAGTGTTGGACCAGGTGGCAGCGCTGGAGCCGGAACCAGGCGCAGCGCAGCGGATCGCGGACCTCGGAGAGGAGCCGCAGCCCCCGGTCGACGATCTCCAGGGCCCGTTCGCGCTCGCCGCTCAGCCTGCCCGCGACGACGGCCCCGGCAAGCAGGTCGGCGGGGCTCAGGGGCGCGTCGGCGGCTAGGCCGTCCTCTCCGGGCCAGCCGAGAGGGGCGTGGTCGCGGGCGGACAGCCCCTCGCGCACCGGCATCGGGGTACGGTCCCACACCTCCAACGCCCTTTCGAAGAGCCGCAGTTGCTCGGCGTGGGCGTGGCGACCGCGGGCTTCCGTGGCTGCGGCGAGCACGGCGGGCAGGGCCTTCCCGGGCTCGCGCGCCGCGTACCAGTGATGCGCGAGGCGGGCGGCGTGTTCGCAGTGGCTCGCCAACTCCGGTGCGGCTTCCAGGACTTCGGCGTACCGGCGGTGAGTACGGAACCGTTCGCCGGGCAACAGATCGCCCTCGACCGCCTCACGGACCAGGAAGTGCCGGAAGCGGTAACCGTGCCCGTCCTCCGTGACGCACAGGACATGGGCGTCCACGGCTGCCCGTAGCGCCGCATCCAGTGCGTCGGCCCCGAGCGCCGACACGGCCTCCAGGAGCCGGTGCTCGACCGACACTCCGCCCACGGCGACGATGCGCACCACGCGGTGAGCGGTCTCGGGGAGCGCGGCCGCCCGCAGGAGCAGCAAGTCCCTTAGCGTGCCGTCCAGTTCGGCGCCCTGCTGGGCTCCCCCGCGCGCCACGAGTTCCTCGGCGAGGAATGCGTTGCCGTCACTGCGCCGGAACACCTCCTCGGCCAGGGCGGGTTCGGGTTCCGCGCCGAGAATCCCGGCGAGCAGGCGCTCGACCTCGGGACGGCTGAACCGCGGCAGTTCGAGTCGCCCGACGGCACGCAGCCGCTCCCACTCCGCGAGCAGGGGCTTGAGCGGGTGGCCCCGGTTGAGGTCGTCGGTGCGGTACGTGGCGAGTACCAGGATCCGGGGCCGATGCGAGCCGCTCAGCGGGCCCAAGTGGCAGAGGTGGCGCAGGAGATGGGCGAACAGTCGGCGCGTGGAGGCATCGGCCTCGTGCAGATCCTCCAGGGCGAGTACGAGGGTGTGCTCGACGGCGAGTTCTTCGAGGATCCGTAGGGTCAGTGCGACGAGCCGTGCGGCGCCCTCGCGGTCTTCGGCGGGTGGTTCGCCCTCGGGGTGTGTACGGGTATCCCGCTCGGGGCGTGTATGTGCCTCTCGCGCGCGCCGCGTGCGGGTCTCCCGCCCACGTCGATCAACGGGGTCCAGTGCGCGGCCGGGCTGCAACTCCGGGAGCAGGCGGGCGAGTTCGTCCTCGCTCCCCGCCGTGGCGGCGGCCATCTCGGCAGGAAACCGATCACGCAGCGCACGCAGCACGGCGGAGAAGGCCGCAAACGGCAGCCCGTCCGCACTGGTCCCCTCGCAGCCGCCCACCACCACAACGGCCCCCGAACGGCGGGCCTCCCCGGCAAACTCCGCGAGCAGACGACTCTTGCCCACGCCCGCCTCGCCGCCCAGGAGCAAGGCCTGCGGCTCGCCCTCGGCGGCCCGCGCCAGCGCTGCCCGCAGCATGTCGAGCTCTGCGGCGCGCCCCACGAACACGGGGCTGACGGAACCGGTCTGCACGCTGCCGAGCATCGCACAGGAGGCCGCGAGGCCCGCCTCGCCGTCGTGGGACGTTCCCCGTTTCGGGGCTCAGCGCCGGGGAGTTGTGCCTGCGTAGTGCCGACGTTGTGCCTACGAGGCCCCCGGAGCCGAGGGCAACGACAGCAGCAGATCCGTGTACTTGGCCACGGCGAGCACCAGGCCGATGACGCCCAGCGCCACACCACCCCAGGCCACGGACCTGATCCAGGCGGCGGGCGCCGGACGCGGGGTACCGAAGGCGGGGCGGGCGAGGACGAGGGCACCGACGAGCAGGGCCGCGAGCGCGAAGACGCCGCCGATGAGCGCGGTGACCTCCCAGGAGTCCCCGTAGACGGCCTGGATCTGCTTGGCGGCGTCGCCGCCCTGGGAGGTCTCGATCTGCCCTTCCAGGGAGGACCGCGCGGCGGCGACGGTACCGAGCCAGCCACCGGTCAGCGAGACCACACCGAGCGCGGCGGACACGACGGCCCCGGCACCGAGACCGACACCCTCGGACGCGGCACCGGCAGGCACCGGTTCGTGGTCGTCCTCGGGGTCGACGTCGGCCTCGTCCGCCACGTCGGTGTCGTCCGCCGCATCGGTGTCGGTCTCGGTGTCGGTGCGCGCGTCGGCGTCCGTACCGGTGTCGGAATCGGAGTCGCCCTTGGTGAGAACGGGCTCCTTGGCCTCGTCCGTGTCACCGAGCTCGGTCGTCTCGCGGGCGTCGCGGGTGTCGTTCTTGGTAGCCATGCGGCGCACGCTACGGACGGTTTCTGAGAGCCCCATGAACGAGCGGAGGAGCGGTGGACGGGTGACGAGAACGCACGAGAGGGGAGCAGGAGGGACGAGAGGCGCCTGAGCAGGGCAAGGAGCGCGCCGGGAGGAAAGGAGAGAAGGGAGGGGCGGCGCGGGAAGCGCCCCCGCGAGAGGGCCGAGCGGAAGAAAAGAAGCCCGGAGGACGGAACGAATGGAGTAACGGAGGGCCTAGTAGCGGAACCCCGAGGGAACCGCTTTCCCACCCTTGGACAACCCCAAGACGGTCCTCAGCCCACCGTGCGGCTGGCGTCAGCCGACCCTCCGTCCACCCTCACTCCGCCGTCGCGTTCAGTACCGGCCCGGAGGGTCCGTCGCCCGCCGTGAGCGACAACTCCTTCTGTCCCAGCTCGTATTGAGCCTTGCCGGCCAGGACCTCGCGCATCAGTTTCTCCGTCTCGCCCGCCTGTCCCATGCACGCGCGCCGGGTGCTGGCGATCTCGCCGAAGGTGACGGTCCCGTCCTTGGCCGTGGTGGCCTTGGCGCGGAAGCTGTTGCAGCCGAGGTTGCCGCTGACGCCGCCGTCCTCGGTGAAGCGCAGGAACGCCTCGCCCGCGGCCTTCACCTCGCGCGACTTGCGCTTCGGGCCGTCCGTCACGGTGAACCCCGTGACCTTCCATTTCGGCCCGACCAGGGGCTTGCGCGGCTCCGAACTGAGCACGATCCGGTCTCCGTTCCCTTCGGCCTTGGTCAGCGTGAGGGTCTTGCCGTCGTCGGAGAGCCGGACTTGGTGCTTGCCGTCGATGGCGGCGCCGAACTTCCGCTCGAACACTTCGAGTGGCTCCCCGCACCCCATGAGGGTCGAAATACGGTCGGTCACTTCCAGGGTGCTTCCCTTGATCTTCACGTCCATGCCGTTGTCGTTGCAGCCCCAGGTCCCGCCGGACTTGCCGCCGCCCGCGGGGTCGGACCCTGGCTCGAAGACCACGCGCGCCTCGCTGTTGGGCGGCGCGTCGTACGACTTCCCGTCGATCGTCACACTCACCGGCAGCCAGGTCACCCCGGCCACGGGCACATCGGCCCCCGCCGCGCCGCTGCCCGATTCCTCACCGCAGGCCGTCAGGGCGGCAGTTCCGACAAGTCCGAGCAACGACAGATATGTCACTTTGTTCCGTAAAGCGCTGCGCAATGTCATGCCCCTGAGACGGAGTGGAGGACCGAAGGGTTCCCTCCTCCATCCCACCAGGATCCCGGCCGCGCCGCCCTACGCGTACGAGAAGTCGTGCACGGCGAAGCTGCTGAACGGCACGTATCCGAGACGCTCGTACAGGGCGTTGCTGGTGGGGTTGGCCGCGTTCGTGTAGAGCACGACCTCCTGGGCGCCCGCGGCCAGCGCGGCCCGGCTCACCTCGACCATCACGGCGGCCGCGTACCCACGGCCACGCAGGTGGGCCGGGGTGTAGACGGGGTCCACCCGGGCCTGGCCGCCGACGATCTGGTTCACGCCCGCCATGGAGACGGGCGTGCCGTCCGGGGTCTCCCAGTACGTGTAGTGCTTCTCGGCGAAGCGCGTGCCGGGCCAGGAGTCGGCATCGATGGTCACGTCCTCGCCGACGTCGGCCGCGAACTCACGGCACCACTGCATGAGGTGTTCGTGCTCCTGCTCGCCGACCAGCCGCCCCTGGCCCGCCGGGAACGGCTCCGGCGGGATCAGCGTGCCGAGACGGAGCAGGCGGAGCCGGACGCGGACGGTCGACGTCGCGCCGGTGTGCCGCTGCCAGGCCTCGGCGAACGCGGTCGCCGTGTCCTGGTCCGCGGTGACGTACGGGATGGACTGCCCGAGGGCGGCCAGGTGCGCGGCGAGGCTCTCGGCCTGCTCCGGCGTGAGCGAGGTGACGTTCAAGCCGCGGAAGCGGTAGTAGGTGGCGAGGACCTCGCCCGCTCGCTCCAGTCGGCCGAAGTGGGCAACGTCCGCTCCGTAGGCGGCGGTTGGCCCCATCACGCGGATCTTCTCCGTCACCGACAGCGGCGTGGTGTGCAGGCCGGGCCGCGAACGCAGGAACTCCCCTGCGTGGGCGAGGAATTCGTCGACGTCTTCGGTGAGGTGCCAGTCATCGGAGAGCATGCTTCATGATCCCGGATGTGCTCACCCCAGGGGAACAGCACACGCTCGGGGACACGCGGCGTTCGGCCACGGCCGCACTTCAACGGGCGTACGCGCCAACCGACTTGATCTGATCGCTACGGGTCGCTCAAGTCGGAAGACGGCGACGTCTGCCCCCAGACCGCGTCCAACCGTCCGACGACAGCCCGGAGTTCGCGGGCGCTGTGACGGGACAGTGCCTGTGTCACGGTGTCGAGGAGGGCGCGTGCTTCGAGGGGATTACCGCAGCAGTACCAGTAGACGTCGCCCCACTCGTAGTCGTGCCAGAGCTGTCGCTCCGGAGTGCGGACGTAGTCCCTCCAGAGACGTACCGCCTCGCTCACGTCCCCCGGCCGCAGATAGTTGCGCGTGTCTTCCAGGTGGAAGACCTCGGACTGCGCACGCGAGGAGAGTCCGTCGATGTGCCTTCGTTCCGCTTTTCGCGTCCGGCGCCGGGGCACAGCGGCGCGGACGTGGCTCGGCCGTCTACGCGGCATGGCCCTTTCGGTTGGTCGTCATGCTGGTCGTCATACCGCACACCCTGCTACGAACTCGCCCTGAGCCCAACGGAATTGTGGGCGGCCGGATGCGCCCTGCCGGGCCACCCGCTACCCCTTCACCAGCGCATCCCCATCCGTGTCCACATCGGGCGCGTCAGGCACGTCGGACGCATCGGCCACCTCGGGCACCACGGACATGGACTCGACCGCCGGTACAGCCACCTGCCCGGGAACCGCAACCACCTCCGGCCCCGCCACCCCACCCGCGGGCGCCTCGATGCTGATACGCGGCAGGATCCGGTCCAGCGAGCGTGGCAGCCACCAGTTGGCGCCGCCGAGCAGGTGCATGAGGGCCGGTACGAGGAGGGTGCGCAGGACGAAGGCGTCCAGGGCGACGGCGGCGGCGAGGCCGATGCCGAACATCGCGATGACCCGGTCGCCGCTCAGTACGAAGGCGAGGAAGACCGAAATCATGATGACGGCCGCCGAGTTGATCACACGGCTGGTCTCGGCCAGGCCGACGCGTACCGCCCGCCGGTTGTCACCCGTCTCCAGCCACTCCTCGTACATCCGGCTGACCAGGAAGACCTGGTAGTCCATGGAGAGGCCGAAGAGCACCGAGACCATGATCACCGGCAGGAAGGGCTCGATGGGCCCGGCTCCGCCGAGGCCGAGCAGCTCGCTCCCCCAGCCGAACTGGAAGATCGCGACCACGATCCCGAAGGCGGCCGACACCGCCGCCACGTTCATCACCGCGGCCTTGAGCGGAATACCGACCGAGCGGAACGCGAGCAGGAGCAGCAGACAGCCGAAGCCGATGACGACGCCGATGAACAGCGGCAGCTTGCCGAGGATGATGTCCGCGAAGTCGTCGTAACCGGCGGTCACGCCGCCCACGTGGACGTCGAGCGAGGTGCCGGACTCGGCGCGCGGCAGGACCTCGCCGCGCAGTTCGTCCACGAGTTCGCTAGTCTGCTTGGACTGCGGGGAGGTGGTCGGCTGGACGGTCAGATATCCGGCGTCGCCGTCCGCGTTGTACGTGACCGGGCTGACCGAGTCGACGCCCGGTGTGCCCTGAAGGCTGCGGCCGAGGTTGTCCAGGGCGAGCCGGTCGGGGGCGCCGTCGACCTCGCTGACCAGGGTGAGCGGACCGTTGACGCCGGGGCCGAAGCCGTCGGCGAGCAGGTCGTAGGCCTGGCGGGTGGTGCTCGACTCGGGCTTGTTGCCCTGGTCGGAGCTGCCCAGGTGCAGCGAGAGGGTGGGCAGCGAGAGCACGGCCATGACCGCCATGGCGAGTACGCCGAGCAGCTTGGGCCACCGTTCCACGAACGCGGACCAGCGGGCGGCGAGCCCGGTCGGCAGCTCGGGCCGCGGGCCCTGCTCGGCGAGCCTGCGCCGCTCGCGGCGGCTCAGCGCGCGCATCCCGATCAGCGAGAGCAGCGCGGGCAGCAGGGTCACGGAAGCGGCGACGGTGAGTACCACGGTGAGGCTCGCCGCGATGGCCACGCCGTTCAGGAAGCTGAGCCGCAGGATGAGCATGCCGAGCAGCGCGATACAGACCGTGGCCCCGGCGAACACGACGGCCCGCCCGGTGGTGGCGACCGCCTCGGCGGCGGAGTCGGTCACGCTCAGTCCGCGTTTGAGCCCGCGCCGGTGTCTGGTGACGATGAACAGCGCGTAGTCGATACCGACGCCGAGCCCGATGAGCATGCCCAGCATCGGCGCGAAGTCGGCGACCGTCATCACATGCCCGAGCAGTTCGATGCCCGCGTAGGCGGTGCCGACGCTCACCAGCGCGGTCGCGATGGGCAGCAGGGAGGCGGAGAGCGTGCCGAAGGCGAGGAACAGGACCACTGCCGCGACGCCGACTCCGACGATCTCCGCGACGTGCCCGCCCTGGGATTCGGTGAGCGCCACCGCGCTGCCACCCAGTTCGACCTGGAGCCCGCCGGTCCGGGCCTCGGCCGCCGTGTCCACGACGGCCTGCGCGTCGGCCTTGGACAGCTCGCCCACCGGCCGGTCGTAGGTCACCACGGCATAGGCGGTCCGCCCGTCCGCGCTGATCTGCCCGGCCCCGCGCTCGCCGTACGGGCTGGCCACGGAGGCGACCTTGCCCTGCTCGGCGACCTCGTCCAGGGTCCGCGTCATGGTCTGCTCGACATCGGCGGCGCGTACGCTCTCGCCCTTGGCGGTGTGCCAGACGATGGTGTCGCTGTCCCCGCCGAGCCGGTCGAAGTTGTCGTTCAGCAGCTGCGTGGCCCGCCCGGACTCGGTACCCGGCACCTCGTAGTCGTTCGAGTACGCGGCCCCCGTGACCGCCGCGGCCGTGGCCGTCCCGCCGAGGGCGAGCAGCCACAGCAGTACGGCGAGGAGTCGGTGCCTGATGCACCACCGGGCGAGTGCTGCCACGGATGCGCTCCCTGAGTGTTCGAGGACGTGTCGGGGAGCAGCGGAGTCAGTCGCCGCAATGTCCGGTTGTCACCGGATCACCCGCTAGTGCATGAGAACAACAGGGATCCACTCTTCCAGCAGTAAGAGATCGTTTGTCGGTTTGGTGCGGTTGGTCACAGGGGGCGGTGGTCACATCGATGGGGAAATAGGTGGGCGCGTCGGGGGCCACGCCGGACCATGTCGAGGGTCGCGTCACGGCGCGGGGCAGGGGCCTCATACTGGTGTGATCGCCTAATCAACTGTCGCCAGTTCCCCGGGGAGTCCAGCCAGCTGGTGACTGACTGTGGTCGCCAGCGGCTTGTCACGCCACCGGGTGATGGCCTTGTCCTGGTAGCCGAGCGAGTCCGATACGACGGCGCAGGATTCGGCACGGGGCCGGAGAACAGCTGAGAATGGGGGGTGTTAACTTCCTTCCCGTGGCGGAGCACCAGGACGAGACCAGGACGGCCTACGACGGGGTCGTCGAGTTATATGCGTCGATGTTCGCTAATCGACTGGAGACGCAGCCGTTCGCGCGGAACATGATCGGCACCTTCGCCGAGTTGGTGCGTGGAACGGGGAATTCGCGGGTGGCGGATGTCGGCTGCGGGCCCGGACATCTGACGGCCATGCTGCACGACCTGGGGCTGGATGCCTTCGGGCTCGACCTCTCTCCGGCCATGGTCGACCACGCTCGGCGGGCCCATCCGGCGCTCAAGTTCGATGAGGCCCGGATGGAGGAACTCCCAGTTGAGGACGGCGCGCTCGGCGGCGTGCTGGCCCACTACTCGATGATCCATACCCCTCCTGGGGAACTACCCGCGCTGCTCGCCGAGCAGGCGCGTGTCCTGGCGCCGGGGGGCCTTCTCCTGGTCTCGTTCTTCGGGACCGACGCGCCCGAGCCGGTCCGCTTCGACCACAAGGTGACACCCGCCTATAGCTGGCCGGCGGACCGCTTCGCCGAGTTGCTGGCCGGGGCCGGGTTCGTCACATTCGCGCGGCTGCTCCACGACCCGGCCTCCGAGCGGGGCTTCCTGGATGCCCACTTGCTGGCCCGTCTCCGCTAGAGCATGGCCTTCTGCTGTGGGCTCTCGTAGTCAACTGCCGCCGGCTTCCCGAGGAGGCCGGCTTGCCGGTGACCTTGTGTGATCGCCAGCGGCGTATCGGCTCCATGTCCCGCCGGTCTCTCTGATGAGGCGGCTGGTGGTCTTGTTGTGGTAGCCGAGAGCGTCGGCAACGACGGGAGCGGGCAGTTCGAGGAGCTGCTGGCGGATGGCGGCGCCACGTGCTGCGGCGGCCGGGATCCCGGCCTCGTTCAGGAGCGCGGACAGGTGGTCGGGGCGGGCTGGCTGTCCTGCCCGGCGGCCCGGGAAGAGCCATCGGGAGGCGGGGTTGGTGGCGGTGTTCATGTTGTCGCGGTTCGCTATGTGCTCCAGCAGCAGAGCGGCGACCGGTGCGGGAACGGGCGAGGCGGGTTCACCGAGCCGTAGCAGCACGGTGCCGCCGTCGTGGACCACGTCGTCGACGCTGAGCCGGACGATGCGGTGACCTTCGCGTTCGCGATCAGGTACTCAAGCTGCTGGATACGGGATTCGTTGTTCCCCTTCTCCTCGCGAGCCGCTACGTAGCCGGCGTTCTCGCGCAGGTCCCCATTCGCGCGTTCCGTCTCCAGCCGCTTCTCGATCTCCTCCCGGGTCACGGTGGTGCGCGTCTGCAGCTCGTCCTTCAGCCCCTGAAGCTCCTCGGCCGAGAACGTCACTTCCTCGTCATCCGAGTCGTCCCCCGAGAACGCCGTCTGCTCAACCATCTGCTGACTCCTCCATAAGCAACGGCCTTTGGTCACCGGGCCGTTGCGTCACATGCGTACACCAGTAGTGATCTTGGTGCAGCGGACGAACGTACCAGCCGGATACGAACCGCAGAAGATCACATCAAGACGCGCCCTGGCCGGGAGCGCAGCTCAGTGGCCGCCAGGAGGGTGCACAGCGGAGGCACGGGGAGAGGGAGCGGGGAGGACGCGACTCGGGGCGGCACGGCGGGCGGAGCCCGTGACCGTACCGCCCCGATGTGTGACCGTGTCGCCCCGACGTGTGACCGCGCCGCGCCCGATGCGCGGCCGCGTCAGGACCAGTGCCTACACGACAGGTCTCTACGACAGGCCTCTACGCGACCGACGTCTACGCGACCGACCCGGCCTTGCGCCGCCGCGCCACGAGAACGGCCCCGGCACCCGCGGCCACCGCCACGCCACCGATCACCGCGAAGGTCGGTACGGCGCTGGAGGAACCGGTCTGGGCGAGCTTGCCGCTGACCGGGATCTCGCCGAGACGGCCCTGCGCTGCGGGACCGTTCCCGCCGCGCCCCTCGCCGCCACGGCTCCCGGAACCACCGGAGGTGCCGCCCTCACCCTTGTCACCGCCAATGTCGTCGACCGTGCCCGGCTTGCCCTCGGCCTCGTCGACCGGGCCGGGCTCGCTGCCGCGCGCGAGGACCGTGAAGTCGAACCGGCTGATGTCGTCGAAGCCGCACTGGCCGTCCTCGCCGTACGAGTGGCCGATCGTGAAGAAGTAGCCGGTCCCCGCCTTGGCGTCGCCTCCGACCTTGATCCGCATCTTGGCGTCCGCGTACTCCCCGGGCTCGAGGGTCTCGACGGTGGCGAACTCCTCGTTGCCGAGCACCTCGGCGCCGTCGCCTTCGATGGCCTTCCACTTTCCGGCCGCCGGGTCGAACCACTCGACCGTGACGGCCAGTTCGGCGATGTCGTCGAGCTTCGGATCGGCGGTGCCGAGGTAGAGGGAGACCACGGTCTCCATCACCTTGGTCTCGGACACATTGGTCACCCGGTAGGTGAAGTCGTGCCAGCCGGACCCGGCGACGATCTTGCTGGGCAGCCCGCGCAGCGAGGTCTTGCCGCGCTCCTCCTCCGGGATGCCGGAGCAGAACGTCGGACGCGTGTACGTCGGCGACGGCTCGGCACTCGGCTTCGCCGACTCGGAGGCGGTCGGCTTCGCGGACTCCGAAGCGGAGGGTGCGGGCGGGGTGGGTGCCGCGGACGTGGGGGCGGGCGTCGTGGGGGCGACCGAGGCCGAGGGGCTGGCGGCGCCGGGCTCCTCCCCCTCCGCGTACGCGACCGGAGCCACGAACAGCGCTACGGGTCCGACGACTGCCGTGACAGCCGCGGTCGCCAGAAGACGATGGAGCCTCATTGAACCCTCCGGTGGAGCTGAGCTGCCCCGCGGCCGCGAGCGGGCGACGGGGGCACCCGTGTGCGGTGGTGCACAGGAATGATCAACGGAGGGTGCGGAAGGTTGTGCGGTAAACGGAATCTGTCGTGTGATCGTCCTCACGGAGAACCAAGGAGGGCGTGAGGACGAAGTCCGGCGGCGTGGTCACAGGTAACCGAGGTCCCTCAGGGCTGCCTCCGTATCCGCGGACCACTGGCGGTACGAGGGCACGGCGTCCAACACCGAGAGATCGGTACGGCGGACAAGGAGTTCCGCCGCGTCGGACAGAGCATCGTGGGCATCGTCGCCGAGCAGGGCCTTCCAGACCTGCTTGGGATCCAGCTTCTCCCTGCCGCTCACACCCCGCGCACCCTTCACACTCACCCGCGTCTCGACGGCTGCGGGCCGGGCATACGGGTAGCCCTCGATCCTGCGCCCCGTCATCACGGATTCCAGAGCCGTCCGGTCCGCGAGCATCCACGACTCCGTCATGAGCACGGTCACGACAGGAACCGGAGTGGCCGTGCGGCGGAGCGTGCCCGCGCGGTCACCGAGCCGGGTCACCAGCTTCGCGGTCCTGTCCCTGGCATCCGCGTCACCGTGCAGGAAGAGGACGTCACAGTCGCGGGCAAGGTCCTCCGCGCCATGCAACACCACCTCCTCCGCCTGCGTGGTCCGTACGTCCGAGACCAGACAGGGCAGCACTTCGACGCTCTGTGTGCTGTGTGCGAGAACCAGCGCGCTCAGTTGACGGCGCACCAGGTTCTTCAGATACGGCTCGTCGCTGTTGCCCTCGACCATCAGGCCGGGCTGTAAAGGGCGGTACCTCACGCCGTCCCCTCCCCCCGACCCAAGCGGCGCAGGAGCCGATCGACGGACTCGGGCGAGACCGTCTCCCCCGGAGCCCGGTCCGGGTCGTACGCGCGCAAGGGCCGGGCCACCGTGGTACGCGAGACGGTACGGCGCACGGGGTCGACGTGATCGGCCTGGTCGAGGAAGACCAGGCTGCCGCTCAGGTCGTGACGCAGGGCCGCGAGCAGGGCGGGTGAGTGGGTGGTGGCGATCAACTGGCGCGCGGCGCCGTCCGGCCCGGCTCTGCCGAGGCGCCGCACCAGTTCGGCCACTCTCTCCGGGTACATGCCGTTCTCGATCTCCTCCACGCACACGGTCGGGGCGCGGAGAGGGTCGGCGGCCGCCGCGAGCAGACCGATCATCCGCAGGGTCCCGTCGGACAGCATCGGCGGGGCGCACCAGCCGGTGTGACTGAAGAGCACTTCGAAGTCGAGTTCCTGGCGCCGCTCGTCGGACACGGTGCGCACATCCTCGACGCCGTCCACGAGGGAGGCGAGGTCGCCGAGGAGCCGCCGCCAGGCAGCCGGGGAGTCCGAGCGGATACGGGCGAGAACTGCCGCCAAGTACCCGCCGTCCACGCCGAGTTCGGGGCGTGAGAGCCCCGCCGACGGCTGGCGCATGACGACCGGGTCGAGTACGAGGGAGGACCAGGACGCGCTCTCCGCCAGGGCGAGGCGGCGCAGCAGCCCCCGTGCTTCCTCCACGCCCGCTCGCAGCACCACAGCCGAATCCACGACACCCAACTGCATCTTCCCCACGTCCAGGTGGGCCTTCGTGCCACGTGTGTCACGGGCCAGCAGAGAGAACTCGTCCATCGCCTCGCGCAGTTCGGACCGGGAGTACGGTCCTGTCGCCCCCGGCGCGGGCAAGTCGCCCAGCCTGACGCTGCACTCGCCCACTCCGAGCACTGGAGGCGTCATGGGCAGGGCTTGCATGGAGAGACGCACGGTGATGGGAAGCGGGCCGTAGTCGCAGAGCGAGACAGCGGACACTTCGACGACGAACTCCTCGGCCCTGTCCTCGCTTTGAGGCCCGAACCGATGGAGGAGTGCGCCGGGCGTCAGACGCGAGTCGCCGCGCGCCGTGTCGGCGAGGCCGCCACCCACTGCCGCCGCCACCAGCCGCAGAGCATCCAGCAGGTTCGACTTTCCCGCGCCGTTCGGTCCCAGCATGATCAAGGTCGGCGGTACGTCGAGCCGGAAGTCCCGGAACGACTTGAAGCCGTCGATCCGAATCTGCGTGATCATGCTTCACTCCCGGCTCGGCCGTGATCGTTGCCGTCACACTAGTCCGTCGCGCGGCTGCCGATCGGCTGCCGTCCACCGGGCCGAGGGCGGTCAGGTTTCCGCTCAGCAGTACGGCCGCTGCCCCGACACCGCCGTCGCGACCTTCGTGAACACGTAGAACAGCCGGTAGAGCTCGGTGACCGGACCGCTGACCCGCACCGTACGCGCGTCCTGCCGGGTCACCCCCGGGATGCCTTCGAGCTGGGCGGCGACCGTCGCCGACTGCCAGCGGACGGACAGCGTGAGCTCCTCGCCCATGCCCACCGGGACCGCGTGCGCGGCGCCCCGTACGCCTTCGGCCGCGGCCTCCTCGATCGCCTTGCGCGCCTCGGTCATCGGGCGCAGTTCGGCGGCGAAGCGGTCCTTGGCGTACTTGACCGGGGCGGTGATCACCGCCGGGTCCCAGGCCGTGGCCTCCGCGCAGGCCACGTCGTCGCCGGAGAGCATCACCACCGGCACGCCCATGGCGGCTGCCGTCGCGTGCGCGAAGCCGAACTCACCGACCAGGCGGTCGTCCAGCCACATGTCCTCGATCTCGTGGCCCATGTAGCTGTGGCTGAGGACCCCCAGTTCTCCGGCCCGCGCGTGATAGCCGACGCACAACACCGCGCCGAAGTCCGCGTCCAGGCCTTCGAGCATGCCCATCCGCTTGGGCTTGCCGCGGACCAGGACGGCCTCGGGGTGGATACGGTCGGCGAGCAGATTGCGCATCGTGCTGTGGGCGTCGTTCACCAACACCTCGGTGGCGCCCGCGGCCAGCGCCCCGCGCACCGCCGCGTTGACGTCCTCGGTCATCATCTCCCGGCCGCGCTCGTAGTCGCGCCCGCCCATCTGCACGTCCTCGGCGTCGACCAGCCCGGTCACGCCCTCCATGTCGGCACTGATGTAGACCTTCACGCCCGCACGTCCTCTCGGCTCCGCTCTCGTACCGGCGACCCGCACCCGCCCGTCACCGCCGTCCCAGGATCTCAGTCCAGCCCCACCAGCACCGCCGAGACCGCGAGCAGCACCACACCCACCAGCATGCAGTCGACGGCCGCCCGTATGAGCCGGAACTTACGCGTCGCGAGTACGGCCATGAATCTCAGGTGCTCCGCCTCGTAGCCGGACACCAGGCGGGCCCGCAGTTCCTCCGGGTCCAGTGCGGACCAGCTCGTCCAGCCGCCGCCCGCGAGGACCGGACGGACCGCGAGCAGCAGGAGGACCGTCGCGGCCAGCAGCATCGCCGCGCCCGCCGCTCCGGACGCCTTTGCCGGTAAGGGGAGTTGGCGACCTGCCGCCACCGTGAGTACCGCAACCAGCGCGGCGCCCGTCAGCGCGAGCAGCAGGTTCGCCTTGCCGTCCGTGCGCGCGAGGTCGGTCTGGAGGGCGGCGACCGTATGAGCGATGCGGTCCTGTTCCCGGTCCGGGTTGCCGTCCCGGGCAAGGCTGTTGCCCTGGCTCACCTCCTGGTTCCAGCTCCGGTCCTGGGTCCGGCCCGGCGGTCCCGATGTCCCCGATGCCTCCGTGGGGTCCGGTGCCCCGGCGGAGTCCGATGCGACGGTCGTCATGGCGGACACCTTCCCCTTTCCGTGCGCGCTCCGGGCCACCGGCTTTCGCCGACCGTCCCGATCGCGCCATCCTGGCTCCATGGTCTCGTGGTGGGCGCGACGTCAACAGAGCGGGCTCCGGCGTGAGTTGGGCAGCCCGCTCGAAGTCGAAGTGATGCTCCTCATCGAGGGCGGAAAGATCGCGGCCGCGTACGAGGACGAAGTGCTCGACACCGTGCTGCCGCTCATGATCGACGACCACCTCCACCACAAGAGCTTCTGGGAGGACTTCGGCGAACGCCGGGAACGCGAGCGCTACGCCTACCTGGTCATCGCCAAGTCCGAGGTCCGCCCGTGGTGGCGGCCGGGCGGACAGCGACCCAGTGGCAGCCCTCAGGGCGAGCACTACTCGAACACGGCCGCCTCACTCCGTACCTGCCCTGCCGGGCGGTCGAGGAGCTGAAACGGGACCGGAACCTGCCGGTGCCGGAGGCGGTCCAACTCACCCTGCACGAGGACGAGTTGTCTCGCGAGAAACCGATGCGCAGGTACTGGGGCCCGGACTGATTCCCGTCCACTCCGCGTAAACCGCACCCCTCCCCCGGATTCGAACAAATCTGATTAACTCGCACACGCTTGTCACTGAGCGTCAGGACAGTGTTACGTGGTGTCCGTACGGCGCTCCCGTACGGGAAGTGCGGGGCGCGATCCGTCGTGAACGGGGAAACACGCACGCATGCACAAGGCAAACAGGCCCAAGAAGGGCACCTCCTGGCACGTCATCGGCGCACAACTCGGCCACTTCCGCCGCGCCGCCAACCTCACCCAACGCGCGCTCGCCGATCTCATCCACGTGGACGAGGAGACGATCGCCTCCATCGAGCAGGGCCGCCGCCCGCTCAAACTCTCGCTGGCCGAGATCCTGGACAACCTGCTGGAGACGAAAGGGGTGTTGGCGGTTGCGGTGGAGAAGGTGCCGCTGCGGGAGAAGGTCCCGGCATTCGTCCAGGATTTCCTGGACTACGAGCAGGAGGCACTGACGGTGCTCTCCTATCAGAACCAGGTCGTGCCCGGGCTGCTGCAAACCAAGGAGTACGCAGCAGCGGCATTCGACTGCTACTTCCCGCCAGTGGCAGAGGAGATTGCTGACAACTGGCTCTCGGCCCGAATGGCTCGGCGACAGGTCTGGCAACGCGAGCGGCCTCCTGTTGCCAACTTCGTGATCGAAGAGGCCGTTCTTCAGCGTCCGTTGGGAGGCGAAGAGGCGATGCAACGCCAGATCGCTGAGCTGCGCCGCTTCGCCGACCTACCCAATGTGGGCGTCCAGATCATGCTCACCAACACGACTCCGCACGCCGGTCTCGCAGGCCCCATGGTGCTCCTCGAGACCCCAGACCACGACGACTTGGCCTACGTGGAGGGGCAGTTGGTCAGTTTCCTCCATGAAGACCCAGGTCAGGTCAGCGTTCTCCAGCAGAAATATGGAATGCTACGGTCCCAGGCGCTCTCTCCACGAGCAAGCATGGATCTGTTGGACGAACTGCTAGGAGAGTCATGAGCACTGCGCGGAGCAGCCATACAGCCCATCTCGCGTGGTTCAAGTCGAGCTACAGCTCCGACCAGGGCGGCGACTGCCTGGAAGTCGCCCATACCTGGCGCAAGTCCAGCTACAGCACCGACCAAGGCGGCAACTGCCTAGAAGTCTCCCCCCACCCCACCGCCATCCACATCCGCGACTCCAAGAACCCGTCCGGCCCGATGCTCACCGTCGCACCGGCCACCTGGACCGCGTTCCTCTCGGATATGGGCGGGCTCTGACCGTCGACCGTCGGCCCTGACCGTCACTCCCTGACCGTGGCGGTCTCGGACTCCGGCACCACAGAACTCCCCGTGACCGTTCTGCCCGCCGTTCCGGAGGTCAGCCCCCGGACGGCGGGTACCGCCACCAGGGAGGCGAAGGCGAGCAGGCCCGCGCAGCCTGCCGCCACCAGAACGGCCGTGGTGCCAAAGGCGGTTGAGGCGGGTCCGGCGAGGGTGCTGCCGACGGGGAGCAGCAGCATGGAGCCCATGACCTCGTATGCGGAGATGCGGTTGAGTGCGCCCGGCGGGACCTGGGACTGCACCGAGGTGGACCACATCACGCCCCAGAAGGCACGTCCGGCACCCGCCGCGAACATGGCGATCCCGATGATCGCGACGGGAGCGCCGGTGGCGATCAGCCAGAGCTGCGGTACGAAGGCGATCATCGCCAACGCGCCCACGTACAGCGGGCGTCGGGGTTCGCGGCGCAGGCCCACGAAGCCGCCGCAGACGGCCCCGGCGCCGAACACGGCCTGGAGCAGACCGTAGGTGGTCGCGTCGTGGTCCTCGATCAGAATCGTCGGCACCAGCACCTGGTACGGGCCCCACAGGAACAGGCCCAGCAGACCGAAGGACCCGATCACCACCCACAGCCAGGTGCGGGCTCTCAACTCCCGCCAGCCTTCCCGCAGATCGGCTGTGATCCGGGGCCTGCCCTTGGCCGGAGGCCGGGCCGGGAGTTTCACCAGGGCGATCAGGACGCAGCTCAGCAGATAGCTGGCGCAGTCCACGGCGATGACGACGGCCGGACCGACGAAGGCCAGGAGCAGACCGGCCAGGGCGGGCCCGGCGAGGGTGACCACGGACTCGCTGATCCGCAGATACGCGTACCCCTCACGGACCCGGCCGGGCGCCACATGCGGCACCAGGCCCTTGGAGCCGGGCTCGAACATGGCGCCGGCGGTTCCGGTGACGGCCTGTGCCACGACCAACTGCCAGAGCACGGGCTCGCCGCTCGCGAACTGGACGGCCATGAAGCCCATCGAGACGACCCGGACCGCGTCCGCCGCCAACAGGACCGGCTTGGGGTGGAGATGGTCCGCGAGCACACCGCCGAGCAGGAGCAACGCCACGAAGGGAAAGAGGTGGGCGGCGAGTACGAGGCCGACGCCGGTCGCGCCGTAACCGGCCTGGAGGACGCCGAAGGTCAGGGCCACCGGGAGCATGGCGTCGCCGAGCTGGGAGACGGCCCGCGCGCCGATGTACTTCAGCAGGTTCATCGCGGCACCGGTCCGGGTGTCGATCCAGGTGTCGGTCCAGGTATTCGAGGTCTCCCAGGTCTTCGCACAGTGCGTTCTTATGCAATCTCCGAGCGGAAATCAAACAGATTCCAGCACCTGGAACCTGACCTGGGCAGACGCCCCCCAACGCCGAAGGGCGGCACACCAGTTGGTGCACCGCCCTTCTGGAGCCGTTCGGTCTCCGGGAGCAGGAGTCGGTCGGCCGGAGCCGCTCAGCCTCCGCTCAGCCCTCCACGCCCAGCTGCTGGAGGATCAGCTCCTTCACGCGGGCGGCGTCCGCCTGGCCGCGCGTGGCCTTCATGACCGCGCCGACCAGCGCACCGGCCGCCTGCACCTTGCCGCCACGGATCTTGTCGGCGATGCCGGGGTTGCCCGCGATGGCCTCCTCGACGGCCTTGGTCAGGGCGCCCTCGTCGGAGACGACCTTCAGGCCGCGCTTCTCGACGACCTCGTCCGGGGTGCCCTCGCCCGCGAGCACACCCTCGATCACCTGACGGGCCAGCTTGTCGTTCAGCTCACCGGCGGCGACGAGTTCGGTCACCCGGGCGACCTGGACCGGGGTGATCGGCAGGGCGTCGAGCGGGCGGGCGGTCTCGTTGGCGTTGCGGGCGAGTTCGCCCATCCACCACTTGCGGGCCTGGTCGGCGGGGGCGCCCGCGTCAATGGTGGCGACGATCGGGTTGATGGCACCGGCGTTGAGCATCGACTGCATGTCGTGGGCGGTCACGCCCCACTCCTCGCGCAGCCGGTTGCGGCGGGCGAGCGGCAACTCGGGCAGCGTGGCGCGCAGTTCCTCGACCCACTCGCGGGAGGGCGCCACCGGCACCAGGTCCGGCTCGGGGAAGTACCGGTAGTCCTCGGCCTCTTCCTTGATCCGGCCCGAGGTGGTGGAACCGTCCTCCTCGTGGAAGTGGCGGGTCTCCTGCACGATGGTGCCGCCGGAGGAGAGCACCGCCCCGTGGCGCATGATCTCGAAGCGGGCCGCGCGCTCCACCGAGCGCAGCGAGTTGACGTTCTTGGTCTCCGAGCGCGTACCGAACTTCTCGGTGCCCTTGGGCATCAGCGAGAGGTTCACGTCGCAGCGCATCTGGCCCATCTCCATCCGGGCCTCGGAGACACCGAGCGCCTTGATGAGCTCACGCAGCTCGGCGACGTACGCCTTGGCGACCTCGGGGGCCCGGTCACCCGCGCCGACGATCGGCTTGGTGACGATCTCGATCAGCGGGATGCCCGCGCGGTTGTAGTCGAGCAGCGAGTGCTGGGCGCCGTGGATACGACCGGTCGCGCCACCGACGTGGGTGGACTTGCCGGTGTCCTCCTCCATGTGGGCGCGCTCGATCTCCACCCGGAAGACCTCGCCGTCCTCCAGCTGGACGTCCAGGTAGCCGTTGAAGGCGATCGGCTCGTCGTACTGCGAGGTCTGGAAGTTCTTCGGCATGTCCGGATAGAAGTAGTTCTTCCGGGCGAAGCGGCACCACTCGGCGATCTCGCAGTGCAGCGCGAGACCGATCTTGATCGCGGACTCGACACCGGTCGCGTTGACGACGGGCAGCGAACCCGGCAGACCCAGACAGGTCGGGCAGGTCTGCGAGTTCGGCTCGGCCCCGAGCTCGGTGGCACAGCCGCAGAACATCTTGGTCCTGGTGCCCAGCTCGACATGGACCTCCAGGCCCATGACGGGGTCGTACGACGCGAGCGCGTCCTCGTATGACACCAGGTCGGTCGTGGCGGTCACAGGAAACGCAACTCCTTCATCACTGTCTTCAGATCCGAGACCCAGCGGTTGTACGCGGGGACCCGCTCCATGATGTCGAGGGACACCGTCTGTCCCAGTCTGTCGAATTCGTATTCGGGCTGGTGCCGCGGACCCAGTGCCTGGGCCAGGGCCTTCTTCGGGTCGGGCACCTTCTCCGCGTGGGCCGGGCCCGCCACGAGCTCACGGACGGCCGTGGCCGCGGACTGCGGCAGCGCGTCCGGATCCGCGAGCATCCACGCCTCGGTCTCCCGAACGGGGACGATACCGAGCACGCGTTCCGCGGAGTGGGGCAGCATCTTCCGTACCGAGTCGATCTTGTCCCGCTCGTTGTGGTCCTGATGCAGGACGACGACGTCGAAGTGGTCGAGCAGCATCTCGACCTCCCGGACCACGCGCTGCCTGGGCGCCACGGTGAAGCAGCCTCCCGGGCCGGACCCGCCGAAGGCGAAGCCCTCGTCCGAGGCGGCTTCGAGCGAGGTGATCTGCCGGTCGATCAGCGGCAGCAGGAACCACTGGTCGCTCAGCCCCTCGGTGAGCAGTGCGAGGCTGAAGTACCTAAGTCCCACGGGCGTACCCCACCGGGTCCAGGTACTGCCCGACCTCCATCGGGGTCACATAGCTGCCGCGCTCGCCGCTCTCGGCGACCATCCGGCCCCGGGTGATCCGGGTGGGCGCCAGCCCCCTGCGCACCCGCGTCACCGTGTCCAGGAAGAGCACATCGTGCGGGGCCTCTTCGAGAACCGAGGACAGCACCACCGGGGAGTGGGAGGTCACGATGATCTGCCGGGCTCCGGAGCCGCTCGCCGGTGTCCGGTCGTCCGGTCCGGCCGGGTCCGTGGTGCACCTGGTGAGCCGGTGCAGAAGCCGCGGCACACGGTTCGGGTAGAGGCCGTTCTCCAGTTCCTCGACCATCAGTACACCCGGGTGGGCGGGGTCGTGGGCGGCGGCGAGCAGTCCGAGGACGCGCAGCGTGCCGCCGGAGACGACCCGGGGTGACATGCGGGGCTCGTGCCGGTGCTGGATCCAGATCTCCCACTGCGCGCGCTCGCTCTCGCGCACCACGTCGATGGCGGCGATGTCGGGGAGCAGTGCGGCCACATCGGCCTGGTAGCGCGTACGGGACTCCTCCGAGGCCCAGACCCTGCCCATCACCGCGCCGAGGTTGTGGCCGTCCTCCGCCAGTGGGTCCTGGTCGTAGGGGTCGGCGGGGAGGCGAAGGGCGTCGGGCAGCAGGTCCAGGATCCGCCAGCCCGCGACCGCCTCCCGCAACGCGTGCCAGCGCTGGACCGCGTCCATCAGGGCCGCTGCACCGTCGGTACGGATGTCCAGGTCGACTTCCAGCGGTTCCGGGGCCTCCCGGTAGCCGATACGTGCTTCGACGGACAGGGGGCAGCGCCCGTGCTCGGCGATGTCCACCACAACGGTGGCCGCGATCCTGACGGACTTGGCCAACGCCCCGTCGGGCCCCCGCCGGAAGAGCCCCTGCGGCCCCCCGCGCCGTGCGTGCCGTACGACGGTCTGGCTGCTGGGCTCCTCGACAAGGTGCCCCAGCAAGGAAATCGCCTCGAACAGGTTCGACTTGCCGGAGCCGTTCTGGCCGAGGAGAACGAGGAACGGCGGCACGTCGAGGGAGAAGTCCTCGAAGGTCTTGAAGCCGTCGATCTCGATACGCGTGATCACCGTGTCACCTCCTCCTCTCGCCCATGGCACACCTCACGAACGGCCGCGGGGCCCGGCCGCGGCCGGGCCCCCGCCGAACCGGACCTCAGCCCAGCAGTACGTCGTCGTCGCCCAGTCGCTTGAGCTCGCGGTACAGGATCGCGAGACCGGTGACGATGGCGGCGGCCGAGACTCCGGCGTCGATCAGGCGGAGCGTGTCGCTCTCCCTGCGGGCCAGCTTGGCCTGCTTGAAGACGCTCAGGGCACCGAAGGCGGTGCTGCCGATCGAGAGATAGATGCCGGACTTGGACTTCTTGAAGTCCTTGGCCTTCTTGCTCATTGCGCTCACAGTGACGGAGCCTCCTCGAGAAGCGGGTGTCCCCAGCGTTCCACGAAGGCCGCCTCGACAGCAGCACCGACCTTGTACAGGCGGTCGTCCTTGAGGGCCGGGGCGATGATCTGGAACCCGACCGGCAGGTTGTCCTCGGGCGCCAGGCCGCAGGGCAGCGACATGGCGGCGTTGCCCGCGAGGTTGGTCGGGATGGTGCACAGGTCCATCAGGTACATCGCCATCGGGTCGTCGACCCGCTCGCCGATCGGGAAGGCGGTGGTCGGCGTCGTCGGCGAGACCATCACGTCGACCTGCGCGAACGCCTGCTCGAACTCGCGGGTGATGAGCGTGCGGACCTTCTGCGCGCTGCCGTAGTACGCGTCGTAGTAGCCGGAGCTGAGCGCGTACGTGCCGAGCATGATGCGGCGCTTGACCTCGTCGCCGAACCCGGCCTCGCGGGTGAGGGCGGTGACGTCCTCGGCCGACCGGGAGCCGTCGTCGCCGACCCGCAGGCCGTAGCGCATGGCGTCGAACCGGGCCAGGTTCGAGGAGCACTCGGAGGGGGCGATCAGGTAGTACGCGGACAGCGCGAGGTCGAAGCTCGGGCAGTCCACCTCGACGATCTCGGCGCCGAGTTCCTTCAGCAGGGCGACCGTCTCGTCGAAGCGCTGGAGCACGCCCGGCTGGTAGCCCTCGCCGCGGAACTGCTTGACCACGCCGACGCGCATGCCCTCGACGCTGCCGTTGCGGGCGGCCTCGACGACCGGCGGTACGGGCGCGTCGATGGAGGTCGAGTCCAGCGGGTCGTGTCCGGCGATGGCTTCGTGCAGCAGGGCCGCGTCGAGCACCGTACGGGCGCAGGGGCCGCCCTGGTCGAGGGAGCTGGAGAAGGCCACCATGCCGTAGCGGGAGACGCCGCCGTAGGTGGGCTTGACGCCGACCGTGCCGGTGACGGCGGCGGGCTGGCGGATCGAGCCGCCGGTGTCGGTGCCAATGGCGAGCGGGGCCTGGAAGGAGGCGAGCGCGGCGCTGGAGCCGCCGCCGGAGCCGCCCGGGATACGGGTGAGGTCCCAGGGGTTGCCGGTCGGGCCGTAGGCGCTGTTCTCGGTGGAGGACCCCATGGCGAACTCGTCCATGTTGGTCTTGCCGAGGATGACGATGTCGGCGGCCTGGAGCCTCTTGGTGACGGTGGCGTCGTAGGGCGCCACCCAGCCTTCGAGGATCTTGGAGCCGACCGTGGTGGGCATGCCCGTGGTGGTGAAGATGTCCTTCAGGGCCAGCGGCACACCGGCGAGCGGTCCGAGCTTCTCGCCGCGCTCACGCTTGGCGTCCACGGCGCGGGCCTGGGCGAGCGCGCCCTCCCGGTCGACGTGCAGGTACGCGTGCACCTTCTCGTCCACTGCGGCGATCCGGGCCAGATGGGCCTCGGTGACCTCGACGGCGGTCAGTTCGCCGGCGGCGATCTTCGCCGCGGTCTCGGCGGCGGTCAGCTTGATGATGTCGGTCACGACTGTTTAGTCCTCCCCCAGAATCTGCGGCACCTTGAAACGCTGCTGCTCCTGGGCAGGGGCGCCGGACAGCGCCTGCTCCGGGGTGAGCGAGGGACGGACCTCGTCCGGCCGCATGACGTTGGTCAGCGGGAGCGGGTGGGAGGTCGGCGGTACGTCTTGGTCGGCGACCTCGGAGACGCGGGCGACCGCGCCGATGATGTCGTCGAGCTGGCCCGCGAAGTGGTCGAGCTCTTCGGGCTTCAGCTCCAGACGCGCCAGCCGGGCGAGGTGGGCGACCTCCTCGCGCGTGATGCCAGGCATGCAGCGATCCTCTGCTGGGGTGAGTGGTGTTGGGGCCCAATCCTATGGGGCCGCACACAGTGCCCGTGAAACGGCGGTGCCCATGGCCGGATTCGGGGTGGCGGGCGGGGGCACGGGTGTGCGTAGGCGCGGGCGGGGGCGCGCGGGCGAAAACGACTAGGGCACCTACGGAAATCCGTAGGTGCCCTGATGCGAGAGCGCGGGCGCGGGGCCACCGGGCCGGGCGCGGCCCCGGTGGTCCGTCGCTACTGAACCACCCGTCCCGGTGCGCGGTCGGGTTCTCCGGTGTCGTCGGACTCGCGGGCCGCGGTGCGGCGCTGCCAGCCGTGGGCGCCGCGGGCGCGCAGCCAGGTGGTGGTCTCGGCGGCGGGCATCGCGGCGGCGACCAGCCAGCCCTGTACGGCGTCGCAGCCGAGGTCGCGCAGCCGCTCCCAGGTCTCGTCGTCCTCGACGCCCTCGGCGACCACGAGCAGGCCGAGCGAGTGCGCGAGGTCGAGGGTGCAGCGGACGATCTCGGCGTCCTCGGGGTCGATGGCGAGCCGGGCCACGAACGAGCGGTCGATCTTCAGCTCGCTGACGGGCAGCCTGCGCAGGTGCACCAGGGAGGAGTAGCCGGTGCCGAAGTCGTCCAGGGACATCTTCACGCCGTGGCCGGTGAGCGCGGCCAGGGTGTCGGCGGCGCGCTGCGGGTCCTCCAGCAGGACGTGCTCGGTGATCTCCAACTGGAGGGCGCCCGCCGGTACGCCGTGCCGGGCGAGCCGGGCGGCGACCGAGCCCGCGAAGCCGGGGGTGTGGACGTCGCGCGGCGAGACGTTGACGGCGACCGGCACGAACAGGCCCTGCTTGCGCCAGGCGGCGACCTGGGCCAGCGCGGTCTCCAGTACGTACTCGGTGAGGTGCGGCATCAGGCCGGAGGACTCGGCGATGGCGATGAACTCGTCGGGCGGCACGCTGCCGCGCTCGGGGTGCACCCAGCGCACCAGGGCCTCCAGACCGGCGACCTGGCCGTCGAAGCGCACCTTGGGCTGGTAGTGCAGGTCGACCTCGCGGGCGTCGAGCGCGCGGCGCAGATCGCCCAACAGGCCCAGCCGGTCGGGGGTGTTGGAGTCCCGCTTGGACTCGTACACCTCGACTCCGGTGCGGTCCCGCTTGGCCTGGTACATGGCGACGTCCGCGCGGCGCAGCAGGCCCTCGGCGTCGGTGGCGTGGTCGGGGAAGACGGCGAGTCCGGCGCTGGCCTCCAGGACCAGGGTGAGTCCGTCCAGGTCGAGCGGGGAGCCGAGGGCGCCGATCACGGAGCGGGCGATGCGGGTGGCGGAGGTGGTGGAGTCGGCCACCGGCAGCAGTACGGCGAACTCGTCGCCGCCGAGCCGGGCGGCCTCCGCGCCGGGCGGCAGGGCGACCCGCAGCCGGTCGGCGATCTGCAACAGGAGGCGGTCGCCCGCGAGATGGCCGAGAGTGTCGTTGACGGCGCGGAACCTGTCCAGGTCGATCAGCATCAACGCGGTGCGGGTCTCGGCCCCTTGGGCCTCGTCGAGGGCGGTCCAGGTGCGCTCAAGGAGCCACTGACGGTTGGGCAGCCCGGTCAGCGGGTCGCGCAGTTGCTCCTCGGCGCGAGCCTTGGCGATCCACAGGGTGGAGTCGAGGGCGATCAGCGGGACGGCGAACAGCGGGAGCAGTACGGGGCGGGCGAGGGCCACCACGCAGATCAGCGGGGCGATGCCGAGCAGGGCGATGCCGACCAGACCGTGCCGCATCAGTGCGCTGCGCAGCGAGGTGCCGCCGCGGCCGGGGCCGCCCGGCAGGTCCACGGCCCACAACAGGCCCCGGGTGACGGTCAGATAGGCGAGGGCGACCAGGACGAGCAGCGGGGCGGTGTAGCGGTCCCAGGTGATCGGCTCCCAGGGGGCCTCGACCGAGGGCGAGCGGCCGAAGGCCCACAAAAGTAACGCCCCGATGCCGATGCCGAGGAGGTCGGCCGAACCCTGCAACAGGCTCTGCCACCACCGCTGATGGCGTGCCAAGGAGACCAGCAGGACGACGGCGAGGCTGACCATTCCGGCGGGCGCCCAGCCGTACAGCAGGAGCACGGCCAGGGTGAGGGAGGTGCTCGAACCGGTCGTCCCCCAGCGCCTGTTGTGGCCGAGGGCGACCAGGTGGCCGACCAGCGCGCCGGTCAGTACGGCCAGCGCCCAGCCTCCGGTGCCGCCCGGGAACAGGGCGTGCCCGCCGCTGATCGCGCGCTGGATGCCGGTGCCCAGCAGCGCGGCCGCGGCCACCACGATGAGCAGCGGCAGGAGGTTGTTGCGGCGCTGGCACTCCTGCGCCTGGGCGCCCGGGCCGCCGCCCGGGCAGGCGCTCTCGCGGCGTACCGCGGACGGGTGTTCGGGCTCCCGTCCGCGGCGCAGCCATGAGTACGGGGCAGCGCTCTCGGTCGGTTCCATACCCGTCCCTCTCACAGCCGGCGGTGCTCTCGCCTACGTGGTCCGTCGGGTTGACGCCACGCGCCGGCACTGTCCACCGCCGCCCGGCCCCGCCGTTCGGCGGCCCGTGACCCGCGTCGTTGTTCCCGCCGTACAACCGGGCAACGGCAGGTGCACAAGTCAACAGTAGGCCGCCGAACGCGTTCGCGGGCAGCGGTCGCGGACGGTTGCCCGAATACAGCCCAGCCACCCGTATCAGTCTGATATGCCCGCACGGGTGACCTTCGTCTGGGTGATTCCCGCTACTCCTCCACGGGAAGCGCCGCATCGGCGGCGGCTTTGGGCCCCTCTTCGAGCAGTACCGCGAAGCCGTCCTCGTTCAGCACCGGGACCTTGAGCTGCATCGCCTTGTCGTACTTGGAACCGGGGTTGTCGCCGACCACCACGAACGAGGTCTTCTTGGACACCGATCCGGTCACCTTGGCGCCCCTGAGCTGGAGTTCCTCCTTGGCGCCGTCGCGGGTGTGGGAGGCGAGCGTGCCGGTGACGACGACGGTCAGGCCCTCCAGCGGGCGCGGGCCCTCGTCCTCGCCGGAGCTCTCCTCCTCCATGCGGACCCCGGCCGCACGCCACTTGCGCAGGATCTCGCGGTGCCACTCCTCGGCGAACCACTGCTTGAGCGAGGCCGCGATGATCGGCCCGACGCCCTCGGTATTGGCCAGTTCCTGCTCGGTGGCCGCTTCGATGCGGTCGATGGAGCGGAACTCGCGGGCCAGTGCCTCGGCGGCGACCGGGCCGACGTGCCGGATCGACAGACCCGTCAACACCCGTGCCAGTGGCCGCTCTTTGGCCGCGGCGATGTTCTCCAGCATGGCCGTGGCGTTCTTCTTCGGTTCGCCCTTCTGGTTGGCGAACACCGTGACGATCTTGTCCTCGCCGGTCTTCGGGTCCCGCTTGGGCAGCCCGCTGTCCTGGTCGAGTACGTACGCCTTGATGGGCAGCAACTGCTCGATGGTCAGGTCGAACAGGTCGCCCTCGTCCGCGAGCACCGGTGTGGAGGGCTCCAACGGCTTGGTGAGAGCCGCGGCGGCCACGTATCCGAAGTGCTCGATGTCGAAGGACTTGCGGCCACCGAGGTAGAACAGGCGCTCGCGCAACTGGGCGGGGCACGTACGGGCGTTGGGGCAGCGCAGGTCGACGTCGCCCTCCTTCATCGGGCGCAGCGCGGTGCCGCACTCGGGGCACTCGGCGGGCATCACGAACGCGCGCTCGCTGCCGTCCCGCAGGTCGGCGACCGGGCCGAGGATCTCCGGGATCACGTCACCTGCCTTGCGCAGCACCACGGTGTCCCCGATGAGCACGCCCTTGGCCTTGACCACGTCCTGGTTGTGCAGGGTGGCGAACTCCACCTCGGATCCGGCCACGGTGACCGGTTCCACCTGGGCGTAGGGCGTCACCCGGCCCGTACGGCCCACACCCACCCGGATGTTGACGAGTTTGGTGTTGACCTCCTCGGGCGCGTACTTCCAGGCGATGGCCCAGCGCGGTGCGCGCGAGGTGGAGCCGAGGCGGCCCTGGAGCGGGATCTCGTCGAGTTTGACGACGGCGCCGTCGATCTCGTGCTCCACGGAGTGGCGGTTCTCGCCGAAGTACGCGATGAACTCGCGGACGCCCTCCAGGCCGTCGACGACCCTGTTGTGGCGCGCGGTGGGCAGCCCCCACTCGTGCAGCAGCTCGTACGCCTCGGAGAGCCGGGCGAGTCGCAGGCCCTCGTGGGCGCCGATGCCGTGCACCACCATGTGCAGCGGCAGCGTCGCGGTCACCCGCGGGTCCTTCTGGCGCAGTGAACCCGAGGCGGAGTTGCGGGGGTTGGCGTAGGGCTTCTCGCCCGCCTCCACGCGCCGTGCGTTGAGCTCCTGAAAGGCGTCCATCGGGAAGTAGACCTCGCCGCGGATCTCCACCAGGTCCGGGATGCGCTCGCCGTGCAGCCGCTCCGGGATCTCGGCGATGGTGCGCACGTTGGGGGTGATGTCCTCGCCGGTGCGACCGTCGCCGCGGGTCGCCGCGCGGGTCAGCTTGCCGTGCTCGTAGGTGAGGTTGACCGCGAGGCCGTCCACCTTGAGCTCGCACAGGAAGTGGTACTCGGCGCCGGCCACGTCCTTGGCCACGCGCTCGGCCCAGGCGGCGAGTTCGGCGTCGTCGAAGGCGTTGTCCAGGGAGAGCATCCGCTGGCGGTGCTCGACCGCGGTCAGCTCGGTCTCGTAGGCACCGGACACCTTCTGCGTGGGCGAATCGGGCGTCCGCAGCTCGGGGTGGCGCTCCTCCAGCTCTTCCAGGGAGCGCAGCAGCCGGTCGAACTCGGCGTCGGTGACGACCGGCTGGTCCTTCACGTAGTACCGGAAGCGGTGCTCCTCGATCTGCTCGGCGAGCTGCGCGTGCTGCTCCCGTGCCTCGGCGGGCACATCCGCGGGCTGTGCTTGCTGCTGGCCGGCCACCGTCTTGCCTCCCGTTACTCAGGGTTGTCCGCGAGGGATCTCGCCGCCCGGACGCAGTGGGCCAGCGCCTGTCGCGCGTACGCCGGGGAGGCCCCCGCGAGACCGCAGGCGGGGGTGACCACGACGGCGCGCGACAGCAGCCGCGGATCGAGTCCGAGCCTGCGCCACAACGTCCTGACCCCCATGACGCTACCGGCAGGGTCTGACAATGCCCCTGCCCCGGAGCCCGACACGGCGGCCCGCGCGCCTCCCGGCGAGGGCGCGGGCGGCAGCGTCGGCACCACTCCGGCCAGCAGCCTGGTCCCGTTCTCGGCCGCCTCCCCGAGCACCTCGTCGTCACGTTCGGTGAGCAGTGAGGCGTCGAAGGAGATGCCCCCGGCGCCCGCGCGGCGCAGCAGCGCGAAGGGCACGTCGGGCGCGCAGGAGTGCACGAGCACCCGCCGCTCCTCGTGGACGCCGATCACCTCGCGCAGGGTGCCCTCCACGAGTTGGCGGTCCACGGCGCGGTGGGTGCGGTAGCCGCTCGCCGTTTTGACGTGGCCGCGCAGTACGGCGGTCAGCGAGGGCTCGTCGAGCTGGAGGACGATCTCGGCGCCGGGCACCCGCCTGCGCACCTCGGCGAGATGGCCGCGCAGCCCTTCGGCGAGCGAGGCGGCGAGGTCGCGGCAGGCGCCGAGGTCGGAGAGCGCGGCCTCACCGTTGCGCAGCTCCAGTGCGGCGGCGAGCGTCCACGGGCCGACGGCCTGCACCTTCAACGGCCCCTGGTGGCCCTGGGTGAACTCCTCCAGGGCGTCCAGGTCCTCGCCCAGCCAGGAGCGGGCCCGGCGGGTGTCCATGCCCGGCCGGTCGCCGATGCGCCAGCCGCTCGGTTCGACGCGGGCGTACACGTCGACGAGCAGGCCCGCGGTCCGGCCGATCATGTCGGCGCCGGGGCCGCGCTGGGGAAGTTCCGGAAGATGGGCCATGCCCTGGCCGGAATCGAAACTGCCGACGACGGTCTTGGCGGCCTCACGGGCGTCGCCGCCCGGCATCGATCCGATGCCGGTGGCGGGCGGCAGCACCCACTCGCTGTTTTCGCTCACCCGGGAAGCGTACGTAACCGGGCGCCGCCCGCCGAACCGGCCCGAGCGCAGGTCACGGCACGGAGCCCGACCGCGCGCACCGGTCACCGTCCCGGGCGCACCGTGAGGTCGTTGACCTCCGCGTCACGCGGCAGGTCGAGCGCCATGAGGATCGTGGTCGCCACCGACTCCGGGTCGATCCAGCGGTCCGGGTCGTACTCCTTGCCCTCCTGCTGGTGCACCTTGGCCTGCATGGGGCTCGCGGTGCGGCCCGGATAGACCGTGGTGACCCGTACGCCATGGGGGCGCTCCTCGCCGCGCAGCGCGTCGGCGAGCGCCTTCAGACCGTGCTTGGAGGCGCCGTACGCCGACCAGTTGGGGTGGGCGTTCAGGCCGGCGCCGGAGTTGACGAAGACCACTTGGCCCTGGGTGACGCGCAGTTGGGGCAGGAAGTGCCGGGTGAGTTCGGCCGGGGCGATCAGATTGACGTTGAGCTGGTGCCGCCAGGTCTTGGGGGTGAGCTCACCGACGGGACCGAGGTCGACGACGCCCGCGATGTGCAGCAGCGAGTCGACGCGGTCGGGCAGCGCCTGGTGGGAGAAGGCCCAGGAGAGCTTGTCGGGGTCGGCGAGATCGCCGACCAGGGTGCGCGCTCCCTCGTAGGTGGCGGCGAGTTCCTTGGCGCGGCCGGCGTCACGGGCGAGCAGGACCAGTTCGTCGCCCCGTGCCTGAAGTCGGCGGGCGACGGCGGCGCCGATGCCGGAACCGGCACCGGTGATCACATGAGTAGGCATGGGGTCATGCTCGCACCGCGCCCCGGCCCCGGTCGCCCCCGCTCCGCGTCACTGCTTCCCGGCCCACTCCTCCAGGTACGCCAGCGCGCCCACCGGATCCTCGGCGAAGAAGACCAGGTCGGTGAGCGGGCGGGGCAGGAAGCCTTCCTCGTCCATGCGCTGGAACTGCCGGCGCAGACCGTCGTAGTAGCCCGCGGTGTTGAGCAGGACCACCGGCTTGTCGTGGTGGCCGTGCTTCTTGAGTTCGAGGATGTCGGTGGCCTCGTCGAGGGTGCCCATGCCGCCGACCATGATCACCACGGCGTCGGACTTGGCGAGCAACAGCGCCTTGCGCTCGGCGAGGTCGCGTGCCACGACCATCTCGTCGGCGTCGGCCCTGGCCGCCTCGGACAGGAACTCCACGCTCACACCGACCAGTCGCCCGCCCGCCTCGGCCACCCCGTCGGCCACCACCTTCATGAGGCCGCGCTCGGACCCGCCCCAGACCAGCGAGTGCCCGCCCCTGCCGAGGAGTTGGGCGAACTCGCGCGCCGGGCCCGTGTAGCGCTCGTCGAGGTCGGCGGCCGAGAGGAAGACACAGATGTTCATACGCCCCACAGTACGAGCCGCCACCGACAGGGCGTACGCCCGGAACCGGACGAAGAGGCTTCGACCGGCGGAGCAAGCGCCGGAGTCACGCGGGAGTCTTCGGCGCGGCCGCCTCCAGGTCCGCGACGCTGCCCGACATGATCGTCCGCACATGGTCGGTGAGGTGCTCGGCCGGCCAGTCCCACCAGGCCACGGCGAGAAGCCGTTCGATCTCCGGCTCGCTGTAGCGGGTACGCAGGAGACGGGCCGGGTTGCCGCCGACGATCCCGTAGTCGGGCACGTCCGTGGTGACCACGGCACCGGCGCCGATGATCGCGCCGTGACCGATCCGCACGCCGGGCATCACCAGGGAGCCGTAACCGAACCAGACGTCGTTGCCGACCACGGTGTCCCCCCGGTTCGGCAGACCGGAGAGCAGGTCGAAGTGCTCGGACCACGAGCCGCCCATGGTGGGGAACGGAAAGGTCGAGGGGCCGTCCATACGGTGGTTGGCGCCGTTCATGAGGAACCGGACGCCGGTGCCCAGCGCACAGAACTTGCCGATGACCAGCTTCTCCGGCCCGTAGTGGTAGAGCACGTTGCGCGTCTCGAACTCCGTTGCCCCGTCCGGGTCGTCGTAGTAGGAGAACTCCCCGACCTCGATCAGCGGCGACTTCACCAGCGGTTTGAGCAGCACCACGCGCGGCTGCCCGGGCATCGGATGCAGGACGGTGGGATCGGCGGGTACGGGCATGGCGGGTGAGTCCTCCCGGTCGGGTGTCGGCATGTCGGTATCCGCTCCATGATCGCGACAGCGCGTCGGCCGCGACACCGGATTTCGTGCGCGGCGAGGGGAAGTTCCGCGCCGGTGCCGGTGCTCTACTGGCGGTGACCGGCCGTGCCGCACCGGCCGAACGACCGACAGGGAAGGGCAGTTTCGTGACCAACGGACACACCATCACCATCGAGCAGGGCAGCCAGCACGTCCGCGTCGTGCACGAGGGGCAGGTGGTCGCCGAGACCACCCGGCCCCTGATCCTGCACGAGACCGGCTACCCGGCGCGCTACTACCTCCCGCCCGCCGACGTCCGCACCGAACTCCTCGAACCCTCCGACAGCCACACCGTGTGTCCCTTCAAGGGCACGGCCTCCTACTGGTCGTTGCCCGGCGGCAAGGACCAGGTGTGGGCGTACCCGGAGCCGCTCGAGAACGTGCAGCGGATCAAGGACCACTTCTGCTTCTACGAGACCGAGGTCGTCGAAGCCTGACGGTGTTGCGGAGTCCCGTATTCCCCATGTCCCTTTGTGCACCGTTCATTTCGGCTTGTGCACCGTTCTTGTCCGTTACGTGAACAACAGGCGAGCAGATCGGACATAGGCGCTCTCAACTCGACATTTGCCGCGTGACATGTGCGCGTCCGGAGTGTCAGGGTCCTGCCCCAGCAAGGCTCGACTCCTTGTCAGGCGGGCGGAAAGCCGCCCGACTCCCCACGCTCACAGGAGAGTTCACGTGTCTTCAGTAACCGGAATTTCCGGCACCAGAAAGCGGCTGGCCCTCGCGGGCGGTGCCGCGAGTGTCGCCGCCGCCGTTCTCGCGGTGGGCGTCGCCACCGGTACCGCGGGTGCCGCGCCCGAGCGGTCCGCGGACACCTCGGCGGGCGCCACCGCACAGGCGCTCGGCCTCGGTGCCAAGGAGAAGCTCGTCCTCAAGGACACCGTCAAGGACGCCGACGGCACCGTCCACCAGCGCTACGAGCGGACCTACGGCGGACTGCCCGTCCTCGGCGGCGACCTCGTCGTGCACCGCGCCGAGGGCGGCAAGGTCGAGGGCGTCACCAAGGCCACCAAGGCGAAGGTCGCGGTGGCCTCGCTGACCCCGAAGCTCGCTCCGCACAAGGCCAAGGCGGCGGCGCTGAAGGCGGCCAAGGCCGCCAAGGTCGCCACGGCCGAGGACGGCAAGCAGGCCTCGCTCACCGCCGACGCGGCGCCCCGCAAGGTCGTGTGGGCGGCGAAGGGCAAGCCCGTCCTCGCCTACGAGACCGTCGTCGGCGGCTTCCAGGAGGACGGCACCCCCAGCCGTCTGCACGTCATCACGGACGCCGCCACCGGCAAGAAGCTCTACGCGTTCCAGGACATCAAGAACGGCGACGACACCAGCCAGTACAGCGGCAAGGTCGACATCGACAGCAAGAAGACCTCCAAGGGCTTCCAGCTCGTCGACACCGCCCGCGGCGGCCACGAGACCCGTGACCTGAAGAACGCCCAGAGCGGCAAGGGCGTGCTGCTGACCGACGCCGACGACGTCTGGGGCGACGGCACCCCGGCGAACCGGCAGACCGCCGCCGTCGACGCGGCCTACGGCTTCGCCCGGACCACGGACTTCTACAAGGACGTGCTCGGGCGGGACGGCATCCGCGGCGACGGAGTGGCACCCAAGTCCTACGTCCACTTCGGCCAGAACTACGTCAACGCCTTCTGGGACCCGGACACCTTCTCGATCTACTACGGCGACGGCGCGGGCGGCAAGCACCCGCTGAACCAACTCGACGTCGCGGGCCACGAGTTCAGCCACGGTGTCACCGAGGCCACGGCCGGTCTTGAATACAGCGGCGAGTCGGGCGGCCTCAACGAGGCCACCTCCGACATCTTCGGCACCGCGATCGAGTTCCACGCGGACAACGCCGAGGACAAGGGCGACTACCTGCTCGGCGAGAAGATCGACATCAACGGCGACGGCACCCCGCTGCGCTACCAGGACAAGCCCAGCCGGGACGGCGACTCGGCCGACTACTGGGACGAGAACCTGGGCGACCTGGACGTGCACTACTCCTCGGGCCCGGCCAACCACTTCTTCTACCTGCTGTCCGAGGGCAGCGGCGCGAAGGAGATCAACGGCGTCAAGTACGACTCGCCCACCAAGGACGGCTCCACGGTCGAGGGCATCGGCCGCGAGAAGGCCGTGAAGATCTGGTACAAGGCGCTGACCTCGTACTTCACCTCCACCACCGACTACCACGGCGCCCGCGAGGGCACGCTGAAGGCCGCCGCCGACCTCTACGGCGAGGGCGGCGCGGAGGTCAAGGCCGTGGAAGCGGCCTGGGCGGGGGTGAACGTCAAGGGCTGATCCGGCGCGCGAACCGCGCGCAACGCGCCGCACCTTGAGTGGGGGTACGGCTGGGGCGGTGTCCGGGGGTCCGGGCACCGCCCCTTCGCGTGTGCGAGCGCGGGCGAAAGCCCAGGCGCGGGCGTAGGCGCGGGCGTAGGCGCGGGCGTAGGCGCGGGCGTAGGCGCGGGCGTAGGCGCGGGCGTAGGCGCGGGCGTAGGCGCGGGCGTAGGCGCGGGCGTAGGCGCGGGCGCGGAGCCGAAGCCTCCGCGCCCGCCTGCCTCACACCGACGAAGTCGCCCGTACCGTCCGCGCGATGGTCGCCGAACCCACCACCCGCGTCCCGTCGTAGAGCACCACGGCCTGACCGGGCGCGACGCCGCGCTGTGCCTCGTCGAAGTCGACCCGCAGCTCGCCGTCGACGAGTTCGGCGCGTACTTCGCTCTCGCCGCCGTGCGCACGCAGCTGCGCCGTGTACGTACCGGGCCCGGTGGGCGCGACGCCGCACCAGCGGGGCTTGACCGCGACGAGCGCCGTGACGTCCAGGGCGGCGGCCGGGCCGACGGTGACGGTGTTGTCCACCGGGGAGATGTCCAGGACGTAGCGCGGCTTGCCGTCCGGGGCCGGGGTGCCGATGCGCAGGCCCTTGCGCTGGCCGATGGTGAATCCGTACGCGCCCTCGTGGGTGCCGACCTTCTCGCCGGACTCGTCGACGATGTCACCCTCGGCGCGGCCGAGGCGGTTGGCCAAAAAGCCCTGGGTGTCGCCGTCGGCGATGAAGCAGATGTCGTGGCTGTCGGGCTTCTTGGCGACCGCGAGCCCGCGCCGCTCGGCCTCCGCGCGGATCTCGTCCTTGGTGGTCACCGTGTCGCCGAGCGGGAACAGGGCGTGCGCGAGCTGCCGCTCGTCGAGCACGCCGAGCACGTACGACTGGTCCTTGGCCATGTCCGAGGCGCGGTGCAGCTCACGCGAGCCGTCGGGGAGCGTGACGACCTGGGCGTAGTGGCCCGTGCACACCGCGTCGAAACCGAGGGCGAGCGCCTTGTCGAGCAGCGCGGCGAACTTGATCTTCTCGTTGCAGCGCAGGCAGGGGTTGGGAGTGCGCCCGGCCTCGTACTCGGCGACGAAGTCCTCGACGACGTCCTCGCGGAAGCGCTCGGCCAGGTCCCAGACGTAGAACGGGATGCCGATGACGTCGGCCGCGCGGCGCGCGTCGCGGGAGTCCTCGATGGTGCAACAGCCGCGGGCGCCGGTACGGAAGGACTGCGGGTTCGCCGAGAGCGCGAGGTGCACTCCGGTCACGTCGTGCCCGGCCTCGGCGGCGCGGGCGGCGGCGACGGCGGAGTCCACCCCGCCGGACATGGCGGCGAGGACACGGAGGGGGCGCGCGGGGGTGTCAGTCATAACCCGTCCAGGGTACGGGTCCGGGGAACTGTATTCGTCCGTGATTTCGTTGACGTTCGCATACCGGGAGAACGGCGGCCCGAGGGACCGGCGGAACCGGTGCGGACGGGGAGGAGGGCGGGGTGGATGCAGCGTGAACGCGGAAGTGGCGGGGGCGCCGCCAAGGGCGGCGGGGCAGGGTCGGGCAAGGACGGCGGGAAGCGGATCAGCCGACGGGGACTGCTGATCGGCGGTGCCGGGGCCGCGATCGGCGTCGGCGCGCTCGCCCGCGGCGATCTCGCGCGGCTGTGGTGGCGCACACCCGGCGTGGACAAGCCGCGCACACCGGGTGAGGTCGACTACACCGGCGCCCTGTGGATCGGTGCCTCCCCGGCGAACTGGCGCCGGGCGGACCGGCCCGACGACTACGCCGTCGACCGCGTGGTCGTGCATGTCACACAGGGCAGCTACCGCTCCACGGTCAAGGTCTTCCGCGATCCCTCGCACCGGGCGGCCACGCATTACGTGGTGCGCGGCGACGGTCACGTCACGCAGATGATCCGGGAGCTCGACGTGGCCTTCCACACCGGCAACCGCGAGTACAACGAGCGCAGCGTCGGCATCGAGCACGTCGGCTGGGTGGACCGGCCCGAGTCGTTCACCGACGCCATGTACCGCTCCTCGGCCCGTCTGACCGCCCGCATCTGCGCACGCTACGACCTGCCGGTGGACCGCGAGCACATCGTCGGGCATGTGGAGGTGCCGGGCACCGACCACACCGACCCGGGCCGGTTCTGGGACTGGGACCGGTATCTGCGGCTGGTCAGGGACGCGCACAAGGCGCAGACCTGAGCGGGCCGGAACCGGCACCCTTCGCCGCGACCGGCACCTTTCGCGCCGCCGCCGGACGCGGGCGCCCGCATGCCGCGAGCGCCCGCCAACTCGGCTGTCAGGCCAGCTTCTTGGCCTGTGCCTGTGCGAGCTCGACCGGGAAGTCGAAGTCCTTGCCGCTGACGATCGCCCCGAGGTTCAGCGAGGTGAAGTAGGCGAGGGTGTTGCCCTTGCGCACCACGACGACCTTGAACGAGGCCTTGTCGTGGCCCTGTTGGTTGACGACGGTGAACGCGGTCGCCTCGTCGCCGAGCTTCGGGGCGGTGTCCTCCTTGACGGAGGTGATCTTCAGGTCCTCGCCGTGGGCGTGCGTGGTGAAGCCGCCCCCGCAGGGCGCGACGCCCTTGCGCAGGGCCTCCATCGCCGAGCGCGCGCCGCCGTCCTCGTACGCGGCGAGGCTGATCATGGACTTGGTCGCGTCGAAGGCGGACTCCAGGTCCTTGGGGTCCTTCACCTCGCCCTTCGCGGGCTTGGTGAGCGCCTCGCGCTCGACCTTGGCCGCGGGGCCGCCGGTGGTGGTGCCGAGCGCGGCGTTGGCCAGCGGGCCGCACTCGGCCCGCTCGGTCTTCACGTCCTTCTCCGCGGTCCGGTCCACCTTCGCGCGCTCGGAGATCTTGTGGCCCGGGACCTCACCGTCCTTGACGACCGCGGTCTCCAGCTCGGCCGCGCTGAGAGTCTTGCCGTCCGAGCCGCCGCTGCCGTCCGCGCCGCCGGACGCGTCACCGCCGCCCGAGGCCGAGCCGCCGGACGCCGAACTCCCCTTGCCCTTCTCCCCCTTGGGGCCGGACGCGTCCTTGTCGTCCGAGCCGCCGCAGGCGGCGAGCAGCGCCACCGCGAGCAGGCTTGCGGCACCGGCCGCGGTACGGCGCAGTGCGCGCGAAGTCGTGTCCACGACGTTCCTCCTGTATGTACCTGGTTCCGCCCGCGGCCTCGCGCACGGCGGAACACCTGCGCGCCCTCGGGCCGCCGGAACACCGGCCGCGCCCCCACCACCACGGGCCAGCACACCATAGGCGATTCTCGGCCAGGGCCGTGACTCGGTGGTACGGACCGTACGACGCGGCGCTCGGCCGGGCGCCGTGGGGTCAGGAGAGCCCCGCGCTCCGCGCCCGTTCGACGGCCGGTCCGATGGCCTTGGCCAGTGCGTCGACGTCGGCCCGGGTGGAGGTGTGTCCGAGTGAGAACCGCAGGGTGCCGCGGGCCAGTTCGGGCGCCACACCGGTCGCGAGCAGTACATGGCTGGGCTGGGCGATGCCGGCGGTGCAGGCGGATCCGGTGGAGCACTCGATGCCCTGGGCGTCGAGCAGGAGGAGCAGCGAGTCGCCCTCGCAGCCGGGGAAGCTGAAGTGCGCGTTGGCGGGCAGCCGGTCGACGGGGTCCCCGCCGAGCACCGCCTCGGGCACGGCCTCGCGCACCGCCTCGACCAGCCGGTCCCGCAGGGCGCCGACCTCGCGCGCGAACTCCTCGCGCCCCTCGGCGGCCAGCCGTGCGGCGACGGCGAAGGCGGCCGTGGCCGGGACGTCCAGGGTTCCGGAGCGGACCTGGCGTTCCTGCCCGCCGCCGTGCAGCACCGGTACGGGGGTGTGGTCGCGGCCGAGGAGGAGGGCGCCGATGCCGTAGGGGCCGCCAATCTTGTGGCCGGAAACCGTCATCGCGGCGAGGCCGGACGCGGCGAAGTCGAGGGGGAGCTGACCGAAGGCCTGGACCGCGTCGGCGTGCAGCGGGATGCCGAACTCGGCGGCCACATCGGCCAGTTCACGAATCGGCAGCACGGTGCCGATCTCGTTGTTGGCCCACATGACGGTGGCCAGGGCGACGTCCGCGGGGTCGCGGGCGATCGCCTCGCGCAGCGTCTCGGGGTGCACGCGCCCGTACCGGTCCACCGGCAGGTACTCGACCCGGGCGCCCTCGTGGACGGCGAGCCAGTCGACGGCGTCCAGGACGGCGTGGTGCTCCACGGGGCTCGCGAGGACCCGGGTGCGGGCCGGGTCGGCGGCGCGGCGGGACCAGTACAGGCCCTTCACGGCGAGGTTGTCGGCCTCGGTGCCGCCGGAGGTCAGGACGACCTCGCTGGGCCGGGCGCCCAGCGCCTCGGCGAGGGTCTCGCGCGCTTCCTCGACGGTGCGCCGTGCGCGGCGGCCCGCCGAGTGCAGCGAGGAGGCGTTGCCGGTGACGGCGAGCTGGGCGGTCATCGCCTCGATCGCCTCCGGAAGCATCGGAGTGGTCGCGGCGTGGTCGAGATAGGCCATGGTGCCCACGATTCTACGAGGCCTTCACGGGAGCGCTTCCGGCGCAGGGGCGCACGGGAGGGGGTCACGGAAGCCTCGCACCCTCACGCCTCGCGCGGATCGCGGTGCGGGCACCCCGGACGGGCGGCCGCCCCGCGCGGTGGGGCGCACGGGCGGAGTACCGGCCGTGCGGGGCCGGGTCGGCCGGTCAGCCGCCGAAGCTCCACACGCCGCCGCTGTGGACGAGGACGGTCAGGACGACGACGTCGGCGATGCCGAGGGCGAGACCGAGGAAGGCGCGGGCCCGGCGCTTGGTGCCGCGCCACAGGGACGCGAGGGCGAGCACGATCGCGATCGGGCCGAGGACGAGGTTGAGGACGAGCAGACCGAGCAGGCCGAGGACGAACGAGGCGACGGCCATGCCGTCGGCGTCCCGCACTCCGGGTCGGCGCTGCGTCGACCGTGCGGGGGCGGTGAGTTCCAGCATGTGTGGGCTCCCTGTCAGGAAAGTGACGGTCGGATCGGACGGTGCTGCGGGGGTGTGCCGCGGTTTCAGTCGGTGCGGGTGCGGCGTCCGTACCGTTCGCGAACCGCGAAGACGGCGAGCCAGACCCCGATGACGACGGCGGCGACGAGGGACACGGCGGGCGGCGCGTGCACGACCGCCCCCATGACCACGCCGAGCAGCAGGAGCGCTACGACGAGGAACAACATGAGGACACCTCTCGTGAAGATTTGAGTGAACGCTTGTGGTTACAACTGTTCACTGACTTCATCTTCCAACCGCGTCCCCCGGGTTGTCAATTCCAGAGAACAATCGTTAACTGATGTCATGAGTCACACCGTTGGCGTCCGCCAGGCGCAGAAGCAGAAAACCCGCCAGGCACTGCTCGACGCGGCCCTGGTCCTGCTGGAGGAGCAGAGCCTCAGCAGCCTGGGCATCCGTGAGGTCACGCGCGCGGTGGGCGTGGCGCCGACGGCGTTCTACCGGCATTTCCGCAGTACCGCGGACCTCGGCGTCGCCCTGGTCGAGGAGTCGCTCGGCAGCCTGCACCCGATGATCCAGTCCACCCTCGACGAGACCGGCGAGCACGAGCTCCTGATAAGGAACACGGTCGACCTGATCGCCGACTACGTACGCGCGCAGCCCTCGCACGTACGCTTCCTGGCCCGCGAGCGGCACGGCGGCGTCCAGCAGGTCCGTGAGGCGATGCACCGGGAGTTGATCCGGTTCTCCGAGGAGGCCAAGGCGGCCATCGCCTGCCACCCGGAGTCGGAGGGCTGGAGCGACGACGACCTGTACATGCTGGCTCGGCTCTTCGTGGACCACATGGTCATGACGGCCATCG
Organism: Streptomyces sp. NA04227; assembly: GCF_013364195.1. Lineage (NCBI taxonomy): Bacteria > Bacillati > Actinomycetota > Actinomycetes > Kitasatosporales > Streptomycetaceae > Streptomyces > Streptomyces sp. NA04227. Next base: position 6,121,601 of record NZ_CP054918.1, on the reverse strand, counting down.
AGCTGGTCGAGGCGACCCCCGGCGACGAGGCGGCCATCAAGGACATGGCCCGCCGCCAGATGCGCGTGATCCACCTGGGCCGGGCCCACTGGCTGGACTGACCGCCCGGCAACCCGCACGGCCTCCTCGCCCGCCGGGACGGGCCGGGCACCGCCTCTCCTGTATTCCGCACGACGGGACCGCCCGCCGGACCCTAGGGTCGAAGCCATGACCCCACACCCGACCGCACCCACCGACACCGAGGTCGAACGGGACGACGACTGGCAGCGCGACTGGGAACTCGACCGGGTGGCGCTCACCTCCGCGGGCGAGGTCCGCTGGGGCGTCCTCGGCCCCGAGGAAGCGCCCCCGGTGGTGCTCGTGCACGGAACCCCCTTCTCCTCGTACGTCTGGCGCGGCACCGCACGGGCCCTCGCGCACGAGCACCGCGTCTACGTCTGGGACCTGCCGGGCTACGGCGCCTCGCAGATGTACGCGGGCCAGGACGTCGGCCTCGACTCGCAGGCGCGGGTGTTCACCGAGCTGCTCGCGCACTGGGGACTGGACCGACCGGCCGTCCTCGCCCACGACTTCGGCGGCTGCGTGAGCCTGCGCGCCCATCTGCTGCACGGCGCCCGGTACGCACGTCTGGCCCTGGTCGACCCGGTGGCACTGAGCCCATGGGGCTCCCCCGCCTACCGGTTGCTCGGCGCCCATGCCGAGGTCTTCGGCGAACTCCCGCCCGCTCTGCACGAGGCCCTGGTCCGCGCCTACGTCGCCTCCGCCAGCCACCACGGTCTGCACCCGGCGACCCTGGACCGGCTCGTCGCCCCCTGGTGCACCGAGGAGGGCCGGGCCGCCTTCTACCGGCAGATCGAGCAGAACGACCAGCGCTTCACCGACGAGATCCAGGGCCGGTACGGCGAACTCGACCTGCCCGTCCTGCTGTGCTGGGGCACCGAGGACACCTGGATCCCGCCGGAGCGCGGCCGCGAACTGGCCGCCCTGATCCCGGGCTGCGAGTTGCTGCCGATCGAGGGCGCCGGGCATCTCGTACAGGAGGACGCGCCGGCCGAACTCACCGCCGCGCTCGGGCGGTTCCTGCGCGCGGGGACGTGAAGGGTGCGCCCGGGCCGGGGGACGGACCGGCCCGGGCGCGGCTGTGGGGTGACTACGGGGTCCGGGCCGTGGGGGAGGCCGACAGGGCGCGCTCCCCGGTGCTCACCCGTACGTAGTCGACGACGAGTTGCTGCGGGAACTGCGTACTGCCGTCCGGGTCCCCCGGCCAGTAGCCGCCGACCGCCAGGTTCAGGATCAGGAAGAACGGCTTGTCGAACACCCATTGCTTTCCGGCGAGATCGGCGGGCGTCCGGGTCTGGTAGACGGTGCCGTCCACGGACCAGGTGATCCTGCCCGGTTCCCAGTCGACGGCGAAGGTGTGGAAGTCGTCGGCGAACTGCTGCCCGCCGGGCAGCGTGTACGCGGCGCCGATGCCTCCCGAGCCGGAGTAGCCCGGGCCGTGCAGGGTGCCGTGGACCGTGCTCGGTTCGAACCCGACGTTCTCCATGACGTCGATCTCGCCGCTGGCGGGCCAGCCGACCTGCCCGATGTCGTCGCCGAGCGCCCAGAACGCGGGCCACATCCCTTGTCCGCGCGGCGCTTTGAGCCGGGTCTCGACATGCCCGTACTGGGCGGTGAACCGTCCCGCGGTGTTGAGCCGCGCCGAGGTGTACTCGCAGGGCCCGTACCAGCACTGGTATCCGGCCGGGTTCTCCTTGCGGGCCGTGATGACGAGATGGCCCTGACCGTCGAGCGCCGCGTTGGCGTTGCCCGCCGTGTAGTACTGCCGCTCGTGGTTGTTGACGTTGTCGCCGGTCTCGATCTGCCACTTGGCGCCGTCCACGGCCGAGCCCGCCGCACCGTCGAACTCGTCGGCGAAGTCCGCCGCCACCGCCGGGCCGCGGGCGCCGCTCGGGGCGTACGGACCGGACGCACGCGCGGGCTCGGGAGCCGGGGCGGCTCCGGCGGGCACGGCGGTCAGGGCCGTCGCGCAGCAGAGCAGGGACACCGCACCGAGCACGGCGCGACGCCGTCCGCGCCGCAACGTGCCGTGTCTGTAAGGGAATTGAAGGGCCTTCTCCTGGTGCACGGTCATCGCGACTCCTGGGGGTGGCCGCCTCGGGAGGACGCGTACGGGTGGTGCGGCGTCCTGGAGGGGGCGTGTGGGGGTGCGGGGGTGTGCGCTGGGACCTGCGGTCGGGACGTACGGGGGCGCGTCGGCATGACGAGCCAGGGCTCCGAGAAGTGAACGCGGATGGCCAACTCCCGGAACGGAAGGTTCAGTTCTTGATTTAAGAGAGGCGGGGAGGGGGCGTCAAGAACCTGGTCGCGAGGAATCCTGAGCGAGGAAATGCGGGAGGGGCCGCGCCCGGTGTCCGCCACACCGACTTTCGCGCTTCGTGTTCAGGAGTCGAACACCGGCCGCCGCCCTCCACGGCTGCCTCAGCCGTACACCGCCCCGATCGCGACCGCCGCCCGGGCCAGTTCCTCCCGGGCCTCCGGCGGCGAGAGCACCTCCACGTTGTCGGTGAGGACGAGCAGCGTACGGACCGCCGGAAGCGCCTCGAAGCCGAGCCGAGCCGTCACCCACTCCCCCTCGCCGGGGTCCTCGGGCGGCTCCCTCAGGGCGGCCGCGTTCAGGCGCAGGAACATGTCGAGACGGTCCCTGCGTACGCGAACCGTCACCGTGATCCCGTCCGGGCGCTGCTCGACCCGGCGCCTCAACTCCTCCCAGACCTGGGCCAGTTCGACCCCGGTCCGGCGCCGCACCGGATCACTTGTCGGCGTGGCGGCCCGGATGCGGTCCGCCCGGAACAGCCGCGGCACCCCGCGCCGGTCGGCGACCAGGTACCAGACGCCCGCCTTGGCCACGAGCCCGTACGGGTCGACGGTGTACGTCCTCGGCTCGGCGGCGCCGCTGTGCCGGTAGCGCAGCCGCAGCCGCCGGTCGGCGAAGACCGCGTCCTGCAGAACGTCCAGGTCGACGCCCGCCCGCGGCGCGGCCCGCCAGCGCGCGGAGTCGACCAGGATGCGGCGGCTGGTGAGTTCGGCGGCCGGGCGGTGCGGCGCGGGCAGCGCCGCCATCACCTTGCGCAGCGCCGAACCGAGTGCGGTGTCGAGCCCGAGCGCCTCGTGCGTACCGGTCCCCGCGAGCACGAACAGCGCCCGCGACTCGTCCTCGGTCAGCCCCGTGACATCGGTGCGGTAGCCGGGGAGCAGGGAGATCCCGCCGTGCCGCCCGCGCTCCGCGTACACCGGCACGCCCGCGGCGGAGAGCGCCTCGACATCGCGGTAGATGGTGCGTACGGAGACTTCCAGGCGCTCGGCCAGCTCCTGCGCCAAGAAGCGCCCGCGGGTCTGGAGCAGCAGCAGGATCGCGAGCAGTCGGTCGGACTTCACCGCTCCAGCATCTCGCGCCGGGGGCGGGCGGGGTCGAGGGCGGTCCCCGCGTACGTACCGGGGCGGCCGTACCGAGGGCCGCCCCGTACGCACCTACTTCAGGCGGACCCGGGCCAACTGCCGGGACTGGCAGACCAGTCGGTCGGCGGTGTCCCAGACCTCGACGTCCTCCTCCAGGAAGCCACCGGCCAGGTTCCGGGTGGTGATCGACACCCGCAGCGGGCCCGGGGCCGGGCGGCAGCGGACGTGCACGGTGAGTTCGATGGTGGGCACCCAGCCCGGGATGCCGAGTTCGAAGCTGGTGGGCGGCAGCCCGTCGACCGTCATCAGGAGCGAGAGCGGGTCCGCGTCACGGCCGTCGGCCAGGCCGAACCAGCCGCGCATCTCGCCCTTGCCGGAGGGCGCGCCGAGGGCCCAGCCGAGAGTGTCCGGGTCGAGCTTGAGCCAGAGCCGGTCGGCGATCGCCGAGCTGCCCGGTACGACACCGTCGCGCGGCGCGTCCTGCGGTCCGAAGCAGTGTTCCGGCGGCGGAAAGGCGGGCGGCTTCGCGGCGGTACGGACGTCGTCGGGCAGCGTGTCGAGGTCGCCGTAGGAGGCGAGGACGCGGATGCGCTCGACTTCCTGGCCCGACTCGTCGACCTGGAGCAGCGAGGCCTGGCCCGTGGAGAGGGTGCGGCCTGTGCGGACCACCTCGGTACGGACGACCGCCGGGCCCGGCTGGGAGGCGGTGAGGTAGTGCGCGGAGATAGTGAACGGGTCCGGGTGCGGCAGGCTGTCCGCGAGCGCCCGGCCGATGACGGCGAGCAGATAGCCGCCGTTGACCGCGTTGATGATCGTCCAGCCCGCGGAGAGCTCGATGTCGTAGACGCCCGGCTCGCGCAGCGTGACCGCGGTGTCCCGGTCGAACTCGCTGTCCCCGATCCGGACCGCCGCCACAGGTGCTTCAGTCATGGGAATTACGGTACAACGAAAAAATTACTGAGCGGTAGCTTTGGTTTTCGGGCCCGGATCGCCCTAGGTCTCGTCGCCCTCCACCACGCGTGAGCGGCGGTTCCAGGCCCTCGGTGCGCGCCAGTGGTAGCGCATCGCTAGCAGGCGCAGGGTGAAGACGGTGAGGACGGCGAGGGTGGCGGTGAAGCCGTTGAGCATGTCGTGGTCGATGAACAGGACGACCATGGTCGAGCCGACGACGGCCGGTACGGCGTAGAGGTCGCGGTCCCAGCGCAGCAGCGAGGGGACCTCGTTGGCCAGCACGTCGCGCAGTACGCCGCCGCCGACCGCGGTGGCCAGGCCCATGACTGCGGACGAGGTCAGGCCGAGCCCGTAGGCGTAGGCCTTGGCGGTGCCGGTGACACAGAAGAGGCCGAGCCCGGCCGCGTCGAAGATGTTCACACCGAGCTGGAGCCGCTCCACCTCCGGGTGGAGGAAGAAGACGAGGCCCGTCACCACCAGCGGCGTGAGGAAGTAGCCGAGGTCCGTGAAGGCCGAGGGCGGTACGGCGCCGATGATCAGGTCGCGGAAGATACCGCCGCCCAGTGCCGTGACCTCCGCGAGGACGGCGATGCCGAAGACGTCGAAGTTCTTGCGCACGGCGAGCAGGGCGCCGGAGATCGCGAAGACGAAGATGCCGACGATGTCGAGCGCGTGCTGAACGGAGGGCGCGTACAGATCCTGGACCACGCGTTATTCATACCTGCTCACCGGCCGTCGGCCCCAGTCCGGTGGAGAGATCCCAGGGGGAGGACAACCGCCGTCCGGCCTCGGAAGCCATCGGAAGGTGTCGGACGGTCCGGCGGAGTGGGCCGGACGGGAGGGGCCTGAGGCCCACGTGGGACTGTTCCGCGCGCGGGAACCGCGGGCTGGTCCCTCCCGTCCGGCTCGCTCCGGCAGTGCTCTCCGGAGCGCTACTTGTCGGTCTTCGGCTCCTGGGAACCGGGCTCCTCGGACGTGGTGTCCTCTGATGCGGTGTCCTCGGACGCGGGGTCCTCTGATGCGGTGTCCTCGGACCGGCTGTCCTGGGACTCAGCATCCTGGGACTGCCCATCCCCGGACTCGGCATCCCCGGACTCGGCATCCCCGCCAGCAGACTCCCCAGCTTCCGCCTTCGTCACACCGGACCCAGCAGCGTCGGCGCCCTTTGCGGCACCTTCCGCGGCATCCGGCGCCGGACCGCCGCCGACCGTGACGACGTTGATCGTCTCGGACTCGGGGCGCAGCAGCTGGGTGTCCTCGGGGGCCTGGTCCTCGGCGTTCTCCGGGTGGTGGCAGGCGACCTGCTGGCCCGGGCCGAGCTGGAGCAGCGGCGGCTCGGTGGTCTTGCAGATCGTGGTGGCCTTCCAGCAGCGCGTGTGGAAACGGCAGCCGGAGGGCGGCGCGATCGGCGAGGGCACGTCGCCGGTGAGCAGGATGCGCTCGCTCTTGGCCTGGCGCCGCTTGGGGTCCGGGATCGGCACCGCGGACATCAGCGCCTTGGTGTACGGGTGCATCGGCGCCGTGTACAGGGCGTCGCGGTCGGCGAGTTCGACGATCTTGCCGAGGTACATCACCGCGATCCGGTCGGAGACGTGCCGTACCACCGAGAGGTCGTGCGCGATGATCACGTAGGTCAGGCCGAGCTCGTCCTGGAGGTCGTCCAGGAGGTTGACCACCTGTGCCTGGATCGACACGTCGAGCGCGGAGACCGGCTCGTCGGCGACCACCAGACGCGGGTTGAGGGCGAGCGCGCGGGCGATGCCGATGCGCTGGCGCTGACCGCCGGAGAACTCGTGCGGATAGCGGTTGTAGTGCTCGGGGTTGAGGCCCACCACCGAGAGCAGGCGCTGGACCTCCTGCTTCACACCGCCCTCGGGCTTGACGCCCTGGAGCTTGAACGGCGTGCCCACGATGGTGCCGATGGTGTGCCGCGGGTTCAGCGAGGAGTACGGGTCCTGGAAGATCATCTGCACATCACGGCGCAGCGGACGCATGCCGCGGACGCCGAGGTGGGTGATGTCCTGGCCCTGGAACTCGACGGTTCCTGCGGTCGGTTCGAGGAGCCGCGTGATCAGGCGGCCCATCGTCGACTTGCCGCAGCCCGACTCGCCCACCACGCCCAGGGTCTCCCCCGAGCGCACCTCGAAGTCGATGCCGTCCACGGCCTTCACGGCGCCGACCTGGCGCTGCAACAGGCCCTTGCGGATGGGGAAGTGCTTCTGCAGACCGCGGACCCGCAGCAGGGTTTCGCCCTTGGCGGGGTCCTTGGTCAGCGTGGCGGTGCCGCCCGCGGCCGCCGGTCCGGCCGCCGCGGTGCCCGCGGAAGTGTCCTCGCTCGTCACGGACTTGTCCTCGCTCACAGCTTGGGCGCAATCTCTTCGGTCCAGATACGCTCCCGCTGCTCCTGCGTCATGTGGCAGGCGGCCCAGTGTCCGCTGCCGACCTCGGAGAGGTCGGGGCGGACGGTGCGGGTCACGTTGTCCTTGGGTACGTCCGCGTACGGGCAGCGCGGGTTGAAGGCGCAGCCCGAGGGGATGTTGATGAGCGACGGCGGGGAGCCCTTGACCGGGATGAGCCGTTCGGTCTGCGCCCGGTCCAGACGCGGCATCGAGCCGAGCAGGCCCCAGGTGTAGGGATGCCGGGGCTCGTAGAAGACCTTCTCGGCGGGCCCGCGCTCCACGCACCGGCCGCCGTACATCACGAGCAGGTCGTCCGCGAGTTCGGCGACGACGCCCAGGTCGTGCGTGATGATGATGACCGCCGAGCCGAACTCCTTCTGCAGATCGCGGATCAGGTCCAGGATCTGCGCCTGGACGGTCACGTCCAGGGCGGTCGTCGGCTCGTCGGCGATGAGCAGTTCGGGGTTGTTCACCAGCGACATCGCGATCATCGCGCGCTGGCGCATACCGCCGGAGAACTCGTGCGGGTAGCTGTCGACGCGCTTGTCGGGCTGCGGGATGCCGACCCGGTCGAGCATCTCGATCGCACGGCGGCGGGCGGTGCGCTTGTCGACGTTGTTGTGGACCCGGTAGGCCTCCACGATCTGCTTGCCGATCGTGTAGTACGGGTGCAGCGCGGACAGCGGGTCCTGGAAGATCATGGACATCTCACGGCCGCGGAGCTTGCGCACCTCGTCCGGGCGGGCGCTCAGCAACTCCTTGCCGTCCAGCCAGATCTCGCCGGAGAGCTGCGCCTTGCGCTTGCCGTACTGGCCCGTGGTGTGCAGGCCCATGATGCCGAGCGAGGTCACGGACTTCCCGGAGCCCGACTCGCCGACGATGCCGAGCGTCTTGCCCTTCTCCAGCTTGAAGCTGAGCCCGTCGACGGACTTCACGAGCCCGTCGTCGGTCGGGAAGTGCACCTTCAGGTCGCGGACTTCGAGGAAGGCGGTGGGCGCGTCGGGGACCGCGGTCCCCGGCTCGCCGACTGCCGTGCCGGTCTTGACGGTTTCGGTCATGACAGCCTCACGCGGGGGTCGATCACGGCGTACATGATGTCGACGACGAGGTTGGCCACGGCGATCGCGAGCGCCGCGATGAGGGTGACGCCGAGGATGACGGGCAGGTCCTTGTTGCTGATCGCGTCGACGGCCTCGAAGCCGAGTCCCTTCAGGCCGAAGGTCTGCTCGGTGAGGACCGCGCCGCCCATCAGGGCACCGAGGTCGAGACCGAAGACGGTGAGGATCGGGGTCATCGCGGAGCGCAGCGCGTGCCGCCGGATCACGACGGGCTCGCCGAGTCCCTTGGCCCGGGCGGTGCGGATGTAGTCCTCGCCGAGCACTTCGAGCATGGTCGCTCTGGTGAGACGGGCGTACATCGCCGCGTAGAGGAAGGCCAGCGCGATCCAGGGCAGGATCAGCGACTGGAACCAGATGTCGATCCCGTCCGCGCCGGACAGGTCGTCGTCGATCTTCAGCCAGCCGAGCTCGTGGACGAAGACGCCCATCATCACCATGCCGGTGAAGAAGATCGGCATGGAGACGCCGGAGAGGGCGCCGATCATGGCGCTGCGGTCCCAGATGCTGCCCCGGCGGAGCGCGGAGAGCACACCGATGGCCACACCGCCGAAGAGCCACATGACGCAGGCGCCCGCGGCCAGCGCGCCGGTGACCGGCAGCGCTTCCTTCAGGGTGTCCCAGACCGGCTCCTCGGTACGGAAGGAGTAGCCGAAGCAGGGGGCGTCGCAGCGGGTCACGTCGTCGCCGTTGGCGTAGTCACGTCCCAGCGGGATGCCCTTGACGAAATCCCAGAACTGGACGAGTACCGGCTCGTCGAGCCCGAGCTTCTGCCGGATGCCCTCGAGCTGTTCGGCACCGGTCGCCTTGCCCGCGAAGAGCACAGCGGTGTCCTGGCCCGCCCATTTCGGCAGCAGGAAGAAGATGGAGAAGGTCGTCAGCAGCACGACCAGCACCATCAGGAGTACGGCGGTCAAGCGCCGGATGAGATATGCAAGCACTGTGCGCGGCCTGGTGGCCGCCGGGGTCCGGGTCTCGGACCCCGGCGGCCACCCGGGCCATCACCTGCCCTTCGGACTGGCGGTTACGGCGACGGTGGGGGCGGTGTGACCGCTGATTACTTCTTCTCGTCCTGCTTCACGCCGAGCGAGACGTAGTCGTAACGACCGCTGTAGGCCGCCGACGAGTAGACGTTGGTCAGGTTCGGACCACGCCAGGAGATGTTCTTCTCGTAGATGAACGGCATCCAGACGGCCTGGTCGAGGATGCGCTTGTTCATGTCCGTGTAGATCTGCGCGGCTTCCTCGGGCGTCTTCGCGGCGATCGCGTCGTCGAAGGCCTTGTCGACGGCCTTGTCCCTCAGCTGCGCCTCGTTGTAGTTGCCGTTCTCGGCGATGAAGCGGCTGTCCCACAGCGGCTGGCCGAAGCCCTGGCCACTCGGGAAGTCGGGGCCCCAGCCGCTCATGGTCATGCCGTAGCCGCGCTTCTTCACCACGGTCGGCGAGCCGGTGATGCTGGAGGACTCGGCGCCGTCCAGCGGGTCGACGGAGAGGCTGATGCCGATCTTCTTCAGCTGCTCCTGAAGGGCGGTCGCGGCCTCGACCTCACCGGGCTGGTTGTTGCGCGCGGTGATCTTGGTGGAGAAGCCGTTCGGCTTGCCGCACTCCTTGAGCTCCGCCTTGGCCTTGGCGGCGTCCGGCTTGCCCTTGCGGGCGAGAACGCCGTACGGGTCGTAGTCGCTGTGACCCTTGATCGCCTTCGGGAAGACGCTGTTGGCGATCTCGCCGGCCGCGACCTCGCCACCGCGGGTCTTCTGCAGCGCCGCGAAGTTGGTGCCGTAGAAGACGGCCTTGCGGCAGTGCTCGTTGTCGAACGGCTTGGCCGCCGTGATCAGCGCGACGTACCGCACGAAGTCGGTCGGCATGTTGTCGACGCTGGACTTGTGGTCCGTGATCGCGGTGGTGCGGCCGGACATCGACATGCCGGTGCCGTTGATGTCGAGGTCGTAGTCCCCGTCCATCAGGCGCTTGTCGTTCTCCGCCTGGTTCTTGTTGATGGTGACCGTGATCTTGTCCGGCAGCGCGGGACGGATCGGGTCGGTCTTCGGGTCCCACTTGTCGTTGCGGACCAGGACGGCGCCCTTACCGGCGTCGTACGACTGGAACTTGTACGGGCCCGAGGAGAACGGCCGCTGCGTGTACTTGGCCTTGGTGTCCTTCTCCTGCTTGACCGGGGAGCCGGACGGCATGGCCAGCATCTGCTCGAAGTCGACGTTCGGCTTCGGCAGCTTGAAGATGATGGTCTGGTCGTCGGGCGTCTCGATCGCCTTCAGGCCCAGCCGGTCGGCGGTCTTGTCCTTGTACGGGCCCTTGTACTCGCCCTTGGGGTCGAGCACGCTCTTCAGGTACTGCGGGCCACCGGTGATGACGTCACCGGCCCAGATGCGCTCGATGCCGTACTTGATGTCCTTGGAGGTCAGCTTCGAGCCGTCCTCCCAGGTGAGGCCGTCACGCAGCTTGTACTCGTAGGTCTTGCCGTCCTTGGAGACCGTGGCCGGAGCGGCCGCGAGGTCCGGGACGAGCTTGTTGGACGCCACACCCGGCTTGGTGTCGTAGGTGACCAGGGTACGCGTGTAGAAGCGCATGAAGTCCCAGGTCATGCCGTAGTAGGCACGCTGCGGGTCGGTCGAGTCGAAGTCCTGCTTGCCGATGAAGCGGAGCGTGCCGCCCTTGTCCTTCGAGGCGTTCGCGACCTTGCCGATACCGGCGTTGTAGCCGGCACCGGCGGAGTCCTCGTCGTCGGAGCCGCCGCACGCGGTGGTACCGACCAGCGCGGCAACGACGAGGGCCGCACCAGCGGCAAGCCTTCGCTTGGAGAAACCGTTGGACATCTTTCTCGCATCCTCCGAGATTCGCGGTCTGAGGCCGAGCTGCCTGAGAACCATGTGGGGAACCACCTGACTGCGGTGGCAGGTAGAGCAGTTGCGGGCTGAACGATCAGCGGGAGCCCTTGGGATCGAGTGCGTCCCGCAGACCGTCGCCGAAGAGGTTGAAGGCCAACACCGTCAGGAAGATGGCGACACCGGGGAAGACCATGAACATCGGGTCGTGCTCGTACACCTCGAGCGCGTCGCGGAGCATGCCGCCCCACGAAGCGGTCGGCGGGCGGACACCCGCACCGAGGAAGCTGAGCGCGGCCTCGGTCAGGATGTTGGTGGGGATCATCAGCGTGGCGTAGACGGTGATCGGGGCCACCAGGTTGGGCAGCAGCTCCTTGAAGAGGATGTGCCGCCGTCCGGCGCCGAGGCTGCGGGCCGCCTCCACGTACTCGCGCTCGCGCAGCGAGAGCGTCTGGCCGCGCACGATACGGCCGACGTAGGGCCAGCCGAAGAAGCCGATGACCGCGATGAGTACGGCGACACGGACCCCGGAACCGGTCAGGCCGAGCAGATCGTCCGGGAGCACCGAGACCAGCGAGATGATGAACAGGAGCTGCGGGAACGAGAGCAGCAGGTCCATGACACGGCTGATCGTCGCGTCGACCCAGCCGCCGAAGTAACCGGCGATGACTCCGAAGAGGGTGCCGAGGACCACGGCCACGGCCGCCGAGGCCACCGCCACGAGCAGCGAGATACGGGCGCCGTAGACGACCCGGCTGAAGATGTCGCGGCCGGTGTTGGGCTCGACGCCGAACAGGTACTCCCCGCTCATGCCGCCGTAGTCGCCCTTGGGCAGGTTGGTGATGTCCTCGAGCTGGTCCTGGTGGAACTCGGTGGGCGGGTGCCCGAAGAGGCTGACGATCAGCGGCGCGAAGATTGCCACGAGAATGAGCACGACCACGGTGATGCCGCCGGCGAGCGCGACCTTGTCCTGCTTCAGACGACGCCAGGCGATTTGCTTGAGGGAGCGGCCCTCCACCTTCTTCGCCCCGGCGTCGGCTGCCGTTTCGACAGTCGCGGCCGCTTCGGTTTCCGCGGTCGTGTCGTGCATTGGCGCCGTCATAGTGGCAGGGACCCCTCTCAACCGGCGGTGGCCGGCGCACACTTGCCGCGGTAGCGGCGTGATCAGTCCGTCGTACGCATCAGGGCGCAAAGCCCTTTGGAGCGGGAGTCTTCAACGTGCGCCGGATCACGTGCCAGATCTCCCGGTGAATGGATGCCTAACCGTGATGCTGTCTGGGGGGTTCCGTTATCCGAACAGTCGGGAACGCCCCTCGGACGCAGGACAGTTGGGGGTAAGCGGTTTCACAGGCGTGGAAGTCGCCCTCAATGGACACCAGATGTCAGCAGAGTGGACAACGGACACAAAGACGTCACTTCAGGTGAATTCGACGTGAAGGAAAGGCTCCGCTTGAAGCCGGAGGGGCGACGTGGGGCGCGTTCGCGACGCCGTGACGGGATTCGGCGGGGGTGCGCCACGGCTTGGCGAATGTCCCGTATGCGTGAATTAGCGGGTTACGGATCAGACGCCATCCGAACCTCGCCAACCCGGGCAATTCACCACGATCCGCCGCTCGGGGCGAACGGCCGCAAACAGTGCAACTCCCCGTACTGCAAAGCCTCGCGGAGGTCCGCCGGCCGGGCCGAATCGGGACCGGCCGGACCGCGGATCAAACCGGCGCGAAGGGGTCAGTACGCCCCGTGCGGCGGCGGATAGCCGTACCCCGACACCGGCGGCGCGGCGGCCGGGCCGGGGGGCTCGCGGTCGTAGAACGGGCGGGCGTGGGCGCGCAGCCACATGGCCACCGGGTCGTGCTCGTCGGTGAGCGCGACGGTGGACACGGCGAGGCCCTCGGGCACCGCGCCGACCGACTGGCGCATCATCGTGTGCACCGACTCGACGGCCGGCGCCGAGGACTCGTACACGTCCAGGCCGATGACGAGGTACGGGGCGCCGAGCGCGGGCTGTACCCAGGCGCGGCGCAGGGAGCGGACGGCCGGGGTGCGGTACGCGTGCTGGCCGAGCAGGGCGTAGAACTGCGGGAGATCCAGGGTGGGTTCGCTCAGCCGCAGCGGTCCGGCCGGGTGCCGGTCGAGTCCGCCCGCGATACGGCGCAGGTCCGCCCAGGGGACGCCGACGCCGCCGCCGGGTGCGTGCGGATTGAGCCAGATGCCGTGCCGGTCGGGGAACATGGCCCGGGCGATGTCCGGGCCGCCGACGATCTCGTAGGCGCGGTTCCAGCCGCTGGCGGTCAGCTCCTGCGCGGAGGTGACACAGGGCGCGTAGTCGAAGCCGCCGACCGCCATGTTGCCGTACTGGGCGTCGGGCGAACCGGGCTGGCCGTGCCACAGGAGCATCCACAACTGGCCCGAGGGGTCGGCGAGGGCGCGCAACAGGGACTCGTACGCCTCGTAGTTTCCCGGCGTCACCTGGCGCAGCAGGTGCTCGACCTGGCCTGCCGCGGCCGTGCCCGACGCGCTCACTTATGCCCCGCCCCTTCGTGCCGTACCTACGTGACGTACTCGACGTACCGATGTCCGCGCGCGCTCACGCGACTTCGCGGCAGCGCCGCCCGGTCATGTAACCAGCTTAGATCGCCGCACCGACACGACCTCGGCGCCCGGCGCGGGCGGCGCTCAGTGGTCCCTCCGGTAGAAGGGCCGCACCTTGTCGCGCATCCAGTCGGCCACGGGATCCTGGGCAATGTCCAGGAGCACGATGTTCACCGGCCAGTCGACCGGGACGCGGCCCAGTGCGCGGCCGAGGGCGTCCAGCGGCTCCTCGCGCGCGGCCTGGGCGTGCGGCAGCAGTTCGACGCCGATGAAAAGCACCGGGCCGCCGTCCTCGATGCGGGCCAGACAGCGGCGGGCGGAGGACACCACACCGGTCGCCTCGAACTCGGCGGAGGCCGCGGACAGGAAGTCGACCGGGTCGTCCTGCCAGTCCGGCGCGAAGAGCTGGACCCGGCCACCGCTCACGGGCCCGTCCAGCTCGCTGCGCCTGCCGCGGCACAACTCGGCCACGGCGGCGGGCGGCAGCGGGATGCCCACGGTGCCGTCGGGGTTCACCGCGATGCCCAACTGCGGAGGCAGGCCGCGGGCGAACTCCACGGCCGGGGCGACGGTGAACGACATGTGGTCGCCGACGGCCTGCCGCAACTGCTGCTCCGAGCTGAAGACGGGGACGTAGGCCTGGCCCTCGATCTCCATCGCGGGCAGGTCGAGCGTGGCGCTCTGCTGACTGCCGCCGCTGGGCAGCGGCACCCACAGATGACTGCGGCCGAGCACCTCCACGATGCGGCCGCCCGCGGCGGGCACACCGAGCGAGGCCGCCAGGACCTCCTCCAGCTCGTTGCCGGGCCAGCCGCCGTGCGGATGGGGCTGGGGCCGCGTCGGTATGTCCATGTCCTGCGTCCTGCCTGCCGATCGGTCGGGTGCCGCCGCTCGCGTCGCGCGCGGGCGCGTTGTCTGCATTCGCACCCTAACGTGTGGGCGCACAGCGGGGGTTGGGGAGGCCGGGGGCGGTACGCGTCCGATCAGTACCGGCCGGATCCGGTCACCGACCGTCCAGTCGGATCGCGCTCAGCCGGTCCGCCGCCGGGCGGTCGAGGAGGACCGCCGAGGCACAGCCGCGCGGCAGCCGTCCGCGGGCGGCGGAGGCGATCAGGCGGGCGGTCGTCCTGCGGTGGCGCCCGAAGGCGTAGCGCGAGACGCGGCGGCCGCGCCCCAGTTGACCGGCCAGCGCCTGCTCGGCCGGGACGTCGAGGAGCAGCAGATGCAGCCGGGCGCCGCGGCGCCCGGCCTCGCGGGCGAGCCAGCGCCGGACCCAGGCCTGGGTGCCGCAGTCGTGGACCACCACGCCGCCCCCGCCGCGCAGGGTGCGCCACAGCCGGACGTAGTGCGCGAGGCGGACCAGCGGGCGGTAGACGGCGTACGGCAGCTTGGCGGGCATCCGCCGGGCCCAGCGCTCCCTGGTGTCCTGCGAGTCGATGCGCGCGCCGGGCACCGTGCGCCGCATCAGCGTGGACTTGCCGCTGCCGGGCAGCCCGGAGACGACGACCAGGTCGCCCTCGGTGAACCGCAGCTCACACGGCGTGCGCCCGTCGCGCCCGCGCAGGTCCCGTACCACCGGGACGGCGCCGTCGCGGGCACTCGCCCGGCGCCGGGCGCCTTCCCCGGACGGGGCACCCACCTGGGCGGGCACCGCCACCGGGACGGCTGTCGCGCAGGCCCTGGGCCTGTGCCTCATGAACGCCATCAACGTCCTCTCCGAGCCTGTGCAGGGCCCCTCTCCACCGAGTGTAAAGAGGGAGTAATGCGGCGGGTGGCGGAAACGGCCGGAAGTTGCACACCTGCCGCTGGGGAAGGTCGGCATGCAATGATGTGCCCGCCAACTCCATACAGGCCGCTTGAATCCGCGCGGGAGAGCTCTCAGCCAGTCGGCTGGGGCGCCGAAGGAGCAAGTCCCTCCCTTGAATCTCTCAGGCCCAGATACCGCGCGGGCGAGGCACATCTGAAAAGCGGGCACGGCCGTCCACGGACGCCGGGCCCCACCCAAGGTGCAAACCGGACGGGATCCGCGCGTCGGATCCGGCTTCCGGCGAACCTCTCAGGTTCCGATGACAGATGGGGAGGAACGACCTCGCCGACCTGTCTTCCGGACTTGGAGCCCGTATGAGCAATACGATCCGCCGCACCGCCCTCGACGGTGTGCACCGCGCGCTCGGCGCGACGATGACCGACTTCGCGGGCTGGGACATGCCGCTGCGGTACTCCAGCGAACGCGAGGAGCACACCGCGGTCCGCACCAAGGCCGGACTGTTCGACCTCTCGCACATGGGCGAGATCACCGTGACCGGCCCGCAGGCGGTCGACCTGCTCGACCACGCCCTGGTCGGCAACATCTCCACCGTCGGCGCGGGCCGCGCCCGCTACACGATGATCTGCCAGGAGGACGGCGGCGTCCTGGACGACCTGATCGTCTACCGCCTCGACTCCGGCGAGGGCCCGCGTACGTACATGGTGGTCGCCAACGCCTCCAACGCGCAGACCGTCCTGGACGCCCTGACCGAGCGCGCCGCCGGTTTCGACGCCGAGGTCCGCGACGACCGCGAGGCCTACGCGCTGCTCGCGGTCCAGGGCCCCGAGTCCCCTGGCATCCTCAAGTCGCTCACTGACGCCGACCTGGACGGCCTCAAGTACTACGCGGGTCTGCCCGGCACGGTCGCCGGGGTCCCGGCCCTGATCGCCCGTACCGGATACACCGGCGAGGACGGCTTCGAGCTGTTCGTCGAGCCGCAGTACGCCGAGAAGCTGTGGCAGGCGCTCACCGAGGCGGGCGCGGACAAGGGCCTGATCGCCTGTGGCCTGTCCTGCCGCGACACGCTGCGCCTGGAGGCGGGCATGCCGCTGTACGGGCACGAGCTGACCACCTCGCTGACCCCGTTCGACGCGGGCCTGGGCCGGGTCGTGAAGTTCGAGAAGGCCACCGCCGAGGGCGCGCCCAAGCCCTTCGTGGGCCGCGCCGCCCTGGAAGCCGCGGCCGAGCGGGCCGAGCAGAACCCGCCGCGCAAGCTCGTCGGCCTGATCGCCGAGGGCCGCCGGGTGCCGCGCGCCGGTTACCAGGTCGTCGCCGACGGCAAGGTGATCGGCCAGGTCACCTCCGGCGCTCCCTCGCCCACCCTGGGCAAGCCGATCGCCATGGCGTACGTCGACGCCGCGCACGCCGAGCCCGGCACCGCCGGAGTGGGTGTGGACATCCGGGGCAGTCACGAGCCGTACGAGGTCGTGGCGCTCCCCTTCTACAAGCGCCGGAAGTAGTTCCATCACAGGAGGGCCGCGCGGCCCTCACGGCGGCGGCGTTCCAGGCCACCGCGGTGTCCCGACGTGACGCATGTCCCTGCGCCCGTCTCGCATCGCAAGACCATCCGTTCATCAGCACAGGCCCGCGTACAGGAGAATTCAGGTCATGAACAACCCCCAGCAGCTGCGTTACAGCAAGGAGCACGAGTGGCTGTCGGCCGCCGAGGACGGCGTGGCGACGGTCGGCATCACGGAGTACGCGGCGAACTCGCTCGGCGATGTCGTCTACGCCGATCTCCCCGCGGCCGGCACGAGCGTCACCGCCGGTGAGACCTGTGGCGAGCTGGAGTCGACGAAGTCGGTGAGCGACCTCTACTCGCCCGTCTCGGGCGAGGTCACCGAGTTCAACGAGGAAGTCGTCGCCGACCCGGCGCTCGTCAACTCCGCCCCGTTCGAGGGTGGGTGGCTGTTCAAGGTACGCGTCAGCGAGGAGCCGGGCGACCTGCTCAGCGCCGACGAGTACACCGAGTTCGCCTCCGGCAGCACCAACTGAGACCGACCGACAGGGATCGTGATGTCGCTTCTCAACACTCCCCTCCATGAGCTCGACCCGGACGTCGCCGCAGCCGTCGACGCCGAGCTCGGCCGCCAGCAGTCCACTCTCGAGATGATCGCCTCGGAGAACTTCGCCCCCGTCGCCGTGATGGAGGCACAGGGCTCGGTTCTCACCAACAAGTACGCCGAGGGCTACCCCGGCCGCCGCTACTACGGCGGCTGTGAGCACGTCGACGTGGTCGAGCAGATCGCCATCGACCGCATCAAGGAGCTCTTCGGCGCCGAGCACGCCAACGTGCAGCCCCACTCGGGCGCGCAGGCCAACGCCGCCGCGATGTTCGCCCTGCTCAAGCCGGGCGACACCATCATGGGTCTGAACCTGGCGCACGGCGGCCACCTGACCCACGGCATGAAGATCAACTTCTCCGGCAAGCTCTACAACGTGGTCGCCTACCACGTCGACGACAAGACCGGTCAGGTCGACATGGCCGAGGTCGAGCGCCTGGCCAAGGAGTCCAAGCCGAAGCTGATCGTGGCGGGCTGGTCCGCGTACCCGCGTCAGCTCGACTTCGCCGCCTTCCGCCGGATCGCGGACGAGGTCGGCGCGTATCTGATGGTCGACATGGCCCACTTCGCGGGTCTGGTCGCCGCCGGTCTGCACCCCAACCCGGTGCCGCACGCGCACATCGTGACGACCACCACCCACAAGACCCTCGGCGGTCCGCGCGGTGGCGTGATCCTCTCCACCGCCGAGCTGGCGAAGAAGATCAACTCCGCGGTGTTCCCGGGCCAGCAGGGCGGTCCGCTGGAGCACGTGATCGCCGCGAAGGCCGTCTCCTTCAAGGTGGCCGCCTCCGAGGAGTTCAAGGAGCGCCAGGAGCGCACCCTGGCCGGGGCCCGGCTCATCGCCGAGCGCCTGGTCAAGGACGACGTGACTCAGGTGGGTGTCTCGGTCCTCTCCGGCGGCACCGACGTCCACCTGGTCCTCGTCGACCTGCGGGACAGCGAGCTGGACGGTCAGCAGGCCGAGGACCGGCTGCACGAGGTCGGCATCACGGTCAACCGCAACGCGGTCCCCAACGACCCGCGCCCGCCGATGGTCACCTCCGGGCTGCGCATCGGCACCCCGGCGCTGGCCACCCGCGGCTTCGGCGAGGAGGACTTCACGGAGGTCGCGGACATCATCGCCGAGACCCTCAAGCCGTCCTTCGACAAGGAGGCGCTCGCGGCCCGCGTCTCCGCCCTGGCCGCGAAGCACCCGCTCTACCCCGGCCTGACGAAGTAGCGGCCCGCACGGAGTGCCCGTGCGCCGTTCCCGCCCGAACGGCAGTGAAACGGGACGGAACACCGGAAAGAACCTCGCATGAGGAAACTCCGGGGTGAAACCTCTCACTCCTGAGCACTCCGTGCGGAACGTACGATTGTCCGGGCGCCGTGACACCACGGCGCCCGGACGGTCCGGCCACCACCCACGGCCGCACCGTCCGCACGCCACCCGCGCCGCACCGCCCCGGACGCGCGACCCGCACCACCCCCGACGGACGACGACGTCCGCCACCCTGGAGGAGTTCCCGTGGCCATCTCGGTCTTCGACCTGTTCTCGATCGGCATCGGCCCGTCCAGCTCCCATACGGTCGGCCCGATGCGCGCGGCCCGGATGTTCTCCGCCCGCCTCAAGAACGAGGGCCTGCTCGCGCACACCGTCTCCATACGGTCCGAGCTGTACGGCTCCCTCGGCGCCACCGGCCACGGCCACGGCACCCCCAAGGCGGTACTCCTCGGTCTGGAGGGCGAGTCCCCGCGCACCGTGGACGTCAACCACGCCGACACCCGCGTCGAGGAGATCAAGTCCTCCGGCCGGATCAATCTGCTCGGCGCCCACGAGATCGACTTCAGCTTCGACGACGACCTGGTACTGCACCGCCGCAAGGCCCTGCCCTACCACGCGAACGGCATGACCCTGTGGGCGTACGACGCCGAGGGCAACGCGCTCCTGGAGAAGACGTACTACTCGGTGGGCGGCGGCTTCGTCGTGGACGAGGAGGCCGTCGGCGCCGACCGCATCAAGCTCGACGACACACAGCTCAAGTACCCCTTCCGCAGCGGTGACGAGATGCTGCGGATGTCCCGCGAGAGCGGCCTGTCCATCTCCTCGATGATGCTGGAGAACGAGAAGGCCTGGCGCACCGAGACGGAGATCCGCGAAGGCCTCCTGGAGATCTGGGACGTCATGCGTGCCTGCGTGGAGCGCGGCATGAGCTCCGAGGGCCTGCTCCCCGGCGGCCTCAAGGTCCGCCGCCGCGCCGCCACCTCCGCCCGCCAGCTGCGCGCCGAGGGCGACCCCAAGGCGCACGCCATGGAGTGGGTCACCCTCTACGCGATGGCGGTCAACGAGGAGAACGCCGCGGGCGGCCGCGTGGTGACCGCCCCGACCAACGGCGCCGCGGGCATCATCCCGGCGGTCCTGCACTTCTACATCAACTTCGCGGCCGGCGCCGCCTCCGAGCGCGAGAAGGAGGACGGAATCGTCCGCTTCCTGCTCGCCGCCGGCGCGATCGGCCTGCTCTTCAAGGAGAACGCCTCCATCTCCGGCGCCGAGGTCGGCTGCCAGGGTGAGGTCGGCTCCGCCTGCTCGATGGCCGCGGGCGCCCTCGCCGAGGTGCTCGGCGGCAGCCCCAGCCAGGTGGAGAACGCCGCCGAGATCGGCATGGAGCACAACCTCGGCCTGACCTGCGACCCGGTCGGCGGCCTGGTCCAGATCCCGTGCATCGAACGCAACGGTATGGCCGCGGTCAAGGCGGTCACCGCCGCCAAGATGTCCATGCGCGGCGACGGCAGCCACCTGGTCTCCCTCGACAAGGTCATCAAGACCATGAAGGACACGGGCGCCGACATGAGCGTCAAGTACAAGGAGACGGCGCGGGGCGGGCTTGCGGTGAACATCATCGAGTGCTGAGCCTGTAGGCCCTGACCAGCGCGTTTGTTACTTTCAGCGCTGTCAGGGCCTTCCATATTTACGCGGCGGAAAGTGTCTGGAAGCGCCCTGGGACAGACGTGAGAGTCCCTGGAGGATCCCACGGGATGGGCGTCTGGCCTGCGGGTTCGTGGCGCATAGTCAACGACGGGAGTTCCGTCCCTGCCATCTGAATGTATCCAATCGATCCCCTAGGTCAACTAGAGGGGTATCATTCGATACATGAGTGCTGCGGCAATCTCGCGCCTGGACCAGCGGCTGGCTGACCTCTCCCCGACGTTCACGACAGCGCAGGCACGTCAGGCCCTGCTCTCCGCTCGCGATCTGGCGCACCTGGTCACCGCAGGGGAGATAGACGAACTGTCCCGTGGTGTGTACCGGCGGGCAGACGCGCCGGAGACCGCATATGCAGACCTACTGGCCGTGTGTACGCGGGCGCCTCGCGCTGTCCTGTGCGGGGAGTCCGCCCTGGCTCTGCACGAGCTGATCGACGACATCCCCAGCGCCGTACACATCGCCGTACCACGCGGATCACGCCGTCCCACGATCTCTTACCCTCCGACCGTCGTGGCGCAGTACGCGGCGAAGACGTTCACCCTCGGCGTCGAACGGTTCGAGGCCGCACCGGGAGAGACCATTCCCACATACAACGCCGCCCGCAGCGTCGTCGACGCGATGCGCCACCGTGGCAGAATCGGCGAGACTATGGCCCTGTCCGCACTCGGCCGCTACCTACGTCGCAGCGGACGGAGCGGGGTCGGCGAACTCCAACTCATCGCCCGCGAGCTGGGCGCGCTCTCCGTCATCCGCCCCGCCGTAGAGGCGGTGCTTGCCTGATGGTCAACCCAACTCGGGATACCACCGCAGGCCGCGTCTACAACGACCTGCGCAACCTGGCTCGTCGCAACGGCCGTTCAACGGACGAGGTCATGGTCGAGTACGTACTCGAACGATTCCTCTACCGCCTGGCAGCATCCCCCCTCGGCCGCGAGCACTTCGTCCTCAAGGGCGGCCTTCTGCTCGCCCAGTTCGGCGCCCGCCGGATGACCCGTGACATCGACATCCTTGGCCGCGCGTTCTCCGGCGAGGAAGCCGAGATCATCCGCAGAATCGCCGCGATCGCCACCACTGAGGTCGACGACGGCGTGGCATACGACTCCGCCACGCTCAGAACCGTGCCCATTCGAGAGGAGGACGAGTATCACGGCCTACGGCTGTCCATGGCCACATCGATCGCCCGTGCGCGTCTCAAGCTCCAACTGGACATCAGCTTCGGCAACCCCATCACTCCCGGACCTCAGATCATCAACTACCCGCAGCAGCTCACCACGGACAGCTTCCAACTCTTCGGTTACCCGCTCGCCACCGTCATCGCCGAGAAGCTCTCCACCGCCATCTCGCTCGGCGATCTCAACACCCGCGATCGGGATTACGCGGACCTCTACCGCCTGCTGACGCTCAACAATCTCAACGGCGGAGAACTGGCCGCAGCACTGACCGCCACCGCCACACACCGTGGCATCGAGCTGAAGCCTCTCAGCGCCACGATCACCGACCTCGCCGAGCGCCGCCAATCCTCCTACGCCGCCTGGCGCCGCCGACAGGGTCCTTCCTCGGCCGGCTATCCGAATCTCTTCACTGACGTGGTCGGCCTAGTCATCACATTCGCGGACCCACTGCTCGCAGGCAATGTCGCCACACGTGGTTGGAACAGCTCAGCCAGTACGTGGATGTGATCCAAATCCCGAGCAAGCCGCAGGAGATGCCTCACGCCCCCGAAGCGTCAATGACGTCCGTCACTCACCGTCGGAGCGCTCCCGATCACACGGAGTGGTGGATGTCAGTCGTTCGCGAGGCCCGGGAAATGCGGGAACTCCCTATCCGTAGGACAACGTTGTGAACCGGGGACACATGGGTCGGGAAGAATGTGCCTGTAGCTCCTCATCCCCGTTGCCACCACTCGTTCTACCCGGCCAGCATTTCAAGCCGACCAGCTCTCGCGCACCGCGAGCAGACCCCTGAGCAGTTCCAGAGCCTTCTCGTCGGGACGGGCTTGTTCCAGTGCCGTGAGCAGGGCGAGCCGGGCCTCCGGGCCGCCCTCACGGTAGGCATACCCGGCAATCGCTCGCAGGTGATCACGCGCCATGGTGTGGTCTGCGATGGGCAGGAGTCGGTCTGGCAGCCGAGGCGCTCCTGCACCCCCGGCTGCTCAGTCCGGAGCGGCCGGGCAGGCGTTCAGCGGGCCGGTTCGGGCCAGTGCGCCGGGCAGCTCGGTCCTGCGGCGTATCCGTAACTTCCGGTACGTACTGGTCAGATGGGTCTCCACGGTGCGGCGGGCCAGGTGGAGCAGCCCGGCGATCTCGGTGTTCGTCCGGCCTTCGGCGGCGAGCCTGGCGATACGGCGCTCGCTGCCGGTCAGCGCCGCGGGGCCGGTGCCCACGGTCACCGCGCCCCGGACGCCGTTGTCGTGCAGGGCCTGCCTGGCCAGCGTGAGCAGCCGCCTCGCGCCCCGGTGTTCGGCCAGCTGTGCCGCCTCGCGCAGGCATTCGCGGGCGCGGCCGCGTTCGCCGACGGCGCTGAGCTGATCGCCCTGGGCGAGCAGTGCCGGGACCAGCTCAAGGTCGGTGTCGACGGGCGCCGCGCGCAGGGTGCGTACAGCCTCCTCGGCCAGCTCAAGGCCGCGCCGCCCGCCGGTGGCGAGGCTGAGCACGCGCAGCGCACGGCCCACCGTGCGCGGGGTGTTCCACACCTCGGCGAGCCGCAGTTCCTCCGTCGCCAGGGCCAGCGCCTTCTCGCCGTCGCCCAGGGCCAGCCTGCACTCGGCGATCGCCGTCCGCCACGGGGTGACGACCGGGCTGATCACGTCGCGGGCGCTCTGGCGGCGTCCGCACTCCAGGAAGTCGTGCAGCGCGCCCGCCGGATCGCCGGTGGCGGCGCGCAGCACGCCCCGCGCGTACAGGAAGCGGTTCAGCTCCCAGTTCTCCGGCGCCTCGCGCAGGTCGAAGCTGTCGGCGAAGCGCTGGGCCTCGTCGGTGCGGTCGGTGTGGACGAGCGCGAGCAGGGCATGTGCGTCCAGGTTGGTGGGCCGGGTGCGGTAGCCCACCGCCTCGATACCGGGGTGCGCGGCGAGCAGGCGGGCGTGGTCGCCGCGGGACGCCGCGATGTCGGCACGGGTGTTGACGAGGGCGTTGCGCATCGGGTGCAGCAGGGCGGGGTGCTGTCCGGCCAGGCCGCGTTCCACCAGCCGGTCCGCCTCGTCGAGTTCGTCGGCCCACTGGGCGACCGCGGCGGCCGTGCCCAGCAGGAAGGGTTCGGAGAGCGGGTCGGTGGGCTGCGCGAGCAGGGCCCGTACGCGGCTCATCGCCTCGTCGGCCGACATCAGCGCGGCGGTCGCGGCATAGCGCACGAGCAGGGCCTGTCCGGCCGTGCCGATGAGTTCCGGGGAGTGTTCGCCGGTCTCGCGCAGCCACCGGTACACCTCTTGACGGGTCGCCAGGTCCTGGTCGGAAAGCAGCGCGCCGGCGGTCTGCACGGTGCGGGCCAGGCCCGGGTGGCCGGAGAGCTGGTCCTCCGTGCGGCGCAGCACCTCCATGGCCGTACGGATCTCGCCGCGGTCCGCCAGGGCGGTGCCGAGGGCGACAGCCGTACGTACCCGGTTGCGGGGGTCGGTCGGCAGGCGCTGCGCCTCCGCCAGGCGCGCGATGGCCGTCGGGGTGTCGGCCTCCGCGTACTCCAGGGAGCCCAGTTCGGTCAGCAGTTCCTGACGCAGGTCGTCGGACAACGGTTCGTCAAGCGCCCGGCGCAGAAGGCCGACGGCGGTTTCGGGCCGGGCCTCGTGCACGGCGACCAGGGCCGCGTCGCGCAGTACGCGCAGCGCCCAGGGCAGGCCGACCGCCGGTGTCCGCAGCAAGTGCCGGGCGACCGTCTCGGCCCGGTAGCCCCTGCGCATCATGGCCTGCGCGGCCGACCGGTGCGCCGCCTCCCGGCGCGGCCGGGGCCAGCCGGTGAGCACGGCGTCGCGCAGCAGCGGATGCGCGTAGCGGGGACGTCCGGCGGCGTCGGGGCGCAGCAGCCCGAGCCGCGTCATGGCGGCGAGCCACCCGGCGACCCGGTCGGGATCGGCCCCGGCCGCCTCGGCGAGCAGGTCGACCGGGTCACCGGCGTCCGCCTGCGCCGCACTTCCCCGGGTGGGGGCATGCCCCTTCTCCGCGGGCCGCGCCGGGGCGGGGTTCGTGCCCGGCCACGCCTGTTCCAGGGCCGCGAGGCAGCGGGCCACGTCGGACGTCTCGGGCCCGGCGCTGTGCAGCCACCAGGCGACGGCCGCCGGGTAGCTCCCGGGATAGAGCGCGGCACAGGTGTCCGGCAGGGGCGCGGTCGCCTCGGGTACGAGGCCGTCCGGTGGCGGGGTGCCGCCCAGATCGCCGAGCAGGGCGTGCAGCAGCAGTCGGCTGCCGGCCCCGGCCCGTACACACTCCTCGGTCCAGCCGTCCGTGGCACCGGGAAAGACGGAGCGGACCAGCGCGGCCGCCGCCGTATCGCCGAGCGGGGCGAGGGTGTGGGTGCGTACCAGGGAGGGCGACAGAGCCTGGGTGAGTCCTTCGGGCCGGGGATCGATGTCGTACTGGCTGCGCTCGGTGACCACGAGCAGCACCGGTAATCGGTCGATCCGCCGGGCCGCCTCGCGCAGCCAGCTGCGCGAGGGTTCATCGGCGAGGTGGACGTCGTCCACGGCCACGAGCAGCGGCTCTTCGGCCGCGAACCGGTGCAGCAGCCGCCACAGCCGGGCCGCGCTGCGGCGGTCGTCGGCCACCGGTGTCAGGTCGGTGAACTCCGTTACCGGGGCCAGGAGTTGATGGACCGTGGCGAAGGGCACCCCGGTGTCCTCGGGCGAGCAGCGCACCCGCAGCACGCGCAGGCCGCGGTCCGCCGCGTGGCGCGCGGCCGACTCCAGCGCGAAGGTGCGGCCGGTGCCGGTGGCGCCGCGCAGCAGGACGAGGCCGCCGGTGCCGGTCCGGGCGCGCTCGGTCTCGGCCGTGAACAGGGCCTGGACGTCGTCGCGTTCACGGAGCGGTCCGGTCATCGGTGCCTCCTGTGGATAGTGGTGCCGGTCCGGCAGGCGCCCCCCGCGCACCCGGACGACGGTGGTGCGAGGTGGCCCTGGGGTGAGTGCGCCCCCATGGGCCCGACCGTGCCCGTGGCGCCGTGGTTGCGGTGCGCGGCCGTGGTTGTGGCAAGGCTCACTGCGGTGCGCGAGCGGCACCACGGTGCGCACACCCGGCCACCGAACCGCCCTGACCAGCGCATACGTCCACACCGACGGCCCGTTCGTGGTCGGGTCCGCACTGGTCTCGTGGTGTGCGTCGTGGTGCTCCACGATTGCGTGACTCCAGGTGCCGCAGAAGTGTGGAGCGTGCCCAGTCGCTGCCGGAGCGTGCCGGACGGCGCGCTCGTGAACAGGGGGAAGCGCTTGCTCAACTCGCCCCGGACCACCACCACTTCAGCCCTCGGCACCGAACCGACCGCCGGTGCCACCGCTGCCCGGGTCCCGGTGGCCGTGTCCGCCCCGGACCCGATAAGCCGCGAGGGTGCGATCAGCCAGTTGCGCCGCCGCCCGGAGATCGAGCTGCGCGAGGAGTCCGGCCCCGGTTCGGTGGCCCTCCTGATCGAGGACGCGCTGGACGAGGCCGCCCTGACCCGGCTGCGCCGGATCGTGCGCAGCGAGGGCGCGCGGGCCGTGCTCGTGGTCGGCGCGATCAGGGAGAGCGAACTGCTCGACATCGTCGAGTGTGGCGTCGGAACCATCGTCTGGCGCCACGAGGCCACCGCGCACCGGCTGGTGCAGGCGGTGCTGGCCGCCTCCCGGGGCGACGGCGACCTGCCCGCCGACCTGATCGGCAGGCTCATCAGCCAGGTGGGCACGCTGCACCGCGGCGGGACGAGCGGCCCCGGCGCCCCCTCGCTGGGTCTGACACCCCGTGAGGTGGATGTCCTGCGGCTGGTGGCCGAAGGGCTCGACACCGGGGAGATCGCGAGCAAGCTGTCCTACTCCGAACGGACCGTCAAGAACGTCATGCACGGACTCACCACACGCCTTCACCTGCGCAATCGCGCGCACGCGGTGGCCTATGCACTTCGGGAAGGCTATCTCTGACCGAACGGGCAACCGAAGGCGGCGCGCTGGGACTTCGCGGGCAAGGCAGCCTGCCCCGCCACCGTCCCCGACGCGCCTGCGGGCCGAGCGGCGCCCGGGGCACGATCGAGGCCCGGACGGCACGCCGGGTGCAGAGGCCGGACGGCACGCCGGGTGTAACAGACGGAGCGGGAGCGCGAGTTGTGATCCACGAGGTGGACGAGGTCCTCAAGAGCCTCCTGGGCAGCGGGGCGTTGACGGGCTCGGGCGTCGAGGTGTCCTTCGAGGCACCCACCCGTGACTGGGCGGCCCGGCGCAACGCCCCCGTGATCAACGCCTACTTGTACGACATCCGCGAGGACGTGGCGATGCGCCAGCGCGGCCACCTGCCCGTCCTTGACGAGCGGGACATCGTGGTGCGCCGCCGAAGGCCGCCACGCTGGTTCCGGCTCTCGTACCTGGTGACGGCCTGGACGAAGACCCCGCAGGACGAACACCGCCTGCTCTCCGCCGCGCTCGCGACCCTGTTGCCCCGTGAGCTGCTCCCGCCGGACGAACTCCCCGGCCTCCTCGGGGCGTTGGGGCTTTCGATGCCCCTCACAGTGGCGGGCACCCAGACCGAGTCCCGCTCGCTGGCCGAGATCTGGTCCGCCCTCGGCGGCGAGCTGAAGCCGTCCCTGGACCTGGTGGTGACCGCGCCGTTCCCGGCCTTCCCGGAGTACGACGCCGGTCCCCCGGTCACCGAGGGCGCGACGGTCCGGGTGCGCGACCGGGACGGCGAGGCGGAGCCCACCGAGCGCTCCCACCGCCCCCACCAGGTCGCGGCCGCCCGCGCCGCGCGCAAGGAGCACGCCACCCGCGAGCGGACGGTGCCCAACTCCCGCCGCACGGACCCGCGATGACCACCCCGTACGCGGCGCCCTGCGCAGCGACGTCCTACGGTCACGGGGGCCAAGTCGGAGGTCACGACGGGGGCCACGACGGGGGCCACTACCAGCCGGCCTCGATCACCGGCGGACCCCACCACGACGGCGACGCCCCGTCGCCCGGCGGACCCCACCACGACCACGACGCCCCACCGCCCGGCCCGTACGACAGCCCCGAGCGCCCGTACGACTCCCCCGAGCGGGAGTTGCTCGGCCGGCTCGCCGTCCTGCGGGAGCGGGTCACCGCGCTGGTCGAGTCCCGCGCCGCCGACGACCCCACGGCCGACGACCCGTTGCGCGGCCTGTACCTGTCCAAGGACGCGGTGGGCCACGTGCTGCGCACCTGGTCCTTCGGCGCGGACGACGACGGCACCGGATCACGCCCCGGACCCGGCCCCGCGGTAGGCCAAGTCCCGTGGCCCGCCGACCGGTTGTCGTCACTGGCCGGGCGGATGGGGCTTACCGAGTGGGACGTCGCCGTCCTGCTCATCGCCCTGGCCCCCGATGTCGACCGGACCTTCGAGCCGCTGTACGGCTACCTCAACGACGACGTGAGCCGCCGCCGCGCCACCACCGGCCTCGCCCTGGACCTGTGCGCGCTGCCCGCGTACTCGGCGGCGGCCCGCACCCGCCTGCACGCCTCGGCACCGCTGCGTGCCCTCGGACTGCTGGAGGTCGAAGAACCCGAACGCCCCTTCCTGGCCCGTGCGTTGCGTGTCCCCGACCGGCTGACCGGCCATCTCCTGGGCGACGACACACCGGACCCCGCACTCCTGGACCGGCTGCGGCCGATGCCCGATCCGCTGCCCGCCGACCTCGCCACCGAGGACTTCACGCACCGCCTCGCCGCCCGCCTGAACAACGGCCCGCTCACCGTCTATCTGCGCGAACAGCGCGAGGGCGACGGGCTGGCCGCGTTCTGCGGCGCCCTGCGCGGCGCGGGTGTCGACGCGCTGCACTGTCCGGACCCGGGGGACCACGTCCCCGAGTTGCTGCGCGAGGCGCGCCTGAGCGGCCGGGCCGTCGTGGTGCCGGGACTGCCGGACCAACCGGCCGCGCTGGTGAGGGAGTTGACCGGGGCGCGGGACGTGACCGTGCTCCTCACGGACTCTCGCCCGTACGATCCGCACTGGTCGCCGCAGGACCCGCTGGTACTGGACGCGCCGGGGCGCGGGGCGGGCGGGACGACCGCCTGGCGGGCCGCGCTCGGCGCGGACGCCGAGGGCTTTGACCTCGGCGCGACCGTCGCCCCGTACCGACTCGGTGGCGACCGGATCCGGCGGGCCGCTCACGCCGCGCGCGCCCTCGCCGCCTTCGACGGCGGCCCGGTGACCGCCGCGCACGTCCGGCTCGCCGCCCGCCGCCAGTCGGCCTCCGGCCTGGAGAGCCATGCCCGGCGTATCCGGCCGGCCGTGGACTGGGGGGACCTGGTCCTGCCCGACGCTCCGCTCGCGCAGCTGCACGAACTCGCCCTGCGCGCCCGCCATCGTGACCGGGTCCTCGGCGACTGGCGGCTCAGCGCGGGCGGTGGGCGCGGGCGGGGCGTACTCGGCCTGTTCGCCGGGGAGTCGGGCACCGGCAAGACCTTGTCGGCGGAGGTGGTCGCGGCGGACCTGGGACTCGACCTCTACGTCGTCCAGTTGTCGTCGATCGTGGACAAGTACGTCGGCGAGACCGAGAAGAACCTGGAACGCGTCTTCACCGAGGCCGACCGTACCGACGCCGTGCTCCTCTTCGACGAGGCCGACGCCGTCTTCGGCAAGCGCTCCGAGGTCAAGGACGCGCACGACAAGTACGCCAACATGGAGAGCGCCTATCTGCTCCAGCGCCTTGAGTCCTTCGACGGCATCGCCCTGCTCACCACCAACCTGCGCGCCAACATCGACGAGGCGTTCACCCGGCGGCTCGACCTGGTGGTCGACTTCCCGTTCCCGGACGCCGGGCAGCGGCTCGCGCTGTGGCGGCACGGCCTGGCGCACGTCCCGTCCGCGGCGGACCTCGATCCGGCCCCGCTGGCCAGGGACTTCGAACTGGCCGGCGGGTCGATCCGCAGCGCGGTGGTCACCGCCGCCTATCTCGCCGCCGGACGCGGGGGCACGGTGAGCGCAGCCGACCTGTTGGAGGGCGCCCGCCGCGAGTACCGCAAGGCGGGGCGGCTGGTGCCGGGCGAGGGCAGCTGGTGACCGGTCGCCACAGCGGACGCGAGTGGCGGGCGGATACGGCACCGGGGACTCGGCTCGGTGCCAAGTCCCCGGTTTTCAGGCCCTCTTGAGTGCCTGCCCGTCCTTCTCTTCGTCCGGCCCCGGTGCCGTCAGTCCTTCTTCGTCCGGATGATCTTCCACTCGTGGTCGTCGCTGTTGGCGCACTCGGCGATGTTCAGCGGTGTGTTGACCACGCCGTCGCTCTTGCCCTCGACGCCCAGGCACTTGTTGTTGCTGGCGTAGTTGCGGATCCAGTAGTCGCCGCTCTCCTGCTTCTCGATCCACCAGAGCTGGTTGTCGGCGGTGGTGCCGTCACAGGTGAACTCGGCGATCTTGGTCCCCGCGGGGCGGCCGTCGTACTCCCCGAGGTCCATGCAGAACTCGTCCTTGACGTTGCGGATCTGGAAGAGCGCCGTCCCGCCGGGGCCCAGCTTCGGGTACTTCACCTCGAGGTTCCAGAGCTGGTTGTCCTTGTCGGTCTCGTCGCAGACGCTCTGCTGGACGGGCCCGTTGATCTCGCCCTTGTCGAAGCCCGGCAGTTCGGCGCAGAGCTTGGTGGTGGTGTTGCGGAGCACGACGTTCTCCGCGGGCACCACGGACTTCTCCTTCGGCTTCTCGTCACCGCCCCCGCCGCCTTCCGGCTTCTCGGGCTCGGGCTTCTCGGGCTCGGGCGGAGGCGGGGGCGCGAGTGAGGGGCTCGCGCTGGGGGTGGGCTTGATCTCGCGCCCGGCCTCTTCGGTCTGCTCCGTCGCGCTGCTGCGGACCTGGGGTTTGTAGGAGATCCAGATCATCACGAAGGCGATGGTCAGGGCGAGGGCGAACCCGAAGAAGGTCGCGAGCCAGCGGGGCAGGAAGCCGCGCTGTACGTACGTGCCCTCCACCTCCAGGGGCTCGGCCCCCGACCGGCGCACGGCCAGCGTGTAGGGCCGCTCCTCCTTCGCCCCGAACCAGATGACCTGCCGCGGCCGCAGCGTCGTGTCCACGAACGCCGCACGCCCCGGTTCGATCTGCACGTTCCCCGGACGGATCTCGTACGTCAGGTGGTCCCCCGTGTCACTGCCCGCGAGCGACGCGGTGACCTTCGTGTTGCCGAGGTTGTCCACCGCGAGGCGCGGCCGCCCCCGGAACCTGCCCTTCACCGTCGGCGGCACCAGTTCGGCCCGCACCTCGGTGAACGCCGTGATGGTCAGGTTCCCCTCCGGAACCGTCACCGCCTCGGGGTGTTCCGTCGGCGTGATCCGCACCGCGTAGGGATGGGGTCCCGCGACCGCGTCCGAAGTCCGTGGCGGGGCGAACGTCAGCTCCACGGTCCCCGTCGTGCCCGGATACAACCGCAGGACCTGCGGCTCCACCGTCGTCCAGGGCGCCGTGTCCCCGACGGGCTCGAAACGGTACTCGTCCACCACGTCGCCGGTATTGCGCACGCGCAGGCGTACGAACGTACTGCCGCCCGGATCGACGGTGGTGGACGCGGGCTCGAGGGAAGTCCAAAGGCTCACACGGCGACGCTAGGCAGCGCCGCCGCACGCGTCAGGAGCCGCCGGGGCAGAGTTCCTGTCCGCAGGGGCACCGACGCTGCCCTCCTCCCCGGCTCGTCCCCGGCTCATCCCCGACTCCTCGCCTCACCTGACGTTGGTCCGGTCGATGATGTTCTTGTCGTCGCTCCAGCCCGACTCTGGGTCCTTGTACGGGTCATAGCCCTGATCACCCGCGTCGAAGTCGGGGTTCTCCCAGGTGTCGATCGCCTCGATCGACAGGCGGTTGCTGGGGGCACCGTGTTTGTCGGCCTGGTACGTCGCCTGGTACTTGACGGCCCGTTCGATGTTGGCCGCGTTGATCTTGCGAATGGCGCCCCATTCCTTCGTCCACTTCGTCTGCCGGGTCTCGGTCTCCTTCTCCGCGTGGTCGTCGAAGGCGACGATGTTGCCGGTCGGCTTGATCTCGTACACCCAGCCGGTGGAGACGCGGGTGGGCTTCACCTCCCGGCGGGGCGGCAGAAGACTCGCGGGCCGCCCCGGATTCAGCTCGGAACGGCTCGGCGGGGAGGCGAAGGTCTTGGCGATCTCCTCGTCGCTGCTGGTGCTGATCCAGCCCGATCCGTCGTTGTCGGTGATGCGGCCGAGCAGGTGCTTGATGAGCTTGTCGTAGTTCGTCCCCTGGGACGTGAAGCCCCCGTCCCCCATCACCTGCTCCGGGGGCCGGCTGTCACCGCGGTACAGCCGCCCCGGCCTCGGGGTGAGCAGCTTGATCTGCGGGTGGGTGATCTCGACCGGCCCCGCCTCGGTCGCGGCGGCGGCCGGAGCCCGCTGCACCGTGGCCTCGCCCGGGGCGTCCGTGCTGCGCTGAACGGCCGCCCCCTCGTGGCCCGCAGGCTCGGTGACCGCGCGCTGGGCGACCACGGACGGGGCGGTGGCGGCGCCCGCCACGAAGGCGGCACCGTCCGCCTGCGCCGCCCGCTCGGACGCCTGCCCGGGGTCGGTCACCGTGACGCCGGCCCCGTTGTCGTTGCCGGTCTCGCGGATGCCCCTGAGGTTCTTGTCGAGGTGACCGGCCTCATGGGCCAGGGTCTCGGTGTCGCCGACGGCGGACGGGCCGAGGAAGATGTGGGTGCCGACCGTCATGGCCCGGGCGCCCATCGCCTCGGTCGCGCGCTGGGCCGTCGGATTGTCGTGCACGCGGCCCGCGGAGAGGTTGTCGTTCTGGTAGAACGACCGCGCCCTGGCGAGGAACGCGCCGGGAAGCGGGCGGCTCTCGGTGGCCATGGCGGCGTCCAGGAGACCGCGCTGCCCTGCCGGGGCGGTGTCCTCGACACTCCCGTGCCCGCACCCGGGGCCGTGTTCGTGCCGCTCCTCCTCGACGGCCCGGGCCACAGCCGCGTTCCCCGCCGCGCCCTGAAGGTTGAGCATCCGTTGGACCGGCATGCTCGGCAGCGCCACGCGGCCCGCTGCCTCCCGCTCGTCGGAGCGTCGGCCCCGCGTTCCGTGCGCGCGCACGATACTCCCTTCGCCGTCGGCCAGTTGACCCACCAGCCTTACCGGGGCACCCGGGCCGCCGACAGGTACGCGAGGGCAGATCCGGGGGCAGCCGGACCCGGCCGGGGGCCCGTGACCGGCCCGGGCGGAGCCCCGGTCCGGGGTTCCTGCCCACCGCGGAACACCGTGAACTGCCCCTGGGGGCACGGCCCGGGGCAACGACCGTGCCCCCACTCAGGCACCGGAGGACGTTTCGGAGCGGGCCGCGCGCGCGTGAAGCTGACAGGCATCCTGTCTCGTACTCGAGGAGAGCAGAGCATGCCGTCCTACCTGTCGCCCGGCGTCTACGTCGAGGAGGTGGCCAGCGGCTCACGCCCGATCGAGGGGGTGGGCACCTCGGTCGCGGCCTTCGTCGGGCTCTCGCCGACCGGCCCACTGAACGAGCCCACGCTGGTGACCAACTGGTCCCAGTACGTCGCGGCCTTCGGTGACTTCACCGACGGGTACTACCTGGCGCACTCCGTCTACGGCTTCTTCAACAACGGCGGCAGCGCGGCGTACGTCGTCCGGGTCGGCGGCAGCGCCGAGGACGCCGCCGCGGGCGGATCGGGCCCGGCCGCCGCCACCGGCGCGGTGCGCGGCACTCCCGCCCAGGCCGCGCTGCCCGCCGCCGAGCCCCGGCAGCTCGGCACCTTCGCCGTGGCGGCCCTCGCCCCCGGCGCACAGGGCACGCTGTCCGTCGAGGTCGCCGACCCCGAGGGCGAGGGAGCGGCCGAGCGCTTCAAGCTGATCGTCAAGGACGGCGACAAGCCGGTCGAGGCCTTCGACGTGAGCGCCAAGAAGGGCAGCCGCGCCTATGTCGTCAGCCAGGTCAAGGAGCGCTCCAGGCTCATCACGGTGACCGAGGCCGCGCCCGCCGCACAACTGGCACGCCCGGAGAACCAGACCGTGGCGCTGCCCGCGCCGCCCGCCGCTCCGGCCCCGGCTCCGGCCGCCAAGGGCGAGAGCGCGCACCCCGGCCCGGCCCAGTACCTCGGCGACTCCGCGGACCGCACCGGCTTCGGCGGCCTGGAGGCCGTCGACGAGATCTCCATGGTCGCGGTGCCCGACCTGATGGCCGCCTACCAGCGCGGCGCGATCGACCTGGAAGCCGTCAAGGCCGTCCAGCTCGGACTCATCGCCCACTGCGAGCTGATGGGCGACCGGGTCGCCGTCATCGACCCGCCGCCCGGCCTGAACGCCCGTCAGATTCACGTCTGGCGCCAGGAGACGGCCGGCTACGACTCCAAGTACGCGGCCCTGTACTACCCCTGGATCAAGACCTTCGACCCGGCGTCCGGGCAGTCCCGGCTGATCCCGCCGAGCGGCCATGTGGCCGGGATCTGGGCCCGCAACGACTCCGAGCGCGGCGTGCACAAGGCCCCGGCCAACGAGGTCGTACGCGGCGCCGTCGATCTCGAACTCCAGATCACCCGCGGCGAGCAGGACCTGCTCAACCCGATCGGGGTCAACTGCATCCGCGCCTTCCCCGGCCGCGGCATCCGCATCTGGGGCGCCCGCACCCTGTCCTCCGATCCGGCCTGGCGCTACCTGAACATCCGCCGGTACTTCAACTACCTGGAGGAGTCGATCCTGATCGGCACCCAGTGGGTGGTGTTCGAGCCGAACGACCACAACCTCTGGGCCCGCATCCGGCGCAACATCTCGGCGTTCCTGGTCAACGAGTGGCGCGGCGGCGCCCTCTTCGGGCAGAGCCCCGAGCAGGCGTACTACGTCAAGTGCGACGAGGAGACCAACCCGCCGGAGTCGGTCGACCTCGGCCGGGTCATCTGCGAGATCGGCATCGCGCCGGTCAAGCCCGCCGAGTTCGTGATCTTCCGGCTGGCCCAGTTCTCCAGCGGCAGCGGGGAGTTGGAGGAGTAGGCGGGGGCACCCGTCGTGCCTCGGTCCCCGTACGCCTCCCCGCGCCCCTCCCCTTTCTAGAAGGACAGCGAACACATGAGTCTCCAGCCGGGTGACGCCCTCACCTCACACAATTTCGGCCTCCAGATCGACGGGGTGATGGTCGAGTACCTCGCCGAGGTCAGCGGCCTCACCCTCGAACAGGACGTCATCACCTACCAGCAGAACAGCGCGCAGGGCAAGGCCGAAGTCGCCCTGCTGCCGGGCGTGCAGAAGAACGGCCAGTGCACCGTCGTGCGCGGTATGACCCAGTCGACGTCGTTCACCCAGTGGATCAACGACTCGATCCGGGGCCAGATGAGCACGGCCCGCAAGAACGCGTCCATCATCGTGATGGACTTCCAGGACAACCCGGTGAAGCGCTACAACCTGCGCAACGCCTGGTGCAGCAAGATCGACACGAGCACCGTGAAGGCGGGCGAGGCGGCGGCCCTGACCGAGACCGTCACCATCGTGTTCGAAGAACTGGTCATCGAGTAGTGCGGCGTTCGGCTGTCGGGGCGCCCACCGCGGCGCACCGGGACCCCCAGAACCCGGCGGCCGGAGCGGATCTCCCCCGTTCCGCTCCGGCCACCGTCTCCGCCGAGGCACCGGCCGACACGGCACCGAGGCAGCAGTTGCGCACGGAGTTCCCCTTCGAGCTCCCGCGCGGGTACGTCGACGAGTCGGGCACCGTGCACCGCGACGGTGTGATGCGCCTGTCGACGGCCCGGGACGAACTGGTCCCGCTGCGCGACGTACGGGTGCAGGAGAACCCGGCGTACCTGTCGGTCGTGCTGCTCGGCCGGGTGATCACCCGGCTCGGCACGCTGACGATGGTGCACGACGGGATCGTGGAGAACATGTTCGCCTCCGACCTGGCGTTCCTCCAGGACTTCTACCGCCAGATCAACGCGGAGGGCCACACCCGCGCGGCCGTTCAGTGCCCGCACTGTTCGCAGCCGTTCGAGGTGGAACTCGGCGGGAGCCGCCTGGGGGAATCGTGACGTACGCGACCGACCGGCTGCACCAGGAGATCGCGTACGTCGCCTACCACTTCCACTGGAGCCTGGACGCGATCCTGGACCTGGAGCACCAGGACCGCCGCCGGTACACGGACCAGATCGCGTCCCTCGTGACGCGCGGCGCGGCGGAGGGCTGAGCGGTGGGATTCCTGGACCGGCTGCGGGGGCGTCGGGGCGGCAACGGCGCGGGCGAGAGCGGGGCGGGCTCGGCGGAGACGGCTTCGGCGGAGACGGCTTCGGACGGGACGTCGGCCGTGCCTCCGTCCGCGTCCCCGTCCCCGTCCCCGTCCCCGTCCGCTCCGGTGGCGGTCGCCGGTTGGACGGGGCTGCCGCCGATCCAACGAGCGAGCGGTGACGGACGCCCGGGCGTCGCGGACGCCGGGTTCGGCGGACGGCTGCCGACCTGGCAGAACCCGTCGTTCACGAGGGCACCGTCCCCCGCGGTCCTGAACCCGGCCGTCGGTGGCACCCTGCTCCCGGACGCGCTGACCGAGTCGGCGCGTCCGGTCACGGGGCTCGAACGTTCCGCGCACCGGCTGCCGTTGGCGGCTCCTCACGGCGAACCGGCGGCGCAGCGGCTGCCGGTGGCGCCGCTGCGGGCGATAGCCGGGGGGACCGAGTCGGCGGCGGGTCCTGCGGGGGGTGCGGTTCCTGCGGGGCGTGCAATATCTGCGGGGGGTGCGGTTCCGTCCGGGCGTGCGGCCTCGGGGCATGGGGCTTCCTCGGGGCGTACGGCTCCTTTCGAGCGTGCGGTACCTGCGGGGCGTACGGCTCCCGCTGGGCATGCGCGGACACGGTCGGCTGCCACCGGTCCGCACGTGGCGACGGGTGATGCCCCGGCGCCGGTCCAGCGGTCACGCGCCACGGGGGCGGCGTCGTCCCCGGCGCCGGTGAGCGCACCGAGCCACGGCGTCCAGGCCACCCCCGTACCGCCCCAACCCCCCGCTGTGCGGCACTCGTTGACCAGGGCACCGTCCAGGTCGACGGCCGTGCCGCGACCCGTCCTGCCCGCAGCCCGCAGGACCTCCGAGACTGCGCCGGACTCCTCGGGCACGGCACCCTCGTCCGGCGACGGTGACCGAGGGGCATCCGGCCCGTCGCCCGCCCGTACCGCGCTCGGAGCGAGTCCGCCCGGTGACCGGGCATCTGCGCCCACCTCAACGGCCGACACCTCACCGACCGGCATACCGGGTCACCGGGCGGCACAGGCGCATCAATCCGCGTCCACGTCTAAGTCCGCGTCTGCGTCTGCGTCTGCGTCTGCGTCTGCGTCTGCGTCCACACCTACGCGCCGCTCGACGCCGCGTCCCGACGCCGCCGCGCCGGTCTCCCCGGCTGGGCGCACCAACTCACCCAACTCCCCGGCCGGGCACACCAACCCGCCCAACTCCCCACTCAACTCCCCGGCCCCGCAGGTCGGTTCGTCCAGCACCCAGGCCGCGAGCGCACCCAGCACCACCACGCCACCCGCCGCCCCGGTACAGCGAGCGCCCCAGCCCGGCCCCACCCCGCAGAACCAGCGCACCACCCCAGCACCCGGCAACGGCACACCGGCAGAGACGCCTGTACAGCGAGCCACACCCGCACGCGACGACCGTCCAGCCGCAGCCCCCGCAACGCGTGCCGCCGACCGCGACGCCGGGCCCACGCCCGGCACTCGACCCACACGCGGCACGGACGCCCCCCTGACCGGCGCGGCACCCGGCAGCACGCCCCCGCCGGTCCAGCGAGCCGTGTCCCGGCACGCCCCAACGTCGAACTCCGGCCGCGACAAGGGCACTTCACCGTCGTCGCAGCCCACCGGAAAGTCCTCACGTCCCGCCGAAGCGGCGTCAAGGCATACCAGTAGTGGCAGGCCGTCGGCCGACCACTCCGCGGGCAAGGGAACCCTCCCCGGCCACGCGACCGGAGCCCAGCCGCCCTCCACACCTCCCTCGGCGAAGCGACCCGTCCTCCCCGGCCGCCCCGTCGACGCGCCACACGCGACTCCTTCCGTCCAAAGGGAAGCGGCGATCCCCGCCCGTCAAGAGACGCCGCCGCCCTCACCGGCCCCCCACACCCCGCGCCCCGCCGATCCGGCGCCACCACATCCGTCCACCGGCACCGCTGCCGTGCCCCCGCGCACGACGACACCCCCGGCGCAACGCTCCACGCGTCGGCCGACCCCACCTGGCGTCCCCCCGACATCCGCCGCCCACCGCGACGCCTCGGCCTCTTCCGCCTCGGCCCCGTCGCCCTCGGCACCGTCGACCCCGGCACCGGCCCGGCATGCACTCCCCGATCCGGTCGCAGCGGCTACGGGTGCCGTCGAACCGTCCACCGGCTCAACTCACCGACCGGTGACGGAAACGCCCGCCCCGAGCCACTCCGCCGACCCCGCCACCGCCCACCCGGTCAAGCCCGGCACCACGCCCCGGCCCGCCCAGCGCAACACCACGCCCCAACCCACCCAGCCCGGCACCACGCCACCCCAGCCCGTCCAACGCAGCGCCCAACCCCGGCCGGGCCTCGGTGCCCCCACGTCCAAGCCGACCACCGTGCGCCCACTCGTCGCACCCGAACCCACCTCGTCGGGACACCGCACCGCCCCCGCCCCGGCGCCCCGGCCCGCCGACCGACTCCGTTCCTCCCTCGGCACCCCCCTCACGGCCACACCCACCGACGCGACGCCACTCGCCACACCGGCGCCCGCACGGACAGGGGCGGCATCAGAACCCGCACAGGCGCAGGCGCCGTCACAGACACAGGCCCTCCACTCCCCCCGCCCCAGCGCCCCCACACCCCCGCCACCAACCGGACCAGTCCAACGGGCCACAGCACCGAACATCCCCCAACCACCGCTTCCAGCACCGGACTTCACCCACCCGGCACTCCCCGCGGCCCCACCTGCATCCGCGCCCACGCCTGTGCCCGTGCCCGCGCCGACCCCGGGGACGCCTCCTCCCCCTCCCTCGGCCCCCACCCCACCCGACACCCCAATCCAACGCGCCCCCGCCAGGGCCGTACCCCTGCGTCCATCAGCCCCATCCGGTGCCGCCGCCCAAAGTCCGCTGCCCGTCGCGCCTTTGGCCCCGCCGCCTCCCGCACCGCACCGCCCGCTCCCGCAGGTCACCACGCCGATAGCGCCCCCCGCCGACGGCGTCCTCGGCGCCGCCGGGCCGACGGTGCAGCGTGCCCCGGGCGGGGCCGTCGGTGCGCTGGCCGCCTTCACCTCGGCCACCGTGTCCGCCTCCCTGGGCCACTTGTTCCAGCCCTCCTCGTCGCACCGGCCGACCCCGCCGGGCGACTCGGCGCCCCCTGCCGGCCCACCTCCGACGTACAGCGCGACCCCGCCCCACAGCGCGACCCCGCCCGGCGACAGCGCGCCGTCGTCCACGCCGACTCCCGCCGCCGACCCCCCGCCGGCCTACACGGCAGTCCCCGCCGGCGGGTTCGACCCGCGCGAGCTCACCGACTTCCAGCTCGACGAGCTGGTGCACCGGATCATCGGCCGCGTCACGCGCCTGGTCCGTACCGAACTGCGGATGGACCGCGAACGGATCGGCAGACTCCGCGATCCCCGCAACTGACCGGCCGCCCACGCCGCCCACCGTCCGCCCGAGAGAAAGGCCCACCCACGATGCCCCGCCAGGATCCGGGCTCCACGATCTGGTTCACGCTCACCATCGACGGCGAAAGCCTCGGCCACTTCAACGGGTGCCAAGGGCTGTCCTCGCAGGTGGAGATCGAGCACCGGCAGGAGGGCGGCAACAACGGCTTCGTGTGGGCGCTGCCGACCCGGGTCACCTTCTCCACCATCCGGCTGACCCGGCCGCTCACCCCGGACACCGCGAAGGTCGCCAAGTGGATCTCGTCGGTCCAGACGGGGATCAAGCGGCCCACCGCCCAGATCTCGGCCCTGCGCGCCGACGGGTCGCTGGTGGCCCGGTGGGGACTGATCGACGTGCTGCCCGTCAGCTGGCAGGGCCCCACCCTCGACCCGGCGAGCCCGGCCGTGGCCACGGAGGTCCTGGAGATCGCCCACCACGGATTCACGGACTGACGGCGCCCGCGCAGCAGAAAGGAAGACCCATGGCCAAGAACAGCGGAGGCGCCGGCAAGAGCCTGGTACGCGCCAACCTCGCCATCCACGAGCCCCCGGTCGGCAAGAGCAACCGACCCGGGGCGCTCATGCGGACCTTCGGTTTCGAGTTCAACCCGGCGCAGCTCTCGCTCAGTCAGCGCACCCAGTGGAAGGCCACCCCGACCGCGGCCGTACGGGACGGCTCGAAACCGGAGTTCCTGGGCGCCGAGCCGAGGGAGATGACCGTGGAGATCTTTCTGGACTCGTCCACCAAGCCGAACGGCAACACGGTGCTGAAGAAGGTGGATTCGCTGCTCGGCTGCTGCAAGGTGACCGCCAAGAGCATCGCCGCCAAGAAGCCGTCACCGCCGTGGGTGGTCTTCCAGTGGGGGTCGTTCTCCACGGCCCGGTTCACCGCGTACGTCAGTTCCATCGAGGCGACGTACACCCTCTTCGGCACCACCGGCATTCCCATCCGCGCCACCTGCCAGGTGCACCTGGTGGAGATCCCCGGCAAGACCAAGGGCCAGAACCCGACCTCCGGGGCGCTCACGGCTCAACGGGTCCACCGGGTCGTCGCGGGCGACTCGTTGCAGTCGCTGGCCTGGCGCGAGTACGGCAGCGCCACCGCCTGGCGCACCATCGCCGAGGCCAACGGCATCGACGACCCGTCACGGCTGCCGGCCGGAGCCGAACTCGTGCTGCCCGCCGCGGAAGAGGTGTCCCGCTGATGGTGCAGACCTCGTACTCCAGCATCATGCAGGTCACCATCGGTGGCGCGAAACTGCCCGACGACATCGCCCCGATGCTCACCGAGGGCTGGGTCGACCAGGGCGCCGGGGTGCCCGCGGCGTTCCGGCTGACGTTCCGGGACCCCTACCGCACGCTGCTCGGCGACCTGAACGTGCAGTTCGGCACCAAGGTGGTCCTCACACCGGTGGCCGACGGCCAGGGTGTCGGCAAACCGCTGCTGACCGGCGAGGTCACCGGCATGGAGGCCGACTACGACGGCACCGGAAGCTTCACCGTCATCCGCGGCTACGACTACGGGCACCGCCTGCTGCGTCAGCGCCGGGTGGCCGCGTACCGCAATCAGAAAGCCTCCGACATCGCCCGCAAGCTCGTCGGTATGGACGGGGTGCCCGTCGGCCGGATCCAGCCGACGAAGGGCACGTACGAGTTCATCAGCCAGTCCAATGTCACCGACTGGGACTTCCTGTCCCGGCTCGCGGACGAGAACAACATGGTCATGTCCCTCGATGCCAAGGGGAAGTTCAGGTTCGTCACGCCGAAGCCGTCGGCCGGGGCGCCCTCTCCGCGTACGGACGGCGACCAGAGCGCCTTCGTGCTCCAGGCCGGTCACGACATCCTGCGGCTGCGGGCCGCGGTCACCGCCGCCGACCAGGTCGGCAAGGTCGAGTCGCGCGGCTGGAACGTCACCACCAAGAAGAAGATCACCGAGATCGCGCCGGCCACCACCGACCCGGGTATCTCCATCGGCCTCACCCCCGGCGCGGCGGGCAGCAAGTTCAAGCCCGCCAAGCTCGTCGAGACCGGCTCCCCCCACGACAAGCAGGACGAGGTCCGGCACGCCGCCAAGGCTCTCGCCGCCGACGTCACCTCCTCCTTCGCCGAACTGGAGGTCGCCGTACGCGGCAACCCCGAGCTGCGGCCCGGGGTCCCGGTCGCCCTGGCCGACGTGGGCAAGCCGTTCGAGGGGAAGTACACCGTCACCTCCGTACGCCATGTCTTCGGTGACGGACAGCACTACGAGTCCTGGATCACCGTCAGCGGGCGCCAGTGGCGCTCCCTGTACGGGCTCGCCTCGGGCGGCGGCTCCGACAGCGGCAGCGCGGCCCGGCTGCCCAGCGTCGCCAACGCCGTCGTCACCGACGTACAGGACCCGCTCAAGCAGGGCAGGGTCAAGCTCCAGTTCCCGTGGCTGGACGACGCCTACGTCAGCGACTGGGCGCGCAGCGTGCAACTCGGCGGCAAGGGCGGCGGCGGAGTCTTCCCGATGGACGTCGGCGACGAGGTGCTCGTCGCCTTCGACCGGGGGGCGCTCGACCACCCGTTCGTGATCGGCGGGCTGTACAACGGCCGGGACCTGCCGACCAAGGTCAGTGATGTGCCGCTGCACGACGGCCTCAAGAAGCAGGCCACCCGGCACACCCTGTCGGACCGTCAGGGCAACCGTGTCGACCTGCTCAGCCAGCGGACCGGCAGGCGCAAACAAGGGGTGCGCATCGCCAGCGGCAACGACAAGCTCACCATCAACCTCGACCGCACCAAGACCGAGATCACCGTGGACAGCAAGGGCTCGGTCAACATCACCGGCAGCCGCTCGGTGTCGGTGGAGGCGGGCACGAGTCTGTCGCTGCACGGGCGCAGGTCGGTCTCGATCCGCAGCGGCGGGCCGCTCACCCTGCAAGGACAGGGTCTGGTCAATCTCCGGTCGCTGGCCGGGGCGGTCAGCCTCAACTCGATGGGCGCCCTGACCATGACCGCGACCGGCGCCGCGACGCTCACCGCGGGCGGTCTGCTCCAGGTCACCTCGGCGAAGTTGAACCTGACGGCCGCCCGGCTCGACCTGATGGGTCTCGTCTTCGTCAACACCGTGAAGTACCCGCTCCCGGCATGAGCACGCGAGCGTACCGGCGCGCCGGGTTCGTCGACCGAAGAAGGCAGGTGGCTCCCTGATGGCCGAGCAGTTCGTCGGCTCCGGCTGGGCATTCCCGATGCGTATCGGACCCACCGGCGGCATCGCCCTGGTCAGCGGCGAACGAGAGGTGGAGGAGGCCATCCGGCTGGTGCTGGCCACCGCCCCGGGCGAGCGGCCGATGCGGCCCGAGTTCGGCTGCGCCATCCACGACCTCGTCTTCGCCCCGGTCAACGAGGAGACAGCGGGCCGCATCCAGCACGAGGTGTACGTCAGCCTGGACCGCTGGGAGCCGCGGATCGAGGTGCACGAGGTCGAGGTCAGCGCGGGCGCCGACCAGAGCGTCCTCTACATCGACGTCCGCTATTCCATCCGCGGCACCAACAACCCGCGCAGTCTCGTCTTCCCGTTCTACGTCATCCCTTCCCACGACGAGTCCGACGGGCCGGGCGACCCGGGCCACGCCGACGGCACCGCCGACCGTCCGGGCTCCCCCGAAAGCGACCGCTGATGTCCCTGCCCTCGCCCAACCTCGACGACCGCCGCTTCCAGCAGTTCGTCGACGACGCCAAGCGCTACATCCAGCAACGCGCCCCGGAGTGGACCGACCACAACGTCTCCGACCCCGGCGTGACCCTCGTCGAGACGGTCGCCCACATGGCCGACCAGATCGTCTACCGCCTCAACCGGGTCCCGGAGAAGAACCACCTCGCCTTCCTCGACCTGGTCGGCATCACCCTCTTCCCGCCGTCCGCCGCCCGTACGGACGTCACCTTCTGGCTGTCCGCACCGCAGGAGGAGCCGATCCTGGTCCCGGTCGGCACCGAGGTCGCCACCGTGCGCACGGAGCGGGACGAGGCGGTCGTCTTCGCGACCGAGCGCGACCTGACCGTCGTGCCGTGCGCGCTCGGCCGTCTGGTGGTGCAGCACCGCGGCCAGGCCGTCGTGGACCGCACCGCGGACCTCGCCGAGGGCAAGGACCTGATGTGCTTCGGCGAGGCCCCGAGCCCCGGTGACTGCATGCTCATCGGCCTCACCGCCGCCGCCCCGCACTGTGCCCTGGCCCTCGAACTCGACAGTCGCGTGGACGGCGTCGGCGTCGACCCCCGGCAGCCGCCCCTGGTCTGGGAGGCGTGGACCGAGGACGGCTGGCAGCCCTGCGAGGTCGACCGCGACGGCACCGGCGGTCTCAACCGCCCCGGCGACATCGTGCTCCACCTGCCGGGCGGCCACGTCCTGTCCCGCAACGGCGGTCACGAGGCGGGCTGGATCCGCTGCCGGGTCACCGAGCCCCGGTCCGGCCAGCCCTTCTACACCACGTCGCCCACCATCCACGCGGCGGAGGCGTACACCATCGGCGGCACCACCTCCACGGTGCACGCGGAGACGGTCCTCGACGAGGCGCTGGGCGAGTCCTCCGGCCTGCCGGGCCAGCGGCTGCGGCTCGCCCACGCCCCCGTCGTCGCCGACGACCCGCCCCTGCTGCTCCAGAGCTCGGCGGGCGACGGCTGGCGGGACTGGCAGGTCGTCTCGGACTTCGCGGGTTCCGGCCCCGACGACCGGCATCTCACGCTCGACGCCACCACCGGCGAGATCGCCTTCGGCCCCGCCGTCCGCGAACCCGACGGCACCCTGCGCCAGTACGGCCAGGTCGCCCCCAAGGGCGCCGTACTGCGGGCCCGCCGGTACCGCACCGGCGGCGGCCGGGCGGGCAATGTGGCCCGCGGCGCGGTGCAGGTGCTGCGCACCTCCATCCCGTACGTCTCCGAGGTCGTCAACCGCGAGGCCGCCCGCGGCGGTGTGGACGGCGAGACCGTCGAGGAGGCGAAGCTCCGGGCGCCGATCACGCTCCGCGCCCAGGAGCGCGCCGTCACCCTGCGCGACTACGAGGAACTCGCCCGCCGCGCCGCTCCGGAGACCGCCCGTATCACCTGCCTGGAGGGCGAGGTGGAGGAGTACGGGTCCTACGCGGTCCGGGTACTCGTCGTCCCGCAGGCCGTGCCCGATCCCGGCGGACGGCTCCGCTTCGAGCAACTGGTGCCCGGCGACGCCCTTCTGGGCCGCATCACCCGTCACCTCGACGAACGCCGTCTCATCGGCACCCGCCTCGCCGTCGGTCCGCCGTACTACCAGGGCGTCACCGTGGTCGCCACGGTGCACGCGTTCCGCGGCGTGGACACCGACCGGGTGCGCCGCCAGGCACACGACGCCCTCTACCGCCATCTCGATCCGCTCACGGGCGGCGCGGACGGCCGCGGCTGGCCGTTCGGACGGCCGGTGCAGACCGGGGAGTTGTTCGCCGTGCTCCAGCGGGTCCCCGGCGTCGAACTCGTCGACGAGGTCGTGCTGCACCCCGCCGATCCGCTCACGGGCAAGCGCGGCGACCCCACCGACCGGATCGACCTCCAACCGCCCTCGCTGGTCTTCTCCTTCGACCACCGCGTCCGTGTGATCGGGG
The DNA here is from genome assembly GCF_013364195.1 of Streptomyces sp. NA04227. NCBI lineage: Bacteria > Bacillati > Actinomycetota > Actinomycetes > Kitasatosporales > Streptomycetaceae > Streptomyces > Streptomyces sp. NA04227. Next base: position 6,077,093 of record NZ_CP054918.1, on the reverse strand, counting down.
ACGGCGCATGACGACGACTCCGTACCGGGGCTCCGTCGACGGGCTCGGCTCCTCGCTCCCGCTCGGCACGATGCTCCCGGCCGTCTTCGCCGACGACGACCTCGCGCAGCGTTTCGTCGGCGGTCTCGACGACGTCCTCGCGCCCATCCTGAACGTCCTCGACTGCCTGGACACCTACTTCGACCCGGCCCTCACCCCGGCCGACTTCGCCCGGTGGCTCGCCACCTGGGTCGGTGCCGAGACCGACGGCACCGAACCCGAGCCACGGCTGCGCGCCGCCGTCGCCGCCGCGGCCCGCCTGCACCGGGTACGCGGCACCCGGCGCGGCCTGTCCGAGGCGATCCGGCTCGCGTTCGGTGCAGAGCCCGAGATCACCGAGAGCGGCGGCGCCACCTGGAACGCCCGCCCCCTCGGCCCGTTTCCCGGCAAGCCCCGCCCACACCTGCACGTCGCCCTGCGGCTGCCCGACCCGACCCCGGCCGACGCCCACCGCCTGGACACCCTCGTCGCCGCCGCCCGCCCCGCGCACATGCCCTACACCGTCCAAGTGACCGCCGCCGAAAGGACCCCGGAGAAATGACCACGCAGTACTGCGCCGAGTGCGGAACCCGCGCGGCACCGGGCCAGTCCTTCTGCGACGCGTGCGGCGCCGTACTCCGCTGGGACCAGCCCGGCGCCCGCGCCGCGCGGCCACCGGCGTCCTCGGCCTCCTCGGCCGACGGGAGCCCGGGCGGGGATTCCGCCGCCCGCCCCGGCCCCGGCGGCCCGGCCGCACCACACGGCCAGGACACCCGCCCGGCTTCGGCTCCCTCCCCCACCGGCCCCGCCCACGGCAATCCGGGAACCCCGTACACGTCCCACCCGCAGCAGCCGTACCAGTCGCAGCACCCGCACCACGCACAGCAGTCGCACCAGTCGCACCAGTCGGCACCTGCGACGGGCCCCGGCGGGAGCGCGGCACAGTCAGCCTCAAGTGCCGCCGGATATCAGGGTGTTGACGGTGCATCGGGCGGGGCCGGTGCGGCGGGCGCCGTCGGAACCGGGCAGCCCGCCCCGGCGACCGGCGCCGCGGGCACCGCAGGCGCCCCGGGGTACGCCGGGCAACACCCGACCGGTAGTTCCTACGGAGCGGCCGGACCCGCGGGCACGGGCGGCACCGGAAACCCCGGCCACCATGGACAGCCTGGCCACCCCGGACACACGGGACAGCCCGGCCACCCCGGACACACGGGACACCCCGGCACCCACGGGCCGACCGGCGGCACCGCGACACCGGGCACTCCCGGTCCCACCCCCTACCACCGAACCGACAGCACACCCGCCTCGGCCGCCCATACCCCCCACACCCCGCCCACCCCCCACACTCCCCGTACCTCGGGCACGGAGGAAACCACCCCCACCCCGGCAACTCCGCCCGCGCCCAACGCCCTCAGCGACACCATGGCCGACCGCGCCCGCTCGCTCCTGGTCCCTGTCGACGATCCGAACTCCGCCCAGCCCGGCCCGCCCCCGCAGGTCGCCCCCGTACTGCCCGGCCGTCCCGAGGCGGAACGGCCGCAGGTGCGGGGGCCCGCCCACCAGCCGGGCCCCGTCGGGGGCCCGCCCTGCCGTTGGTGCGCGACGCCCAACCGCCCCGACCGTCACTTCTGCGCGCGCTGCGCGATGCCACTTGGCGAGACCCGCGAGGACGCCCCGGCGCGCCAACTGCCCTGGTGGCGACGGCTGTTCGGCGGCGGCCGGGGCGAGACGCCCTGGGCAGGTGACCGGCCGCGCCTGCGCCGCGTGTTCGACCGCATCGGCACCTGGATCACCCTCGCCGTCGTCGTCACCCTGGCGATCCTCGCCGTCCTCTACGTTCCCGACGGAGTCCGGGCCACCCGCGACCACTTCGCCAAGCGCGCCCCGGTCTCCCCGGACAAGATGACGGCCTCCCGCACCTTCAGCGGCCACAAGCCCGAACTCGTCCTCGACAAGCGCAGCAACACCTGGTGGGGCCCGGGAGTCGCGGACTCCGGCCGGGGCCAGTGGCTGGAGGCCCGCTTCAGCGAGCCGACCCGGCTGCTCGACGTGATCATCACCCCGGGCGTCTCCGGCCGGGCCGACAAGCTCAACGAGTCGGCGCTGCCGCACCGCATCAAGGCGACGATCACCACGGTGAACGGCGACACCACGACCCGCACCCTCACCCTGGACCAGGGTGCGGGCGGCCAGCGGCGCGCCTTCCGCGTGGACAAGGTGATCAAGATCCGCTTCACCGTCGAGTCGGCCCACGCGGCCTCCGGCGACAAGCAGGTCGCCATCGCGGAGATCGAGTTCTTCGGCCCGTCCAGCGCGAACCGCTGAGCGGCCGAGCACCGCGGTAACCCGGCGGGCCGGGGGCCCTTCGTACGTCGAAGGGACCCCGGCCCGCCGTATTGCTCAGCGCGTCACCGCGCACGTCAGCACGTCACCGCACACATCCCCGCGTCACTGCGCCCCCGCGGCCGCCATCTGCGCCTCGGCCGCCTTCCGCAACGACGGTACGAACACCATGGCAAGCAGCGACAGGCCGAGGTTGAGCACCAGGGTCACCGTGAAGGCGTGTGCGTAGTCGTGCTGGGTGGTGGAGTCGTCGAGGGTGCTGAAGTAGAGCAGGCCGACCAGGGCGACGCCGACCGACATGCCGAGTTGGCCGACGGTCTCCAGTACGCCCGCGGCGCTGCCCGCCTCCTGCGGCGGGACCTCGGCGAGGGCACTGCCGAGCAGTGGGCTGACGCCGAGGCCCTGGCCGGTGCCGATGACGACGAGGGCGGGGATGAGCATCGGCCCGTTGACGTCGTCGCCCGCGGCGAGCGCGGTGAGCAACAGCACCAGGTAGCCAAGGGCGTTGAGGCCGTAGCCCGCGGTCAGGATGTGCAGCCCGAGCTTGGCGACGATCTTCGGGACGAAGAGCGAGACCGCGGTGAAGGCGATGCCGAGCGGGGCGAAGAGCAGGCCCGCCTCCAGGGCCGAGTAGCCGAGGCCGCTCTGGAGTTGTACCGCCAGGACGAAGAAGAGTCCGGCGTTGCAGGCGAAGAAGGCGAGGAAGACGAGGTTGCCCGAGCGGTAGCCGCGCAGTTTCAGGAGGGCCGGACTGACCAGCGGCTGGCCACCGCTCGCCGCCAGCTTCCGCTCCCACCGTCCGAACGCGGCGAAGAACGGCACCGAGAGCACCATCATCGCGAAGCACCACCAGGGCCAGCCCGCGTTGCGGCCCTCGGCGAGCGGGAAGGACAGGAGCAGCAACGCGACGGTGAGCAGGCCCACTCCGGGCAGGTCCAGGCGGGGCCGCTGGGCGCCCTTGGTGCCGGGCATGGTCAGCCAGGCGCCCACCATGGTGGCGATCCCGAGCGGAATGTTGACCAGGAAGATCGGGCGCCAGCCCCAGCCGAACAGGTCCAAGTGGACCAGTACGCCACCGATCAACTGGCCGGAGATCGCGGCGAGTCCGATGGTCACGCCGAACAGGGCGAGTGCGCGGTCGCGGCGGGCGCCTTCGAACGAGGTCTGGATGATGGACAGGATCTGCGGGAAGAACAGCGCCGCCGAGAAGCCCTGGACGCAGCGGAACGCGATGAGCGACTCGGGGTTGGGGGCGATGCCGCAGGCCAGTGAGGCGACGGTGAACAGCCCCAGACCGGCGAGGAACATCCGCTTGTAGCCGACGATGTCGCCGAGCCGTCCTCCGGTCACCAGGAAGAGCCCGTAGACCAGGATGTAGCCGCCCACGGTCATCTCGACCGCGGAGACGGAGGCGTCGAGGTCCGCGCGGATGGAGGGGACGGCGACGTTGACGATGTAGGAGTCCATCATCGCCATGAAGGTGGCGGCCATCGCCACCAGGACCATGGCCCGTACCCGTCGCGGGCCGGGCGCCTCGGGTCCGGCGGCCTCCCCGGTCCTGGCGGTGCCGCCGTCGTCCCCGTGCCGTTCGGTGACGGTCACGGTCTGCTCATCCTGCATCTGCGGTCCTGCTCTCCTGAGTGGGGGGCGTGGTCCGGGGCTCGTCCTCGGGGTGCAGCAAGTGGAGGTGTGCCCCCACGAGTTCGACCCGGGAGGAGACGCCCAGCTTCCGGAAGATCTTGCGGAGGTGGAAGTTGACGGTGTGCGGCGAGAGGTTGACCCGCGAGGCGATCTGACGGTTCGTCAGGCCGTCCGCGACGAGCCGGACGATGTTGTGCTCGGCGGGGCTCAGCGGATTGGGCCACTCGCCGTCGCAGGGCGGGACCTCCGGCGCCACGGCCTGGACGGTGGTGCGGGTGGCGGCGAGCTTCAGGGCCGGAACACGCGGCTGGAGTACGGCGTCGAGGCGCTCGGCGGGGCCGGACGACAGTAGGGCCGCCGCCTCGCGCACGAGGGGGTGGCGGAAACCGAGCCGGTCGCCGTCCAGGACGAGCACCCCGGCCTGTACCGCCTCGCGTACGGCGCCGAGCAGCGGAAGGGCCTGTTCGTCCGGCAGTTGCGTCAACTCGCTCGTCCGTACCGGGTGCGAGCGGACCGCGACGGCGGTCAGCAGGGTCCGGGCCGGCGCGGACAGCCGCGGGTCCTCGCGCACCAGGGCGGTCAGTACGAGCCGGGGCAGCGGTTCGGTGACCGCCCGGGCGACGGCGCCTCGCACGGTGTGCCCACCACAGGCGCTGAGCGTGTCCAGTAAGGCGGCGAGCAGCCCGGGGTGGCCGCCGCAGGCGTCCACCAGATGTCCGAGGCCGGTGTCCGGCACGCCGCCGAGCCGGTCGGTGGCCATCCGGACGCAGTCGCGGTGGCGCAGCGGGCCGAGGCTGAGCCGGACCGTGTCCGGGCTCTGGGCCGGACCGTGCGGTCCGGGCGCGCCGGTGCCGGAGAGCAGCCACAGCACCCGGCGGGCGGAGGCCACCGAGGGCAGCGCGGGCAGTGCGCCGCGGACGTCGGGGTCGTCCCAGGGGACGTCGTCCAGGGCGATGAGTACGGGACGCGTCCCGCTGCCCGGTCTCTGTTCGCGGCCGGGTCCGGCGAGTTCGGCCGCGAGCGTCTCGGCGAGGAGGTCGGGGCACCAGGCGGTGTCCGGACCGGTGGCCGCGGTGAACACCCCGGAACCCGCGGCTCCGCCCATCAGCGAAGCGGCGAGCAATAGTTTGCGAAAGCGTTCCGCGGGACCGCTCAGAACATCGAACCCGCACCGTTCGGCGGTGTCCGAAATTCGCTGGACCAATGTCGTTTTTCCGGAACCTCGCGCTCCGTCGAGGAGAACAAGGCCATTACGCCCACTTCTCACCGTACGAAGTCGCTGCCGTATTACCCACTGTTCATGGGCACGGCCGTACAGATTCACAATCTCCCCCGTCTGTACCTGTTGTTCAGTTTTGCGCGTACGTGCCTCACCTGGCACAACGCGCGCGAGCGACGCCCCTGTCGCTGCCCACCTCTCCCCACGCGGCAACCCGGTCGGCCGGTTTCACCGCCTCCGGAAAACGTTCGTCCCGCACGCTACGCGCGGGATGAGAACCCCACCATCAAGGAATGGTCAACTACTCAAACAAGTAGGGGTGTCCGGAACTACTCGAACAAGTAGGGCCACCGTGAACTACTCGAACAAGTAGTGGCTGAGATCCGCAGACTTTGACAGGTTTGAGAGGCCTATCGAGGGTGCCCCGCAGGCCCTCGAAGCCGTCTCTATGGGGGAGAGCCGCGCACATGCCACACCGCAACCCGGGCATTCGTCTGCCCTTGACCGCCGCCCAGTCGGGCGTGTGGGCGGCCCAGCAGCTCGACCCGGGGAACCCCCGCTACAACTGCGCCAGTTACCTGGAGATCCACGGCCCGGTGGACGCCGCGCTGCTCGGCCGGGCGGTGCGCACGGCACTGACCGAGGCAGAGGCGCTGCGGGTACGGCTCGACGACTTTGCCGTACGCACCGGCTCCGAGGATCCCGAGGGCGCGGCCGAGTTCGACGGCCCCGGGCAGACGGTCGTACCGGTGGCCGAAAACCCCCTGGAGCTGCTCGACCTCTCGGCCGCCGACCGGCCGCGAGCAACCGCCGAGCAATGGATGCGGGCCGACCTGTCCCGCCCCGTCGAGCTGGTTTCGGGCCAACTCGTCCGGCACGTCCTGATCGAGGAATCCGCCAACACCCGGCTGCTTTACCTGCGTTACCACCACCTGCTGATGGACGGCCTCGGCCAGACGGCCCACGTCCGGCGTATCGCCGAGGTGTACACGGCGCTCGCCGCGGGCGCCGAACCCCCCGCCGCCCGTGCGCTGCCGCTCGCCGAACTCGTCGCCCAGGACGCCGCCTACGCCGTCTCCCCCGCCCACCGCCGCGACCGCGCCCACTGGCTGGAGCGGTACGCGGACCGCCCGGACCCGGTGAGCCTGGGCGATCAGGACGACCTCTCCGCCGAGGCCGGACTACTGCGCCGCAGCACCGAACTGTCCATGGCGGACGTGGAGTTGCTCGGAGACGCCGCCCGGCGGCTCGGCGCCCGGCCCTCGGCGCTGCTTGTCGCGGCCGTGGCCGCCTACCAGTGCCGGATCACCGGTGCCGAGGAGACCCTGCTGCGGATTCCGCTGCCCGCCCGCTCCTCCGGCGGGGCGATCGCGACCCCGGGCATGTCCGCGAACGAACTGCCGCTGCGGATCGCCGCCCCGCGCGGCGCCTCCTTCGCGCAGCTGGTCGAGGGTGTCTCGGCCGAGCTGGGCCGCGCGCTGCGCCACCAGCGGTTCCGTGGCGAGGAGTTGCACCGGGAGCTGTTCCCCGAAGGGCGGCGCGGGCAGCTCGCCGGGACCACGGTCAATGTGGTGACCTTCGACGCCGACGTGGCCTTCGGCGACCTGCCGAGCACCGCGCACCACCTCTCCTCGGGCCCGGTGGACGACCTCCGGTTCGACTTCTTCGCCGACGCCCGGGTGACCCGGGTACGCCTGAACACCGAAGCCAACCCGCGCCGCCACTCCCCCGGCGCCCCCGCCGCGCACAGCCGACGCCTGCTCACGCTGCTGCGCGGCGCCCTGGCCGCACCCGAACTCCCCCTCGGGCGACTGCCGTTGATGGACGCGGCCGAGCGTCGCGCGGTACTCGCCGCCGGTTCCCCCGCCGTACGCGACTACGACCTGGACAGCAGGCTGCACGAGCTGATCGCGGCCCAGGCCGCGCGTACCCCCGACGCGGTCGCCGCCCAGGTCGCGGGCGCCAGTCTCACGTACCGCGAACTCCGCGACTCCGCCCGGCGGTTGGCCGCCCACCTCGGCGATCTCGGAGTGGCGCCCGGCAGCATCGTCGGCGTGCACCAGGAACGCTCGCTCGACCTGGTCGTCTCGCTGCTCGCGGTCCTCATGGCGGGCGGCGCGTATCTGCCCCTCGACCCCGAACTGCCCGCCGCACGACTTGAGTTCCAGATCGAGGACGCCGGGGTCGGCACCGTACTGAGCACCTCGGGGCCCGCCGAGCGGCTGGCCGAACGCCTGACCGGTGACGGTACGAAGGTCGTCGCGGTGGACCGCCTCCTGCCCGAACTGCCCGCCACGGACGCCCCGTTGTCTCTCGGCACGCCCTCCGACACCGCGTACGTGATCTACACCTCCGGCTCCACCGGCACCCCGAAGGGTGTCGCCGTACCGCACCGTGGCGTGGTGAACCGCCTGCTGTGGATGCAGGAGGAGTACGGGCTCGGGGCGGACGAATGCGTGCTGCAGAAAACGCCGTTCACCTTCGACGTGTCGGTGTGGGAGTTCTTCTGGCCGCTGCTCGCCGGGGCGCGGCTGCACCTCGCCGAGCCCGGCGAGCACCGCGACCCCCGGGCGCTCGCCACCAAGATCCGCGAACACCGCGTCACCACCGTCCACTTCGTGCCGCCGATGCTCGACCTGTTCCTGGCCGAGCCTGCTGCCGCCGAACTCCCGGGCCTGAGGCGGGTGGTGTGCAGCGGCGAGGCGCTGCGGCCGGAGACGGTCGCCCGGTTCCTGTCCCGGTACGGGTCCGGCGCACACGCCCCCGCTCTCTTCAACCTGTACGGACCGACCGAGGCGTCCATCGACGTCACGCACTGGCGGTGCACGGGGCGGGACACCGGCGGCCCGGTGCCGATCGGCCGCGCCGTCGCCAACACCGGTCTGTACGTACTGGATCCGGGCGGCGAGCCGTTGCCGTTCGGTGTTCCCGGCGAGCTGCACATCGGCGGCGTCCAGGTCGCGAGCGGCTACCTGAACCGGCCCGAGCAGACGGCGGAACGCTTCGTCCCCGACCCCTTCGGACCGGCTGAGGGAGAAGGTGCGCAGGGCCCTCATCGAAAGGGCGAGGGCCGAGGAGGGACGCTGTACCGCACCGGCGACCTCGCCGTGCTGCGCGAGGACGGCGTGGTCGAGTACCGGGGTCGTATCGACCACCAGGTGAAGGTGCGCGGCTTCCGGATCGAGCCCGGCGAGATCGAGTCCGCGCTGCTCGCCCTGCCCGGCGTCACGAGCGCGGTCGTGACCTCGCCCCAACAGGCGGACGGACAGCGGCAGTTGCTGGCCCACGTGGTGGCCGCCGACGCCACCGCCGAGAGCCTGACGGCGGCGCTCGGCGAACGGCTGCCGGAGTACATGGTGCCGTCCCGCATCGTCCTGCTCGACGCGCTGCCGCTGCTGCCGAACGGCAAGGTGGACCGGCGCGCCCTGCCGGTACCCGTGGCGCACGAGGACACGGCCGCGCCCGGGACCTCCGAGGACACAGCCCCCGCCGACGAGGCCGAGCGCCGGGTGCACGACGCCTTCGCCGCCGCGCTCGGCAAGGACCGAGTCGCCCTCGGCACCTCCTTCTTCGCCCTCGGCGGCGACTCCCTGCTCAGCATCCGGGTGCGCAGCGCCCTGGAGCGCGCCGGGTTCACCTTCGCGCTGCCGGACCTGTACGAGGCGCCGACGGTACGCGGGCTCGCCCGCCGGATCCGGCCGTACGTCGCCGAGGGCCCGCGCACCGAACCGTTCTCGCTGCTCTCCGCCGCCGACCGGGAACTGCTGCCGGACGGCCTGGTGGACGCCCATCCGCTCAGCAGCATGCAGACGGGCATGGTCTTCCACGCGGAGTACGAGGAGGGCTCGTCCGTCTACCGGGTGGTCACCGGCATCCGGGTCGGCCTCCCCTTCGACGAGGACCTGCTGCGCGGCGCGCTCGACGCGACCGTACGGCGCCACCCGGCGCTGCGCAGCTCCTTCCACCTCACCGGATTCGGCGAACCGCTCCAGCTCGTGCATCGCGAGGTACGGGTCCCCCTCGCCGTGGACGAACGGCTGCTCGGCGCGGACGAAGCGGCGCGCGAGGCCTTCCTCGCCGAGTGGGCCGAATTCGCCAAGCACCACGACTTCACCCTGACCGCCGCCCCGCTGCTCGCCTTCACCGCGCATCCGCTGGCCGAGGGCGCGTTCCAGCTCGGCGTGGTGGAGCACCATGTGGTGCTCGACGGCTGGAGCGACGCGGCGATGCTCGACGAGATCGTGCGGCGCTACCGTGCCGCGCTCTCGGGCGAGGACCTGTGGCTGCCCGAAATCCCGTCCACCTTCCGGGAGTTCGTGGCCGCCGAGCGGCAGGCGGCTGAGCGCGAGGAGCACCGCGCCTTCTGGGCCGGGGAGTTGGCGGGTGCCGAGCCCGCACCCCTGCCGCTGCGCACCGCGGGCCGGGCGGCGGGCGCCGCCCACCGCCGCTTCGACGTACCGGTGTCCGAGGAGACGGGGGCCCGTATCACCGCCGCCGCCCGCGCCGCCGGACTGCCGACGAAGTCCCTGCTCGCCGCCGCCCACGCGGTCGTCCTGGACGCGGTCACCCCCGGCGCCGAGGTGCTGACCGGTGTCGTCACGCACGGCCGTCTGGAGGAGGACGGCGGCGACCAGGTCATCGGTGTCTTCCTCAATACGCTGCCGCTGCGGATCGGTGTACGGGGCGGCTCCTGGCTGGAGCTGGCCCGCCGGGTGCACGCGCACGAGCAGCGCACCCTGCCGCACCGCCGCTACCCGTACGCCCGTGTCCTGCGCGACCACACCGACCTGTCGCCGGACTCGTACGTCAACTTCATGGACTTCCATCAACAGTGGGGCTCCGACGCGGCGATCCAGGACGGCTTCGGCATCGCCGAGACCAACTTCCCGCTCGCCGCGAACTTTCTCGTCGACCCGGCGGGCGGCCGTCTCGGCCTCTGGCTGGACTGCGACACCGCGTCCCTGGACCCCGAGTTCTGCGACCGCCTCGCCGGTTACTACGCGCGCGCCCTCGCGGCCCTGGCCGCCGACCCGCAGGCGGCGCCCCCCACCGAGCTGCGCGGCGCGGACGAGCGGGCCCGTCTGGACACCTGGAACGCCACCGCGACGGACTTCGGCACCACTGCCACCCTGCCCGGGCTCATCGCCCGCCAGATCGCCGCGACACCGGACGCCCTCGCCCTCGTCGACGGTCAAGTGCGCCTGTCCTACGCCGAGTTGGACGAGCGGGCGGCCCGCCTTGCCCGGCTGCTCCGCGAGCGCGGCGCCGGGCGCGGCCGCCGGGTCGGGGTGAGCGTGCGGCGCGGCGCGGACCTGGTCGTCACCCTGCTCGCGGTCGCCCGCGCCGGCGCCGCGTACGTCCCCATGGACCCGGACTTCCCCGCCGACCGGCTGCGCTACATCGCCGAGGACGCCGCCCTCGACTGCCTGGTCACCGGGCCCGGCGGTCCCGAGGAGCTGCCCGCGGGCGGGTACGTACGGCTCGACCGGGACGCGGCCGAGATCGCCGCGCGGTCCACCGACCCACTCGACGAGCAGGCCCGGCCCGGCGACCCGGTGTACGTCATCTACACCTCCGGCTCGACCGGCCGCCCCAAGGGCACGGTCCTGCTGCACCGCAACGTGGTCAACTTCACCGCCGCCATGGACGAGCGGATCGGCCTGGCCGCCGACGACGTCGTGCTCGCCCTGACCAGCGTCTCGTTCGACATCTCCGTACTGGAACTGCTGTGGCCGCTGACCCGCGGCGCGAGCGTCGTGGTGGCCGGGGAGCGCATGATCGAGCGGCTCACCCCGGCCGACGGCGAGGACGGCCTGTGCGCGCTCCTGGCCCGCCACGGCGCCACCCTGCTCCAGGCCACCCCCTCGTTCCTGGCGGCGGTGGCCGCGCAGCCGGAGGCGCTGGACGCACTGCGAGGGCTGCGGGCGCTGCTCGTGGGCGGCGAGGCCTTCCCGTCCGGGCTCGCCCAGAAGCTGCTCGGCGCGCTGCCGTCGGTCCGAGTGTTCAACATGTACGGGCCGACCGAGACCACGATCTGGTCGACGGTCCACGAACTCGACCGCGAGCGCGACGTCCACGCGGCCGCGCTGCCGATCGGCCGCCCCGTCGCCAACACCCTGGTCCGCGTCACGGCGGACGACGGGCGCGAGACCCCGGTGGGCGTCGCCGGTGAGCTGTGGATCGGCGGCGAGGGAGTCGCGGAAGGCTATCTGGACAGGCCGGAGTTGACCGCCGAGCGGTTCACCGACGTGCCGGGCGGCCGCTTCTACCGTACGGGCGACCGGGTGCGGTGGCGGGCCGACGGCACGCTGGAGTTCCTCGGCCGGATCGACCGGCAGGTGAAGATCCTGGGCCACCGCATCGAGCCTGACGAGGTGGAGAGCGTGCTCTCGCGGCACCCGGAGGTCGCCTCGGTCGCGGTCGTCGCCGCGCGCCGCACGGGCGGGGCGGCCGAGCTCCTCGCCTATGTCGCGCCGGTCGCCGAGAACGGCGAGGAGGGGGCCGCGGGCGGCGAGCGCGGCCACGTGGACCGCTGGCGGGACGTCTGGGAGGGCGCGTACACGCCCGCCGTCGCGACGCAGACCGCCCAACTCGGCGACGACGAACGGGACTTCGCGGGGTGGGCGAGCAGCTACACCAAGCGGCCCATCCCCGCGCACGAGATGCGCGAGTGGCTGGGCAACACCGTCGAACGGATCCGGGCGACCGGGGCCCGCCGGATCGTGGACGTCGGAGTCGGCGTCGGTCTCTACCTGCGGGAGCTGGCCCCGGCCGCCGATTCCTACCTGGGCATCGACCTCTCCCCCGCCGCCCTGGCCACCGCCGCCTCGATCGCCATCGACGGCAAGCTGCCCGACCACCTCACCCTGCGCCAGGGCGACGCGCTCACCCTGACCGAACTCCCGGACTCCTCGGCCGACTTGGTGCTCTTCAACTCGGTCGTCCAGTACTTCCCGGGCGCCGACTACCTGCGCCGGGCGCTCACCGAGGCACTGCGGGTGGCCGGGCCTCAGGGCGCGGTCTTCGTCGGTGACGTACGGGATCTGTCGCTGCTGCCCGCCTTCCACGCGGACACCCAGATCCGCCGGGCGCCCGCACTGGCCCCGGCCCGCGAGGTGGCGGCTGCCGCGTCCCGCGCCCTCGCCGAGGAACGCGAACTCTGCCTGACCGCCGCGTTCTTCGAGGAGTTCGCGGCCTCGGCCGGAGCCGGTCTGCGGGTCGAGCTCAAGCGCGGCCACCACGCCAACGAACTGACCCGGTTCCGCTGGGACGTGACCCTCCTGGGGCGCGACCGCGCGCCGCACGCGGTCGCCGACGGCAAGCGGGTCACCTGGGACGAGCTGAAGGGGACCGGCACCCTGGCCGAACTTCTCGCCGGTACCGCACCGGAGTTGACGCTGACGGTCACCGGCCTCCCGGACGCACGCCTCGAACGCCCCCTGGCCGCACTGGAGTTGCTGCACGGCCAGCACAGCGCCGAGGCGACCGGCTGGGACCTGGAACGGGCCGTCTGGGAGGCGCAGGGCGACGGCGCGCTCGACCCGGAGGACATCGCCGCCCTCGGTGAGCGCCACGGGCGGCCGGTACGGCTGATCCCCCCGGAGCCGGGCCGGGTGGGCGAGTTCGACGCCGTCTTCGAGCCGGTGGGCGCCCCGCCCGCCGGTCCCGGGACGACGGACTCCGATGCGGCAGGTTCCGGCCAAGCGGCCTTCGACCAGGCAGCTTTCGACCAAGCAGCTTTCGATCAGGCGGCTTTCGATCAGGCGGCCACCGCGCCGAGGGAGCAGTGAGCACCGTGAACGCACCCGTCACCCCGACGGCCAACAACCCTCTCGCACAAGCGACTTGGGCCGCCTTCCGCACCCGCCTGCGGGAATTCGCCGCCGGGCAGCTGCCCGACCCGATGATCCCGTCCCGCTTCGTCGTACTGCCCGAACTGCCCAAGCTGCCCAACGGAAAGGTCGACCGGGGCAGCCTGCCCGCCCTCGCGGAGGACGAGACCTCGGGCGCCGCCGCCTATGTGGCGCCGCAGACGCCCGAGGAGATCCGGATCACCGAGATCTGGGCCGATGTCCTGGGCCTCGGCCGGGTCGGACTCAAGGACAACTTCTTCGAGCTGGGCGGCGATTCGCTGGCGGCCGCGCAGATGGCGGCCCGGCTGCGGGAGGCCACCGGCGTCCAGATCAGTCTGCGCAAGCTGTTCGACCACCCGACCGTGGAACGCCTCGTACGCCACCTCGACACGCGAGGCAGCGGGGCCGAGTCCGGTGGTCCCTCCGCGCACCCGCGTTCCCTCGCCAGCGAGGACCTGACGGCCGAGGCGGTCCTGCCCGCCGACATCGTCCCGGCCGCCGACGCGCTGCCGCCGTCGACCGGCCCGTACGACACGATCCTGCTGACCGGCGGCACCGGCTACACCGGCGCCTTCCTGATGCGTGAACTCCTCGACCGTTCCACGGCCCGACTCCACGTCCTGGTACGGGCGGACACGCCCGCGCAGGCGGCGGCGCGCGTCCGGGCGGCGATGGAACGGTACGGCGTGTGGCGCGACGGCGACGAGGCACGGTTCACCGGCGTGCCCGGCGATCTGGCCCGGCCGTACTTCGGCCTTGACCGCCGGACCTATCTGGCCCTGGCCCGCGACGTCGAGATGATCGTCCACAACGGCGCCTGGTCCAGCTACGCGCTGCCCTACCGGCGGCTCAAGCCGGTCAACGTCCTCGGCACCCAGGAGGTGCTTCGCCTGGCCGCCCGGCACCGGGTCAAGCCGGTGCACTACATCTCCTCGCTCGCCGTCTACCCCGGCCGCCCCGGTGACCACCGCTGGGCGGAGGACGCGGCCACCGACCCCGAGGGCGTGGTGGGCGGCTACCGGCAGACCAAGTGGGTGGGCGACCGCATGATGGCGCAGGCCCACGAGCGGGGGCTGCCCACCTGCGTCTACCGCCCCGGCCAGATCGCGGGCGCGCAGACCACCGGCGCCTGCGCCACGGACACCTTCCTCAACGCGACCATGAAGGGCTGCGTCCAGCTCGGCGCCGCCCTGGAGTTCGACGTCTTCCTGGAGATGACCCCGGTCGACTTCTGCGCCGCGGCCGTGGCCCATGTGGCGCTCGGCGGGCAGTGGCACGGCACCTCGTTCAACCTGCCGGGCGGGCATCCGCTGGCCTGGGACCGGTTCGTCGCACTGCTCGCCGAGTGCGGCTATCCGCTGCGCCGCCTCTCGTACGCCGACTGGTACGCCGAACTCACCGCCGCAGCCGAACGCGGCGAGGAGAACGAACTCACCCGTTTCCTCCCGCTGTTCGGCCCCGAACTGCCCGCCGAGGACCTCGGCTACCGGGGCAGCAGGCCCGTCTTCGGGACCACCAACCTCCAAGCGGCGCTGACCGGTTCGGGCATCGCGTGCCTGCCGCCCGAGCGCGAGCTGATCAGCCGCTACCTCGCGTACTTCGAGGCCACCCACTTCCTGCCCGCGCGTGCCGAGAGGACTGCCCCGTGACCGACTCCCTGCTCCTGGGCGAGCCCAGCGCCCTGCACCTGCTGCGCCGCCACGCCGCGGAGCGGGCCGGGCGCGCGGCCGTCACCTTCGTCCACGACCACGACGCGCCCGACGGCGCCCGCACCCTCGACTACGCCGCCCTGGACGCCGAGGCCCGCCGGGTCGCCTCCTGGCTCCAGGAGCGCTGCGCCCCCGGCGAGCGCGTCATGCTGCTGCACCCGCCGGGCCTGCCCTTCGTCACGGCCTTCCTCGGCTGTCTGTACGCGGGCGTCGTCGCGGTGCCCTCGCCGATGCCGGGCCAGTTCCAGTACCAGCAGCGCCGGGTCACCGGCATGGCCGCCGACGCGGGCGTACGGGTCGCCCTCACCGACACCGGGCAGCTGGCGGAGGCTCGTCAGTGGATCGAGAACGAGAGCCTGGACATCGCGGTCGCCGCCAGTGACGCGCCGGACTTCGGTGACGCGGACCGGTGGCGCGACCCGGACGTCGGCCCGGACACGCTGGTGCTGCTCCAGTACACCTCCGGCTCGACCGGCGACCCCAAGGGCGTCATGGTCGACCACGGCAATCTGCTGCACAACGCGGACAGCCTGCGCCGCGCCCTCGGCCTCACCGAGGACACCAACTTCGGTGGCTGGATACCGCTTTACCACGACATGGGCCTGATGGGGCAGCTGCTGCCCAGCCTCTTCCTCGGCAGCAGCTGCGCGCTGATGTCCCCGATGGCCTTCCTCAAGCGCCCGCACCAGTGGCTGGCCCTGCTCGACCGGTACGACGTCGGCTACTCGGCCGCGCCCAACTTCGCCTACGAGCTGTGCGTGCGCCGGGTCACCGACGCCCAGCTCGGGCAACTCGACCTGTCCCGCTGGCAGTTCGCCGCCAACGGCTCGGAGCCGATCCAGGCGTCCACCCTGCGCGACTTCGCGGAGCGCTTCGCCCCGGCCGGGTTCCGCGCCGAGGCGCTGGCCCCCTGCTACGGCATGGCCGAGGCCACCGTCTTCGTCTCCGGCCTGGCGAGCCGCCCGCCGAAGATCGAACCGGTGGACCCCGAGGCCCTGGAGAAGCACTCCCTGGAGCAGCCTCGGCCCGGCGGCCCGGTCCGCGAGCTGGTCGGCTGCGGCGACGTGCCGGACTTTGACGTACGGATCGTCGACGCGGACGGGCACCGGGTGCTGCCCGACGGGACGACCGGCGAGATCTGGCTGCGCGGTCCCAGCGTGGCGGCCGGTTACTGGGGGCGCCCCGAGGCGACCGAGGCCACCTTCGGCGCCCGCACCGCCGACGGCGAGGGCCCGTTCCTGCGCACCGGCGACCTCGGCACCGTGCTCGACGGCGAGATCTTTGTGACCGGCCGCAGCAAGGACCTTCTGATCGTGCACGGCCGCAATCTCTACCCGCACGACATCGAGCACGAACTGCGCCTCCAGCACCCGCAGTTGGCGACCCTGGTGGGCACCGCGTTCACCGTGCCGGTGCCGCAGGAGGAGGTCGTCGTCCTGCACGAGATCCGCGGCCGGTTCGGCGAGGAGGAGCTGCGCGATCTCGCGGTGGCGATGCGCGCCACGGTCTTCCGCGAGTTCGGGGTGCGTACGGCCGGTCTCGCCCTGCTCAGGCCGGGCACGGTCCGCCGGACGACGAGCGGCAAGGTGCAGCGCTCCGAGATGCGCGCCCTGTTCCTCCAGGGCGCGCTCACCCCCGTGCACGAGGAGATCGACCCTGCGGTGCGCGCCCTGCTGACGGAGGCCGCCCCGTGACCGGACACCTCCCGCAGTGGGCGGACGGACTGCCCGCCACGCTGGACACCGCACTGCGCCGCGCCGCCGAGCCGGGCGGGCCGTTCGACCCCGCCGTCGGTGCCCGGCTCGACGCGCGCGAGGAGTTCCCGGGCGAGGCCTGTGCGGTACTCGACGGCTGTGGCATCGCGCACGCCTACGTACCCCCCGAACTAGGCGGCGCGCAGGGCGGGTTGCCCGAACTCGTCGCGTCCCTGCGGACGGTGGCACGCCGCGATGTGACGGTGGCGGTCGCGCACGGCAAGACGTACCTCGGGTCGGTGTCGGCCTGGGTCGCGGGCTCCTACGCGCAGCGACGCGCGCTCGCCCGGATGGTTCTCGACGAGCACGCGGTGGTGTCCTGGGGCCTGACCGAGCCCGGCCGGGGCAGCGACCTGCTGGCCGGGCAGCTCACCGCGGTGCCCACGGCGACCGGCGGCTGGCGGCTCGACGGCGCGAAGTGGCCGATCAACAACGCGACCCGCGGCCGTCTGATCTCGGTGCTCGCCCGCACCTCGACCGAGGGCGGCGCGCGCGGCTTCAGCCTGTTCCTCGTCGACAAGGAGCGCCTGGCTGCGGGGAGTTGGCGTCCGCTGCCCAAGGAACCGACGCACGGCATCCGGGGCGCGGACATCAGCGGTATCGCCTTCGACAGCGCCGAGATCCCCGCCGAGGCACTCATCGGCGGGGTCGGCGAGGGCCTGGAGATCGTGCTGCGGGCCCTGCAACTCACCAGGACCGTCTGCACCTCGCTGTCCCTCGGCGCGGGCGAGCACGCCCTCGCACTCGCCCACGACTTCGCGGAGCGGCGCGCCCTGTACGGCACGACACTGCTCCAACTTCCCCTTGCTCGCCGCACGTTGGGGCGGGCCGCCGCCTCCCTGGCGCTGGCCGAGGCCGCCGCGCTGCTCGCCGCCCGCTCGGCGCACTGCCTCCCCGGCGAGATGAGCGTGGTATCGGCCCTGGTCAAGGCGGGTGTGCCGGACCTCGTCCAGCAGACGATCGACGAGCTCGCCGAACTTCTGGGCGCCCGTGGCTACTTGACCGAGCAGCACGCCGACGGGATGTTCCAGAAGCTGGAGCGCGACCATCGCATCGTGGCGATCTTCGACGGCAGCACGGCCGTCAACCGCTCCGCGCTGATCGCCCAGTTCCCGGTCCTGGCCCGCAGGGCCCGCACCGGCGCACACGACGCCGAGGGCCTCGCCGTACTCGTCGGCGACGGCCCGGTGCCGCCGCTGGACCATGGCGCGCTGCGGCTGATGAGCCGCACCGGGTGCAGCGTGGTGCAGGGGCTGCCCACGGCCGTCGACCGGCTCGCCCACCTCGCGGCGGACGGCACCGTACCGCGCCGCGCGTACGAGGCGGCGACCGCCCTGGCCGAGGAGATCGCCACGGTCGCGGACGCCATGGCGGCACTGCCCCCGGCCTCCCGCGACACACCCCCTCAGGCCTTCGCGCTCGCCCGCC
This sequence comes from Streptomyces sp. NA04227, assembly GCF_013364195.1. Classification (NCBI taxonomy): domain Bacteria; kingdom Bacillati; phylum Actinomycetota; class Actinomycetes; order Kitasatosporales; family Streptomycetaceae; genus Streptomyces; species Streptomyces sp. NA04227. The sequence goes on along the minus strand of NZ_CP054918.1, from coordinate 6,059,128 downwards.
GCTACGAACGGTGCTTCGCGGGCGCCAGCGCCGCCCACCTGCTGCTCACCGCACCCGCCGGCACACCTCACGCGATACGGCTGACCGCCGCCCTGGAACGCTCCCTCGAACTGCTCAGGCCCGGCCACGAGGCACCACAGGACGCGTACGAGGAACTGCTCTCCCTGCCGACGGTGCCTGACGACCCGGTCGGCCCGAACGAGGCGAACTCCGCGAAGGAGCTGATCGCATGACTCCCGCGACCCCCGCCGCGCCGACCGGTGCTGAGCCCACCGACTCGGAGGGCGCCCGGCATGGCGTACCGGACCCTGCCGCCCGGTACTCCGCGCACACCCGGCACTCCCCGCACGGCAAGGAGATCGACGCCCTGGAGGACCTGTTCGGCGACGCCGCCGACCGGGCGAATCCGGTGGGCACCGCCGCCGTCGTATCCGCCGACGAGCAGGGCCACATGCTCCCCGCGGGCGAAGAGTCGCTGACCGGCTTCGGCCTCAACGCGCACTTCGTGCCCGCGGCGCTCGGCGGCCGGTTCACCGGTCTGGAGGGGCTGATCGGCGTCATGCGCGCCGTGTACCGGCGCGACCCCTGCCTCGGCCTCGGCTACGGCGCGGGCTCCTTCATGGCCGGGGCCAACGTCTGGACCGCGGGCAGTGAGGCCCAACAGGCGTGGCTGGCCGAGCTGTTGCTCTCCGGCGGCCGGGCGGCGTGCGCGTACCACGAGCTGGCGCACGGCAACGACTTCTCGCGCGCGGGACTCACCGCGCTACCCGGGCCGGACGGGCGGCTGCGCCTGAACGGCCGCAAGGAGGTCGTGGCCAATCTGCGGCGCGCGGAGGCGATGGTCCTGTTCGCCCGTACGGACCCGGCGCAGGGCAGTCGCAGCCACTCCCAACTCCTGCTCGACAGCGCGGACTTGCCTACGGGTGCGGTACGCCACCTGGAGCGGTTCGGCACCGTCGGGATGCGCGGCGTACAGCTCGGCGGCGTCGAGTTCACCGACTGCGCCGTACCGGCCGACAGTGTGGTGGGCAACCCCGGCCAGGGAGTCGAAACGGCCCTGCGCTCCTTCCAGGCGACCCGGATCGCGCTGCCCGGCATGACCATCGGCCTGCTCGACACCGCTCTGCGGACCGCACTGCGCGGAGCCCGCGGCCGCAGGCTGTACGGCGGCACCGTCACCGACCTGCCGCTGTCCCGGTCGATCCTCGCCGAGGCCTTCGCCGATCTGCTCCTCGCCGACACCTTCACCGCGGTCGCGGCCCGTACGACCCACACGGCGCCCGCGCAGGCCGGGGTCTACGCCGCCGCCGTCAAGGCCTTCGTCCCACGACTCCTGATGCACGCGGTATACCGGCTCTCCGAACTGCTCGGCTCGCAGTTCTACCTCCGCAGCGCCGAACAGCCCCTGTTCCAGAAGCTGTTGCGCGATGTCCAGCCCTCGGCCTTCGGGCACGCCTCCCGGGTCTCCTGCCAGTCGGCGCTGCTGCCCCAGCTGCCGCTGACCGCCCGTCGCACCTGGCGCAAGGACGGGGCCGCCGCACTGCCCGAGGAGACCTTCCACCTCGGAGAGCCGCTGCCCGCCCCGTGCTTCACGGACCTGACCGTGACGGGCGGCGGACGCGACCCGCTCTCCCGCTCGCTCGTCCTCGGCGCGGCACAGGCCGCCGCCTCGCGGGACGACGAGGCGGTCACGGCGCAGGCCCGCCTCTGGTGCGACGAACTCGACGCGCTGGCCGCCGACGCGGCCGGGCTCGGCCCCGCCGAGGCCGGTCCCGCCGCCTCGCCGTACGCCTTCGGACTCACCACCCGCTGGACCGGTGTCCTCGCGGCCGCCGCCTGCCTCGGCACCTGGTGGCAGCGTCCCGACGCCGCAGGGCCGACGGCGACGCTGGCCGCGCTGCACCGGCTCGGCGCCCACCTCGACCGCCACCGCGACCCGCTGCCCGCCCGGCTCGCCGAACCGCTCCACGCCGAGCTGGTCCGGCGCTTCGACGCGGGCCTGACCTTCGACATCGACTGCCGCCCCACCGGGGCCTGATCACCATCCGGAGGACCTCATGTCCGAACTCACCACCCAGCCCGAGACGGTGTCCGCGGACGAGGTGCGGGAGTGGCTGCGCGCACGCGTGGCCGCCCACACCGGCAGCCCGGCCGAGGAGATCCGGGTGGACCTGCCGCTGAACGAGTACGGCCTCGACTCGGTGTACGTACTCGGCCTGTGCGCCGAGATCGAGGACCACTACGGCATCGAGGTCGAGCCCACGCTGATGTGGGACAACCCCTCGCTCAACCCGCTCGCCGAGGCCCTCGTCCCGCTGATCGCCGCCGCCTGACCCGCCCGTACCCGCCCCAGTACCGCCCTCACCGAGCCCGGAGTCGACGCGATGACCGCCACCCTGCCCGAGTTCCCGATGCCGCGCACCCACCCCCTCGACCCGCCGCCCCAGTACCGCGAACTCGGCGCCGAGCGCCCGGTGTTCCAGGTGCGCACCCCGCGCGGCGACACCGCCTGGATCGTCACCCGCCACGAGGACGTACGCGCCGTCCTCACCCACCGCGCCTTCTCCTCGGACCCGCGCACCCCGGGCTTCCCGACGTATGTCACCGGCGACGTGCCGCCCCCGCCCGGCTTCTTCATGCAGGCCGACGCACCGGACCACGGGCGGCTGCGGCGCACCGTGACCCGCGAGTTCCTGATCAACCAGATGGAGGCGCTGCGGCCCACGATGCGCCGGATCCTCGACGGTCTGATCGACGACATGACCGCGGACGGCAACGAATCCGGCGATCTGGTACGGCAGTTCGCGCTGCCGATGGCCGCCATGACCATCTGCGAGATCCTCGGCGTCCCCTTCGAGGACCACGTCCTGTTCGTCAGACTCACCGACACGGTCCTGGACCGCAGGAGCACGCCCGAGCAGGCGGTACAGGCGGCGGGCGAACTGATGGGGTACTTCGACCGGTTGGTGACCGCGAAGGAGGCGCAGCCCTCAGAGGACCTCTTCGGGCGGATGGTGACCCGCGCCGCGGACGGCGGCCTCAACCATCAGGAACTCGTGGGCATGGCCGCCCTGTTGCTGCTCGGCGGCTACGACACGATGGCCCAGATGATCGGCATCGGCACCGTCACCCTCTTCGAACACCCCGACCAGCTCGCCGAGTTGAAGGCGGACACGGCCCTGGTCCCCGGCGCCGTCGAGGAAATGCTGCGCTATCTGTCCATCAACCACGCCGGACTGCCGCGCGCCGTCACCGAGGACGTCGAGGTCGGTGGCCGGCAACTGCGCGCCGGCGAGGGCGTTCTGGTGATGCTGAACGCCGCCAACCGCGACGAGGATGTCTTCGAGAACGCGGACTCCTTCGACATCCACCGCGAGAACACCGGCCGCCACGTCGCCTTCGGCCACGGTTTCCACAAGTGCGTCGGCGCCACCCTGGCCCGGGTCGAGCTGACCGAGGTGTTCGCCGGTCTCTTCGAGCGGCTGCCGGGGCTGCGCCCGCTGAAGCCGATGGGCGAACTCCCCTTCCGCCACGACATGGTGCTGTACGGCGTGCGGGAACTGCCCGTCGCCTGGTGAAAGGCCGCGCGGGCCGGGCACCATCCTCGCCCGGCCCGCCCGCCGCCTCGCCCCGTCGGTTCTCCGACCGCTCCCCCACCGAAATCCCGCCACCGGATTGGACCCCGCAGTGACCCAATGCCCGTACGCCGCCGCCCTGTTCACCCCCGAGTTCGTCGCCGACCCGTATCCGGCGTACGCGGGCCTGCGCCAGGACGCCCGTGCGCACCGCATCACCCTGCCCGGCGGGGTCGAGGCGTGGATGCTCACCCGGTACGAGGACTGCCGCCGCGCCTTCCTCGACAACGACTCGTACTCCAAGGACATGGCGGGCACCTGGACCGCCTTCCAGGAGCAGCGGGTGCCGATCACCGGCGACGTGGTGATCGGGATGGGCGACTCCATGCTGGTCTCCGACCCGCCCCGGCACACCCGGCTGCGCGCGCTGGTCTCCAAGGCGTTCACGCCCCGCCGTATCGAGGCCCTGGCCCCCAGCATCGAGGCGACCGCGACCCGGCTGCTCGACGGCCTGCTCGCCCGGGGCGGCGAGCTGTCCGGCCGGGCGGACCTGACCACCGAGTTCGCGGCGCTGCTGCCGATGGAAGTCATCCGGCACATGCTCGACGTGCCCGCCGAGGACGGCGAGCGGCTGCGGCGCGCCGTCGAAGCGGTGATGAGCAACGACGAGGACAGCCGGGACGCGGCGATGGCCGCCTTCCAGGAAGTCCACGGCTATCTGGCCGAGTTGGTCAAGCGCAAGCGGGTCGAGGGCGGCGACGACCTGACCTCCGCGCTCATCGACGCCCGTGACCAGTCCGACCGGCTGAGCGAGGACGAGCTGGTCTCGATGCTCGCACTGCTGCTCTCGGCCGGTCACGAGACGACCGTGAACCTGCTCGGCAGCACCGTCCTCGCGCTGCTGCGCCACCCCGACCAGCTCGCGCTCGTCACCCGGGAACCGGAGCGCTGGCCGGACGCCGTCGAAGAGGCGCTGCGCTGGGACGGCCCGATCCAGAACGCCATTTGGCGCTTCACCCGCAAGCCGGTCACGGTCGGCGACATCACCATCCCGGCGGGCGAGGCCGTCGCGCTGAGCGTGGCCGCCGCCGACCGCGACCCGGCGCGCTTCCTGAACGGCGAGGACTTCGACGTCACCCGCGGCGACCGCACCCACCTGGCCTTCGGCCACGGCATCCACCACTGCCTGGGCGCCCCGCTGGCCCGTCTGGAGGCCCGCATCGCGGTCCCGCTGATCTTCGCGAAGCTGCCGGGCCTGGCCCTGGACGGCGCTCCCTCCTACCGTCCGTCCACCGTCTCCCGTGCGCTTTCCTCCCTCCCGGTGACCTTCGAGAACGTAGGCTGAGCGACATGAAAATCCTTGCACTGTGCGGGAGTTTGCGGTCGGGGTCGCTGAACGCGGCGGTGCTGCGCTCGGCAGCCGACCTCTTCGTACCGCCGTGGGAGATCACCGTCGAGCCGGACCTGAGCCGGCTGCCGTTCTTCAACGCGGACGTCGAGATGAACGACCTCCCCGCCGTCGTGGCCGAGCTGCGGGCCAAGGTCGGCGCCTCGGACGGCCTGCTGATCTCCAGTCCCGAGTACGCGCACGGCACCTCGGGCGTCCTGAAGAACGCGCTGGAGTGGCTGGTCGGCGGCGGTGAGATCGCCGAGAAGCCGGTGGCCCTGATGAGCGCCTCCCCCGCGGTCACCGGCGGCGACCGGGCCCGCGCCTGGCTGACCGAGACCCTCACCGTGATGGGCGCGAGCGTGCTCACCGAGAGCCTGCGCGTCCCGATGGCCACCCGCAAGGTGACCGACGGCCGCCTCACCGACGAGCCGACCCTGGCCGAGATGCGGGAGCTGCTCGACACGCTGGCCCGTACGGTCGCCGAACGCCGCGCGGAGAACGGCGTCCTCGCGCAGTGACCCGAGCGCCGGGCGCCCGCCCGCCCGCGCCGCCCTGTCCGGCGGCGGGCGGCCCCGGCCCCTGCGTCTCCCCCGCGCCCGGCGGCGCTCACCAGCCCGGACGGTACGCTGTTCCACCTCACGGGCACGAAGGGAACGCTACGGCGATGGGGCACCTGAAGCAGCAGCGCGACCTCGGCTCCACCCGGGAGCGGCTGCGCGACCAGGTCGCCCACGCCCTGCGCGCCGCGCTCATCTCCGGTGAACTCCGCCCCGGCCAGGTGTACTCCGCGCCCGTACTCGCCGAGGACTTCGGCATCTCCGCCACCCCCGTACGCGAGGCCATGCTCGACCTCGCCCGCGAAGGGCTCGTCGAGCCGGTGCGCAACAAGGGGTTCCGGGTCACCGAGGTCAACGAGCGCGACCTCGACCAGTACACCGAGATCCGCCTACTGATCGAGGTGCCGATGGCGGGCCGGATCGCCGCGACCGCACCCCGCGAGAGCCTGGAGGCGCTGCGCCCGGTGGCCGAGGAGATCGTGGCCGCCGCCCGCGACCACGACCTGATCCGCTACCTGGAGGCGGACCGCCGCTTCCACCTCTCGCTGCTCGCGCTCTCCGGCAACGACCGCCTCGTCGAGACGGTCGGCGAACTGCGCAAACGCTCACGCCTGTACGGCCTCACCGTCCTCGACGAGCGGGGCGAACTGCTCCCCTCGGCCGAGGAGCACCTCGAACTCCTCGACCTGATGCTGCGCGGCGACATCGAGGGAACCGAGCGGTGCATGGCCCGCCACCTCGGCCATGTCCGCTCCCTGTGGGCCGCGAGCCGGGGCGGGGACTCGACGGGCTGAGCCCAGGCCCGCCCCTCTCTCCCCTCGCCAGCGGCCGCAGCCCGCGGCGCTTCGACGAGGAGGAGAGGACGGACGGGAAGAGCAGGACGAACAGGGTGAACCCGGAAGAACCCGGAAGAACTCGGAAGAGCGGGAAGCCGGTCGTGCGGGAGTTCAGCCCCGCAACTCGGCCATCCACGCCTCCACGTCCCGCGAGGTACGCGGCAGTGCGGCCGAGAGGTTCCGGTTGCCGTCCTCGGTCACCAGGATGTCGTCCTCGATACGGACCCCGATACCGCGGTACTCCGCGGGCACCAGCAGATCGTCCGCCTGGAAGTACAGCCCCGGCTCGACGGTGAGGACCATGCCGGGCTCCAGCACACAGTCCACGTAGGCCTCGGTGCGCGCCTTGGCGCAGTCGTGCACGTCGAGCCCGAGCATGTGGCCGGTACCGGCGAGCGAGAAGCGCCGCTGCAGCCCCAGTTCGACCACCCGGTCCACGGGCCCTTCGAGCAGCCCCCATTCGACCAGCCTCTCGGCGAGTACGCGCTGGGCGACGTCGTGGAAGTCGCGGTAGGCGGCGCCCGGCTTCACGGCCCGGATCCCCGCCTCCTGCGCTTCGTGGACCGCGTCGTAGATCCGCCGCTGGAGCGGGGTGAACCGTCCGTTGATCGGCAGGGTGCGGGTGACGTCGGCGGTGTACAGCGTCTCGGTCTCGACACCGGCGTCGAGCAGCAGCAACTCGCCGTCGCGCACCGGTCCGTCGTTGCGCACCCAGTGCATGATCGTGGCGTGCTCACCCGCGGCACAGATGGAGCCGTAGCCCACGTCGTTGCCCTCCACCCGGGCCCGCAGGAAGAACGTCCCCTCCAGGTAACGCTCCGAGGTGGCCTGCGCCTTGTCGAGCACCTTCACGACGTCCTCGAAGCCGCGCGCGGTGGCATCACAGGCCTTCTGCAGCTCCCCGATCTCGAACTCGTCCTTGACCAGGCGCAGTTCGGAGAGGAAGACGGTCAACTCCTCGTCCCGCTCGGCGGTCACCTTGTCGTGCAGTGCCGCCTCGACGGACTCGTCGTAGCCGCGCACGACACGGACCGGCCCCGTGGCCTGCTCCAGCGCGTCGGGCGCCGTACGGATATCGCGGCAGGGCATCCCGTACAGCTGCTCGGCCTCGGCCAGGCTGTGCCTGCGCCCGGTCCACAGCTCGCCCTTGTCCCCGTCGAGCCAGAACTCCCCGTTGCTCCTGCTGGACCGCTCCGGCAGATACAGCACCGCCTCGTGCCCGCCGTCCGCCAGCGGTTCCAGGACGAGCACGGCGTCGAAGGTCTGGTCACCGGTGAGGTGGACGTACTCGGTCGCCGCACGGAACGGGTAGTCCGTATCGTTCGCCCGCACCTTGCGGTTCCCCGCCGGAACCACCAGCCGCTCCCCCGGGAACCGTGCCGACAACGCGGCCCTGCGACGCGCGGCATACGGCGCCTGCGCGACGGGCTCCAGCCCACGCAACTCCGTATCGGCCCATCCCGAGGCCATCAACTCGTGCAGCGCGTCGGACACTTGGGGATACAGACCGTTCTTGCGCCGCGGCACATCGGGCCGCCCTTGCGCCGCGGCCTCTCCCTCGCCCGCCGCACCCTGCTGTATCTGCTCGTCCGTCACGTCATGCCTCCTTGCATGGGCCACCCCGGGGGCGGGCACGGTACCGACACTGGCGAGAACGATGTGTATCACAGTGCAATGTCACATGTGAATGTCGAGAGAGACGACACCCTCGGGTGAGGCTGCGGACCGCGACGCAACAGGCGTGCCCAGACGGCTGGTTGAGCCCACGCGAAGGCCCCATCAGGCTCGGCCGAGCGAACCTGATGGGGCCTGACGGAATCCAACGGAATCTAGTGGTCGTCCCAATGCCCCTCATGCGCCGCGTGCCGGTGACCGTCGTGCACATAGTCCACGTGATCCCCGTGCGGGACCGCGACGTGACCGCAGCCCTCGCCGTGCTGATGGGAATGGCCGCCGTGCTCCTGGTGGGCGCCGCGTTCGCACTCGTCGACGTGACCGTCGTGGGCGCGGTGCAGGTGCCCGTCGTGGGCGTAGTCCACGTGGTCACCGTGCGGGACGGCAACATGGCCGCAGCCCTCACCGTGGGCGTGGCCGTGTCCGGGGTGCGTGCGGTGGTCCGCCGCTGCTGTCATTGCTCAACTCCGCGTTCTGGCACCGCCGCTCACTCCGGCGACGGGCTCGGGGGCTTCTCGGAGGCAGGCCGAGCGCACGGGAGATTCACCATCCCGCACGAACCGTTTCGCCTGCTTTGCCCGTTTCGGAGAGGCTGACACAGCACCCTCCCCCGGCAAAGCAGCCCCCCATCCCCGTCGCGTCGCCGAAGCGACAACCCTTTTCATTTCGGGTGCCTCGCCCGCGGCTTCCCGGAGCGGCTGGGGCGGACGAGCCGTGCGCGACCACTGTGACGGCACGGTTACCACTCACCGAGGGTGAGCCCGTGCGCCACCGGGAACACCCCAAGTGACGGGCCACACAGTCGAATTCGCGGAGGAATCGCATGATCTACGGGGTCGACGTCAGCAGTTATCAGCCGATCGACTACAGCACCAAGGGCCTCTCGTTCGTCTTCATCAAGGCCTCCGAGGGCCGTTCGTACGTCAACCCAAGACTGGCCGGACAGACGAAGACCGCCCGCGACGCCGGCTGCCTGGTCGGCTTCTACCACTTCCTGTGGCCGGGCAACATCACCGCGCAGGCCGAGTACTTCGTGAGCAAGGCACCGGAGCGGCAGTACGACTTCCTCGCCTGCGACTGGGAGTGGACGGGCAGCGGCACCGCGGCCACCAACGCCGAGAAGGACCGATTCATCAAGGAAGTCCGACGACTGCGCCCGCACAACAAGGTGCTGCTCTACTGCAACCGCGACTTCTGGCTCAACCGCGACACCACCTCGTACGCGGGCGACGGCCTGTGGATCGCCGACCATGTGACGGCCGGCAAGCCGCGCATCAGGGCCGACTGGGCCTTCCACCAGTACGCCAGCACCCCGCTGGACAAGAACGTCGGGGACTTCCGGAGCAAGGAGACGCTGCGGGCCTGGGCCAAGCGCTGAGGTTGCGCGCTGCCGCCACGCGGCGCCCGGCCCGCCGCGGCCGCCGCCCCCGCACTGTCCGGCGCCGACGCGGGCGGGAGGCGCCGGGGCCGGACAGCGGGGAAGCGGCAGCGGAGCGAACTCCCTTGGAGAACTCAGCCCTTGAAGCTCGCGGGGCGTTCCGGGGAGGCGGCGGCGAGGGCCTCGGTCACCTTGTCCGCTCCGGCCGCGAGACCGTAGACGGGTGTGTCGGGCTGCTGGCGCCAGGACTCGTCGATGCTCCCCGCGTCCACGGAGTCGAAGCCGATCTCGTCGAGCAGCGAGCGTACGAGCGCCTTGGCCGCCTCGTCGTCACCGGCGACCGGCAGGGCCACCCGGTCAGGGTCACCCTTGGGGCGGGGCTTGTCGATGATGTCCTGGGCGTAGGTGCCGTTGAAGACCTTGACCACGGTGTGGCCGAGCTGCTCGGCGACCCAGCGGCTCTCCGTACGGCCCTCGTCCTCGATGGCGGCGATCCGGCCGTCGCGCTGCTGCGGGTAGTAGTTGTTGGTGTCGATGAGGGCGAAGCCCTCCGCGGCACCGTCGAGCAGACCCTCGGGCAGGTCCGGCACCGCCTTGAGCGGGACGGTCACCACGACCACCTGAGCGCCTTGTGCCGCCTCGGCCGTGGTGACCGGGGTGGCCCCGGTCTCCTCGGCGAGGGCCGTCAGGGTCTGCGGGCCACGGGAGTTGGCGATCGCCACCTCGTGGCCGACCGCCGTGAACCGCCGGGCGAGGTTTCCGCCGATGTTCCCCGCGCCGATGATGCCGATCTTCATGGTGCCGTCCTTCGAAGAGTGCGTAGGAGTGCGTGCGACTGCTTTCATTGGTCGACCAACTCTTTCGCTCCGGAGTTCATTCCCGACGGGCGGAAAATGATCTCCGCGACGCGCTTTCACCCGGCCGGGCGCCCCGCGCGCCTGTTCCCCCTCCTGCACCCCCGCCTGCTCCCTCCCCTGTTCCCTCGCTTGTTCCGCCGCCCGTCCGGCCGCCGGTATCCCGGGCTCAGACCGTCACCACGATCTTCCCTACGTGCTCATTGCGCTCCATCGCACGATGGGCCTCGGGCATGCTCTCCAACCCCTCGAAGACCTCTCCGACGACGGGCCTCAGGCTGCCGTCACTCAACCCGGACGCGATGAAGTGCTCCGCGCGTCGCCGTCCCTCGCCGAAGTCGGCCACCGCCTGGTTCGCGTAACCGTGCACGGTCAGCGGCCAGTTGAGCGGCATGCTCATGGGGCGGCCGTCAAGCCAGCCGTACACCACGACCGTGCCGCCCATCCGCGCGGCGCCCGCGAGCTCGGCCAGGCCCGGTCCGGCGATGGCGTCGAAGACGACGTCCACACCGGTGCCGCCGGTGATCCGGCGAGCCTCGGCGGGCACATCCTGCACCTCGGAGACGAGGACGTGGGCGGCACCGTTGTCGAGCAGCCGACCGCGTTTGGCGGCGGTCCTGGTGACCGCGATGGGAATCGCGCCGATCCGGGCGGCCGTCTGAAGCGCGGCGATGCCGACCCCGCTGGAGGCTGCGGTGATCAGGACGTGGTCGCCCGCCTGCAGACCGGCGGTGCCGACGAGGGCGCCGTAGGCGGTCGAGTACGTGAGCCAGGTCGCCGCCGCCGTAACGGGGTCCAGCTCCACGGGGCGCCGTACGAGTCCGTCGGCAGGCAGCAGCAGCCAGTCCCCGTAGACCCCCTGGGCGCTCATCTCGATGCCGGGTCCGGTCAACACCCCGTCACCTACGGCCAGTTGGCCGACGCCCTCGCCCACTGCCGCCACCGTCGCGGCCGCCTCGTAGCCGAGCCTCGAACCGGGCAGGCTCGGCGGGTAGTAGTAGGTACCGGCCCGGAACAGGGCCTCGGCACGGTTGAGTCCCAGCGCCTCCACCCGGAGCAGCGCCTCACCGGGCCCTGGCGCGGGCAACGGCACCTGCTCGATACGCAGCACCTCGGGGCCGCCGGTCTCGTGGAAGAGGACAGCACGGGCGCGGTCGGGCGGGGACTGCGGGAGCTCGGGGCTCAACGCGGTGCCCGGAGCGGGGAGTTGAACCTCATCGCCGGTGTCGGCCGGGATGGCTCCTCGGGTTCCATACGTCGGCTTCCGCTGCGACCCGGAAGACGAATCCGCCGAGGCGAGAACGGGAGCGGGAATGGGAGCGGGAGTCGGGGTAAAGGCTTTGTCGAATACGGGAGTTGAGAGCGCGGCGGGGACCACGACCGGGGTGTCCCGGCGGGTGGAATGAATCGTCATGCCAGGAACGCTAGGCAGCTCCGGCGAGACGGAACATGCCTCATTCGCTCGCCGCCATATCCGATCGTCTCGCCCGCGAGGGCGCGTTGAGCGCTTACGGCTTCACCCGCTCCCCAACACGCCTACCGTGAGGGCATGGACGTACTCAGCGATGCCATCGCCGTGATGCGGACCGGGCGTTCGCACTCCAGCCGCTCGGACTACTACGCGCCCTGGGGCACCCGGTTCGCGCCCTCGCCCGGCTCGGGTTTCCATGTGGTGCTCCAGGGCTCGGCCTGGCTTCTGCCACCGGCCGGGACCGCGGCACAGGCAGCGGCCGAACCGGTCCAACTCGGCGCCGGAGACGTGGTCTTCCTCGCGCACGGCCGCGGACACGCCCTCGCGAGCGAACCCTCCGCACCCCTGGAGGACTTCGCCCCGGGGCCCGACGGCTACTGGGCGAGCCCCGCCCCGCAGGAGCCGCCGCCCGCCGAGCGACGTGGCCCGCGCACCGGCCTGCTCTGCGGCGCCTATCAACTCGACCGCACCCGCAGCCATCCGCTGCTCGCCGAACTGCCCGACGTCGTCCACCTGCCCGCCCGCGTGGGCGCGCACTCCGGCCTGCGCAGCGCGGTCGAGCTCCTCGGCGCCGAACTCGCCGATCCGCAGCCGGGGTCGTACACGGTGGTGTCCTCGCTCCTGGACACGCTGCTGCTGTACATCCTGCGCGCCTGGTGGCTGCACGAGGACGCCGAGCGCGGGAAGCCCGCCGGGTGGGCCGCCGCGCTGGCCGACCCTCCGGTGGCCGAGGCGCTGCGCGCGATCCACTCCGATCCGGCCCGCCCCTGGACGGTGGAGGAACTCGGACGCCGAGTGGGCCTGTCCCGGGCCGCGTTCGCGCGCCGGTTCCAGCTCCTCGTGGGCAGGCCGCCGATGGCCTACCTGACCTGGTGGCGGATGACGTCCGCCGGAAGCCTCCTGCGCGACGGCGACCTCCCGCTCCGCGCGGTGGCCGAACGCACCGGCTACGCCTCGGAGTTCGCCTTCGCCAAGGCCTTCAAGCGCGAGTACGGAATGGCCCCGGGCCACTACCGGACCCAGGCGCCCGCACTGGACACGTGGTGAGGGCGGCCCGGACCCCTACGGATCCCGACCGCCCTCGCCCACGACATTCGCGGCGCCGACTGCGACTCCGGCGCCGCCAGGACGTACTCGACCTGCCGGCCCACGGCCCCGCCGGCGCCCGCCGGCCTACTTGTTCAGGCTGGCCCAGAACTCGTCGAAGGACAGCTTCTTGTCGCCGTTGCCGTCCTTGGCGGCGATGATGCTGTCCGCCACGGCCTCGGTGACGTGGAAGTCCCCGAGCTGCGCCATGACGCTCTTGTACTCGGCGGAGGTGATGTAACCGTCGCCGTCCACGTCGTACCGCTCGAACGCCTTGCGTGCTTCCTCGATGCTCGCCACCGAATCCGCCCCTTCTTGCCGCATTGATGATGAGGTCAGATTATCGGCATGCCACCGGGCCGTTACCCGCGGACCGGTGCACCTGCTCCGGTGGGAGGGTTGGGCGGCCGAACCGACCACAGCATCCAGCGCTGTCCAGGCAGCGGCGTATCGGCCGCTGGGACGGAGGCGATGCTTGCGAGGAGATGAGGGACCGGTGTCCCAAAGCCGCGCGGTCGTCCACCGGCTCTCCTCGCCGCCCGTCAACTCCCCAGCCGCTGAGCGAGATCGACCAGCTCGGCCAGTCGCAGCACCCGCCCACCGAAACCGGGAAGCGGAACGTGCAGGGGCTCCGTCCACCGGACGGGGATCGCGTCCGGTCCGTAGCGGGCACCCGCGAGCCCGCCGGTGACCGCGGCCACGGTGTCCGTGTCTCCGCCGAGGTCGACCGCCGCGCGCAGCGCGCCCTCGAAGCTGTCCGTGGTGCGTACGGCCCAGACCGCCGAGCCCAGGCAGGGCCACACGGCACCGTTGAACTCGGTCGCGAGGTCGGGGTGCCAGTCGGCGGCGAGTACGGTGCCGAACCGCTGCCAATGGTCGGGATGAACGAGGGCGAGCGTATCCGGAAGCGCTTGGAGAGGATTCTCGTCCGCCAGGGCTACGCGGATGAGTTCGTGAAACACGGCGGTGCCTTCCCAGGCGGCGCGGTCGCCGTGGGTGAGGGCGGCGATCCGCCGTGCGGCGTCCAGAGTGGCCGCCTGTCCGGCGCGTGCGAAGTGCACGGCGGACGTGGACGCCCTCATCAAGGCTCCGTTGCCCGCCGCGCGTTGGTTGACCTCGAAATGGGCCGAAGCGGCCCGGTCCCAGGGCATCCCGCTGGTCAGGACATCCTCGGTCTGCAGGCCGATGTCCTTGGGGTCGGCCGCCGCCCAGCGCCGGAAGCGACCGAACATGTCGGGCAGATCCAGGCCGCCGCGCTCCAGGAGCGACTCCGCGACCAGAACTGCCATCTGGGTGTCGTCCGTTGCCTCGCCCGGCTCCCAACCGCCGCCACCGCACATCTCGCCGCCGTGACCCGGACCGGAAAAGCGGGCGGAGAAGGCGCCCTCGGGACCGAACTCGAAAGGGGCGCCCAACGCGTCACCCACCGCGGAACCCACGACGGCACCGACGACTCGCTCCACACGCTTCACACCCGGAGGCTAGCGGCGGCCCCGGCGGGGGCCGCGCACGGGCGTGCTCAGACGGCACCGGGTGCGGAGCGCCCCCTCACCGAAACACCCCCGTATGCCCCAACGAATACCGCCCCGGCTGCGGATACACCGCGAGGCCGTGGGGCCCGCTGCCGACCGGGATACGGGCCAGTTGCTTTCCGGTGCGGGTGTCGATCGCGTAGACCTCTTCGTCGTAGCGGCCGGAGAGCCAGAGGACCTTGCCGTCCGCGGAGACGCCGCCCATGTCGGGGCTGCCGCCGTCCGGCAGGCGCCATTTCTTGGCGACCTTGCCCTTGGCGAACTCGAACACGGAGATGGTGCCTTCGCCGCGGTTGGAGATGTACATCTGCTTCGAGTCCCTGCTGACGTACAGGCCGTGGGCGCCCTTGCCGGTCTTCAGGAGGCGGGGCTGGGTGAATTTCGCGCCGTCGAGGATCCAGATGCCGTCGGCCATCATGTCGGCGATGTAGAAGGTCTTGCCGTCGGGCGAGATCTTCACGTCCTGCGGCATCGCACCGCCGAAGGGCAACTTCTGCTGGCCGACGACCTTCATCCGCTCGGTGTCGACCTTGAGGAGTTCGCCGGAGAACTCGCAGGAGACGATGAAGTAGCGGCCGTCCATGGAGAAGTCGGCGTGGTTGACGCCGTAGCAGGAGACCGGCTCGGTGTGCTCGCGCTTCATGGTGTGCGCGTCGCGGAAGACCAGTTCGCGGTCGAGGGAGGCCATCACCACGGCGTACTTGCCGTTCGGGGTGAAGTACAGGTTGTAGGGGTCGTGCACGTCCACCGGCTTGCCCGCCTTGCCGGTCTTCGGGTCGAGCGGCGTGAGCGTATTGCCCTTGTCGTTGTTCACCCAGAGGGTCTTGAGGTCCCAGGACGGGACGACGTGCTGCGGCTGGGCGCCCACCGGGATGGTCTCGATCACCTTGTACGTCTTGGGATCGATGACGGAGACCGTGTTGGAGTTGGTGTTGGGGACGTACACGCGGGAGGGGAAGTCCTTGACCACCGGGGAGAGCCGGTTCGGGCGGTCGGCGGCGTAGAGGTCCTTGGGGTCGGTCACCGGCGGCATGCCCGGCAGTGCCTTGGCTGCTCGCGCCTCGGCCGCGCGGGCCGCGTCGTGGGTGCCGTGGGACTTCTTCGGTTCCTTGTCCGGACCGCCGCCGCAGCCGGGGAGCAGGACGAGCGCGGCGCCGACGAGCAGGGTGCCGGTGCGCCGGGTGCGGCCGAGGCGGGGGAATCGAGGACGCGGGGCGGAGCGGCGGCGCTCAGTGCTGGTCACGCGACCCATTTAAGGACGGTTCAGTAAGAATTCAGTTGATTGCATCCGGTTCTCCCTTGATCGGCGCACAGTTGAGGATGGAGGGAGAGCGGGAGGGTGCCATAGATCGTCCTGCGAATCCTCTGATGTAGCTCAAGTTTCGCCATTGAAACAGAGGAAAGTGTCGCACATCACCATAGATATGAGATTGAAATGCCGGATTTTTTACCTTTGATCCATTTGACCCTTTGGCATCGGGTGGACTCCCTGCCATAGTCGAGGAAACGACCCCCATTGACCCGGGCCAGGTCGTCGACGTAGCCCGCGGATCTCCACCCCCGAGGATCCGCGGCGCTCCGCGGAAGCCCCCGTGAGCCGCCCCTCGGCACCGGGGGCTTTCGTGTACCCGGTCGCCGGCCCAGCGGTGCGGCCCGTGCTCGACGCGGACGTTCAGCGTTCCATGACGCGCATTTCGAACCAGGTCGTCTTGCCACGCGGCAGGAGGTCTACGCCCCAGCGGTCACTGAGGCGGTCGACGAGGAAGAGGCCGCGGCCCGAGATGTCGAGGTCCTGGACCGGCATCAGGCACGGGAGGCCGCGCGAGGGGTCGCGGACTTCTACGCGCAGCCAGCCGCGGCGACGCAGCATCCGCAGGCCGAAGGTGCGGGCTCCGGTGTGGCGTACGGCGTT